>PLBK01000015.1:71275-140596 GCA_003134505.1 Actinomycetota bacterium | reverse complement strand
CGATGAAGACGATCGCCGGAGCGTTCTTCCGCGCCTCGATGAACAGCTTGCGGATGCGGGCGGCTCCGAGTCCCGCGAACATCTCGACGAACGCCGATGCGCTCTGCGAGTAGAAGCTCGCCCCCGACTCGTGGGCGACGGCCTTCGCCAGCAGTGTCTTGCCTGTTCCGGGCGGGCCGTAGAGGAGGATCCCCTTCGGCACCCGGGCGCCGAGCTGCTCGAAGCGCTTCGGGTTGCGGAGGAAGTCGACGACCTCGTTGAGCTCGGCCTTGACCTCTTCGACGCCGGCGACGTCGTCCCATTTGACCGATGTCTTCGAGCCGGGCTGGATCTGGGCAGGCTTCACACGCGGCATGAGCTGCACCATCCGCCAGAGGAGGTAGACGATCAGGCAGATCATGAGCAGCGGAAGCCACGTCAGGGCAATCCGGGCGATGTCGTCCAGAACGTTCACAGCGCTCTGACTCCATCGGCGCCGACAGTCCGAAGCCTTAGCTTGGGCCCGCGCCGCCGGTGAGACGGTCACCGCGAGCGGACATGCATGATGCAGGCATGAAGATGCTCGAGCATCCCGTGCATCTGGTCACCGTGCGGGACGAGGGCGAGGCCGAGGTCGTCTGCGGCCTGCTTCGCGCCTCCGGAATCAACAGCGGCTGGAACGTCACCAACATGGGCATCGCCGGCGTCAGCACCTTCGGCGGCGCGCGCGAGGTGGTCGTCGGGCGGTCAGATCTGGAAGCCGCTCAGGCCGTGCTCGCGCGCGCGCCCTAGCTGACCGGTTCGAGGCGCGGGTTCGGCCGGTACCGGCGGCCGACCTTGGCGCAGGGCTCGCCGTCGACCACGACCACGTCGGCCGTGAAGTCGTTCTCGCCGCGGATCAGCGTCGAGCCGACGCCGTACGAGTCGACCGGCACGCTCTTCGCCTCGAACTCCCTGATCCGCTCCACGTCGAAGCCGCCTGACACGACGATCTTCACGCGCTCGAAGCCCTCGCGGTCGAGCGCCTCGCGCACGCGATGGACGAGCCGCTCGTTGACGCCGCGCGGATCGAAGTCCCCCATCTCCTCCCACAGCGACCGGTCGACGAGCGTCCGCGAGGTGTCGAGGCGCACGCCCCAGAGCCGGTCGCCGAGGGCGCGCGCCACGTCGAGCGACGTCCGCACGGAGTCGTTCTCGAAGTCGACCAGCACGACGACGTTCACGTCTGCCGGCGCCCAGTCGGCGAACCGCTGCGCGGCGAGCACCGTGTCGCCCGCATAGGCCGCGATCAGCCCGTGCGGCACGGTGCCGAGGCCGCGGCCGCCCCACCACGACGACTGCGCGTCCGTCGAGACGCCGATCGCACCCGCGACGTGGGCCGCATAGCCGTCTCCCGTCTGGACGTGGTGATGGTCGTGGCGGGCGGGGAAGAACAGGATCGGCTTGCCGTTCGCCGCGTCGACGACACGCCGCACGTTCGTCGAGATCAGCGTCCGCCGCGCCAGCACGCCGAGGTACACGGTCTCCAGGTAGGCGAACAGCGTGTAGTCGCCCTCGATCGTCATCACGGTCTCCCACGGCGCGATGTCGTCGCCGTCGTAGAGCGCGCGCACCTCGAGCTGGTCCCAGCCGTGCGAGCAGAGCTCGAGGATGGCGATCGCCTCGTCCATCCCGCCGAGCACGGAGTGGTGCTTCTGGAACACCTGCACCACGACGCGCGGGTGGCGGCCGTCGCCGATCAGGGTCTCGCGCGCATAGTTGAAGTAGGCGTCCGAGTAGTAGCCGCCCTTCATCTTCTCGACCGGGAGGTCGAAGATCTCGGCCGGAAGCCTGTCCGGTCTACGCGGCGGGCCGGGCGGCATGCTCGAGCTCCAGGCACGCGTCCAGCGCAGCCTGCGCGACCTCGACCTGCTCGGGCGTCGGCTCGGCCGTGGCGATGCGGCTCTGCAGCTCGGTTCCGGGCCACGCGAGCAGTCTGGCGACCGGATGCCCGGGGTGCCGCACCATCCAGCCGAAGACCTCCGTCGCCGCCGCGAACGCGCCGAGCGAGGCGACGAGTGACGCCGGCTTCCGCAGCCGCTCCGGGACGCGCCCGGCGAGCCCCGCACCGGCGGCAGAGGCGAGGATGAGCGGGCCGACGAGGTGCGTGCCGCAGCGCTCGTGCTCCTTCTCGGCCTGCTCGCCGTGCTCGTAGGTGCCGATCGAGATGTGCTCGGCGCCGTGGTAGGCCGCCAGCTCGCTTCCCCTGAGCGCGATCAGCGCCGGAGCGAGCGAGATCACCCCGCCGAACAGCTCCTTGACCGCAGGCGTGAGGCGTTCCGACTCACGGATCGCCCGTGCCGCGACCCCGGCGGCAGCCATCGCCGCGAGCACGTTCCGCCGCTCGAACGCGAAGCGCGCCTCGGGCAGCTCCCGGCGGACGCGCGGCAGCACGAGCACCGACTCCAGGAGCCGCGCCGGCCCGCGCAGGAGCGGGGTGCCGGATGACACGCCGATCAGCCGCTTGCGACCCGACGCCACCTTCAGCTTCCCGGCCGATGTCCGCACGGCGCAGGCCCAGGAGGTCGGCCCGTGGACGAGCACGCCGTTCGCGAGTGCCATGCCGCCGAGCTTGATCTTCTCCTCCGCCATCCCGAAGAGCGTAGCGGGATCGTTGTCCGCCGAGGCCGCTTATGATCGCCGCGGTGCGATTCTCGCAACGGCTCCTGTGCGGCCTGGCCTGCGCGTCCGCTCTGATCGCCGCCCAGGCGGCCCTCGGAGCCACGCCGCCGAACGCCAAAGACCCTTGCGTCAGCGGGACCCGCGACATCTGCAACACCACCGGCGTCGGCTACTACAAGACCTACCGCTACGGCACCCGCTGGTTCGGCGACTTCAAGAACGCGATCCCCGGGTCGGCGCACACCTACTGCATCGACCTGCGCTTCTGGTACCCCGGGCCCGACTACAAGTACAAGGAGGACACGAGCGGCAGCCTCGTCAACAAGGACGGGAACGCCGTGCCGCTCCCGAACCAGCAGCGCATCGCCTACGCGACGTGGGTCTACGGGCGGAGCTCCGACCCGGACCAGTCCGCCGCGGTCATGCTCTACGTGCACACGCAGATGGGCGACGGGAGGGCGGGCGAGCTCGACCCGTCGGTGCTGGGGTCGAAGGTCGCCGCGCTCTACGACACGATCGCGAAGGATGCGGCGAAGTTCCACGGGCCCTACCGGCTCGAGATCAAGGTGCCGGGCAGCCTCAAGGTCGGCACCGCGGTGACCGCCACCGTGCGCGTCCTCGCCGCAGGCGGAAGCGCTCTCCCGAACATGCCGCTCACGCTCTCGGCGCAGGGCGCGAGGCTGAGCGCCAGCTCCGCGACCACGGACGGCTCGGGCCTCGCCAAGGTCACACTGACGCCGAGCGGCGGGACGTTGAAGCTTTCCGCCTCCACCTCCACGTTGCCTTCGACGCTGCCGCGGGTGTTCAAGCCGACGGCTCCGTCCGCCGCGGCGAACGGCCAGCGCCTCGTCCTGCCGGCCGCTCAGACGCTCTCCGACTCGACCGGCGGCTCCGCCTCGAAGACGCAGATCCAGGTGTCGACGACCGCGACGCCGGCGACGCTCCTCGTCGGCAAGACGAGCCAGGACAGGGTCACGATCGCGAACGCCGGCTCCGGCTGGAGCGGCACGATCCAGGTGCGGGTCTACGGCCCGGCGCGCACGTCCGACACCATCGTCTGCACCGGAACGCCGGCGTTCCAGGGGACGCTGCCCGCCAGGGGGAACGGCACCCTGACGACAGCCGCGTTCACGCTCAAGCTGCCCGGCTGGTACGTCTACCAGGAGGTCGTCCCCGGAGACGCGAGCACGCTCGGGCTGACGACGCCCTGCAATGCGCCGACCGAGCGCTTCCGGGTCGACACGCAGCCTGCTGTCGTGACGACGGTGAGCTCGCAGAGCGTGATCCCCGGCACCGCCATCACCGACACCGTCACGGTCAGCGGCCTGGCCGGGGAGTCCGCGACGGTGTCCGCGACCCTCTACGGCCCGTTCGCGACCCGCGCGGCGATCAGCTGCACCGGCACGGCCGTGTGGACGGGAACGCTGAGCGCAACCAGCGACGGCACCTACACGACCCTGCCGTTCACGGTCCAGACGCCCGGCTACTACACCTACCGGGAGTCGATCGCCGCGGCAGGCTTCGTCCGCGCCGTCCAGACGACCTGCGCGGACACGGCCGAGACGACCCTCGTCACCGCCCAACCGAAGGTGGTCACGCAGGTGAGCTCACAGCAGACCGCGCCCGGCAAGACGATCACGGACAAGGCCGTCGTCACCGGGCTCGGTGGGTTACAGGCATCGGTCGCCGTCGCGCTCTGGGGGCCGTTCCCGACCCGTGGAGCGATCCGCTGCACCGGCACGCCGTACTGGCGCGGGACGCTCACGGCCAAGGGTGACGGCACCTATACGACCGCCCCGGTCAAGCTCGCCAGGGTCGGCTACTACACCTACCAGGAGTCGATCGTCGACACGCCCGCGTACGCCGCGTTCACGGCTCCGTGCGCCGACACCACCGAGACGACGCTGGCGAATGCCACGCCGACGCTGTCGACCCAGGCCACCGACGAGGTCGCCCGCGCGGGCTCGACGCTCACCGACAAGATCCGCGTGCAGGGCCTCGGATCGACCGCGGCCGCGATCGAGGTCACGCTCTACGGCCCCTTCGCGACCCGGGCGGCGATCGGGTGCAAGAACGCCCCGGCCGGAAAGACCACGGTCACCGCGAAGGGCGACGGCACCGTCACGTCCCCCGGGATCAAGATCGCGAAGGCCGGCTTCTACGTCTTCCGCGAGCACCTCGTCGGCTCGCCGCTCGTGAAGGACGTCCTCACCGACTGCACCGACCAGTCCGAGGTCTCGCTCGTCGCGCCGCTGATCATCACCGGCCGCGGCGACGTCACGCACGAGGCGCGCGCCCACCGCACCGGCGCGCTCGTCCCGACGCAGGTGAAGATCGCCTCGCTGAACATCGACGCGCCGGTCTCCCCGGTCGGGATCGACCTCGGGGCGGGCATCCTCGGCGTGTCGTCCGACATCCACCGCACGGGCTGGTGGGCAGACGGCGCCCAGCCGGGCGACAACACCGGCGCGGTGCTGATCGCGGGCCACGTCGACAGCGCGACGGCGGGCGCGGGGGCGTTCTTCCACGTGAAGGACGCAAAGGCCGGCGACAAGGTGACGGTGACGACCTCGGGCGGGCGGACGTTCACGTACAAGGTCGTCTCGGTCAAGTCCTACCTGAAGAGCGAGCTGCCGACGGACGTCTGGTCGAAGCGCGGCGGCGCCCGGCTCGTCCTCGTCACCTGCGGCGGCCCGTTCGACCAGGCGACCCGCCACTACCGCGACAACATCGTCCTGACCGCTGTTCCTGTCTAGGCACACGAGTCCGGCCTAGTCGCACGTGCCTTCGAGGCCGAGGGCGCGTTGCGCTCCACGCCGACCTCTGCATCCTCGCGTTGCTCGCGCAGGCACTCGCCCGATACGCGAGCCGTCCCACTCGCGGCGTAATCGACCGCTCAGTGACCGTAGAACGGGTAGCCCCGTTCCTCGGCGTACGCCTTTGCGTCTGAGAGCTTCATCAAACCCAGGTCCTCGGCGGTTGCGTAGTCCGGGTCGTCTTGATCCCAGGTCCAGACCGCACCGTAATCCTCGCCGTCCCGTTCTTCCTCGAACGAGTAGCTCAGCGCCAGCCGCACAACGAGAAGATTTCTCCGATCTTCCCACCAGGTCGTCCGTAGTAACTACGCAAGAAGTGCCGTTCGCCGGCTGTCTCGCTAGACCCTCCTAGTCAGGAGCGCTCCTCTGCTCCGATCGTCTGCGCCGCGCGGCGCAGGAAGCGAACGCCCAACTCGAGGTCGTCGACCTCGGCGCGCTCGTCCGCTGAGTGGACGAGCCGGGCGGCCAGGTCCGGGTCCATCTTCTTGACCGGGAAGAAGCCGTAGGCGACCGTGCCGAAGGCGTCGCGGAGCCAGTGGCTGTCGGTGAAGCCGGCGACGCAGATCGGCGCCACGCGGGCTCCGGGCTCGACCTCCGCGATGAACGACTCGGCCGCGGCCCACAGGGGCGTGTCCATCAGCGAGCGGGTGCCGCCCTGGCCCGCCCTCCAGACGATTTCGTAGTCGCCCTCGCCGAGCCAGTTCCGCAGCTCCGGCTCGACGTCCGCCTGCGTCTGCCCCGGGAGCAAGCGGCAGTCGACGGTCACCTCGGTCAGCGCCGGGATCACGTTGCGCTTGTGCGACGCGGTGATCATCGTCGGCGAGACGGTCAGCGAGAGGAGCGCCTCGATCATCCCCGCTGCGGCCGGATCCACCTTCCGGGCCGCCGCAAGCGCGTCGCCCGCCGGTGGGATCGACCCGCACACGGCCGCGAGAAACGCCTCGACCTCCGGGATGAGCTGCGGCTCCGGCGCGAACTCGGCCAGCCGCTCTATGTGACGGGCCGCCTTAACGAGGGCGTTGTCGGCGATCGACGGCAGCGACGCGTGCCCGCTCCGCCCGTGCACGCGCAGGACGAACGGCGAGCTCATCTTCTCCGCGGTCGCGCAGAGGTAGAAGACCCGCCCGCCGACCACGACCCGGTCACCGGCGCCCTCGTTGACAGCGAACTCGGCGCGTACCGACTCGGGGTGCTCGCGGCAGAGCCAGGAGAGCCCGTAGTCGGGATCGTCGCCCACCTCCTCGTCGGCCGTGGCCGCGAAGATCAGGTCGCCGCGCGGCTCGAAGCCCTCGCTGGCCAGCGAGGCGATCGCGACCGCGCTCGCCGCGACCTGTCCCTTCATGTCGAGCGCGCCGCGCCCCCAGACCTGGCCGTCGCGCAGCTCGCCCGACCAGGGATCGACCGTCCACTCGGCCGGGTCGGCGAGCACGGTGTCGGTATGCGACAGGAGCAGCAGCCGCGGCCCGCCGCCCGTCCCACGCAGGCGCGCCACCAGGTTCGCCCGCTCGGGCACGCGCGCGTACAGCCCGCACTCGACCCCGAACGGCTCCAGGTAGTCGCGCAGGAGCTCCGCCGCCTGCGTCTCGTTCCCCGGCGGGTTGACGGTGTCGAGGCGGATCAGCTGCTGGAGGAGGCTCGTCACCTCCTCGCGCAACGAGCTGGTCTCCACTACTTCCGGCGGCCGAGGGTGAGGAGATATGGCCGCGACTGGTAGATCTCATCGCCCCGGCGATCCTGCTCGTAGAGCTCGACCGACGCGCGGCGGTACTCCTCGCGCCGCTCGGGGTCGAGCGAGTCGTAGAGCAGCCGGGTCGGGCCGACGCCGGACAGGAAGTACTCCCACAGCGCCTCGCCGGACTCCCCGGTCTGCGGGGCGTCTCCTTCGTGGAACTCGAGCTCGAACGACTCGCCGAGCAACGCGCTCACGTGCTCCTCGGTCCCCCACGCGAACGGATTCCCCACCCCTTCGGGCGGAGGCGGCTGGAACCGGGCTGCGACCTGCATCGTCCTCGCGACACCGCTGCCGGGTCGCCACGCCGTCAGCCCGAGTCGACCGGCCGGCCGGCCGGCGCGGGCGAGCTCGCGCGCCGCCGCAGCCTGGTCGGGCGCGAACATGGCGGCCACCGACGATGACACGACGTCGAAGCTCGCGTCGGGGCAGGGGAGCTCTTCCGCGTCGCCGGTCGCGTAGGAGATCGCCAGCCCTTCCTCCCGGGCGCGGCGGCTCGCAGTCTCGACCATCACCTCCGAGAGATCGACGCCCGTGACCTCCGCGCCGGCCCGGGCCGCTCGCATCGAGACGGCGCCCGTGCCGCAGCCGACATCGAGCCACCGCTCGCCCGGCTGGGGCGCGAGCCTGCCGACGAGGTCGTCGTGCATGACGGCGATCGAGCCCTCGATCTTCTCGAACGGGGCGGCGCCCCACGCGATCCGCTGCCGCTCCTTGAGCTCCTCGAAGCTCATCCCTCCTCCTCGGCCTTGGCCAGCCCGGTCAGCTCGTTGCGCACGTCCCACAGCTCCGGGAAGAACTTCCGATGGACGAGCCCCGCCAGCAGCTCGACCGGCGTGCCCTGCGTGCCGACCACGTCGCCGCCGATGATCCGCTCGACCACCCGCAGGTGGCGGATGCGCCAGACGCCCGCGCGCTCGTCGAGCTCGGTCAGCGTCTCCGCGAGCTCGTAGAGATCCTCGTGCGTACGCGCGCGACGGTAGACGTCGGCCAGCGACAGGCCTTCGGCGCGGCGGAGCACGTGGAACGCCTCGCCGGCCCCCGGGATGGCGCGCCGCAAGTGGTTCCAGCCGGGTGAGTCGAAGCCGCTGCCGTGCCCGAGCTCGGGCCGCACGCCCGAGGTGTACTCCCAGGGCGACATCAGCTCGAGCATGTCGAGCTGCTCGGTGATCAGCTTGATGCCCAAGATCGTGCGCCGCAGCAGCCGGATCGCGGCCCGGAGGTCGCCGCCAACGAGCCGCGCGGTCGCGGTGTCGATCTCGGTCGAAGCGAGCTTCAGCCAGAGCTCCGACGACTGGTGTGTGACCTGGAAGAGCAGCTCGTCGTGGTGCGCCCGCTCGTCCTCCGTCTTCTGCAGCGCGAGCAGCTCGTCGGTGCGGATGTAGCGCTCGTAGTCGCTCGCGCCGGGGCCGGGAAGGACGGGCCCGAGCTCGTCCTCGAGGCCGGTCTGCTCGCGCCTGGACACGTCCTGAGCATACTTCGCCGATGGGCGACCTCTTCGCCGACGCGGCGCGCGAGCGGATGCCCGATTCGGCGCCGCTGGCCCAGCGTGCGCGCCCGGCGACGCTCGAGGACTTCGTCGGCCAGCGGCACGTGCTCGGCGAGCGCTCGGCCCTGAGGCTCGCGATCGAAGGCGACCGGGTCGTCTCGTCCGTGTTCTACGGCCCGCCAGGGAGCGGCAAGACGACGCTCGCGAGGATCGTCGCGGCCCAGACCGGCGCCGCGTTCGAGGAGCTCTCGGCGGTGTCGGCCACCGTTGCCGAGGTACGGGCCGTGCTCGCCCGGGCACGGGAGCGGCTCGGCGCCCAGGGACAGCGCACGATCCTGTTCCTCGACGAGATCCACCGCTTCAACAAAGCCCAGCAGGACGCGCTGCTGCCCGCGGTCGAAGAGGGGCTGGTGACGCTGATCGGCGCGACCACCGAGAACCCGTACTTCGAGGTCAACTCGGCGCTGATGTCACGAATGCAGCTGTACGAGCTGGAACCCTTGTCCGACGAGGAGGCGGCGCTCGTCGTGCGGCGAGGGGCGGCGATGCTGGACGTGGCCGTTCCGGACGGGCTCGCCGCGTTGATCGCCCGGCGGGCCGGAGGCGACGGGCGCTCGGCGCTGAACATCCTCGAGCTCGCGGCCCAGACCGCGGAGGCGGAGGGCACGGCGATGGCCGCGGAGCACGTCGAGGACGCGGCGCGCAAGCGGCCGCTCGTCTATGACCGCTCCGGTGACATGCACTACGACTTCACGTCCGCGTTCATCAAGTCGATGCGCGGCTCCGATCCGGACGCGGCCGTCTACTACCTCGCGGCGATGCTGGAGGCCGGCGAGGACCCGAGGTTCGTCGCGCGGCGCATGGTCATCCTCGCCTCCGAGGACGTGGGCGACGTCGACCCGCAGGCGCTGGTCGTCGCGGTCGCGGCGGCCCAGGCGCTGGAGCACGTCGGCCTGCCCGAGGCGAAGCTCAACCTGGCGCAGGCGGCCATCTACCTCGCCTGCGCGCCCAAGTCGAATGCGGTCACGCGTGCGCTCTCCGACGCGACGCGCGACGTGCGCGAGCGAGGCAACCTGCGCCCGCCGAAGTCGCTCCGCGACGCCCACTACCCGGGAGCGAGGAAGCTCGGCCATGGCGAGGGGTACGTCTACCCGCATTCGGATCCCGCCGGCTTCGACGTGGACTACCTCCCCGACGAGCTGAAGTCGGGCACTGAAGGAAGTTCACGCGGTCGCTACTACAAGCCCGCGAACGTCCTGCAGGGGATCAACCTGAAGGCCGTCGCCGACTTCCTGCGAGACGCGGGCGAGACGAGCGCGGCCGAGAAGATCGATGGACTCAGGCCGGAGTAGCTACTTCTTGCAGATCGAGGCATCGCCGTTGAAGAGCAGACCGGCCGTACCGAGCGCTGATGCGTCCGATTCCACCTTCTTGTTCGCCGCGTTCATCTCGTTCGCGATGCTCGTGATCTTCGCCGAGTCCTGCGCGGCACCCGCCTGCGCCGCCTGGTAAACGTAGGTCGGGAAAGGCTGCACTGCCTTGAACGCATCGTGGATGATGAGGAAGGCGTTCCTGGCATCGCGGATCGCCGAGGTGCAGCCGCCTGGGACGCGGTAGGTCACGGCAGACTTCGTCCTGTAGACGATCCTGGTCTTCGTCCTGTAGACGATCCGCGTCTTGGTCACGGTCTTCGTCTTGGTCACGGTCTTCGTCTTGCTACTCGCAACGGCCGCGAGGATGACGATGAACACGACAGCCCCGACCACGCCGATGATGATCTTCGTGCGCCGAGACACGTGCCGGAGCGTACTACGGCGGAGGCCCTGGGCTTACAACTCGGAGTGCTCGTAAGAGCGAAAGGACGAGCTACGCGCTACCGACCGACGAGCGTCAGCTCGCAGGTCACGGTCGCCTTCCCCATAACGGCGGCCGCGCGTGCGGCTGGTACCTGGATGGTCACGGAGCGCTGATCGGCCGGAGCCGGGATCCGTGCCCTGTTGCGGTAGCGGTCGATCGCCATGGAGACGAGGGCGATCTCGTAGGCGTCGTGCAGGATGCGCTCCGCGAGCTTCACGATCCTGTCGAGGACACTCAGATCGAGCGGCGGAAGCATGAGGCGGTCGCTACTCCTCGACGCGGATCGCATCAGACGGCCAAGGATGCTTCCCTGGCTCGCCGTCGCCGTCGTACGTGAACTCGACGTAGAGCTGCTCCAGGTGAGTCGAGGTTCCCGTCACCGTCGCAGGCTCGAAGTAGTCGTTCGAGATCGAGTGACGGGCGGCTTGGATCTTCGTGCGGGGAGCCGGAGGAGGCGGAGGTGCAGTATCGGTCATGCGGCCAGTCTAGATGCGGCGGACGGTCACCTGAAGGCGATCAGCTGCCGAGCACGATCCCTCCGACGACCGGGCTATGCACCACGACTGAGGACGTGGCCGAGCCGCCGAGCCTCAAGCCCGGCCGTCGAGGCGGCATCAAGGAGCCGTATGTCCGGCGCTGGAAAGGCGAGCGGCCTGGGGACGGCATGTCCCCGATGACGGGCAGCTCTTCATCGCCCTGCGTGATAGTCAAAACGTTGACGCCGGAGTCGGCCACGACCTTTGGGCCAAAGAAGCGCTGCAAAAGGGGCTGGAAGACGTGCTGGTCGAGCCACAAGTCGGCCCGATGCGCGTTCTGGAGCGCCCAAATCATCGACCGGAGCGCCTCGCAGCCGATCACGAGCTTCGCCCAGAGGTTCCAGTCGATCCGGTACATCCTCGCGGCCCTACTTCTCCTTCTTGCCGGACTTGATCTTGCCCATCGCCTGACTGGCGACCGCGCCTGCGACACCACCTACGGCACCGCTCACGACGTTGTTCACGATGTCAGCGCCGATGCCATAAGTCTCGCCGGGCATCGCGATTTTCTCGATCTTCTTATCGGTCACGAACTTCTCCCTCATGGGTAGAGCCTTCAGCGTACTGGGCGGGCCGGATGGCAGCCATGCACTACTCGAACAGCGGCTCAGGTTCCAACTCGTTCGGCTTCGCCTTCGGGGCCTTCTTGAAGGTGACGCCGGTGACGTGCGGGTAATCGATCTGCTTCCCATCGAGCAGCTCCTCGACGGTGAGGATCTGAAGGCGCGGGTGCTTCGTCTGCCAGCCGGGTGACGTGAAGTAGCCCGCGCTCGCCGCCTCGGTTCGCATCGGCTGCGTTGGCCCCTTCATCGTGATCAGCACGCCGATCTCGGCGTTCTCGCGCTCCATCACGCCTCGAAGGTCGCGTAGGTGAGGGACGCTTGTGCTGCCCGCTTTCACCGAAAGGATGATCTGCTTCGTCTTCCCTCCCGGCCCCTCGTCGTGGAAGTAGATGCGCCCGTCGATGCCCTTGTCCGCTCCCTTCTTCTGCTCCGTGGGCCGCGCGCCAACGAGTCCGAGCGCCCACCACTGGAACTGGTACGGATCCTCCTTCGCCAGCTCACCCGCTTCGTCTGCGGTCACTGGCTCACCGATTACGCGGTAGTCCTTCGTGATGTCGTTCCCGTAGGCGTCCCGCAGGCGGTGCCGGATGAGGTTGATCGCCAGGTGAGTGATGTCGATGCCGATCCAGCGGCGTCGGAGGCGCTGCGCGGCGGCAATCGTCGTGCCACAGCCGCAGAAGGGATCGAGCACGGTGTCGCCCTCGTGCGTGCTCGCCTGGATGATCCTCTCCAGTAGCGCCTGTGGCTTCTGGGTCGGGTAGCCAAGCCGCTCGCCTCCCACCGGGTTGATCCGGTTGATGTCGTCCCAGATGTCCGGGATGACCTTGCCCTTCAGCTCCTCGCGGTAGCGCTTGTACTGCGGCCAGCCCGTCCCTCCTGGTGGCCAGTAGATCCGGCCCTCGGCATCAAGCTCATCAAGGCGCTCCACCTTGAACTTCCAGTGCATCCCCTTGACCGCCGGATCGAAGCCACGCCAGGGCTGGCCACTGCTCCCTTTCCGAGTGCCAGCGGCGCACAAGTCGGCGCGCCAGTGGAGGCGGCCGTCTCCGTCGTCGTACTTGTAGTAGCGGTCGAGATACTCCTCCTCGTAGTCCACGCGAGGGCTGTTCCACGACGCCGACTCGCTCTTGCCGTAGTAGAGGATCGTGTCGTGGATCGGGGCGTACTTCTTCGAGCTGCTGTGGGACGAGGTTCGCTTCCAGATGATCTCGTTCCGGAAGCGCGTCGGGCCGAAGATCGCGTCGAGGAGGAGCTTCAGGTAGTGGCTCGCTGCCGGATCGCAGTGGAGGTAGAGCGATCCTGTCGGCTTCAGCACGCGGCGCAGTTCGACCAGACGCGGGGCCATCATCGAGAGGTAGGCGAGCATGTCGCTCGTGCCGATCAACGTGCGGAAGGCGCGCATCGCCTGCGCCACCTCGCCGCCCGACTCGACGGTCTCCTCGTAGGCCGCCGCCGCCACCTCGTCCCAGCGCCAGGTGTCCTCGAAAGCCTTGATCTGCGCGGTTGAACGGGTGCCGTGCTCGGCGAACAGCACGTTGTAGTCCTGGTTCGACTTGAAGGGTGGATCGAGGTAGACGAGATCGATGGACTCGTCCTTCACGTGTCGCTGGAGCACATCGAGGTTGTCGCCGTAGAACAGCTGGTTCGGCTCCACCGGCCCAGTCTAGGAGTCGCGCCGGAGGGGCACCTGGGCCGAGCCTCGGCCAACGAGAAGGCCGCCTCATCGGCGGCCCTCGACGTGGCGGACTCAGCAGCGCGTCACGGAGCGACGGCCTTTACGCGGGCCTTCCGCTTCGGCCGGAGCTTGAACTCGCCCGGCTTCGTGCGGACGACGAGGCCGTCCGCCTTCTTCGCCTCGGTCGCGAGCAGGGCGCTCAGGGTGGCCTCGGGAGTGCGGCCCTTCAGCTCGGTGGCGATGGCTGCCGCCTCGGCGCAGATGACCTTCGACTTCTTCGGCTTGCCGTCCGCGAGCACCTGAGCGACTGCCAGCTTGCCGGTGATCCTGATCTTGGTGGCCATCTCGATCCTCCTAGTGCGGGCCGCCTCGCGCGGCCGGTCACGCACGTACTACGGGAACCAGCGCCCACGCATCAAGTGTCCAGAAGAGGGATCCCGAGCCAACCCTCTGCTACACCTGATCCGTGACCGGGGCAGATCTTGAGCGCAGCGTTGCCGCTGCTCTGCAAGCAGCGGGCTGGTACGTCCGCCGGCGCGTGCTGGACGAGAGCTTCCAGGCGTTCGAGCTGGACGTTCTGGGCTACCGCTTCCCCGGTGGTGAGGAGGAGTCAGTCCTCGTCGAGTCGAAGGTCGGGCGGAGTGGCTTCAGCGATCTCTGGAAGTTGCTCGGTCTCAAGACCCACCTCGGGATCGACAGCGGAGTGCTCCTCGCTGATCCAAGCGACCCGCTGCACACCCGGAAGGTGCAGCTGGCGATCGGCCACGAGATCGCGGTCGTTGACCGGGATGCGAGGACTATCGCGGGGAGTTTCGCCGAGGCTGGGTTGATCGAGTTGGAGCCGCCAGATGAAGTGCTGGAGGCGTGGGTGAGCTGCTACCGCGTCGAGGACGCCTTCATCAAGGTCATCAACGACAAGAACCTGTGGCAGCGGTACGAAACCATCCGTCTCGTGAAGAAGCAGCTACAGCACCTCCTTTCGCGGGTTTGGCTGGAGCCGGATCCGTGGCGGCAGGCAGTTCGCCTGTACCTGCTCTACCAGGAGGCCCCAGACATCTCGTTGACGATGGCGACGGAGATCAGCGGCGGCGGCGGCGCACGTGAGCTGTTCAGGCGAGCGATGTTCGACGGCACCTCGGCCGAGATGCAGGCGTGCTTCTATCTGGAGCACCGGAAGCGGATCGAACTCGCCTTCGCGGCGACTCGCTGTGCCGCACTCGCGGACGAGTCGAGCCGGTGGGCGCGGATGGCACCCTCATCGTTCCGCGAGATGGTGCGGACAATCGCGGAGGACGAGGCCTGGTACCTGCCGTCCGTCCTCCAGGTGTACTTCCTGGGCTTCGGCGCGATGATTTGCCTCGACGCCGAGGCCGGCGAGTTCAAGAAGATCGGGCGGCAGGCATGTTGCACCTCGAAGCAGGCGCGACGTTCCTTGGATCTGTTCGCCGATCTGTTCCCCTACGCCGGAGGGTGGTACTACAACAACTACGATCTCTCCCGTCTCAAACTGGTGCCGGTGCCCTTGCGGGGAGCCGGTCTATGGATGCGCGAGATCCTCTACGACGGCGACTGGAAGGACCTCGCCACCAAGGAGCAGTGGAAGGTAGTAGGTGTAAACACGTACAACCGCGCCCTCGCTTTTGAGAAGACGGTGCTCCCTGGGAATCGCGAGACCGTCAGGTAGCTGGTCAGCGACCTCTTATCGCCAGGGTTAACCAGATGCAGAAGACGTGCGCGTTCGTCGAGCGGAACAGGCTCTGCCGGAACTGCCGATGCTGAGCTCGCACGGCTGCCCGGCGCGGGAAGCAAGGAAGTCAGCTGAAGAACCGGCCGCCGAACCGGCGCTGAGCCGGTGTGGCGCGGCGGAAGATCCCGGCCTCTGGCTTCACGCGGGGATGGCCCTCGGGCACGAAACGGCCCGTCTCGGCGTGGCGCGCTTTGAGAACCATCCATCCGTCGATGAGGTTGGCCCCGGCGTCCACGCCGGAGATCTCGTCCATCTCCAAGGTGTCCAGGCGGACGGTTCCCGTCGCCTTGAACAGCTCGCCGAGGACGCTCTTCTGGATGTCGGTCAGCTCACGCATGAGCCAGCGCCTGCTCGGTGCCGTCGTACTCGTGGATGTGGACGTTGACTGGCGAGGGCTTGACCGTCACGTGGAGGTGGATGCCGTCCGCGCCCTGCTCGGCGCGAGCCTTCACGATGCCCTGCTCAGCCGAGGCGAACGACGGCGAAGCGGGACGCCCGCGAACCACCGCCCGAGGGTAGTGCCTCGCCTTGTGCAGCGGAGCCATCTGGAAACCTCGCCGACCCATGTCAGCCTCGGAGTCGAGCCAGTAGAAGACGGAAATCGTGATCGTGCTGAGCGCGCACCTCGGGTCGCTCCGATCCAGTCGGGCGGACGCCCTGGCGCTGCGCCGTGATGTCGATCGCACGCAGTTGGTCGTTCGCCTCGCAGAATCGTTCGGCAGCCGGAATCCATGTCTCGGTGAGGATCCGCTCGCGCGCCTCGCCCAGCTCGGCGCCCAGACGCTCGCGCTCGGCGCGGGCCTCGTCGTCCTGCTTGTGGAACGCAGCGATCTTCACGGGGATCGAGGCCAGCTCAGCCTGCGCCCGCTTCGAGAGGGAGACGGTCTCGGCGAGCGTGGTCAGCTCGTGCTGTCGTTCATGAAGTCGCCGGCTCTCGGCGGGAAGATCAGCGTACGGGTCAGCGACCAGCAGCTCGTCCCGCCCCGGCTCCTGCCAGTCGTTCTGGATCACGTCCAGCTCGATCTCGTCTTCCGGCTCGGGCGGAGTCCAGCCTTCGATCTCGCGCCAGCTCGTGATGCCGTTCTCCTCGACGTACTCCATGCCCTCCGAGAGGTTCTTCGAGTGGTCAAATCCGACCGCGACAGCGTCCCGCTCGCGCAGGGCCGTGCTCATGCCCGCCTCCAGCCGCGAGCTAGACGCTCGGCGACCTCAGCCTCGTGGACGAAGCAGGTCAGGTGCTGGCCGTTCCAGAACTTGGTCAGGCGGACGAGACCGCGTGATGCCGTGGTCATGAGGCGTACCCGTCGCCGAGGACGTGCGCCTTGCCCGGCTCGCGGATCGCCTTCGCGATGATGCTCTGCGCGCCCGAGACCTCTGCCCGGCGTGCGCTCTTGCGCGTCGCCTCAGCCGAATCGTCCTCGTCCCGCTTGGCGCGTGCGCCGCGCGTCTTCTCGGTCATCTCATGGTGGGCGGAGCCGCCGTCTCCCCGAGGGCCGTCCGTGAAGATGACCGGCGTACCGGGATTCATGAGCGACTTCTGGATGTGCTCGCCGAGGGTGCGCGGCGGCTTCTCAGCGAGGCCGGGGAGATGCTTCCGCAGCTCAACGACGATCTCGTCGTCCGTGTGGCCGAGACCGCGCAAGGCCTTGACCAAGGCGTCGATCTCGGAGAGCCTTTTCTCGTAGCTGTTCACATCACACGACTGTACCGCCGTGCCCCGGAACAAGTGACCTAGGTCACTTGTAGTGACTCGTCGCGGTAGAGTCGCTGTAGGGCGCGGGCCATAAAGCCGGAACGCGAGATGACACGGCCGTCACGAGTGGCTTCAGCCGGTTCCCGCGCCTGAGTCCTCCCTCCGCAGCGCCGAGCAGCCACTGGACGGTGATGCGCTCGGCGATCCTGTCGACGGTCGTTCGCGCGAGGGCCGGTGACCGCCACCGGCCTTTGCTGCTTCGGCGGCCGGATGACGCGATCTGGTGGAAGGCCGGCAACCGAAACCGGACGCCCCAATTGCACGGACGTGTCAGACCGGTGGAGTTGGCGGCCCTTCGACCGGGTTCCGCAACTCCTCTGCTTGGTCTTGTTGCTTTCGAGTCGGAGTGTTAGGGTCGGCGCGTGCTGGATCGGTGGGGTCGTCTGGGGTCGTTGGTGGCGGGCGTTCTGTTCGTGGTGTTGTTGGCGGTCGGTTTCGTGTTGTCGGGGAACACGCCCAACAGCGATTCCAGCGGGCTGAAGGTGATCTCCTACTACCACTCGCACAACGGCAGACTGACTGCTGCGGCCTACCTGATAACGCTGAGCTTGTTCTTCGGCCTGTTCTTTTTCGGCTCGCTGCGCGGCTATCTGCGCCAGTCAGCCGTGGCCGAACGACTCGCGGCCGTCGCCCTTGCCGGAGGCGTGCTGTTCGCCGCGGCTGGCGCACTCGCTGCGGGGAGCTTGTTCGCGCTTGCTGACGTTCCCGCGAAGTTGACATCGGGGGCAGCGCAGGCGTTGAACGTGATCCAAAGCGACCTGGCAACGGGCGCTTTACTCGCTGGACTGGGCGTGGTGTACATGGCAAGCGGTCTCGCGATCGAGCGTTCCCGGCTGTTGCCGCGCTGGCTTGGCTGGGTCTCGATCGTGTTGGGAGTCGTGGCGCTCACGCCGATCGGCTGGCTCACGCTCTTCGCGCTCGCCGTCTGGACGCTGATCGTGAGCGCCCTCATCTACCGGCGCAGCAACGGGGCAGCCGACGCGCCCAGCCCCGCACCGGCAGCGTAAATCTCACCCCTGGATAAGAAACGCCGGTGATCGTCGGCAGTCGTCCCCGGTCTGTCGCGTTTTGCGGGAACTACGTCAGGCCGGGAGCGCCAGGCCGTGCGTGATGACGGGTTGCATCAGATGACCGGCTCCGGCAGCGGCTCGGGCGCTGGCTCGCCCGTCCACGAGTAAAGAAGCGATCCGACGCGAGAGCCTGGACGAGCCTCGACCGGCTCGGTCGGGTCGCCCGCCAGGTCGGCAAGCGCACGGCGCTTGATCGAGTCCTTGCCCGAGATCGAGTCGGTGATCTGCGACTTCGTGAGTGGCTCCTCGGCGCGCTGGATCAGGAGCCGGATGTCCGACCGCACTCGCAGGTAGGCCCCGGCCGCCGTCGCAGCTGCGCCCGGCAGCAGCAGCTCGGACGGCTCCAGCACGAAGGGAGTGCCGCCGATGCGGAAGCCCTGCGTCTCGGGGATCGGAGCGGAGACCGTGTTCTTGTTGCGCGTGACGGTGACGAGGCCGACCGTGTCGCGGTCGAAGTGAGCCGTCTTCACGACCTCAAGCTCGACTTTTGCCGCCGCGCCCTTCTGACGAGACGAGACGGCGCGACCGGACGAGTCGAGCGGCGTGTGATCGAGGAAGACCGTCGTCACGCCGAGCCGTCGCGCAGGAGTGAGGTACGACTGCATCCATCGCTCCACGTCGGTGCCGATGTTCTCGTTCAACCCGGCGTCGGCCAGCACCTCAGTCTGCGCATCGATGATGACGAGGGCAGGCTGCCGGTTCTGGAGCAGCGCCGTCCACAACGCGACCGACTCGGCCGACCGATCCATCGTCGGGTGCTCGCAGTAGACCAGGTGCTCCTCGACCACGTTCGCCATCGCCGTCTCTCGCCCGGCCCCGGCGAGCGTCTTCAGCCGGTCTGCCAGCGAGCCTCGACCCATCTCCTTGTCCACCCACAGCACGGTCTCGCCTCGGACGAGCAGCTGCGCGGCGGCCCACAGCAGCAGCCACGTCTTCGCCGATTCCTTCGCGCCGTAGATGAGGTGGTGCAGGCCCCGGACGAGCAGGTCGGGCACGAGCATCTCCGGCTCGGTCGAGCCGTGGCGCATGACCTCGGCGAGATCAACCAGGCCGAGCAGGCCGCGCCGCCGTTCTGCCTCGACAAGCGCGTTCTCGTAGGCGGCAAGCTGCGCCTGCTCCTCGGCGGTCAGCGGCTCATCGTCGTAGGCCGCGAGCAGCAGCGGGAAGAAGTCGGGAAGCCGCAGCGGATCCTCGGCCGCAGCCTGCGCGAACGCAGCCCCAGCACGAGCCTCCGCCCGCGCCTGGTGCGCGAGCGCGTGCTGCTGCTCGACCTCCTCCGCCGTGAACGTCACTGGCCGCTTTCCTGCCGGTCAGCCTCGGCGACGAGACGGCGGGCCTCGGCCAGCTTGCGCTCCGCCGCCTTCCGTTGCGACCAAGCTCGAACTCGCGGTCGGCGGTACTCGCGCCATGCGAAGGTGCAGTGCGGACAACGGCAGCCGCGCGAGTACGTGGAGACGATGCCGTGGGTGGAGGCGGAGCCGACGCGAAAGCTCGCCGGGCGCGGCAGGCCGTCGATCGGGCCAGGCGGAGGCAGCGGGCCAAGCTCGGGCGGGAACGTCGGAGCGGTGGTCGGGCGAGGCGGCATCGAGATACAGTTTAGCTGCTTATCTCGTTCCACCGACAGGACGGCCACGGCCCCGGCCCGGCTTCCCGGCCCTCGGGGCTACTACGTAGCCCCTACGAGAAAGGGCCGACAAGGTGCCCCGGAGAGGGCCGGTCAGGGCCGACAAGGGCCGACACCGCATGAACAGTGGGTCGGGAAAGGGCCGCGAAGGGCCGGGAAGGGCCGAAAAGCGAGGGCCGACGAGGGCCGACAAGGTCAAGCCGGAAGATCTGCAAATCGGCAGATCAGCGAGCTAGTCCGGCGAGGGGATTCCGCCCGCCGCCCTCTCGACCGCCTCCGCGATGCGCCTGCGTCACTGCCGGGCAGCTGGCCTCGATCGGCTCGGTTGGCGGCCTGAATCGGCATCCCTACCTGCCCTACTTGGCTATGTCCGACCCGGAATAGCTCGTGTGCAGGGGAAAGGAAGTTCTCGCGGCCGATTCCGCGGCCTCCTGAGGCCCGAGGCCCTGTAGCGGCTCGTGTGGTCGGAAAGCGCCTCCTGGGCCGGTGGGGCCGCTCGATCGCTACGTGGCCGACGTGGGCCGGGACGGAGGCCGTGGGCGGGCGGGACGCTCCGGCTCCTCGGCCGCCTCGGCGACCCAGGACGGGCCGGACGATGGAGCTATGTTCATGGCATGGATCGTGAGGCTCAATTCGCGCCGAAGGGCATCGAGGACGAGGACGCCTATCGGCTTTGGCTCAGGCTGAAGTCGGTGAGGGCCGTTGGCGCGCAGCTCGGGCTGAGCCGCTCCGTCACCGCCGCGAAGATCAAGCGCTACCGCGAGCAGGTGGTCGAGCCGCGCGAGGCCGAGGACGCAGCGAGGCTTGCCCAGGCCGAAGGTACCCAGCGAGCCGTCGAGCGAAATCGGAGGGTCGCTCGCGGCGATCCCGACTACCGCGAGCCTGGCCAGCCCGCGCACGGCCCGCTGCCGAAGTCGCATCGGCCGCCCGTCACGGAGGAGCTGCTCTCAGGCGACCGAGGCTTCATCCAGTTCTTGAACATGCGAGACCGTGACCTTGGCCGGATCAGCCCCGAAGAGTATGAGCGCCGCGCCCTCAACGGCCACCGCCGTGAGCGCACGCGCCTTGGCTCCACGGTTCCGCACGATCCGTCCGGCCGCCGCGAGCCGGACGCCGAGCCACAGGTGGAGCTGGCCACGGTCGGCAGGTTGCAGTTCTGGTGAGCGAGAGCCAGCCCGCCCCTGAGTCGGCCGCCCTCGCCGTCCTCCGCCTGCAACTTCAGTCGAAGTCGCCGATGGAGAGGTTGCGCGCGGCGGAATCGCTCGCTCGGCATGGCGGTGAGGTCGCCGTGGAAGTCCTTCACGAGCTGCTGCAGAATCCCCGCGCCGACATCCGTAGGAGAAGCGCCTCGGTGCTCATCAGACATGAGCGCTTGCGCCGCCCACCACCGCCACCCGAGACCTCCCGCCACGTCGCGGACGTGCGGGTGCCCGCGGAGGACGGCTCGAACGTCGTCTACGTGATCCCGATCTTCAAGCCGATCATCTAGGCCGCCCGCCGCGCCCTCAGAGCGCGCATCCTGCACGCGCCCGAGAAGTACTTCGCGCCTCGGCGCATCCCGCGCAGCGACTCGCCGCAGCCACACTCGCAGACTCCGCCCGCGTGCTGGACGCGCCTCCTACGGTTGCGCCACTCGCGGCGGCAGACATCGGAGCAGAGATGGATGCGAGGACGCGGTAGCGAGTAGAGCGCGAAGGGATCGACGCTCTCGTCCCGCTTCACGCGAGGCCCCGTACCGCCGACCCAGGCGAACGGCCGCCCGCAGACGACGCACGGCTGCGGCACCGCGTCGTGCAGCGTCCGAAGCCGCCTCCTGACATCAGGCTCGTCATCGGTTCCTCCTACCTTCGCGAGCAACCGCTCCACCCGCTTGCACTCCTTCCTGAAGCACTTCGCGCAGAGGTAGCTCCGCCCGAAAGGATCATCGAAGATGTAAGCCGCGCCGTCGAACCTCTCCGTGCAGCGGCTGCACCACCGGACACCTACCGCGCCCCAGCCGCTCGTCTGCCATTGCTCGTCGCGCGCCGCCTGCTGTTGGCGGAGTCGCCCCTCTCGGAGCTGCCTGATCTCCTCTGGAGTCGAGAACCTCGGCTCCGGCATCCCCTCGGCCATCCCCGCAGGGTATCTGCCGTGACGGTTATCCGCCTCATTCGCTCTGCACGAGTTGACCGGTTATCCGTCAACACGACGCAGCTCGCCGAAGCGAGCTGCGGAGCCTGTAGGAGGAGTGAGGCTGGCTTTTACTCTACGCTGCCCTCGCCCCAGGAGGCACCCATCGCACCGCCTGGAAAGCGCCCAGCATCGGCTTCCTCGTCGTGCTCCATCAGGAACCGCTTCGCCAGGGCCAGGTCATCGGCGGTCACCTGAAGCCCTTCACGGCGCACGCGATCCTCCAGGTCGTCCAGCAGCACCCAGCATCGCTGGAGCGGGCTGAGGTGTCCGTCGCTCATGCCGCCACCTCGTAGAGCACTTCTTCGGTCGGGATCGCCAGCGACAGGTCAGCTGGATCCTCGGCCCCGACCCAGTACACCTCCAGCCGCTCGTAGAAGGGCACCCGCTTGCCCCGGCCCACCGGCCTCACGACCACACGATCCACGAACCGGGCGAACTCGTCTCGCTCCAGACCCGGCAGCGCCTCCTCGAACGTCATCGCCCTACCGCGAGCAGCCTTCCTGAACGGCGTCGGGGCTGGAGTCGCTCGTAGCTCAGCACGAGCGGCGTCGAGCGCGGCCTGTCGGGCTTCCTTGCCTCGGATCCAGCTGTCGCGGCCCACGTCGGAGACCTTCACCGTCTCGATGTACGCGTCCAGCTCCGTTCTCGCAGCCTCGACGGCGGTCAGGGCGCGCTGGTAGCGATCGTCGCCCGCCAGCACCGCGATCACCTCGGGCACGTCGGTGACGACGGCCATCTGCAGCAGCCCGGCGATGAACTCGTCCAGTGGCTCGGCGAGAATCGCTGCCCGCGCGTTGCAGGTCTCATGCGTGCAGATGTAGGCGGCTCGCGCAGGCTCGGGGCCAGGACGCCGACCGGAGGCCCCGACCTTCATCCGATGGCCGTTCGGGCACTGCACGAGTCCGCGCAGCCGAGAGCGCGAAGCCCATCGGCCGTTGCGCGGGTGATACAGGCCGCCCGCCGCCCGCGCCCGCTCCCACTCGTCCTCGGTCACGATTGGCGGATGCGCGTTCAGGATCGTGCGCGGCTCGCCCTTCCGCTCCGTCCGCACGCGAGACTCGCCGAGGTAAGCGCGGTTCGCGAGCATGTGCCGTACGCCGCCCTTCGAGATGTTGTCGAACGGGCGCAGCGCTTTCTTGCCCTCGGGCTTCCGCTCGTCGCGGGTCTCGATGCCGTTGCCCTTCTCTCGCAGGTAGTCGCGGATCGCCTCGGCGGTCACGCCTTCCGCCCGTCGCCGGAACGCCTCGCGCACGAGCGGCTTCGCCTTCGCGTTCGGCGTGATCCGACCCTCGGCATCGCGGTCGTAGCCGACAGGCGGCCACCCGGCGAGGTACGCGCCCGCCGCTGCGGCCCGGTCGATGCGCGCCTGGAAGTTCGCGTTCACCCGGCGCAGGTAGTCCTCGGCGAAGACCATCCGCACCTGGAAGATCGTCTCGTCGCCGGGCCGGTCAGAGTCGATGCCGTCCGAGACGCACACGAGCCGACCGCTCGCCTGCTTGATCCGGCGATACGCCAAGCACCCTTCGACGGTGTCGCGGCCGAAGCGATCGAGATACGGCGTCAGGATGCCCGCCGACTCACCGGCCTCGACGCGCCGGATCAGGTGCCCCAGTTCGCGCTCATCGATCTTGGCTGCGCCCGAGACGTTCGATTCACGCGCCACCTCCCCGACCTCGATTCCGTTCCGCTCAGCCCACTCGCGGCACGTCGCCTCGTAGAGATCGAGCTGCTCCGCAACCTCGGCGGGCGAGCGATCACCCTCGGCCGAGATCCTGACGTAGATGTCGAACGTGGCCATCTATCCTCCCTTGCGGCGTGGGGCGGCCCATCCGCCCTACGCCTCATGTACGCGTAGATGGCGCGGGAAGTCAATACCGAAGTGCCCTACCACCTCAAGGGCCGCAAGTACTATCGGCCGCAGGCGAGCAACGACAAGGAGGATGAGCATGGCGGCTGAGCACACTGCATCGGCGACGTGGGACGGTGACCTGATGAGCGGGTCCGGAACGGTCTCGGTCGGGAGCGGCGCCGTCAGCGGGGTCCCGCTGAGCTGGCGTGCCCGCGCCGAGGACGCCTCCGCCGGGTCGAGCCCGGAGGAGCTGATCGCCGCCGCGCTCGCCGGCTGCTTCTCGATGGCGCTCTCACACGGGCTTGCGCAGGCCGGGAGCCCAGCGGCTCACCTCGAGACCCACGCGACCGCGGAGTTCGACAAGACCGACGCCGGCTTCCGCCTGACCAAGATCGCGCTGCGCGTGAGCGGCGACGTCCCGGGCGTCGACGCCGCGGCGTTCAAGGAGGCAGCCGACGGTGCGAAGGTCAACTGCCCGGTCTCGAAGGCGCTCGAGGGCAACGTCGAGATCACCGTCGACGCCTCGCTCGCGGGCTAGAGAATCCGGGCGCCGAGCGCGCTCGCGACCAGCTCCACCGCGAGCCGGCCGGTCGCGTTCTCCCGGTCGAGGATCGGGTTGACCTCGACCACCTCGAGCGATCCCGCGAGGCCGGACTCGGCGACCAGCTCGAGTGCGAAGTGCGCCTCCCGGTAGGAGAAGCCGCCCCGGACCGGCGTGCCGACGCCGGGCGCCACCTCGGGATCGACGACGTCCATGTCGAGGCTGACGTGGACGAAGCCGGAGCCGGCGATGTGCTCGAGCGACTCGCGGATCGCGCGCTCGACGCCGATCCGGTCGACGTCGCTCATCGTGTAGACGAGCGCCCCGAGCTGGCGGAGCAGGTTGCGCTCGCCCTCGTCCAGCGCCCGGACGCCGACCAGCGCGACCCGGGACGGATCGACCATGGGGATCGGCCACTTCTCGCCCTCGAACAGCGGGCCGGCGAGGCCGAGCGCCGCCGCCAGCACCATGCCGTGCACGTTGCCGGTCGGGCTCGTCTCCGGCCGGTTCAGGTCGCCGTGCGCGTCGAGCCACAGCGCTCCCCCGGGGCCGGCCGAGCGCGCGAGCCCGCCCAGCGTGCCGAGCGCCACCGAATGGTCGCCGCCGAGAACGAGTGGCAGGTAGCCCCGCTCCTTCGCCCGGGCGACTAGGTCGGCGATGCGCTCGCACGTCGCCTTGATCTCGTCGAGGAAGCGCGCGTGCTCGTCGCCGAAGGCGATCGACTCGGCCACCGGCGTGACGACGTTCCCCCAGTCGTGACAGACCCGCCCGAGCTCGACGATGCGCGCGTCCAGCCCCGCGTAGCGGATCGCCGACGGGCCCATGTCGACGCCGCGGCGCCCCTGGCCCAGATCGAGCGCCGCTCCGATGATCGCAACCGGCGCAGTCCCATTCGCTCCGCCCACCGCCACGAAGCGTAGTCGTGGCCGCGGAAAGCACGGCCGCTAGACTTCCGCGGCGCGGCGAGGTAGCTCAGTCGGTAGAGCACACGGCTGAAAACCGTGGTGTCGCCGGTTCGACTCCGGCCCTCGCCACTCCGCCGCCGCGACCGGCTCGACGGGCGCGGCACAGCACCAGGTCTCTCGCGGCCCGCTGCGAGTTCAGGGCCCGGGACGGACGGTGACGCCGACCTCGTCCCCGGGACGGGCACCGAGCATCTCGGCCGCATTCCCGGCGTTGATCGCGATCGCCACGTTCCCGTACGCGTCCTCGTAGAGCACGATGTCGCCCACGCGCACGTCGGCGAACGTCCGGGCCGCGGACGCGTAGAAGCGCTGGAGGCCGAGCTCGATCTCCACCCGCGTCCCCGGCTCGATGCCGACGCGGGACAGGTCCTCCGTGGTCAGGTTGAGCTGGATGTTCCCGAAGCGGTCGACGATCAGCACGTGCGCTCGCACGAAGCCGTCGCCCATCACGGCCACCGGCACGTCGAGACGGACGAGCGAGGCCGGATCGAGGACAGGGCCGAGCGAGGCCGGATCGACTCCCGCCGCGAGATGCGCCGCCGCGGGGGCGAACAGATCGCGTCCGTGGAAGGTCCGGGAGACGGGCTCGAGCCGGAAGGCCGTGTTCTCGAGCTCCCACGCCTCGGCGACCCCGCCGAGCCGCTCGGCCGCCGGCACGAGCAGGCCGTTGTCCGGCCCGACGTAGAGCCGGCCGTCCGCACCGCGCAAGGCGAGCGCCTTCCGATCGGTGCCGACCCCCGGATCGACGACCGCCAGGTGCACGCCCTCCGGCATGTACGGGAGCGTGCCGGCGAGGACGAGTGCGCCCTGGAGCACCTGCTGCGGGCCGATGCCGTGGGTGATGTCGATGATGTCCGCGTCCGGCGCGATCCGCTTCATCACCCCGTGGCACGTGCCGACGAAGTCGTCCTGCAGCCCGAAGTCGGTCAGGAAGGTGATGATCACGGCCCGAGCCTAGCGATCGTATTCACGAGCCCGTCCAGGTCGTGGTCGGCTGCTTCGGCGACGACGCGAACGCCGGCCGCTTCCGCCGCAGCCGTCGTTTGCGGCCCGATCGAGACCGCTGGAAGATCCAACCCGAGCGCAGCGAAGGCACGGGCCGCGGACCCGGAGGTGAGCACGACCAGGTCGCCGGACGGGGAAACCGGAGGCCGCAGCTCGACCGTCCGGTAGAGCGGGACGAAGTCCGCGCCGAGCTCGTCGACGAGGAGACGGCGGGCCCCTTCGGCAGCCGCGACCAGAACCTTGCCCGCGGGCTGCTGCAGCTCCGCGAGCAGGCCCTCCTGGGTCGAGACTCGCGGGACGAGGTCGGCCACGAGCCCGTGGTCGGCCAGCGCGGCGGCGGTCGCAGGCCCAATCGCGGCGAGCCGGCGCGGGCGGCCCTGAAGTCGCCGCGCGAGCTCCCGTGCGCCGTTCGCGCTCGTGACGATCACCCAGTCGTACGAGGACACGTCGACAGGCCCGTCTCCGAGCGGCTCGATGCGCACGAGCGGGCAGAGCACGACCTCGTGCCCGAGCGCGCGCAGGCGGTCGGCCAGCTCGCCGGCCTGTCCCTCGGGCCGCGTGACGATCACGCGCATCAGGCGTGCGCCGAGGCGGCCGAGGCAAGCTCGCGGCCGAGCGCTTCGGGATCGTCGCCGCGGCGGCGCTCGATCCAGCGGCCGTCCTCGTCTGCGACCAGCCCCTCGAGGCCGTCGCCGTCATGGTGCGCAGCCACCGGCGCGAGGCACCCGGCGCCGACGACCGCCACGCAGCGACGCTCCGCCTCCACCCGCCGACGCGTCTCCGCGTCGTCCGCCGCCGCGACGAGGAGCTCCTCGCCACGCCGAACCTGCATCGCCAAGGCGCCCTGGCCTGCCTCCGGCAGCATCTCGCCGGGCTCGAAGCGGTACCCGATCTCGGCTCCCAGCCCGAGCCGGTCGAGCCCGCAGGCCGCGAGCACCACGGCGTCGAGCCCCCGCTCGCCGCGCTTGCGCAGGCGTGTGTCGATGTTCCCGCGCAGCGGCTCGACCCGGAGGGAGGGCTCCAGCGCGAGCAGCTGAGCGCGCCGCCGCACCGACGCGGTGCCGATGCGCATTCCCGGCCGCAACCCGTCCGAACCGCAGAGAGCGTCGCGCGGATCCTCGCGGGGGAGATATGCCCCCACCGCCAGGCCGTCGACCTCGGTGGCGGTCAGATCCTTCGCGGAGTGGACGGCGACGTCGATCCGGCCGGCGAGCAGCGCCTCCTCGAGCTCCTTGACGAAGACGCCGCGCCCTCCGATCTCGCCGAACGGCCGCGTCCGGTCGCGGTCGCCCGCGGTCGTGATCGGGACGAGCGCGATCTCCACCCCCGGTCGCCGCAGCCGCTCCGCCGCCTGCTCGGCCTGCGTGAGCGCGAGCCTACTGCCGCGGGTGCCGACTCGAAGCAGCATCGTCACCGAGACCGAAGAGGTGGCGGAGCGCGTCCGCGTAGACGGCACCATCCGCGCCGGCGGCGGCCTCCTTCATCTTCACCGTCGGCACGTGCAGAAGCTTGTCGACGATGCGCGACGTCACCGCCTCCACGGCGCGTCGCTCCGCCTCCGTCAGCCGCTCCAGCCGGGCTCGGGCGCGGTCGAGCTCGCTCTCCCGGATCTCCTCGGCCAGCGCGCGCAGCGACGCGATCGCGGGCACCACCTCTCGGGACGCCTCCCAGGCCCGGAAGCGCTCAGCCTCGTCGAGGACGATCGCCTCCGCGCGACCGGCCTCGCGCCGCCGGCCGGCCAAAGTCTCGGCGACGACGCTCTCGAGATCGTCGATGTCGTACAGGTAGCAGCCGTCGAGATCGTGGATCGCGGGATCGAGGTCACGGGGCACGGCGATGTCGATCAGGAAGAGCGGCCGCCCCTTCCGGTCACGGAGCGCTCGCGCCACGTCCTCCCGCGTCAGCACGTGGCCCGAGGCGCTCGTCGACGAGAGCACGACGTCGATCCCGGCGAGCGCGGTCGGAAGCTCCTCGAGGGAGATCGCCCGACCGCCGAACCGGCCGGAAAGCTCTTGCGCCTTCTCGAGCGACCGGTTCGCGACGACCGCGATCTCGGCGCCGCGCGAGCCGAGGTTGCGTGCGGCCAGCTCGCCGATCTTGCCTGCCCCGACGAGCAGCACGCGGCAGCCGGTCAGATCTCCGAACACCTGCTCCGCGAGCGCCGCTGCGGCCGAGGAGACCGACGCAGGGCTCTCGGCGATCGCGGTCTCGGTTCGCACCTTCTTGCCCGCGTGGATCGCCTGGCGGAAGAGCCGGTCGAGCAGCGGGCCCGGCTGGCCGACCTCGAAGGCCGCGCGCACCTGACCCAGAATCTCTCCTTCACCCGGAACCATCGAGTCGAGGCCGGCCGCGACCCGGAACAGGTGGATGCCGGCGGCCTCGTCCTCGAGCCGGTAGAGCACCGCCCGGAGCCTGCCCTCCTCCAGCCCCGCCCGCTCGGCCAGCGCAGCCACGGCCCGTTCGGCCACGTCCGGTGCCGTCCCGCCCGCGAGGTAGAGCTCCGTGCGGTTGCAGGTCGACAGGCAGACCGCCTCGCACCCCTCGGCCGCCAGCTCGCGGGCCAGCGCCGCTGCCTCGTCGCCGTCGAGAGCGACGCGCTCGCGCAGCTCCACCGGTGCGACGCGATGCGAGATGCCGACCAGCAGCAGGTTCATGCGAAATGGGTGAGCGGCAGGCCGAGACGCGCGACGACGACGAGCGCGAACCCGGCGAGGACGAGATAGGCGGCGCGGCGGCCACGCCACCCGAGGCCGTGGCGGAGGACGAGATAGGCGGCGAACACGGCCCAGGTCACGAGGGTCACGATCATCAGCGCGTCGACCGAACCCCCGTGGGAGCGCAGCCGGACGAAGCCGGCGACGATCCCGCCGGTCAGCGCCGGGACGGCGAACGCGACCACGCGTCCCTCCAGCGCATCGAGCGTGACGAGCGACGGCGCCCGCCCGAGCAAGCCGCCCGCCCGGTGGAGCTTCAGGCGGCGCTCCTGCCAGAGATAGAGCGCGGCCAGGCCGGCCGAGAGCGTGAACCCGGCGAACGCGGCCAGGACCAGCCCGACGTGGAGCGCCAGGAACGCCGACGAGTACGCATCGTTCACGTGCGTCTTCGTGGCGCCGCCGAGCCAGGCGGCGAAGAGCAGGCCGACCGCGGGAGGCATGACCGCGAGCCCGAGCAGCCGGAACCGGCTGCGGCAGCCCCAGAACAGGTAGGCCGTGACGACGAGCCAGACGAACAGGTCGAGCGAGCCCGCCCACGTGTCCCAGGGGAAGCCGTCGCTCCTCTCGGCCTGCACGCCGAGGAGCGCGGTCTGCGCGAGCCAGCCGACCCTGACGCCCCAGGTCGCGAAGCGCCCGGCTCGCCCCGGCCGGCGTGCGTTGCCAGCATAGGCGACGGCCGCCTCGCTGTAGGCGAGGAGCGCCGGCCAGAACAGGAGCTCAGCCAACTCTCACCTGCTTCGGCGGTTGCTCCGTCGAGCCCTGCCCGGCCCGCTTGCGCTCCCGCGCCAGCGCCGTCAGCTCGGCGACGTCGCGGCCGAGCCGGGACAGCTTCGCGGCCATGATCAGCACGTAGACGAGCACGAACAGGAAGACGACGAGGTACGCCGCCGCGACGTATTTCTCCTCGGTGCTCATGCCAAGAGCTCTCGGAGCTCTTTGAGGTCGGCGTCGAGCCGCTTCCCCGCCAGCTCGAACCGGTAGAGGAAGTAGGCGAGCGAGAGCATCGCCGCCCAGGCCACGCAGAAGGTTGCGAGCTGGGACGTGGCCATCTGCGGCCCGTTGCTCGTGAACACGGTCGGGTGGATGTAGCTGTTCGCGAGCCGGATGGCGAGGAAGCTGATCGGGATGAGGACGACGCCGAAGAGCGCGTACACGGCGCAGAGGTTGGCCCGCTGCGGCCCGGGATCGACCGAGAAGCGGAGCATGAAGTACGCGCAGTAGAAGAGGAACAGGACGAGGAAGAGGACGAGCTGCTCGTCGCCCCAGACCCACCAGACGCCCCAGCGGACCTTGGCCCAGATCGACCCGGTGACGAGGGTCATGGCGCCGAAGATCACGCCCTGGTGGATCGCGACGTAGCTCTCGAGATCGGCGCCCGGCGTGCGCTTCCACAGGTGCTGAAAGGCCTTCAGCGCGCCCCAGCCGAAGCACGCGTACGACGTCAGCGCGATCGGCACGTGGAAGTAGAAGATCTTCTGGTTCAGCCCGTCCTGATCCACGGGCGCGTAGAAGAAGATGAGCGCGACCGCACCGCCGAGCAGCACTGTCGTCACGACGGCGAGGGCCGTGAGCGGGTTATTCCGTGACCACGTACTCAAAGGAGGCCCAGGAAATGATCGCAAACACGGCGTCGTAGAGGCACAGGAAGCCAAGGTACCGGCCCGGGCTGCCGACGACGCTGGCACCCACGCCGCCGATCACGACCGGGATCGCAAGCGGCAGGAAGAGCAGCGGCAAGATCAGCTCGCGCGTTCGGCTCACCGCGGCGACCGCGGCCAGCAGCGTCCCCACGGCCACGATGCCGATGTCGGCGAGCGCGACGGCGGCAACCGTGCTCCAGCCGATCCCGGAGAAGAACGCCGCGTACGCCGGCAGCGCCACGACCTCGGCCGCGCCGAGGAAGGCGAGCACGGAGATGGCCTTTGCGAGCCAGATCGCGCTCCGGTCGCAGGGCGCCAGCAAGAGCCCGTCGATCAGCCGTTGCTCCCGCTCGGCCACGAACGCCCGCGTCAGTCCGACGAGCGCCGTGAACACGATCGCCACCCAGAGCAGCCCTTTCGCGGCCAGGTCGGAGCTGTGGCTCGGCAGCGCGAAGTGGAAGACGACGAGTGCAGAGATGACGAACAGGAGCATCGCCGGCAGCGTGTCGCGCGCCCGGAGCTCGAGCATCAGGTCCTTGCGGGCGAGCACAGCCACGTCGGCCGCGTAGCGCCTCATGCGAAGCCGAGCCGTGAGCTCGCGAGCGGCATGAGCCGCGCCGGGTCGTGAGTGGCGACCAGGAACGTCGCACCCGGGCGGAGCTCGGCCAGCTCGCGGTCGAGCAGCTCGGCGCCCGCGTCGTCGAGCCCGCTGTAGGGCTCGTCGAGCACGAGCAGCGCCGGCTCGTGCAAGAGCGCGCGACAGAGCGAGAGCCGTTGCTGCATGCCGCGGGAGAAGGAGCCCGCCCGCTCGTTCCGCGCCTCCCACAGGCCGAAGCGCTCGAGCAGCATGCCGATCCGCTCGCGGCGCTCGGGCACGCGGTAGAGACGGCCGTACAGGTCGAGGTTCTCGATCGCCGTCAGCTCGCGGTAGACAAGCGGCTCGTGACCCGCGAAGCCGATCGTCTCGCGAGGCGCCGTCACCTCGAGCTCACCCGAGGTCGGGATCGCGAGGCCGGCGCAGAGGCGGAGCAACGTGGTCTTTCCCGAGCCGTTCGGGCCCGTGACGAGCATGAAGCCCTTGCTCTCGATCTCGAAGTCGAGCGCGGCGAGCACGCGCTTGTCGCCGTAGCGCTTCCCGAGCCCGCGGGCCCGGATCACCGGCGGCTCGACGGCCGTCACGAGACGAGCGCATCCACGAGGACGAAGCCGAAGAACGCGACGCTGATCACGCCGTTCATGGCGAAGAAGGCCATGTCCAGCCGGCGGAGGTCGTTCGGGTGCACGATGGCGTGCTCGTAGGCGAGCAGGCCCGCGACGGCGCCCACGCCGAGCCAGTAGGCAACGCCGACGGACAGCCCGGCACCGGCGGCGCACAGACAAGCCACAGTTGCCACATGAAGGAGTCGCGCGCCGAGGAAGGCTCCGCCGACTCCGAACCGGGTCGTGACCGAGTGAAGTCCCTGGCCGCGATCGATCTCGGCGTCGAACAGCGAGTAGAACAGGTCGAACCCCGCCACCCAGGCCGCGACCGCCGCCCCGAGCACCCAGGCCTGCCAGGGGAGCTTGCCCGTGATCGCGACCCAGGCGCCGACCGGCGCCAGGCCGTCGACGGCGCCGAGCCACAGATGGCAGAGCCAGGTGAACCGCTTCAGGTACGGGTAGACGACGAAGCCCACGACCGGGATCGGCCACAGCCAGCGCACGATCGGGTCGAGCTGGTAGACGGCAACGAGGAAGACGCCGAGCGCGACGAGACAGAGCCCGGCGACGTGCCACGGCCGCAGCAAGCCCTGTGGCAGCTCACGACCCGCCGTACGCGGGTTGCGAGCGTCGATGCCGGCATCGATCAGCCGATTCAGGCCCATGGCCAGCGTCCGCGCGCCGACCATCGCAACCGTGATCCAGAGCAGGTTGTGCGCGCTCGGAACGGCGCCGACCGCCAGGAACGCGCCGACGTAGGCGAACGGGAGCGCGAACAGCGTGTGCTCGATCTTGACAAGCGAGGCGAAGCGGCGCGGGTAGATGAGCACGCCGTCGGTCGTTCCCGTCATGTCTGCCTGTGCCCGACGTCCCGCTCCCCCGCCAGGAGCTCGAGCGCATGCGCGAGCGCGGGCCTGAGCACGGCGAAGCCGTCCCGGCAGCCGCCGGGAGACCCGGGGAGGTTGACCACGAGCGTCCGCCCCCGCACGCCGGCCAGCCCGCGGGACAGCAACGCGTGCGGCGTCTTCGCGATCGAGTCGGCGCGGATCGCCTCGGCAATACCAGGTGCGAGACGATCGAGGACGCCGGCCGTCGCCTCCGGGGTCACGTCCCGCGGCCCGAGCCCGGTGCCGCCCGTCGTCACGACGACGACCGCCTCGTCCGCGAGCTCCTCGATCGCTCGGGCGATCTCGCCGCGCTCGTCGGGCACGACCCGCCGGACGACGTCGAGCCCTTCCGCCTCGAGCAGGCCCTGGAGGAGGTCGCCGCTCGAGTCCTCCCGTGTCCCGTCGGAGACCCCGTCCGAGACGGTCAGCACCGCGGCAGTCACAGCGGCTCCTTGGTCTTCTCGACGAGGCGCACGTCTTCGACCACCATCCCCTTGTCGATCGCCTTGGCCATGTCGTACACGGTCAGGGCCGCAACCGACGCCGCCACCAGCGCCTCCATCTCGACACCGGTCTGCGCCACCGTCTCGGCGGACGCGGTGATCTCGACGCCACCGCCCACGACCTCGGCGCTCACCCGGACGACCGAGAGCGGCAGCTGATGGCAGAGCGGGATCAGCTCGCTCGTCCGCTTGGCGGCCATGACGCCGGCCAGCTCGGCCGTCGCAAGCGCGTCTCCCTTCGGCAGGTCCCGCAGACGTGCGGCCGTCTCCGGCGCCATCCGCAGTCGCGCCCGGGCGACCGCGCGCCGCCGCGACTCCGGCTTCGCGCCGACGTCGACCATGTGCACGCGGCCGACGGCGTCCACGTGCGAGAGCTCCTGGCGCTCGTCTCCCACGCGGCGCACCTTAGCGCCGACCAGCCGCGCTCAGGGCTTCCGTGCGCCGAGGCGAACCCCGACGTTCAGACGCTTCCCGTGCCGGAGCACGGTGAACGTCACCGTCTGTCCCGGTCGCAGCTCCTGGCCGACGACCCGCGCCACGTCCTCGCCGGTCTGGGCCGGACGGCCGGCGATCGCCAGGATCACGTCGCCACCCGTACGGACGGTGACGCCGTTGACGACCCGCTGGCCCGAGCCCTGGCGGAGACCGGCCCGCGCGGCCCCGGTGCCGGCCTCGACTTTCACGATCAGCGCGCCGCGCAGCACGTCGAGACCGAGTTTCCGCGCCAGCGTCGGCGTCAGATCCACGGTGCGGATGCCGGCGAACGCATAGGCGACTTTGCCCGTGGTGACCAACTGCGTGAGCGAGCGGCGGGCCGAATCGATCGGGACCGCGAACCCGATGCCCTCGGCCTGGCCCGTGTCCGTGCGAATCTGCGCGGCGATCCCGATCACGCGGCCGGTGGCGTCGAAAACGGGGCCGCCCGAGTTCCCGTGCGTGATCGGAGCATCGATCTGGATCGCGTCCGCGAGCCGGAAGGTCGAGGTCAGCGAGTCGATCGAGCGGCGGATGCCCGAGACGACGCCCACGTCCAGCGAATTCTCGTTGCCGAAGGGGCTGCCGATCACTGCGACGGGCTGTCCGACGCGAACGGCGCTCGACCGGCCGAGCGGCACGGGCTGGACCGGGTGCACCTTCGGATCGACCTTGATCACGCCGACGTCGTCGAAGACGTCCCAGCCGACGATGCGCGCCGGCAGGCGGTCGCGGTCGGCGAACTCGACGTAGACCTTCGACGCGGCGGTAACGCGTGAGCCGGGCGTCTGGCTGCCGGCGTCCGTGATCACGTGCGAGCTCGTCAGGATCAGGCCCGTGCGCGTGACGGCGAAGCCGGAACCCTGCGACTCGCTGGTGCCGAACTCCGCGTAGATCGTGACCACGCCGGGCGAGCGCGCTGTGTAGAGCGCCGACGGATCGAAGCCGTTGCCGAGCACCGGCTTCGTGGCGCGGACAGGCGCTGCGACCGTGGACGCCGGGACCGCCTCGGGAACGACCACGATCCGCCCCTTGCCGTCGAACCAGCCGCTCCAGTGGGCGATTCCCAGCGCGATCAGCGCAGCCGCGACGGCCGAGGCGAGAGCGGCGAGAACGGTTCGCACGGCCGACCCACTGTAGCCACGGCGGCCGTTTCCACGTGGAAACGGAACAGGCTCAGCGACCGCACTCGTCGTGGCGGCGACCCAGAACTGCGGCGGCCGGCCCTCCTCGTCGCGCCCCTTCGGAACGTTCGCCAAAACGTCAAGCTTCGACGGGCTCGAGCGGGGAGGGCGTGCCCGTCTCGGGCATCTCCGCGGACGGCAGCGTCAACCTGAACACGGTCCGCCCATCGACGCTCTCGAGCTCGAGTGTCCCGCCCATGACCCGCGCCAGCTCGAGCGCGATCGCGAGGCCGAGCCCGCTGCCCGACGCCCGCGAGCCGTCGCCGCGGTAGAAGCGCTCGAACACGTGACCGAGGTGCTCGTGCGCTATGCCCGGCCCGTCGTCCTCGACCGAGAGCGAGACGCCCGCACGGCTCCGCTCCGCCCGCACCAGCACCCGCGTGCCCGGCGGCGTGTGGACGACTGCGTTCTCGACCAGGCTGCGGATGATCTGCACGACCCGCTGCTCGTCCCCGAGCGCGACGGCGTCCTCGTCGGCGTCGACCGCCAGCGTGTGCTCTGTCCGCTTGCCGACGGCGGCGAACTCGTCGGCGACGAGCCGCGCGGTTCCGGCGAGCGACACCGGCTCGCGCTCGATCTCGATCTGGCCGGCGTCGAGGCGCGACAGGTCGAGCAGCTCGGTCGCGAGCTTCGTCAGGCGCGTGACCTGGTCGCGCGCCGTCGCCAGGAACTCGTCACGGGTGGCCGGATCGAGCTCCTCGTCGTCCAGCAGCTCGAGGAAGCCGCCGAGCGAGAACAACGGCGTGCGCAGCTCGTGCGACGCGTTGGCGATGAACTCGCGGCGCGCGCGGTCGAGCTGGGCCAGGCGCAGGCGCATGCGCTCGAAGGCCCGCGCCAGCTGGCCGATCTCGTCCTGTCCGCGATCGACGATCGCATCGTCGAACCGTCCGCTGGAGATCCGCTCGGCGGCCCGCTCGAGCCTGCGGATCCGCCGCGCGAACATCCAGGCGGCGAAGTAGCCGAGGACGAGGACGAGCGCCAGGACGATGCCGCCCGCGATCAGCAGGCGTTGCCGCGCGACGCCCACCGCGTCGAGCGTGTCGCCGAGCGCGGACGAGACGAGAATGATGTTTCCGTCGGTCGCGGAGAACGCGATCTCGGCGAAGTGGCCGTCACGACGGTCGACCGACCCTTTCTCGAGATTACCGCTGACGGCTGCCCTCAAGGCGACCGGGTCGTTCTCGACGTCGACCGACGACGGGCCTCCGAAGGAGTCCTGGATCGACTGGAGGGAGGGCGGGTTCAGGTCCAGGACGTGGAAGAGGACGACCCGCGCGTTGACGACGTCGGCCGCGTCGGTCGCGAAGAACGGGTAGTCGGAGCTGTACTGGCCGAGCAGCCGCGACTCCGAGCTCCGCAGCTGCGCGATCTTGCTGTCGATCAGCCGGCTCTGCAGCGACGGGATGACGACCAGGTAGACGAGCGTCAGCGAGCCGGCCACGACAAGCAGGAGCGCGAGGCTCAGCCGGGCCCCGACGCTGCGAAGCGGATTCACCGGTCGCGGAAGCGGTAGCCGACACCGCGCACGGTCAGGATGATCTCCGGCTCAGACGCGTCGCGCTCGAGCTTCTCCCGCAGGTGACGCACGTGGACGTCGATCGTCCGCGGGTCGCGGTAGTCGGAGCCGCCCCAGACGGCCTCGAGCAGGGCCTGGCGGGTGAACACGCGGCCCGGGCGCGAGGCGAGGGCTCGCAGCAGCTCGAACTCCACGTAGGTGAGCTGGACGGGCTGGCCGCCGATGTCCACGGTGCGGCGCGCCGGATCGATCGTCAGCCCGTTCACCGCAATCGACTCGGGCTCGCTCGAGTCGTGCTGCGGTGTCGCCGCTCGGCGCAGGGCCGCCCGGACACGGCTCCTGAACTCGCGGATCGAGAACGGCTTCGTGATGTAGTCGTCCGCGCCGAGCTCGAGGCCGAGCACCTTGTCGACCTCGTCGTCGCGGGCGGTCAGCATGATGATCGGGACGAAGCTCGTCGAGCGCAGCTGCTTGCAGACCTCGAGGCCGTCGAGCTTCGGCAGCATGACGTCGAGGACGACGAGATCGATCGGCTCCTCGTCGAAGCGCCGGAGCGCCTCGTCGCCGTCACGCGCGTGCACGACGCGGTAGCCGTCCCGCTCCAACGGATACGTGAGCAGCTTCTGAATCGACTCCTCGTCGTCAACGAGGAGAATGGTCGCGGCAGTCGTCGACATGTTCCCGCGGGTCGGGTTCCTACTATAGCCACGGTATCTCGACCCCCTTGCCACCAACCCCACCGCGCAGGGCACGGCGGGGCTCGGTCGGACGGCCCGTCAACGGCCGCCTCTACCGGGTCGCCTGGCTCGCCGTCGCGCTGCCGCTGGTGATCGCCGCGTTCACGGTCACCCGGCCCACGGTGCTGCCGGCGACGACGCTGCCGCCGACGTTCAGCGGGCCCGCGGCAGGCGAGATCGCCGCCGCGCTCAGGGCGCGTGACCCGATCCGGACCCCCGGCTCGAACTTCGACGCCGACGCGGCCTCCTGGATCACCGGCGAGTTCCAGCCCTTCGGTCTCCGGGTCACGACGGACACGTTCACGGCCGTGATCCCCGGCGAAGGCCGGGTGACGCTGCGGAACGTGGCCGCGACCGTGCCGGGGCGATCGCCGCAGACGATCGTGGTCATGGCCCACCGGGACACCGCCGGAGAGGGGCTCGTCGTCCATCGCGACAACCGGTCGGGAACGGCGGCGCTGATCGAGATCGCTCGCGCGTACACCAACACCGGTGGCGCGGCGGGCGTCAAGCCGCAGCACACGATCGTCTTCCTGTCCACCGACGGCGGGGCCTTCGGCGGTCTCGGCGCCGAGCACTTCGTGGAGCACTCCCCCGAGGCGGAGAACGTCCTCGCCGTCGTGAACCTCGATACGATCGCCACAAACCGGCGTCTCCGGATCGAGATCTCGGGACCGGGGCCGCACTCGCCGTCCCCGACGCTGCTCGGCTCGGCGGTCGACCGCGTCACGAAGCTGACCCTCAGCTCCCCCGGCCGGACGAGCCTCTTCGGCCAGCTCGTCGACCTCGCCTTCCCGTTCAGCCTCTACGAGCAGTGGCCCTTCCTCGAGCATCAGATCTCGGCGATCACGCTGACGACCGCCGGCGACCGGCCCGGATCCGACCCGGCACCGGGTCGGTTCGATGTGCGGCGCCTCGGACAGGTCGGCAGCGCAGCGCAGGGGCTCGTCTCCTCGCTCGACCAGGGGCTCGAGCTGTCGCAGGGGACGAGCAGCTACGTGTACGTCGCCGACCGGATCGTGCACGGCTGGGCGCTCGCGCTGGTGCTGGTCGCGCTGGTGATCCCCTTCGGCGCCGGCTCCATCGACCTTTTCGCCCGCTGCCGGCGCCGGCACGTCCCGCTCGGGCCTGCGTTCCGCGCCTTGCGGCGGCGGCTCGGCTTCTGGCTGTCAGTGGGAGCGCTGTTCGAGCTGTTCGCGTTCTTCGGCGCCTTTCCGGGCGGCGCGGCCGTGCCGCTCGATCCCGCGTCGAGCGCCGCCGGCAGCTGGCCACGGCTCGCGGTGACCGCCTTCGTGCTCCTGGCCGCGGCCGGCTGGCTCGTGGCGCGCGTCCGCCTCGCCCCCACGCAACCGGCCACGGCCGAAGAGGAGCTCGCGGGGCAGACGGTCGCGCTGCTCGCGCTCGGCCTGATCTCGTTGCTCGTGATCGCCACCAACGTCTACGCCCTCATCCTGTTTCTGCCCTCGCTGCATGCGTGGCTGTGGCTTCCGCAGGTTCGCGACCGCCCACGGCTCGTTCGCGCGATGGTGTTCGCGGCCGGCCTGATCGGCCCCGCGCTGCTGCTCGGCCTGCTCGCCAAACGGTTCCGGCTCGGTCTGGATACGCCCTGGTACCTTGCGGAGTTGACCGCCATCGGCTACGTACCGATTGTGGCCGTCGTGCTCGCGCTCGCCTGGGTGGCCGCCGCCGCCCAGCTCCTCGTCGTCTCGACCGGCCGCTACGCGCCCTATCCCGGCGCAGCCGAGGGCACGCCTCCGGGCCTGCTGCGTACCGGCGTTCGGACCGTCGTCCTCGGCGTGCGCGGGCGTCGGCGCCGCTCCGCGCTCGCCCGCCGAGAGTACGGGAGCTAGCCGGGTGTCCGTGCGCCAGGCGGTCAGGATCACGGGGGCAGTCCTTGTCGGCGCCGGCGCGCTCGGGCTCGCCTGGGCGCTCGTCGTCTGGCAGTGGCAGGACCCGATCACCGCGCTGTACACGACCTACGAGCAGCACAAGCTGACGGAGACCTACGACAGGACCTTCGCCGGGTACCACCCGCCCGCGCAGCTCGCCACCCACCGCGTCGTCGACGTCCGCGCCGAGCAGCGCCTGATCGCACAGGAGGCGGCGCGCTACCGACGCACGCTCAAGGTCGGCCAGCCACTCGGGCGGCTGCGCGTGCCGCGCCTCGGCCTTTCGATCATCGTCGTCACGGGCACCGACGAGGCGTCGCTGGAGAAGGGGCCCGGCTGGTACACGGGCACCCGCCTGCCCGGAGAAGGCCAGCTGATCTACATAGCGGGCCATCGAACGACGTATCTGGCGCCGTTCGCGCACATCGACGCGCTGCGCCGCGGCGACAGCGTGACGCTCGAGCTTCCCTACGCCACGTTCGTCTACCGGATCACCGGCCATGTGATCGTGCCGGCCGACGACCTGTCCCGGCTCGAGTCGCGAGGCTACGAGCAGGTCGCGCTGCAGGCCTGCCATCCGCGCTTCTTCGCGACGCATCGCTACATCGCCTACGCCCGGCCGGTCCAGGTCATCCCGCGCCACGGCGTGCCCTACACGATCTCGGTCACGGGCCACCTGACCGCAGAGCGGAGCTAGAGCCGGAGGTAGCGGACCGCAGCGCCCGCGGGCAGCTCCTCGGAGCCGCTCGGCACGTAGATCAGCGCGTTCGCCTCGGCGGCGCGGACGATCATGTGCGACTCCTGGCCGGAGAGCGGCTCGATGCCGTCCGCCGTCAGGCGAGCGCGGACGAGCTCGTCGCGGCGCGGGTCGGGCCGAACCGCGCGGGCGAGCGCAGCGTGCTCGTAGCGCGGCTCCGGGTCGCGCTCTCCCTGCAGCGCCCGCAGCGCCGGCAGTACGAAGAGCACGCTCGAGACGAGCGACGAGACCGGGTTCCCCGGGAGCCCGAACACGAGCGTCCGGTCGCGCACCCCGAACGCGAGCGGCTTTCCCGGCCTCACGGACACGCCCCAGAACACCTCCTCGACCCCGAGCTCGGCCTCGACCCGGCGCACGAGATCGTGCGGGCCGACCGAGACGCCGCCCGACGTGACGAGCACGTCATGCTCCAGCCCGCGCTCGATCGCGCTGCGATGCGCGGCCTCGTCGTCCTCGACCGTTTCGAGCGGCTCGACGATCGCGCCAACCTCGGCGAGAAGCGCACGGAGCATCGCACCGTTCGACTCGTAGATCTCACCCGGCGCGAGCGGCTCGCCCGGCCGGCGGAGCTCCGTCCCGGTCGTGAGCACGGCCACACGCGGCCGGCGGGCGCACTCGACCTCGCCGAACCCGGCGGCGGCCAGGGCCCCGATCTGCGCCGCGCCGAGCCTCGCGCCGGCATCGACCACGACCGCACCCGAGAGCACGTCGCCGCCCCGAGGACGCACGTTGGCGCCCACGGCGGCCGGATCCGGGACCTCGACCTGCTCGCCGCTGGCCACGACGCGCTCGATCGGGACGACCGCGTCCGCTCCCTCCGGCACGACACCGCCGGTCGCGATCCCCATCGCCTCACCGGGTGCGAGCGCACGGGAAGCCGGCCGGCCGGCGGCCACGCGGTCCACGACGGGAAGGCGTCCCGGCGTGTCCGCGGCGCGCACCGCGAAGCCGTCCATCGCCGAGCTCGGGAACGGCGGCAGGTCGCAGAGCGCCCGCGCGGGCTCTGACAGCACGCGGCCCGACGCCTCGGCGAGCGGCACGCGCTCGGTCGGCAGCGGCTGGATGCGCGCCAGCACGGCCCGAAGCGCCTCGTCCACGGTGAGCAGCCCAGCCATTTCGGAATACGCTATCGGCCGTGATCTCCGTCGTCGTGCCCGTCTACAACGAGGAGCGGAGCGTCGCGCTGCTCTACGAGGAGCTGCAGGCGGCGCTCGACCCCCTCGAGCCCGGCTGGGAGGTCGTCTACGTCGACGACGGGTCGACCGACGGCTCGTTCGCCGCGCTCACGCGGCTGCACGCACTGCACGACAACGTCCGCGTCGTCCGGCTGCGCCGCAACTTCGGCAAGGCGGCCGCGCTCGCCGCCGGCTTCGGGCACGCGACCGGCGACGTGATCGTGACCATCGACGGCGACCTCCAGGACGATCCCGCCGAGATCCCGCGCCTGCTCGCCAAGCTCGAGGAAGGCTTCGACCTGGTCTCGGGCTGGAAGGCGAAGCGCCAGGACCCGCTCACGCGGCGGGCCTTCTCGCGTGTCTTCAACGCGGGCGTGGGGCTCGTCTCCGGGGTGCACCTCCACGACATGAACTGCGGGCTCAAGGCCTATCGCGCCACTGTCGTCCGTGGGCTGCCGCTGTACGGCGAGTTGCACCGCTTCCTGCCCGTGCTGGCCCACCAGCGCGGCTACCGGATCGCCGAGCTGCCCGTCAACCACCGGCCGCGCGCGCACGGCCGCTCGCGCTACGGCTTCGAGCGCTACCTGCGCGGATTCTTCGACCTGCTGAGCGTGTCCTTCATCGGCCGCTACCGCCACCGGCCGCTGCACCTCTTCGGCGGCCTCGGCCTGCTGACGATGCTCGGCGGCGGCGTCTGCCTGATCTACCTGACGCTGCTCAAGGCGCAGGGCCACGCGATCGGCAACCGGCCGCTGCTGATCCTCGGCGTGCTGCTCGTCGTCGTGGGGATCCAGCTGCTGTCGCTCGGGCTGATCGGCGAGATGATCACGAGCCTTCACGAGGAGCGGTCGGACGAGCGAAGCCGCTCCGAGGCAGTGGTCGACGAAGTCCTGACGCGCACTTGAGGATTCCCCCCGCTTGCAGCGCCTGCGGCGCAGAAGCGAGGGGGCCTTTCGTGCGGCCGACAAATCGTTGGGCCGTGTGAAAGTTCTCTACTTCGGGACGTACGACCGGAGCTATCCGCGAAACGCGCAGGTGATCTCGTGCCTCCGGCGCGCCGGGGTCGAGGTGCGGGAGCGGCACGAGGCCGTCTGGGACGGGCGGCGTGACAGCTGGCGGGCCGGGATCAGGGACGCGGCCCGGCTCGCCCTCGCCGAGGCGCGGCTCTTACGCTCCCCGCGCGAGCGGTTCGACGCGGTGATCGTCGGCTACCCCGGGCACTTCGACCTGCCGGCGGCGCGCCGGGCGGCGCGCGGTGCCCCGGTCGTGTTCAACCCGCTCGTCTCGCTCGCGGACACCTTTGTCGAGGACAGAGGGCGCTTCCGGGAGGGCTCGGCGGCCGCGCGGGCGCTCGGGCTCGTCGACCGGCACGCCCTCCGCTCGGCCGATCTCGTCGTCTGCGACACGCAGGCCCACGCCGACCATCTCGCCGCGCTGGCCGGCCTCGAGCCGGGCAAGGTCGCCGTCTGCCTCGTCGGCGCCGAGGAACGCGTCTTCACGCCCGGCTGGCAGCCACACGAGCCGTTCACCTGCCTGTTCGTGGGCAAGCTGATCCCCCTGCACGGCCTGGAGACGATTCTCACGGCGGCCCGCCTCACCCCGGAGCTCCCGTTCCGCGTCGTCGGCTCCGGCCAGCTCGAGCCGCTGCTGGCCGAGGCGCCTGCGAACGTCGAGCACGTGCCCTGGGTCGACTACGAGCGGCTGCCCGGAGAGCTGCACCGCGCCGGCTGCGCGCTCGGCGTCTTCGGCACGTCCGCCAAGGCGGCGCGAGTGATCCCGAACAAGGCCTTCCAGGCGCTCGCCTGCGCGACGCCGCTCGTCACGGCCGACACGCCGGCAGCCCGGGAGCTGCTCGTCGAGGGCGAGAGCGCCCTGCTCGTGCCGCCGGGCGACGCGGAGGCGCTCGCGGAGGCGCTGCGCCGGCTCGCTGCCGATCCCGGCCTGGCGCAGCGGCTCTCCGCCGGCGGCCTGGCCGCCTATCGCGAGCACGCGAGCGAGGACGTGCTCGGAGCCCGCTGGCGCGGCCTGCTCGAGGCGCTCGCGTGAGAGCGAGGGCGATCCTGTGGCTGGCCGTCGCCGCGTTCTCCGTCGGCTTCACGGCGCTCTCGATCGGCCGCCAGCGAGCCTTCAACACGGGTCGCTTCGACCTCGGCAACATGACGCAAGCCGTCTGGGCGACGGCGCACGGCCACTTCCTCGAGGTCACGAACCTGGCCGGGGAGCAGACCTCGCGCCTCGGCTCGCACTTCGACCCGATCCTGGCCGCGCTCGCGCCGCTGTGGCTCGCCTGGCCCAGCCCGGACATGCTGATGACCGTGCAGGCGATCGCCGTCGCGCTCGGTGCCGTCCCGATCTTCTGGCTCGCCCGCAAGCACCTCGACTCGCAGCACGCCGCGCTCGGCTTCTCGCTCGCCTACCTCCTCTACCCGGCCACGGAGTGGCTGACGCTGAACGAGTTCCACCCGGTCGCGTTCGCGTGCCCGCTGCTCCTGTACGCGTTCTGGTACCTGGACGAGGACCGGCTCCTGCCCTTCGCAGCCTTCGCGCTCGCAGCCATGGCCAGCAAGGAGGAGATCGGTCTCGTCGTCGCAGGCTTCGGCGTCTGGTACCTCGTCTCGCGACGCCGCTGGCGGATGGGAGCCGGGATCGTGGCCGCCGGAGTGGCCGCCTCCGCGGTCGCGGTCGAGGTCGTCGTGCCGCACTTCAGCGGCAGCGCGTCGGCGTTCTACTCGCGCTACAGCGAGGTCGGCGGCACGCCCGGCGGCATCCTCCGGACGCTCTTCACGCACCCGCTGCGCGTGCTCGGGAACGCGTTCTCGAAGAGCGACCTCGACTACCTGGGGCACCTGCTCGTCCCGCTCGGCTTCCTGTGGGTGCTCTCACCGGTGCTGCTGCTCGCCGCGCTGCCGGAGGCGGCGCTCAACGTCCTGTCCAAGAACCCCTACCAGGCGTCCGTCCACTTCCACTACACCGCCGGACTGATCCCGCCGCTGGTGATCGCGAGCGTGCTCGGCGGGGCGCGGCTGGCGCGACGGAGCCCCGGCGTGAAGCCGCTGATCGGGCCCGCCGTGCTCGTGCTCGCCGTGCTCTCGAACTTCTGGCTCGGCGCGATCCCGGTCTGGGCCTCGCTGCCGGGCGGGAACAACTTCCAGCAGAACGCGACGCGGATCACCGCTCACGACCGGATCACGGCACGAGCGGTGGCGCTCGTCCCGGACGGCGCCGTCGTCAGCGCCACGAACTCGCTCGGCGCGCACCTGTCCGCGAGGCGGCGCATCCTCAGCTTCCCCCGGCTCGACGACGCCACCTGGGTCGCCGTCGACGAGACGAACGGCAGCTACCTTGACAGCACGGGGCCGCTGCCGATGGAGACCGACATCGCCGACCTGCGTCGCGACCCGGGCTGGCGGCTCGTGTTCGAGCAGGACGGCGTGCTCGTCTTCCGGCGGATCAGTGCAGCCCCCCCGGCGGGCCCGGAGGCGGCGGCGCCGTATCGGTCGTCGTCGTCGTCGTCGTCGGCTGCAGGTAGGACGGCACGTAGCTGAGCGCGTACTTTCCGCGCTGGAACGGCTTCCAGGTCGGCAGGACCTTCGGGGTGGGCCAATCCTGCGGCGGAAGCGACCCGAGCGCCGGCTGCATGAACTTGTGCCAGATCTGCGCCGGGAAGGTCCCGCCGGCGACCGCGATCCCGTGCACGTCCGTCATCGGGACCTCGCCCTGCGGGTAGCCGACCCAGACGGCCGCGTCCAGCGTCGGCGTGTACCCGACGAACCAGGCGTCGGCGTGGTTGTCCGTCGTGCCGGTCTTGCCGGCCGCCGGGCGGCCGAAGTACGCGGCGGTGCCCGTCCCGTAGAGCACGTTCTCCTCCAGGATCTTCGTGACGACGTAGGCGACGCCTTCCGGGATGACCCGCTTGCGCGCCGGCTTGCCCCAGCCCGCGTCACCGTCCGTCTTGCCGTTCGGGAGGACCACCTTCGTGATCGCCATCGGGCGCGAGTAGATGCCTCCCGCGGACAGGGTCGCGTACGCGGACGCCATCTCGAGCGGCGAGACGCCCAGCGTCCCGAGGCCGATCGACGGCACCGGGGCCAGCGGCGACTGGACTCCGAGCTTGTGCGCCATCGCGGCCACGTTCGCCGGGCCCACGTCGAGGGTCAGCTGGGCGTACACCGTGTTGTCGGAGCGCAGCGTCGCCTGCTCGACCGAGATCCAGCCAACGTAGGTGTGGTCGTACGTCGTGACGTTCCAGGCCGGCACGGAGGGGTTCGGCTGGTACTCGAACGGCGCTGAGACGTAGTAGCTCGACGCCGGGTTGATCCCCTGCGCGACCGCCGCCGTGAGCACGAAGGCCTTGAAGGTCGAGCCCGGCTGCCGGCGGGCCTGTACCGCGAGGTTGAACTGGTTCCCGGCCTGGCCCGGCGTGACCGCGTTCATGGCCCGGATCGCCCCCGTCCGCGGGTCGATGGCGACGAGCGCCGAGGCCGGGTCGGTCTTCAGGTTCAGCGTGTCGGTGATCGCGTGCTCGGCCGCGCGCTGCAGGCGCGGATCGATCGTCGTGTAGACCTGCAGCCCGCCTTCGCGAACCGTGTTCGCCCCGTAGGCCGCGACGAGCTCGTCGATCACGTAGTTGAAGAAGTACGGCTCGCGGATCGTCGAATAGAGCTTCCCCGGCCGCAGGTGCGGGCTTCGGTCCTTGATGACCGTCCGGTACTGGTAGTCGTTGATCGCCCCCGTCTCGAGCATCGAGCGCAGGACCTCGTCACGACGCTCGATCGCCGCCTTGGGGTCGACGAACGGGTCGTAGCTCGAGGGCGCCTGCGGGAGACCGGCGAGGAGCGCGGCCTCCTTCAGGCTCAGCTCGCTGGCGTGCTTGGAGAAGTAGACCTCGGAGGCGGCCTCGATCCCGTAGGCGCTGGAGCCGAAGTACACGTTGTTCAGCCAGGCCTCGAGGATCTGCTTCTTCGTCCACTTCTGGCCGAGCTTGATCGCGAGGCATGCCTCCTTCACCTTGCGGCTGAAGGTGCGCCCGGTGTTCCCGATGTAGAGGTTGCGCACGAGCTGCTGCGTCAGCGTCGAGCCTCCCTGGACGACCTTCCGCGAGGTGACGTCGCGCCAGAAGGCGCGGGCGATGGCCTCGTAGTCGACTCCGTTGTTGCTGTAGAAGCGCCTGTCCTCCACGGCCACCGTCGCGCTCTGCATCCAGTGGCTGACGGCCCGGAGCCGCACCGGCTGCCGGTGGCGCTGGGCCGGGATCGAGCCGAGCAGCGAGCCGTCGGCCGCGTACAGGAAGCTGGTCTGGCCGATGTCGATCGGCTTCAGCGAGCTGAGGCTGCAGCTGCCGAGAAAGGCCTCGGCGGTCGTGAAGCCGGCCACGACGAGCCCGAGCGGGACGCAGATCGCGAGCGCGACGACGACGAGCGTGGCGCGACGCCGGCGACGCTGGATCCTCGAGCGCCTGCGCCGGCGGCCGTCGAGGAGCGCAATCAGCTCCGCTGAGCGCTGCTGGCGGGATGGGCTCACAGATGGATTATGGGCACGTCACGACGGGCGCCGGGAGGAGCCTTCGGCAGCGAAACTATGATCCGGGCGGCGTGAGCGGAGGTCAACGGCTTCGGGAGCGTCGCGCGAGCGGCGTCGAGACACCCCCGCCCGTCGCGGCGCGCTCGCCCGTGTTCGGCATCTGGCTCTGGAGCCGCTGCGCGATCTGGGCGGCGGCGCTGTTCGCCCTGTTCACGTTCCAGCCGAACCGCAATCCGCTCGCGGACAGGTGGGACGATCCGAAGCTGACGCACGACCTCGGCGCGATCACCGACGTCTGGGCGCGTTGGGACAGCGTCTGGTTCCTGCGCATCGCCGAGCACGGCTACGCCTCCGCCTCACACGCCGACGCAGCCTTCTACCCGCTCTATCCGGCCACGGTGGCCGGGCTCGGTCGCGTCTTCTTCGGCCACTACGTGGTCGCCGGGCTGCTGATCTCGCTGGTCGCCTCCCTTGGCGCCTTCCTGCTGCTGCACCGCGTGGCCGAGGAGCGGCTCGGCGTGGACGGGGCTCGGCGCACCGTGCTCTATCTGGCCGTGTTCCCGATGTCGCTGTTCCTGATCGCCGTCTACAGCGAGTCGCTCTTCCTGCTGCTGGCGCTGGCGGCATTCTGGCTCGCCGAGCGAGGGCGCTGGCTTCCGGCCTGGACGGTGGCCGGGCTGGCGCTGCTCACCCGGATCGCGGGGCTCGCGCTACTCCCCGCGCTCCTGCTCCTGGCCTGGCGGTCCCCGGACCGGCGACGCGCCCTCGCCGGCGTCCTGATCCCGGCCGGGCTGTTCGCCGGCTACCCGATCTACCTCGCAGCCCGGACCGGAGACGGCTGGGCATTCGTGCACTCGCAGGGGAACTGGCAGCGCCATTTCTCCTACGCCGGCCCGCTCGGCGGCATCTGGGACGGGCTCCGCTCCGGCTGGGCCGGGATCGAGCAGCTCGCGAGCGGGTCGCACACGCACCGCTACTGGACAGCCGTGCCGCTTGCGGACTCGGACCCGATCCGGACGGCGGCGATCAACCTGTCGGCGCTCGCCTTTCTGGTGCTGTTCGTCTTTCTGAGTGTGGTCGCCTGGCGGCGCTTCGGACCGGTGTACGGCGTCTACTGCCTCGTCAGCCTCGCGATCCCGCTCAGCGTCCCGAGCAGCAAGTGGCCGCTGCTGTCGATGCCGCGCTTCGGGCTCGCCCTCTTCCCGATCTTCCTCGCGCTGGCCGTGGTCGGTGGCCGCCCGCGCGTCCACACGGCGATCCTGGCGGTGAGCGGGATCCTGCTCGGCGTGGCTGTCTCCCAGTGGGCCCTGTGGCAATGGGTCGCGTAGCGAGCCTCGCCGTTGCGGCGCTGCTCCTGCTCGTCCTGACGGCGTGCGGTGAGCGGAACGAGCCGACCGGCCCCGGCGCGTCGCTCTACCCCGTCACCGTGGCGTCGTCGAGCGGAGGCAAGCCGCTCGTCCTGCCGCGGCCGGCGAGGCGGATCGCGGTGATCGCGCCGAGCGTCGAGCGGATCCTCGTCGACCTCGGCGCGGGGCGGCAGATCGCCGGAACGCCGACCGCCCAGAACGGCACCGTCGAGATCTCCGCGCTGCGCGCGCTCAGACCCGACCTGGTCGTCGCCTCCTCGACCACCGACGACCAGAGCCTCCGCCAGGCGGCGGAGGCCGGGCGCGGCGCGCAGCTGTACGTGGTCCCGGACGACTCGATCACGGGCGTGGAGCAGACGATCACCGAGCTCGGCCTGGTCACCGGCCGGCCGGCCGCCGCGGCCAGGCTCGTGCAGGAGATCGAGAAGAAGCGGGCGCTCGTCCACGCGCGGCTCGCCGGCGCCCGTGGCGTGAGCGTCTTCGTGGACACCGGTCTGTTCGTCACCGTCTCGGACCAGTCGCTGATCGGCGACCTCCTCCGCGAAGCGCACGCCCGCAACGTGGCCGGGGACTCGACGCAGGTGGGGCCGTTCGACCCCGGCGCGCTCGCCCGGCTCGACCCGGGCTGGTACGTGGCCACGTCCGACAGCGGCACGACCCTGGCGAAGCTGCGCCGGAACCCGAAGACGAAGAAGCTCGCCGCGGTCCGGGCCGGCCGGTTCGTGATCGTAGACGCCGGCCTGCTCGCTCCCGGGGCGGGGATCGGACAGGGTCTCCTCGAGCTCGCCCGCCTGCTGCATCCGGATGCGTTTCGCTGAGCTCGACGCCGTCACCGTCGACGGCTACGGAACGCTGCTCCACCTGATCGACCCGGTCCCGACGCTGCGCGGAGCGCTCGCCGCTCGCGGAATCGAGCGGTCGGAGGACGAGGTCGGCCGGGCGTTCCGGGCCGAGGTCGGCTACTACCGGCCGCGGTCGCAAGAGGGGCGCGACCCGGCCAGCCTCGCAGGCCTCAGGCGGGCCTGCGTCGAGGTCTTCCTCGCAGCGCTCGGCGATCCGCTCGAGCCGGGAGGATTCGTCGGCGACTTCCTGGCCTCGCTCGTGTTCGAGCCGATCGCCGGTGCGGTGGAGGCGGTCGCCGCGCTCCGGGCACGCGGCCTTCGCCTCGGCGTCGTCGCCAACTGGGATTGCGCGCTCCCCGAGCACCTCGAGAGCGCGGACCTCCTCGACCTCTTCGACACGGTCGTCACCTCGGCGAGAGCCGGAGCGTCAAAGCCCGACCCGGCCATCTTCGAGCTCGCGCTGCGGGAGCTCGGCGTCCGGCCGGAGCGAGCGCTGCACGTCGGCGACGAGCAGATCGACGAGGAGGGTGCCCGTGCCGCCGGGCTGGCGTTCGCGCCCGCCCCGCTCGCGACGGCGTTCGAGGGTTGGTCGTGAGCGGGCGGCTGCTTGCCTGGCTGACCCTCGTCGGCGCCCAGATCCTCCTCGGGTACACAACCCGCGCGACGCAGGGGAAAACCGATCGGAACGCCGTCTACCACTGGAGCACGTCGCTCGCGTCGGTCGTCTACTACGGGATCTTCCTCGCGATCGTGCTGGCGATCGGCAAGGACGACGTCAGGAGGCTTCTGGCGCTCCGGCGGCCGCGATCGTGGAGCACAGCGGCCGGAGTCGCGGCCGCCGTGATCGTCGCAGTGCTCATCTTCGAGGCGGTGCTCAATCCGGTGCTCCACGCCGACCGCGAGCAGGGCCTGACCCCCACCCGCTGGGAGCCCTCGCACGCGGCGGCGTTCGCGGCCAGCTTCGTCGCGCTCGCGATCGTCGGGCCGTTCGTCGAGGAGGCGACCTTCCGCGGGCTCGGCTACAGCCTGCTCGAGCCGTACGGAAGGATCGTCGCGATCGTCGGGATCGGCATCCTGTTCGGCCTGGCTCACGGCCTCGTCGAAGCGCTCCCGATTCTCGTCGCGCTGGGAGCCGCCCTCGCCTACCTGCGGGCGCGGACCGACAGCCTCTATCCCTGCGTCCTCGTGCACGCCGTGTTCAACGCGATCGCGCTCACGCTCGCCGTGACGACCTGATCTGCCTTTATCCTGCGCGCCCATGCGTCGTTTCCTGCTCCTCACGGTCGTCGTGCTCGCCTTCCCGGCCGCCGCCCGGCCGGACGACCCGCCGCCCCCGACGACCACGCCGGCACCCCCCGCTCTCACGCTCGCGGGGCCGGGGACGACCACCTACGGGCACGAGATCGATTTCGTCGGCCGCCTCGCGCCGGCGGCAGGCGGAGTGCACGTCCGCCTGCTTCGCGGCACGGTCTTCGTGGCGTCGGCGACGACAGGCGCCGGCGGCGGCTTCCGCTTCAAGGTCGCGATCGCCCGGCCCGGCCCGTTCCAGGCGGAGGCGGCAGGAGTCGCGTCGCCGCCCGTCACCGTGCGAATCGTCCCGTTCCTGGAGACCACGCTGGTCGGGCCACGCGTCGCCGGCAGCCCGCTGTCGCTGAACGCACGGCTGACGCCCTCCTACGCCGGCACGCTACGAGTCCTTGTGAAGCGGTCGGGCGGCAAGAGCTTCGCGCAGGTGTTCGGACCGGACGCGGCCGTCAAGCTGGGGACCACGGAGATCGAGAGCTTCCAGGTCGTCGTCGAGGACCTGCCCAGCCCGGGCTTCGTCGCCGTCTCGCGCACGCTCCCCGTCTCGCTGCGGCCGCCGAGCCTCACCTTCGGCGTGCGCAGCCCCCTGGTGGCGGGATTGCTCGACCGGCTCGGCGCACTCGGCTACGAGGTGCCGAGCAGCACCCAGGAGTTCGACTACAACGTGCTCGAGAGCGTCTATGCCTTCGAGAAGGTGGAGAACCTCGACCGCACCGGCATCGTCGACGCGACCTTCTGGGCGCACCTCGACCATCCACTCATCCCCAAGCCGCGCTACCTCCTGCCCGCCTCGCACATCGAGGTCGACAAGGCCCACCAGGTCATCTACGTCGTCCGCAACGGCCAGGTGAAGCTGATCTCGCCGGTGTCGACCGCCGGGCTTCCGGGCCGCTTCACGCCCGTCGGCCGCTTCTCCATCTACCGCAAGGTCCCGGGCTACGACCCGAGCCCGCTCGGGATCCTCTACAAGCCGATGTACTTCACCGGCGGCTATGCGATCCACGGGAACCCGTCCGTGCCGCCCTACCCGGCCTCACACGGCTGCATCCGGGTGCCGAACTTCGTGATCGAGCGCCTGTACAACTCCGAGCCCTACGGCGAGACCGTTTACGTCTATTAGAGTCCATCTTGAAAGGGACTCTTAGAGCGCGCGTCGCGGGCGCCGCAGCCCTGCTGCTTCTCGTCGGGGCGATCGTCGGATTCCTCGAGACCGGGAGCAAGCTCGTCAGAAAGCCGGTCGCCTGGGCGGACATCACGAGCGAGGTCGGAGCCGCACGCTGGGCGCGACCCACCATCAGCATCGTCAAGAACCAGGCCAAGCTCGGGAAGCTCTTCGAAGTCGCACTCCTACCGCCGCGCCCGAGGCCTCCCCGAGTCGATTTCTCACGGCTCGAGGTGATCCTGGTCGCTGTCGGGCCGCGCTCGAGCACGGGGTACTCGCTGCACGTCGTGAGGGTGACCCAGTCCGGGAACATCGACGTCCTCGTTCGTGAGCGAACGCCGGCGCTCGGCGAGATCGTTGAACCGACGATCACGTTTCCCTACCTGTTGCTCACGGTCCCGAAGAGCGGGAAGCACGTGAGCGTCAAGTACGCGGGCCGCTACTAGCGACTAGTCGTGCTCCTCTTCCTCTGAGTCGAGCTCGGCGTCGCCGGCGTCGTCCTCGTCGTCCGGCTCGGCCTGCTCCTCCGCTAGCTCGGACGCGAACTCCTCGGGCGTCACCTGATCGAGGAACTTGCGGAACTCGTCGACGATCTCCTCCTCGTTCACCTCTTCCCCCTCGAATTCGATCGCGGACTCCTCGAGCACCCGGTCGTCGGCGAAGATCGGGGCCTCGGCCCGGACGGCGAGCGCGATCGCGTCCGAAGGCCGCGAGTCGACCTCGATCTCGCCACCGTCCTGCAGGATGGTGATCGTCGCGAAGAACGTGTTGTCCCGGAGCTCGGTCACACAGACCTTGGTCACGTGCGCCTCGAGCTGGCTGAGCGTCTCGGAGAAGAGATCGTGCGTCAGGGGCCGAGGGGTGGCCGCGCCCTGCAGCTTCATCAGGATCGCCGCCGCTTCCGGGTGGCCGATCCAGATCGGCAGGAACTTGTTGCCGTCGGCCGTCTTGAGGAGAACGATCGGCTGCTTGCCGACCAGGTCGAAGCTGACGCCGTAGATGACCATCTCCTGCATGCCCGGAGTCCCCGGGGCGATGTTAGCTAGCTGGCGCCGATCCGGCGCTGCGCTCTGGGGGACACCCCCAGACCCCCGGCTCGCGTCCCGGCCGGAGAGGAGCCGCGCCCGTCATGCCGGTCGCGGCGGCGGGCGGCTACAATCCCCGACCGCGGGCGATTAGCTCAGTCGGTTAGAGCGCCGCTCTGATAAGGCGGAGGTCCGTGGTTCGAATCCACGATCGCCCACCTCGCCGCTACCACCACCGCTCCCGAGGTGGGCGCATGGGACCGTATGGCCAGGGCATGAACGAGGCGGTCGATCCGGAAGCGACCGCCCGGAGAGTCGCGGCAGAGCTCGCGAAGCGCGGTGCGCGGGCCGTGGCGCTCGTCGGCAGCCGCGCCACCGGGACCGCCGACGCAGATTCGGACCTCGACCTGGCCGTGGTCGGCGACGGGCCCCACTACCGGCTCGAGGAGCAGGACGGGCTTCTCGTCTCGCTCGGCTGGGCGAGCCCGGAGGAGCAGCGGCGGCGGCTCTACGACCCCGGCTATCTCGCCACGCACGTCCCCGGTTGGCGCGCTGCCGTGCTGCTCCACGATCCGGAAGGCCTCGCTGGCGCGATCCAGCGCGAGGCGCTCGGCTGGTCCTGGAGCGAGGTCGAGGCAGCCTGCGACGGTTGGGTCGCCGAGCAGCTCACCGGATACGCCGAGGAGGTCGTCAAGCTCCGGCGGAGCCTCCGGACCGGCGATCGGATCACGGCGGCGATCCAGCGATCGGTGCTCGCGATCCGACTTGCGCCGGTCATGGCGATCCACCGGCGGCTCCTGTACGGCACCGAGAACGTCCTGTGGGACCTCGTCGCGAAGGAGTCGGGCGAACCGTGGGCCGACGCGCAACGGGCGGCGCTGAACGCGAGCGGCGAGAGCTTCGAGGCGAGCTGCACGGCAGCGCTCGAGCTCTTCGCTCTCGCGGCCGAGGAGCTGCGGCCGGTTCTCGACGAGCGCCAGCGAGCCGTCGTCTCCCATGCGGCTCGCCCGGACGCGATCGAGCCTTCACGTCAGTAGCCTTCGCGACGAGTAGACCAAACCGCAAGGAAAAGGGGGATCCATGGCAGGTCTAGCGCGTTTCCGGCCCTCACCCGCACTGATCGTGGCGTCGATTGCGCTCCTCGTGGCACTCGGCGGCACCGGGTATGCCGCGGTCGCGGCCACTGCGCCGCCGAACAGCGTCAACACGGCGGCACTGAAGAACGGCGCGGTCACCAACCCGAAGATCGCGGCCAACGCCGTGACCGGCTCCAGGGTCAAGAACGGCTCGCTCCAGAAGGCCGACTTCGCCGCCGGCCAGATCCCGGCCGGGCCGCCTGGGCCCGCCGGGCCCGCAGGAGCCCAGGGGCCGGCCGGAGCAGCAGGCGCGAAGGGAGACGCGGGCAACAACAGCCTGGTCGCGTTCGCGAACGTCAACGGCGTCGGCGCGTCGCCGAGCATCCGCAGCTTCGGCGGTCAGGGAACGACGGGGGCGAGTGTGCTCTCGTGCGGCGTCGGATGCTTCGACGTCACCTTCAACGGCTCGTACCCGGGCGCCACGAGCAAGGACAAGATCGCCAGCTTCGCCACCGCCGACACGGACAACTACGACTGGGCCTCGACGAGCCTGAACGCCTCGCCGGTGCCGACCACGTCGTCGATCACCATCCGCTGCTGGACGCTCACGGGAAGCACGAGCCCTGCCAGCGTCGCCAACCGCGACTTCGCCGTCGAGGTCCTGGTTCCGTAGCCTCATGCCGCTCGCGGGGCCGCCGCCCGGCGGCTCCGCAGCGGCGCTTAGCCGGCCGCGGCCTCGAGGGCCTCGACGAGCTCGTGGAGCTCGTGCTCGTCGGCGAACTCGATCTCGATGCGGGAGCCCGTGACGCGAGGCTCGTGGCCGGTCAGCCTGCGGAACGCCTCGCGGACACGCGCAGCGAGCGCCGGATCGACCGGAGCTGCCTTCGCGCGGGGCTTCTGCTTCGCTCCGGCCCAGCGGGCTGCGCGCTCGGCGGCGCGCACCGACAGGCCGCGGCGGACGATCTGCCGGGCGAGCCGGCGGCGCCCTTCCTGGTCGGGCACGGCGAGCACCGCGCGCGCGTGACCTTCCGTCAGCTCGCCGCGCTCGACCATGCCCAGCACGTCGTCGGGCAGCTCGAGCAGGCGCAAGCGGTTCGACACGGACGGCTTCGACCGCCCGACGCGCTCGGCCACGTCTCCGAGCGACAGTGCGAACTCGTCGATGAGCGCCGCGTAGGCGCGGGCCTCCTCGACCGGCGACAGCTGCTCGCGAGCGACGTTCTCGACCAGCGCGAGCAGGAGCGAGTCGCGGTCGTCCGCCTGGCGCACCACCGCCGGCACCGTCGCGACACCCGCCTCCCGCGCAGCTCGCCAGCGTCGCTCGCCGGCGATCAGCTCCCAGCCGCCGGCGGCGCGGGGCCGGACGAGCACGGGCTGGACAACGCCCTGCGAGCGGATCGACTCGGCCAGGCCCGAGGTCGCCTCGTGGTCGAAGCGGCGCCGCGGCTGGCGCGGATTGGGGTGGATCGCGTCGACCGGGAGCTGCGCCAGGTCGACCTGCGCGGCACCGCCGAGCAGCACCTCGAGGCCTCGACCGAGCCCGCGGCGGCCGCTCCCGGATGGCTCAGGCGCGCTCGACAAGCTCCATCGCCACCTTCCAGTACGCCTGCGCGCCCGCCGACGCCCGGTCGTACGCGATCGCCGGCAGCCCGTGGCTCGGCGCCTCCGCGAGCCGCACTGACCGGGGCACGGTCGTCTCGAAGACGAGCTCGCCGAGATGCCGACGCACCTCTTCCTCCACCTGCGCGGCGAGCCGCGTCCGGCGGTCGACCATCGTCAGCAGCACGCCGGCGAGCGCCAGGCGCGGGTTGAGCCGCTGGCGCACGAGCTCGACCGAGCGCAGGAGCTGCGTCAGGCCCTCGAGCGCGTAGTACTCGGCCTGCACCGGCACGAGCACGCGGTCGGCCGCGGCCAGCGCGTTCACGGTCAGCGGCCCGAGCGAGGGCGGGCAGTCGAGGAAGATGAACGCATACCGCTCGTCGGCGTCGGCCAGCGAGCGCGCGAGGAAGCTCTCGCCGTCGTCTCGGCGCGAAAGCTCGACCACCGCACCCGCCAGATCGGGCTTCGACGGGACGAGATGGAGGTTCGGGAACCGGGTCGGCTTCGCCAGTTCGCGGAGCGGTACGCCGTCGAGCAGGTCGTAGCTCGAGACGCCGTTCGCGCGCTCGCCGAGCCCCGAGGTCGCGTTCGCCTGCGGATCGAGATCGATGACGAGCGCACTCTCGCCGGCCTCGGCGAGGCAGGCCGCCAGATTGACGGCCGTGGTCGTCTTGCCGACCCCGCCCTTCTGGTTGGCGACGGCGTAGATCCGGGTGGTCACTCGAACATTCTTTCTTCGGGGTCGGACGCCCGGCTCCTCTCCTGGATCAGGCGAGCGGGCGCTTCCGGGCGATGCCCGGACGGCGCGGGAAGCCCGGCGGAGTCGGGCCGAGCTTCGGGACGACGAGCAGGCCGCCGTGATCCTCCGGCTCGCCGCCGCCCAGCTGCGCGGCCGCGCGGGCCACGGCTCCGACGTCCACCGCCGGCCCGACGAACAGCACCGCCGCCCCTCCGGGGCGCACGAGCGGCAGGCACCACTCGACCGCGACCGGCGGCCGGGCGAGCGCCTTCGCGAGAGCCACCCCGGCCCAGTCCGTCTCTTGCTCCTCGGCCCGGCCGCACACGACGCGAGCATTCGGCGGCGCCCAGCGCTCGAGGAAGAGGCACTTGCGCCGCTGCGACTCGAGCAGGACGAACTCACGGTGCGGGAGCTCGAGCGCGAGCGGGATCCCCGGCGCGCCTCCGCCCGAGCCGACGTCGACGATCGGATCGCCGAAGCGCGCGAGCACGGGCAGAACGCGCAGCGAATCGTCCACGAGCACCCGCCGGGCTTCCGCGGGGTCGCGGAGCGCGGTCAGCCCCGGCGTCTCGACGACGGCGCGGAGCCAGTCAGTCAGTGCCGGCCGGCGAGACAACGACGTAGCGGTTCGGCTCGTCACCTTCGCTGTGCGTCTCGATGCCGGGAGCGTCCTTCAGGTGCATGTGCACGATCTTCCGCTCCACCGACGTCATCGGCTCGAGGCTGATCGCGCGTCCCGTCCTCAGCGTCTGCTCGGCCGACCTCGCCGCAAGGTCCGAGAGCCGCGCTTCGCGGCGGTCACGATAGCCGGCCGCATCGACGGTCACCTGGCCCGGAGCTTCGCCCCCTGCGGACGCCATCGCCGCGCCGATCAGGTACTGGATCGAGTCGATCGTCTTGCCCCGCTTTCCGATCATCACCGCCACGTCGGGGCCGTCGAGCGTCGCCGCGATGCTCTCGCCCGCCTCCTCGACGTCGATGGCGCAGTCGGCGCCCAGCGCCCGGGCGATCTCTTCCAGCATCTCGCGGACGAGGGCGGCACGGTCGCTCTCGTCCATCCTCGGGCGGGGCGTGGCCGGCTGCGCCGCCGGTGCAGGCGGAGCAGTGGCCGGATCGAAGCGCGCGAGAACCCGCGCGGGCGAGGTGCCGACGCCGAGCAACCCGCGCTCTCCGGCCGAGATCACCTCGAAGGTGACCGATTCGCGGTCGAGGCCCGGGTAGCGCCGCTCGAGCTCGCGCAGGCCCACCCACTTGGCCTCGCCGACGGTCTCGCCCTCGGCCTCGACCACGAGCGGGGCCTCGTCGCTCACCGCCGCGTCCTCTTCTTCTTGCGTTTCACCCGGCGCGGGGCAGCAGGCGCGGCCGGCTTTGCCTGCAAGCTTGCGACCTTCGTCCCGTCCCCGGAGTCCTCCTGCGCAGGTGCCTCACGCGCAGGCGTTCGAGAGGTGCGTTTCACCGGCACGGCCGGCTTGGGGAGCAGGCGGCGGGTGATCAGGCCCTGGCCCACCGTCCACAGGTTGGTGGTCACCCAGTAGAGGACGAGGCCGGTCGGGAAGCGGATGATGAACGGGACGAACAGGACCGGCAGCACCATCAGCAGGACGCGCTGGTTCTTGTCCACCGTGGTCGACATGAAGTACGACGAGGAGAGCTGGCTGGCGACGTAGATCACGATCAGCAGCGGGCCCCACCCGACCGTCGCGTGCTGCGTGATGTTGATCAGGCCGAGCCAGTTCAGGTTGTCGCCCTTGAGGACGAACGTGCTCTGATGCTTCAGCACGAAGTAGAGCGAGAAGAAGACCGGGAGCTGGGCGACCAGCGGCAGGCACGAGGCAGCCGGGTTGATCTTGTGCTCCTTGTAGAACTTCATCAGCTCTTCGTTCTGCTTCTGCTTGTCCGCCTTGTACTTCTGCTGGATCTCCTTCATCTGCGGAGCGAAGCGCTGCAGGGCCTGCATCGAGTGGATCTGCTTGACGGCGAGCGGGACGATCAGGATGCGGACGCTCACCGTCAGGGCCACGATCGCCCAGGCCCACGGCAGCCCGATCGCGCCGTGCGGCCCGAGCCACTTGAGCACGTGACGGAGGACGGTCTCCAGCTGGTCGAGGACGGCGATGCCGAGGATCACGGGTGATCCACTCCCCCGAGACTCCAGGGGTTGCAGCGCAGGAGCCGCCAGGCCGTCTTCGCCGAGCCCTTGACGAAGCCGTGCCGGCGGAGAGCCTCGGACGCGTACTGCGAGCAGCTCGGGTGGTACTTGCATGTCGGCGCTCCCGCGACGCCGGGAGACGGGAAGAACGCGCGCAGGAAGAACGATACGTGCTTCACGCGCTCGCCTTTCCGAGCACCTCGTCGAGGCGCTCGCCGAGCCAGTCGGCATCGCGGCTCTCCGCCGCCTCGACGAAGCCCGGCCTCACGACGAGCACGTAGTCGCAGCCGGTCGGGATCGACTCGAGCCGCGCCCGCCACAGCTCGCGGAGACGGCGCTTGGCGCGGTTGCGGTCGGCGGCCGAGCCGACGCGCTTCGGCACGGCCAGGCCGAGCCGCGGCTCCTCGCTCTCGTCCTCGCGCGGGAACCAGTAGAGGACGAGGAAGCGGGTCGAAACCGAGCGACCCCGCCGGTAGACGGCGTCGAAGTCGTGCGAACGCGTCAGCCGGTAGCGGCGATGCATACGCGGCAGAGTAGTCGCGAACGGGCGGAGCGCGGGCGGGGAGAGCGTGGCGTGCGTGACTTCAGTTTGAGCCGGCAGGAACGGATCAGGCGGAGAGTCGCTTGCGGCCCTTCGCCCGGCGACGCTTCAGAATCGCCCTGCCTGCCCGAGTGGCCATGCGTGCGCGGAAGCCGTGCTTGCGCTTCCGTCTCCGCACGTTTGGCTGATAGGTCCTCTTCATCGTAGAAAGAGGCGCTCCGAGCGCCCGTTTCGCAAGTATAGACGAGCCGATTCGGGTTCGCAGTTGTCCACAGCCCGCCGCGGATCAAGCGCCGGAGGGAACTTGGCTCGCGGAGCCGGAGCGCGGTGTTGTCAACGCCGAAAATCCGACACTTTCCACACCTGTGGAGAACCGTGTGGACGCGCGTGAAACCCCTGCAAAACGTCTGAAACCGGTCGGGAGAAAGAGGCGTTCCGGAGCCGTTGTCGCTCCGCAGGCACATTGGTATGCTCGCGCCCACTTTCGAGGCGTAAGGAAGGCGGGGACAGAAGGGTGGAGCAAGCTCTTGGGGTGACTGCAGATGCGCTCTGGTCCGAGGTAGCCGGCCGGCTCAAGGGCGCGTTGAACGATTCTGCCTACCGAACCTGGTTCGGCGAGGCCCGGCCGGTGACGATCTCGAACGGCGAGCTGCTCGTCGCCGTTCCGAACAACTTCACGCGGGAGTGGATCGAGACCCATTTCGGGAGTCTCGTCAGAGCGGCTGTCAGCGATGCCAGCTCGTCGGAGACGACGGTGCGCTTCCGGGTCGACGAGTCGCTCTCGCGCGCAGCGGTCGCGGCGCCCGACGAGGCACACGCGCGCGAGACGCTGCCCGGGTTGAACCCGAAGTACACGTTCGACCTGTTCGTGATCGGCTCGTCGAACCGGTTCGCGCACGCTGCGGCGCTCGCCGTCGCGGAGGCGCCGGCACAGGCCTACAACCCGCTGTTCATCTACGGCGGCACCGGCCTCGGCAAGACGCACCTCCTGCAGGCGATCGCGCACTACGTCCTCGAGCACACGAGCCCACTGACCGTGCGCTACATCACGAGCGAGACGTTCATGAACGACTTCATCAACTCGCTCCGCGACAAGCGCATCGAGGGCTTCAAGCAGCGCTACCGCAACTACGACGTGCTGCTGATCGACGACGTGCAGTTCTTCGAGCACAAGGAGCGGATCCAGGAGGAGTTCTTCCACACCTTCAACTCGCTCTACGAGGCTGGGAGCCAGATCGTGATGTCCTCGGACCGACCGCCGCGCGAGATCGCGACGCTGGAGGCGAGGCTGCGGTCGCGGTTCGAGTGGGGCCTGATCACGGACATCCAGCCGCCCGACCTCGAGACCCGGATCGCGATCCTGCGCAAGAAGGTCAAGACCGACGGCATCCACGTGCCCGACCCGCAGGTGCTCACCTTCATCGCCGGCCGCGTGTCGACCAACATCCGCGAGCTCGAAGGCGCGCTCACCCGCGTGGTCGCGTTCTCCTCGCTGACCGGCCGCGCGATGACCGTCGAGCTCGCCCAGGACGTCCTCAAGGACGTCTTCCCCCAGGGTGGCGCCCAGCAGGTCTCGATCAAGACGATCCAGGAGTCCGTCGCCGACCGCTTCGGGCTCTCGCTCACCGAGCTCTGCGGGGACAAGCGCTCGCAGAACATCGTCTACCCGAGGCAGGTCGCGATGTACCTGTCGCGCGAGCTGACCGACTCCTCGCTACCGAAGATCGGCAAGGAGTTCGGCGGCCGCGACCACACCACCGTGATCCACGCGACGTCCAAGATTGCGCGGCTGATCCGCGAGGACCCGTCTGTGTACAGCCTTGTGCAAGAACTGACCGCCAGGATCCGACAACTCCACTGATCTCGGCGATCTCGGACCCGACCGCGAAACCCCTGTGCGAAACAGCCAATCCGTCCCCAGCCGCGTCCCCAGCCGCGAAGCCGCACGGGGTCATGGCTTCGGGGCGTCATCCCCATCATCCACACTACCTATGACTACTACGATCTTTTAAAGAAGAATGACAACAGAACTAGTAGTGGGGACGGGGATGAAAATCACTTGCTCGCGAGATGATCTGGCTGCGCGCCTCGGTGTCGTGTCGCGCGGCCTGTCGACACGCGGAACGGTTCAGATCCTGGCGGGAGTGCTGCTGCAGGTGCAGGACGGCCACCTCGAGCTCGCGGCCACGGACATGGAGCTCTCGCTGCGGGCCAAGCTCGACGGGAACGTGGAAGGCGAGGGCTCGGCCGTCGTTCCGGGGCGGTTGCTGACGGAGATCGTGCGGCTGCTCCCGGAGGAGCAGGTCGTGCTCGAGCACCGTGTCGAGGAGAGCACCGTCTACGTGACGAGCGGCTCGTCGGAGTCGCGCCTGCGCACGTACGCGGTCGAGGACTTCCCCCGTCTGCCCGACCCGGCGACCTCGGCGCTGTCGACACTTGAGGCGGAGCCGCTGCTCGACACGATCTCGCGGGTGAGCCGAGCTGCGAGCCGCGACGAGTCGCGCCCAGTGCTGACCGGCATCCTGGTGCGGTTCGAGGGGTCGAGCCTGGTGATGGCTGCGACGGACTCCTACCGGATGGCGGTGAAGGAAACCTCCGTCGGGGGCTCTCCGCCCGACCTGGACGCGATCGTGCCGGCCCGGGCGCTCGACGAGCTCCGCCGCATCGCAGCCGGTGCCGGTGAGATCCAGCTCGGCACGCTGGACAACCACGTGATCTTCGGAGTCGGCGACACGTGGCTGACCACGCGCCGGATCGACGGGCAGTTCCCGAACTACCGCCAGCTGCTGCCGGAGGCGTTCGAGCACGAGGTGAAGCTGCCGCGCGATGAGTTCCTCGACGTGATCCGCCGCGCGGCCGTGATGGCGCAGCGCTCGACGCCGCTGCGGCTGCGGTTCGCCGAGGGCGAGCTGACCGTGTCGGCCCAGACGCAGGACATCGGCGAGGCGCGCGAGCAGATGCCGATCGGGTTCAGCGGCGAGCCTCTCGAGATCGGCTTCAACCCCGTCTGGCTGCGCGACGGCATCGAGTCGGTCGTCGAGGACGAGCTGACCCTGAAGCTGATCAACGCGCTGCGGCCGGCCGTGATCGCCGAGACGAGCGGCGACTTCTGGTACCTGATCATGCCGATCCGGCTGGCAGGCTGAGCCGGTCGCTGGGCGCTATAGCCTGGTCGTCGATTCGCTCACGCTTCGCGACTTCCGGTCGTACACGGCGCTCGATCTCGACCTCGCATCCGGCATCGTGCTCGTCGTCGGCCCGAACGGCGCGGGCAAGACGAACCTGCTCGAGTCGCTCCACGTCGGGACGCAGGGCTTCTCGCCGCGAACCCGGGCCGACGCCCAGCTCATCCGCTTCGGTGCCGAGGCCGCCCGTGTCGTCATGCACGGCATGAGAGGCGCGGTGGCAGTCGAGACGGAGGTCGTCCTCCAGCGCAGCGGCGGCAAGGAGGCGCGGATGAACGGTGCCCGCGTCGAGCGGCCGGAGCGGCTGCGGAGCGAGCTGGCGACGCTCGTCTTCACGCCGGACAGGCTCGCCGTCGTCAAGGGTGGTCCGGCGGTGCGGCGTGCGTACTTCGACCGCGCGCTCGGGCGCCTGCTGCCCGCGCAGGCCGGCGTGCCCGCGGCCTACGGCGAGGCGCTCGGCCAGCGGAACGCGGCGCTGCGCAGGGTCGGGCTCGGCCTCTCGACACGGGACGCGGTGACTCCGTGGAGCGAGCAGGTCGTCGAGCTCGGGACGGAGCTGGTCGTGTCGCGGCGGCGCGTGCTCGACCTGCTCGGGCCGGGCTTCGCCGAACGGGCGGGTGAGCTGGGCCTTGAGGACGTTTCCCTCGACTATCGCGGCGAGCCCCTCTCGACCTCCGCGCTCGAGGCGCGGCTCGACCGCGACCTCGACCGGGGTTCGACCGGCCTCGGCCCGCATCTCGACGAGATCGCGATCGTTTCGGGGTCGCGCGACGTGCGGAGCTTCGGCTCGCAGGGCGAGCAACGGCTCGCGGTCCTGTCGCTCCTGCTCGCCGAGTCCGACCTGATCGCCGAGAGCCGGCCGTCCCCGCCGTTGCTCCTGCTCGACGACGTGCTTTCGGAGCTCGACCCCGGGCGGAGGGAGATCCTCGCCGCCCGCGTCGCCGGACGCGGCCAGACGGTGATCACGTCGACTTCGCGGCAGGCGCTGCCGGCCGATCCTGCGCAGGTGATCGAGGTCACGCCGGGAAGGGCCTGGGCGGCGTGACGGAGCCGGCCTGATGGACCGGATCCAGCACCTCGTCGAGCGGCAGCTCGGCCGCTTCGACGGCCAGGGCTCGATGCCCCGGATCGTGTCCGCCTGGCCCGGAGCGGTCGGCGAGGAGGTGGCCCGAAACGCGTGGCCCGCCCGGGTGGCCCGCGACGGCACGCTCCACGTCCACACGAGCTCGTCGGTGTGGGCCTTCGAGCTGGGTCAGCTCGCGCCGCGGATCGTCGAGCGGCTCGCCGCCGAGCTGGGAGAGCAGGCACCGAAGACGCTCCGATTCGTCCAGGGCCACCTGCCCGAGGCTCCGCCTGCTGCCGGTGGAGCGACGCGCCGCGAGACCCCGGTGCCGTCCCCGGAGGCTCTCGCCGCCGCGGCCTCGCTCGCCGCCGCGATCGACGACGAGGAGCTCCGTGAACGGGTCGCGCGAGCCGCTGCGTTGGGCCTCGCACGGACCCCTGACGGCCGCTCGTTCTGATACACTTCAATCAGCCCGCAAATAGGGAAATTGCAGGGCTTTTTTCATGACTGAGGCAGCCTATACCGCAAAGGACATCTCCGTCCTCGAAGGCCTTGAGCCGGTCCGGCTCAGGCCCGGGATGTACATCGGCTCGACCGGCTCGCGAGGCCTCCACCACCTGGTCTACGAGGTGGTTGCCAACTCCGTGGACGAGGCCATGGCGGGACGCGCCGATCTGATCGAGGTGACCTTGCATCCGGACAATTCGGTCACGATCGTGGACGACGGATCCGGGATCCCCGTCGACATCATGGCCGAGCAGGGCTTGCCCGCCCTGACCGTCGTGCTCACGAAGCTGCACGCCGGCGGCAAGTTCGGCGGGTCGGGCTACAAGGTCTCGGGCGGGCTGCACGGCGTCGGCGTCTCCGTCGTCAACGCGCTCTCGGAATGGCTCGTCGCCGAGGTGCAGCGTGACGGCAAGACGTGGCGCCAGGAGTTCGCGCGCGGGGAGCCGGTCGACGCGATGAAAGCCGTCGGATCGGCGAAGGGGACCGGCACGACGATCAGCTTCCTGCCCGACCTCGAGATCTTCGACGAGCTCGAGTGGTCGCGGGAGACGCTCATCCACATGCTGCGCGAGACGGCGTTCCTGACCCGTGGCCTGCGCATCGTCCTGGTTGACGAGCGCGAGGGCGAGACGCGCGACGAGTTCCACTACGAGGGTGGCATCAGGGACTTCGTCGCGTACGTCAACCAGTCGAAGGAGCCGCTCCACAAGCACATCGTCTTCCTGGAGGGCCAGACCGACCTGGGGACCGTCGAGGTGGCGTTGCAGTGGAACGCCTCCTACGTCGAGTCGCTGTTCGCGTTCGCGAACAACATCAACACGCACGAGGGCGGCTCGCACCTGTCCGGCTTCAAGGGCGCGCTCACGGGCACGCTGAACAAGTTCGCCCGCGAGAAGGGCCTGCTCAAGGAGAAGGAGGAGAACCTCGAGGGCGAGGACGTCCGCGAGGGCCTCGCTGCCGTCATCTCGGTCAAGCTCCGCGACCCGCAGTTCGAGGGGCAGACGAAGACGAAGCTCGGCAACCCCTGGGTGCGCGGCTTCGTCGAGCAGACCGTGAACCAGAAGCTGGCCGAGTTCCTCGAGGAGAACCCCACCGACGCGCGCCAGATCGTCCTCAAGGCGATCGCCGCCGCGCGCGCCCGCCAGGCGGCCCGGAAGGTGCGCGACCTGACGCGCAAGACGGCGCTCGAGGGCAGCTCGCTCCCCGGCAAGCTCGCCGACTGCCAGATCGGCGACCCCGAGGTCTCCGAGCTCTACCTGGTCGAGGGCAACTCGGCCGGCGGCTCGGCGAAGGACGCGCGCGACCGGAAGTACCAGGCGATCCTGCCGCTGCGCGGCAAGGTGATCAACTCCGAGAAGAACCGGATCAACAAGGTGCTCTCCAACACCGAGATCCAGGCGATCATCACGGCGATCGGCACCGGCATCGGCGACGAGTTCGACCTCGAGAAGCTCCGCTACCACCGCGTCATCGTCATGACCGACGCCGACGTCGACGGCTCGCACATCCGCACGCTGATCCTCACCTTCCTCTACCGCCAGATGAAGGACCTCGTCGAGGGCGGGTACGTGTACATCGCCGTCCCTCCGCTCTACCGGGTCAAGATCGGAAGCCGCGAGCAGTACATCGAGAAGGAGTCGCAGTTCGAGGAGCTGCTCGTCCGCGAGCGCATCAAGGACATGGAGGTCACCGACCGCCGTGGGCAGGAGATCAGGCTCACCGAGAGCCGCTACAACCGGTTCGCTCGGGCGCTGAACGAGTTCGAGGGCTGGTCGGCCCGGCTCCGTGCCGACTTCGGCCAGCCGGCGGGGGATCTCGTGATCGGGCATCGCCTCGTCGAGACCGAGGTCGCCTTGCCGCGGGAGGTGGAGAAGGCGCTCGCCGGACTCGACCCGAACGGCTACGAGCTCACCGTGATCGAGGCGGACGATGCCGGCTTCCGGGTCAAGATCGTCGAGCGCGAGACCGGCGCGGCTCATCACGCGAGCGCTCCGGCCGAGCTGCTGACCTCCCCCGTCTACGCGAACGTGCGCAAGGCGCACGCGAAGCTGATCGAGGTCGTCGGCCATCCGCCGTTCCAGATCTCGTTCGGCAAGAAGAGCTCGTCTGCCCACACGTTCGAGGAGCTGCGCGAGCGGTCGCTCGAGCTGGCCAAGGAGGGCATGCAGGTCGGCCGCTTCAAGGGGCTCGGCGAGATGAACGCCTCCGAGCTCTGGGACACGACCATGAATCCGGCCAACCGCGTCCTGGTGCGCGTCGAGGTCGAGGACGCCGCGGCCGCGGACGCGATCTTCTCGATGTTGATGGGCGACCAGGTCGAGCCGCGCCGCAACTTCATCGAGCAGAACGCCAAGGACGTGCGCTTCCTCGATGTCTGAGCTCGAGACAGGAGGGCTGGGGGCAGGCCGGATCGAGCCGCGCGAGCTCGAGCAGGAGATGCGCACGAGCTTCCTCGACTACGCGATGAGCGTCATCGTCTCTCGCGCGCTCCCGGACGTGCGCGACGGGCTCAAGCCGGTGCACCGGCGCATCCTCTACGCGATGCACGAGGCAGGCCTGCAGCCGGGCCGGCCGCGGCTCAAGTGCGCCCGCGTTGTCGGCGACGTGATGGGCGCCTACCACCCTCACAGCGACACGGCGATCTACGACACCCTCGTGCGGATGGCGCAGCCGTTCTCGCTGCGCTACCCGCTCGTCGACGGGCAGGGCAACTTCGGCAACCTGGACGACGACGGGGCAGCGGCGATGAGGTATACTGAGTGCCGATTGTCACGAATCGCGACCGAACTGCTCCGCGACATCGACGCCGACACGGTCGACTTCGTCCCGAACTACGACGAGTCGCGGCAGCAGCCGGTTGTGCTCCCGTCCCGGTTCCCGAACCTGCTCGTCAACGGCTCGGCCGGCATCGCCGTCGGGATGGCGACCAACATCCCGCCGCACAACCTCGGTGAGGTGGTCGACGCGCTCGTGGCGATGATCGACGAGCCGTCGATCGACGTCGACCGGCTCTCGCGCCAGATCAAGGGCCCGGACTTCCCGACCGGCGGGATCGTGCTCGGCCGCGAGGGGATCAAGGAGGCCTACCGCTCGGGACGTGGCCGAATCGTCATGCGTGCCCGCGCGCACATCGAGGAGCTGCGCGGCGGCAAGACCGCGATCGTCGTCACCGAGCTGCCCTACGGCGTGAAGAAGGGCGGCGACGCCGGCGTGATCAAGAAGATCGCCGACCTCGTCAAGGACAAGGTCATGACCGAGGTCAGCGCCGTCGACGACCACTCCGACAAGACGGGGATGCGGATCCAGATCGAGCTCAAGCGCGACGCGATCCCGCAGGTCGTCCTCAACAAGCTCTGGAAGCACACGCCGCTGCAGTCGACGTTCGGCTACAACGCCGTCGCGCTCGTGGACGGGGTGCCGCGCACGTTGCCGCTCCGCGACCTGCTCGGGCACTACCTCGAGTTCCAGCGCGAGGTCGTCACCCGGCGCCTGAAGTACGAGCTCCGCCAGGCGGAGAAGCGCGCCCACGTCCTCCAGGGCTACCTGATCGCGCTCGACAACCTCGACGCCGTCATCCAGCTGATCCGCGCCTCGGCCGACACGGATGCGGCCCGCACCGGCCTGATCGAGCAGTTCTCGCTCTCGGAGATCCAGGCGCAGGCGATCCTCGACATGCGCCTTGCCCGGCTCACCGGCCTGGCGCGCAAGGAGGTCGAGGACGAGTACGCGGACCTGCGCGAGCGGATCGGCGAGCTGCGCGAGACGCTGGGCGACGAGGCGAAAATCTCTGCCGTCGTCCGTGAGGAGCTGCTCGAGGTCAGGCAGCTCTACGGGCGCAGCGACGACCGGCGCACCGAGATCGTCGCCGCCGAGGGCGACCTCGAGCTCGAGGACCTGATCGCGGAGGAGGACATGGTGATCGCGATCACCCGCTCGAACTACATCAAGCGCCTCCCGGTCACCGCCTACCGCGAGCAGCGCCGCGGCGGCATCGGTGTGATGGGGATGGAGCTCAAGGAGGACGACTACATCGAGCACCTGTTCGTCGCCTCCACGCACGACTACGTCCTCTTCTTCACCAACGTCGGCAAGGTCTACCGCCTGAAGGTGCACGAGCTGCCGCTCGGCTCGCGCCAGTCGAAGGGCCGCGCGATCCAGAACCTGCTCCCGTTCCGGTCCGACGAGCAGGTGCGCGCCGTGATCCAGACCCGCGACTTCGGCGAGGCGGAGAACCTCGTCTTCGGCACCAAGAACGGCATCGTCAAGAAGACGAGGCTGGTGGCCTACAACACGCCGCTCAAGGCCGACGGGATCATCGCGATCAAGATGCGCGAGGGCGACGAGCTCGTCGGCGTCCGCCACGCGTCGGGCTCAGACGACGTGCTCATGGTCTCCCGCAAGGGGCAGGCGATCCGCTTCCACGAGACCAACGTCAGGGCGATGGGCCGGGACACTGCCGGCGTGCAGGGCATGCGCCTCCGCGCGGGCGACGAGGTGATCTCGATCAACATCGCCGCCGCGGGCAGCGACCTCCTGGTCGTGACCGAGAACGGCTACGGCAAGCGGACGAGGATCGAGGACTACCCGATCAAGGGCCGTGGCGGGATGGGCGTCAAGACGGTCCAGCTCACCGATGCCAAGGGCCAGCTCGTCGGCGCCAGGGTCGTTCGCGACGGGTATCAGGTCATGCTGATCTCGAACGGCGGCACGATGATCAAGATCCCGGTCGAGGACGTGAAGCGCCTCGGTCGCTCGACGCAGGGCGTGATCGTGATGCGCCTCCGCGGCGACGAGACCGTCTCGGCGCTCGCCCCGGTCGTCGAGTCGGAGGACGAGAAGGACGGCGATGGCACCGAGCAGGAAGGCCCGGTCGCCGAGTTCGAGCCCGGCAGGGCCGACGAGCCCGAGGACGAGCCCGAGGAGTCCGACTAGCTGCGCCCTGCTGGCTTAACTGCGCAATGCTGGCCTAAGTGCGCAATGCTTCCGCGGCCGCCTCGGGCGGTAGCGGGTTCACGAAGTAGCCGGCGCCGAGCTCGATGCCGGCCAGCACCGTCAGCCGGGGCACGACCTCGACGTGCCAGTGGCCCGAGGCGTGGAGCCAGAGGTTCATCGGGCACGGCCCCTCGATGCCGTGCAGGCGGCGGAGACCCTCTGCAGCGAGCCGGAGCGCCGGCTCGAGGAGGTCGCTCTCCCAGGGGTTGCTCTCGTGCTCGAGCGGCGCGATGAGAAGCTCGTACGGCACGCGTCCTGCCCACGCGGCGCGCATGACGACGCCGCCCTGCTCGGCGATCACGAGTTCCGCCCCGCCTGGCGGGTCGCAGACACGGCAGTATCCGGGCCTGAGCTCGCGCTCGACCTCGGGCGGCGGCCGGTCGAACCAGACGAGTTGCGAGTGCGTGTGCGGGAGGCTCGCGCCGGCCTCGGAACGCTCGTTCACGAACGCGTGCAGGTAGCCCTCGCGGGCAGCCGCCCGCGCCTGCCAGGCTTCTGCGACGGCGGCGATCTCCTCGCCCGTCAGCTCGGCGAGGAAGTGACAGTGGCGTGGGGTATGGACGACGACCTCCTGGCCCTCGAAGGCGGGGTAGAGGTTCGGCACGACTCGCACCTGCCACCGCTCGGCGCCGATCGGGATCCGCAGCGTCTCGGGCGGCGTCCGCTCCTCGCGCCCCGCGCAGAACGGGCACGACTCGAGCTCCTCCGGCGTCACCTCGAGCGGGGAGCGGCGGAACGCGCCCGGCCGCTTCGACCGCCCGGGGGCGACGACGACGAGACGGCCTGAGAGCGGATCTTTGCGGAGCTCGGTCTCCGCAACGACTTCGGGCGTCATCCGTCCTTCGGTGTGCCCGCCGGCGATCCGGTCGAGCCAGGCCCGCTCAGGAACGGGCGCAGCAGCTCGATCGGCGCGGGGAAGACGATCGTGGTCGAGTTGTCGGTGCCGATCTCGAGCAGCGTCTGGAGGTAGCGGAGCTGCAGCGCGATCGGATGGTCGGCGATCACGAGTGCTGCGTCCTTGAGCCGCTCGGCCGCCTGGAACTCGCCCTCGGCGTTGATGATCTTCGCGCGCCGCTCACGCTCGGCCTCGGCCTGGCGAGCCATGGCCCGCTGCATGTCAGTCGGGATCTCGACGTCCTTGACCTCGACGATCGAGACCTTGATCCCCCAGGGCGCCGTGGACTCGTCGATGATCCCCTGCAGGATCGTGTTGATCTTCTCGCGCTCCGACAGCAACTCGTCGAGCACGTGCTGGCCGAGCACCGAGCGCAGGGTCGTCTGCGCGATCTGGGAGGTGGCGACCATGAAGTTCTCGACCTGCGTGATCGCCGCGTTCGGGTCGACGATCCGGAAGTAGGCGACCGCGTTCACGCGCACGGGGACGTTGTCCTTCGTGATCACCTCCTGCGGAGGGATCATCAGCGTGATCGTCCGCAAGTCGACCTTGATCACCTGGTCGATGATCGGGATCCGCGTGAACAGGCCCGGCCCCTTCGGCTCGGGGAACAGCCGGCCGAGGCGGAAGACGATGCCGCGCTCGTA
>PLBK01000015.1:70938-71242 GCA_003134505.1 Actinomycetota bacterium | reverse complement strand
GACCGTCTCGCCCGGCGCGAGCGGCTCGCCGGTCGACGAGTGCGCGTTCCAGAGCTCTCCCCTGACCGCGACGACGTTCCCGGCGCGGACGACGCCGGGCAGCCCGATCATGCTCGCCTTGCCGCTTGTCACCGGCCGCCGCCGGGCCGCGAGCCCCTTGCTGAGCGCGAAGGTCCAGAGCGAGGCGATGGTGATGCCGATCCCGGCGACGAGCCACGTGTTCACGTGAAACGGGGCCGGCTGGTTCTGGAACAGGAGTGCGAGCCCGAACCCGAGGGCGATCAGGCCGCCCGTCGTGAGCACG
>PLBK01000015.1:0-70910 GCA_003134505.1 Actinomycetota bacterium | reverse complement strand
CGGCGAGGAAGAGGATCGAGATCAGGTTCGGGTCGATCACCGTGTCCAGGAAGCGTGTGATGAACCCGGGTGAGACCGTGTCGATCTGCGCGCCGGCGAGGTGGAGCGTGAACGGCCGTTGCGCGTCCTTCGTCCTGTAGCCGTCGAGCTGACGCAGCAGCGCCGGCAGGCTCGGCGCGATCGCGTCGACAACGTGCATCTGCAGCGCCTGCTGCGCAGTGAGGTTCGAGGCGCCCCGAACGGCCTCGGCGGGCCACGTGGTGTTGCGGCCGTGGACCTTCGCGAGCGAGGTCAGCGAGGCGACGGCGTCGTTGATCACCTTCTTCGCCTCGCTGCCCGTGATCGTCCCGCCGCCGAAGTCCACCGGGGTCGACGACCCGATATTGGACACGGGCGACATCGCCAGCACGTCGGCTGCTTGGCTGATCCAGACTCCTGCCGACGCCGCGCGCGCGCCCTCGGGTGTGACGTAGACGATGACCGGGATCTTCGACGCGAGCTCCTTCTGGTAGATCTTGCGCATCGAGTCCGAAAGGCCTCCGGGGGTGTCGATCTCGATCACGACGGCGTCGTAGTGCGCGCTGGCCGCGTGGTCGATCTCGCTGATCACGTAGTCGGCCGTCGGCGGGCTCACGTCGAGCGCGAACTTGACCGCGAGGACGCGCGGCCGGGCCGGGCCTGCCCCGACCGCCGGGTTGGACAGGAGCACCACACCGAGGGCAACGCCGAGCGAGGCAAGAAAACCCCGCAAGATCGCCACTTTCACAGCGCCGCAACTGTAGCAGCGTAGGGCCGGCCGACCGCGCGGCGAATCCCGGCTCAAGGCATCATTCGGAACCGCCGAAAGCGAGAGGAAGTGCCGAGAGCCTGTCTGATCGCACTGCTCGCGCTCTGTGTCGCCCCGTCGGTTGCCCACGGACATACGGCGCCCGGCGGCGTGTCGATCGTGTCGCGCGACCTGCCCTTGGGGGGCGAGCGGGCGCTTGCCTCGGCCCCGGCGCCGGTTCGCTTCGACCTCGTCGGCCTGCGCTGGCGGGGAGCGGGCACGGTGCGGTTCCGGACGCGGTCGCTCGCCGGCCGGTGGAGCGCCTGGCAGGTGCCGGACGATTCCAATCCGTCCTGGACGGGCGCCTCCGATGCACTGCAGTACCGCGTGCGGGGAAACGTGACGCGGCTGCGTGCCTACTACATTTGGAGCCCGGTCGAGCACCGGGGCCTGCGGCGGCTGTCCGTTGCCGGCTCCCCGCCGATCGTGTCGCGGACTGCCTGGGGTGGCAACGAGCTCCCGCGCCGGAACCATCCGCTCTACGCGTCTTCGGTCCGGCTCGTGATCGTGCACCACACGGCGACGCCGAACACGTACACGCCCGACCAGGCAGCCGCGATCGTGCGCGGGATCGACGTCTACCACGTGAAGGCGAACGGCTGGAACGACATCGGCTACAACTTCCTCATCGACCGGTACGGCCAGGTCTACGAAGGCCGGTACGGCGGGATGACGCGGAACGTGATCGGCGCCCACGCGCTCGGCTTCAACTCGGGCAGCGTCGGCATCGCGCTGATCGGCAACTTCATGACGGCCAAGCCGACCCCGGCGGCAGTGCAGTCGCTCGAGCATCTGATCGCCTGGCGGCTCGACCTCGCGCATCTCGATCCCACGTCGACGCTCACCTACGTCTCCGGCGGCAGCGAGCGCTGGCGCGCCGGGACGAAGGTGAAGCTGCGCGTCGTGTCCGGCCACCGCGACACGGGCTCGACGAGCTGCCCCGGCAACGACCTCTACGTGATGCTGGGCCAGATCGCGTCCGCGGCCGAGCAGATCGGACTGCCGAAGCTCTACGCCCCGGTCGTGCGCGGAAGGATCGGCGGCCCGGTCGCGTTCTCGGCGCGGCTCTCGTCGGCGCTGCCCTGGTCGATCACCATCGCCGGCCCGGATGGTCGAACGGTTTCGCGCGGCGCCGGCACCGGGCCCGCGGTCGCCTGGACATGGGACGCCACCGCGGCCGGGGCAGGTCGCTACACGTGGACGATGGAAGCCGGGGCGAGCGTGCTCCCCGCCCGCGGCGTGATCGGCGGCTCGACGCTGCCTCCGCCGACTCCGCTCGTGCAGAACCTGACGGTCTCGCCGAGCGTGCTGTCGCCGAACGGCGACGGCTACGGCGACCAGGCGACGATCTCGTACACGTTGACGTCCCGCTCGACCGTCACGGCGACCGTCCTGGACGCGACCGGAACGGCGGTCTCGACGGTGTTCAGCGCCCAGGAGCAGTCGGCGCGCGCGATCTCGTTCGCCTGGTCGCCGGGCGACCTTCTCGACGGCCGCTACAGCCTCGCGATCGCCGTCCGGTCCGACGACGGCCGGTCCGCGTCCGCGGCGGCCGCGTTCACGATCGATCGCATCCTCTCGTCCGTGACGGCGACGCCGGCCGTCATCTCACCGAACGGCGACGGGGTCGACGACACGCTCGCAACCTCGTTCGTGCTCGCCGCGCCGGGCCAGGTGTCCGTGACGATCCTGGCCCCCGACGGGTCGACCGTGGCCACGCTGTTCAACGGACAACTTGTCGCCGGCATGTCCTCGTTCGGATGGGACGGGCACATGGCGGACGGAACCACTGCGCCGGACGGCCACTACGAGGTGCTCGTGACGGTCGGCGATGCCCTCGGCACGGTGACCCAGACGGCGGCCTTCGACATTGCATCGGCCCCGCCCTGATTCTGGTCCGGGTGACCTCCGCCCGAGTAGACTCGGCGGGTGCAACCCGGCGGGCGCGAGCAGCGTCACATAACGCAGCCGCTTCGGGCGGACCCACCCCTCCACTACGACACGTTGAGCGACCCCATCCTGGTTCGGCGCGCCAAGGACGGCGACCGCGAGGCGCTGCGGGCGCTCTGTTCGCGGCACGCTCCGCGCGTCGAGCGCGTGTCGGCACAAGTCCTGTCGGATCCGGAGGATGCCAAGGATGCGGCGCAGGAGTCGCTCGTCAAGCTCTGCCAGCGGTTGGGCCAGTTCCGGGGCGAGTCGCAGTTCTCCACCTGGCTCCACCGGCTGGTCGTGAACACCTGCTACGACGTGGCGCAGCGCCAGCGCTCGCGCCGGTGTGAGCCGCTCGTGGAGGACCGGCGGGTGGCGAGCGACGCCGATCCCGTGCGCGAGGCGGTGCTCCACGAGCTGCGTGGCGAGCTCGGCGCCCAGCTGGCCGGGGTCTCGGCGTCGCACGCCCGCGTGGTCGTGCTCAAGGATGCGTTCGACTACTCGTTCGCGGAGATCTCGGCGGCTGCCGGCATCCCGGTCGGAACGGCGAAGTGCTACGCGCACCGCGGCCGCAAGTCGTTGCGGCGGCGCCTCGAGGCGCTGGAGGCGGTGTGAAGACCCCGTTCGGCCGCGACGTGATCGAGACGATCATCCCGCACCGGGACCCGTTTCTGTTCCTGGACGAGGTGACCGAGCTCGAGCCGGGCAAGCGGGTCGTCGCCCGCAAGCAGGTGCGCCCCGACGAGTGGTTCTTCCCGGGGCACTTCCCGGGGCGCCCGATCATGCCCGGTGTGATCATGGTCGAGGCGCTGGCGCAGGCGGGTGCGGTCGCGGTGCTGACCCTTGAGGAGAACCGCGGCAAGCTGGTGTTGTTTGCCGGCATCGACGACGTCCGCTTCAAGCGGATCGTCGAGCCGGGCGACGAGCTCACGCTCGTGTGCGAGGTCGAGGCCGTGCGGGGACCGGTCGGGAAGGGCCGCGTCGAGGCCCGTGTGGGTGACGAGCTGGCCGTACGGGGAACGCTGACCTTCGCAGCGCAATGATCGGCACCGCGAACGGCTACCGCGTCTCGATCACCGGCATCGGTGGCAATGCCCCCGAGCGCGTGATGACGAACGAGGAGCTGTCCCAGCTGGTCGACACGTCGGACGAGTGGATCGTCGTTCGGACCGGCATTCACGAACGACGGATCGCGCGAGAGGACGAAGCCCTCTCGGACATAGCGCTTCCTGCGGTGCAGGACGCGCTAGAGATGGCCGGGGTAAGTGGGCCGGAACTTGACCTCATCGTCTGCGCGACGGTCACACCCGACATGGCGTTTCCCGCAACGGCCGCACTCATAGCAGACCGACTAGGCAGCAGCGAGGCTGCTGCCTATGACCTCTCCGCCGGGTGCACGGGGTTCATGTACGGGATCGCGCAGGCCTACGGGATGCTGGCAGGAGGCGTTTGCCGGCGCGCTCTGGTCGTCGGCGGCGACGTGCTCTCCAAGATCGTCGACTGGTCGGACCGGGCCACGTGCATCGTGTTCGGCGACGGCGCCGGAGCCGTCGTGATGGAGCGAGTCGAGCAGGGCGGCTTCATGGGCTTCGAGCTCGGCGCCGACGGTTCCGGCGGGATGCAGCTCTACCTGCCGGCCGGAGGGTCGAGAGAGCCGACCAGCTCGGCCACCGTCGCCGCCCACGGACACTTCGTCCACATGAACGGACGCGAGGTGTTCAAGTTCGCGACGCGCGTGCTCGTCTCGTCGGCCGAGAAGCTGCTCGACCAGCTCGGGCTGACCGTGGACGACATCGACCTGTACGTTCCGCACCAGGCGAACATCCGCATCATCAAGCACGCTGTCGAGCGGTTGGGCATTCCGGAGGAGAAGGTGGTCATCAACGTCGATCGGTACGGGAACACGTCCTCGGGCTCGATTCCGCTCGCGCTCGCCGACGCCGTCCGCGAGCGGCGGGTACACAAGGGGGACATCGTGCTGATGACCGGGATGGGTGCCGGTCTGACGTGGGGTTCCGGGGTGATGGAATGGACGGAGGAGATGGCGGCATGAACAACGGGAAGATCGCATTCTGCTTTCCCGGGCAGGGCTCGCTCGAGACCGGCATGGGACGCGACATCGTCGAGGCGATGCCCGAGGCGAGAGAGGTTTTCGAGGTGGGCAGCGAGGCATCGGGGCTCGATCTGACGAAGCTCTGCTTCGAGACGCCGCTCGAGGAGATGGTCGAGACGGAGCTGCAGCAGCCGGCGCTCGTCGCCACGAGCCTCGCCTTCCTCGCGGCGCTCCGCAAGCGCGGCATCGCGCCCGACTTCGTCGTCGGCCACTCGGTCGGCGAGTTCGCGGCGCTCGCCGCCGCCGGTGCCATGAACGTCCGTGAGACGATCGCGCTCGTGCGCGAGCGCGGGCTGGCCATGGCGGAGGCGGCTCGCGAGCGGCCGGGCTCGATGGCGGCCATCCTCGGCCTCGAGGACGAGGTGGTCGAGGGCCTGTGCCGGAAGATCCTCGGCGTCTGGCCGGCGAACTACAACTGCCCCGGCCAGATCGTCGTCTCCGGCGAGAACGACGCGGTGGACGAGTGCCGGCGGCAGGCCGAGCAGGCCGGAGCCCGGCGCACGGTCAAGCTGCACGTGTCGGGCGCGTTCCACTCCCCGCTCGTCGCGCGCGCCGCGGACCGGCTTCGGCCCGCGGTCGAGAAGATCCGCTTCAGCGAGCCGACCTCGCCGTTCATGTCCACCGTCACGGCCAGGGTCGAGTCGGCACACCGGATGGGCCCGCTGCTCGTCGACCAGCTGACGGCACCGGTGCGCTTCACCCAGGCTGCGACCGAGCTCGTCCGCGAGGGCGCCCGCACCTTCGTCGAGGTCGGCCCGGGCAACGTCCTCTCCGGTCTCGTCAAGCGGATCGACCGCAGCGTCAAGGCGATACCGATCAACAGCCTGGCTGCGCTCGACAAGATCGAAGAGTTCCTCTCGGCCGCGTGAGCGGCTTCTGCACGCTCGAGGGCCGCCTCGCCCTGGTCACCGGCGGGTCGCGCGGTATCGGCCGGGCGATCGCGGTGGAGCTGGCCGGGGCGGGCGCGCAGGTCGTCGTCGGCTACCGCTCCGGCGCCGAGGAGGCCGAGGCGGTCGCCAAGGAGATCGGGGGGCGGGCGGTGCAGGCCGACGTCTCTCAGCCCGAGGAAGCGGCTCGTCTCGTCGAGGAGGCAGGTGACCTCGACATCCTCGTCAACAATGCCGGCCTGACCCGCGACGGGCTGATCGCGCGGATGTCGGACGAGGATTGGCGGATCGTGATCGACACGAACCTCGGCGGTGTGTTCGCAACCTGCCGGGCGGCGGCCCGCGGCATGATGCGCCGCCGGTCGGGCGCGATCGTGAACCTGTCCAGCGTCGTCGGCGTGCACGGCAACCCGGGTCAGACGAACTACGCGGCGTCCAAGGCCGGGATCATCGGCTTCAGCAAGGCGCTCGCGCGCGAGCTGGCGACGCGCAACGTCCGGGTCAACGCGATCGCCCCCGGGTACATCGAGACGGCGCTGACCGAAGTGCTGCCCGACAGCGTGCGCGAGGCACTGCTCGCGTCGACACCGCTCGCCCGGCTCGGCGCGCCGGAGGACGTGGCGGGAGCGGTACGCTTTCTCTGCTCGGACGAGGCGTCGTTCATCACGGGCGAAGTGCTCCTCGTCGACGGCGGCCTGGGAATGTAATGAACGAGACGAACGCCAACGGAAGCCTCAACGGGCGGCGCAGGGTCGTGATCACCGGGCTCGGCGCACTCACGCCGATCGGCAACGACGTCGAGACGACCTGGACGAATCTGATCTCGGGACGCTCCGGAGCCGGGCCGATCACGCAGTTCGATGCCTCGGGCTATCCGGTCAAATTCGCGTGCGAGGTGAAGGACTTCGATCCGACCGACTGGATGGAGCGCAAGCAGGCGCGGCGCATGGACCGCTTCGCGCAGCTCGTGCTCGCCGCCGCCCGTCAGGCCGAGACGGACTGCGGGCTCGACATCGCCGCCGAAGCCGACCGGATCGGTGCCTCGGTGGCGACCGGGATCGGCGGGTTGAAGTCGTTTCAGGACTGCCGCGACGAGCTCCGCGACCGGGGGCCCGACCGCGTCAACCCCTTCTCGATCCCCGAGATCATCCCGAACATGGGCGCCGCCTGGGTCTCGATGGAGCTCGGGACGCGCGGCCCGCTGTCCTCGCAGTGCACCGCCTGCGCCGCGTCGAACATGTCGATCGGCGACGGCCTCGACTCGATCCGGCTCGGGCGCGCCGAGGTGATGTTCTGCGGCGGCACCGAGGCGCCGGTGACAGAGGTCGGGATCGCCGGCTTCGCCGCGATGCGCGCGCTGTCCCGTCGCAACGATGACCCGGAGCGGGCGAGCCGCCCGTTCGACGCGGGACGCGACGGCTTCGTGATGGGCGAGGGCGGCGTCGTCCTCGTGCTCGAGGAGCTCGAGCACGCCAGGGCGCGGGGAGCGAAGATCTACGGCGAGCTGCTCGGCTACGGGGTCTCGTCGGACGCGAACCACATCACCGAGCCCGATCCCGTCGGCACGAATCCGGCTCGCGCCATGAAGATGGCGTTCGACGACGCCGGGATCACGCCTGACGAGATCGACTACATCAACGCGCACGCGACGTCGACGCCGGTCGGCGACGCGGCCGAGACGCGGATGATCAAGCTCGCGCTGGGCGAGGAACTGGCCCGCAAGGTGCCGATCTCCTCGACGAAGGGCGCGACGGGACACTGTCTCGGAGCGGCAGGGGCCGTCGAGGCGATCTTCTCGCTGCTCGCGATCCGCGACGGCGTGCTGCCGCCGACGATCAATCTCGAGACGCCCGATCCGACCTGCGACCTCGACTACATCCCGAACGAGGCCCGTCGCGCGGACGTGAGGACGGCGGTGTCGAACTCGTTCGGCTTCGGCGGGCACAACGCCTCGATCGTGCTGCGCCGCTTCGAGGACTAGCGCCGGCTCTCGGCACCGGCCTGAACGGCCGGCTGTGAAGAAATCGTCACAGATTTGTCACAGTTCGGGCGCTGTTTCGTGCGGGATTCGGCGGTACGCTGACCGCGGGTGGCGGTCGCATCCCCACCCAAGGGTGGGGATGCGGTCCGGGATCTACGACGGCGGTGGACGAGTCGGAACGAGTCGTGGCTTCGTGTGACCAGCTCGACGCGACTGCCGTTAGGGTCTCGGCATGGCTGAGCGCGAGCGCTGGGCGACCTTCGACTGCTACGGCACGCTGATCGACTGGAACGGCGGGATCGGCGACCAGCTCGGGCGGCTGTTCGGGCCCGATGCGCGACAGCGGCTGCTCGCCCGCTACCACGAGCTCGAGCCGGAGATCCAGGCTGAACGGCCGACTCGCAGCTACCGCGAGGTGCTGACCCTGGCGCTCGGGCGGCTGGCCGGCGAGCAAGGGGTCGACCTGGCGCCGGGCGAGAGCGTCGCCTTGCCGCGATCGCTCCCCGACTGGCCCGTGTTCCCGGAGGTTCCGGCTGCCCTGCGCGACGCGCGCTCGGGCGGCTGGCGTCTCGGGATCCTGTCGAACACCGACCCGGACCTGATCGCAGCGTCGATCACGCGGATCGGCGTGCCGTTCGACGAGGTGATCGCTGCGTCCGAGATCGGCTCCTACAAGCCCGCACACGGCCACTGGCGCGCGTTCGAGCAGCGGCACGGCCGGCCCCCGGACGTGCACGTGGCAGCGAGCCTCTTCCACGACATCGGTCCCACGGCCGAGCTCGCCGTTCCCTCTGTCTGGGTCAACAGGCTCGGGGAGCAGCGGGGCACCTATCGCCCGACTCGAGAGATTCGCGATCTCGGCCCGCTGCCGGACACGCTCGACGAGCTCACCGCACGGTGATGCTCTCGCACCGTGTGGCCATGCCTGCCGACGCGCAGGCGATCGCCGAGCTGGTCAGCGCGCACGACGCGGCTCACCATGCCGTCTCCGACGGGTTCAGCGAGCAGGACGTCCTCGACTGGTGGCGCCGGATCGACGAGGGCGACGCCGTGGTCGTCACGGACGAACGCGGTCGATTGGTCGGAACCGGCGCCGTCAGGCGGCGCGGCGACAAGCATCTCGCGGACAACTTCACGCACCCGGATTGCCGTGCCCGCGGCGTCGGGAGCTACCTGCTCGACTGGTCGGAAGGTCGCGCCGCGCAGGCCGGGTCCGCCGCGCTCCGTGTCGCCGTGGCGGCGCCCGACACGGCCGCGAAAGCGCTGCTCGAGGCGCGGGGATTCGGCTACATCCGCAGCTTCTACCGGATGGCGATCGACTTGGAGGAGCCGCCTCCATCGCCGAGCTGGCCCGAGGGCTTCACCGTCGCGACCATGCAGCCGGGCGAGCAGCGTGTCGTCCACGAGGTGGTTTCCGACGCCTTTCTCGACCACTGGGACTACCAGGCTCGGCCCTTCGAGGAGTGGTCCCGATCCGCCGACATCGAGCCGCCGCTCTGCTTTCTCGTGCGTGACGAGGAGGGGGCGGTCGTCGCGGTCGAGTGGTGCAGCGAGGAGCGGTTCGGCTCCGCCTGGGTCGACGTGCTCGGCGTGCGGCGGGCCTGGCGCCGGCTCGGCCTCGGCGAGGCGCTGCTGCAGCTTGCCTTCGGCGAGCTGTACGAACGTGGCCGTCGCCGGATCGGCCTCGGCGTCGACGCCTCGAATCCGACCGGGGCCACGCGCCTCTACGAGCGTGTCGGCATGAGCGTGGCCGCGCAGGAAGACGTCTACGAGAAGCCGCTGCAACCGGTCAGCGAGTAAGGCGGGTCTAAACTGGGCGGACTCATGACGGAGAGCGGAGTAGACGTTTCGATCGAGCGCAAGGACGAGTCGCGGCCCGAGGAGGGCGGTCGGCGGGACCCGAACACGTGCCCGTCCTGCCGCTCGCACTATCGCGACGACGAGCTCAGGGCGGCGCTCCGCGTCTGCCCGCACTGCGGGCATCACTTCCCGATGCCGGCGCGGGAGCGCATCGACTCGCTCGCCGATCCGGACACGTTCGAGGAGGAGTCCGCCGACCTCCGCTCCGCCGATCCGCTCGACTTCTTCGACCTCCGGCCGTACCGCGAGCGGCTCGCGGAAGCGGAGCTCGAGACCGGCCTCGGCGAGGCGATCGTGATCGGAAGCGCGCTCCTCGACGGGCATCCGTGCGAGCTGTCGGTCATGGACTTCGCGTTCATGGGCGGGTCGATGGGGAGCGCCGTCGGCGAGAAGTTCGTGCGCGCCTGCGAGAGTGCCGCGGAGCGGAGCGTGCCGCTGATCTCGGTCACGGCGTCCGGCGGCGCGCGGATGCAGGAGGGGATCCTGTCGCTGATGCAGCTGCCGAAGACGGTGTGCGCGGTCGAGGACATGCACGATGCGGGCGGCGCGCTGTTCAGCGTCATGGCGCATCCGACGACGGCCGGCGTGCTCGCCAGCTTCGCGAGCCTCGGGGACGTGATCGTCGCCGAGCCGGGTGCGCTGCTCGCCTTCACCGGCCGGCGGGTCGTCCAGCAGACCACCCGGGAGAAGCTCCCCGACGACTTCGGCCTGGCCGAGTCGAACCTCCGCTTCGGCCACATCGACGGCATCGTCCACCGCCCCGAGCTGCGTCCCTTCCTCGCCCGGCTCCTCCGCCTGTTCTCGCATGAGCGCTGACGACCAGCTGCTCCGGCTCCGCGAGCGGCTCTCGAAGCTCCGAAGCCTCAGCCTGCTCGGCGGCGCCACGCTCTCGAACGATCTGAAGCGCCTGCAGAAGCAGATCGAGCAGCTCGAGGCCGCGCCGACGCTGACCGGCGAGGAGATCTGGCAGTCCGTCGAGCTCGCGCGCCACGAGGCCCGGCCGTACACGCTGGACTACGTCGAGCGCATGATCGAGGACTGGATCGAACTGCACGGCGACCGCAGCCGGGCGGACGATCCCGCGTTCATCACCGGCGTCGGACGCTTCAACGGCCGGACGGTGGCCCTGGTGGGACACCAGAAGGGCCGGGACATCAAGGAGCGGAAGTACCGGAACTTCGGCATGGCGCATCCCGAGGGATACCGCAAGGCGATGCGGACGATGCAGCTCGCAGAGCGCCACCGCTTTCCCGTGCTGGCGCTGATAGACACGCCCGGAGCCTGGCCGGGCGTCGCCGCCGAGCAGCACGGCCAGGGTGGCACGCTCGCACGCTCGCACGCGCTCATGGCGCGCCTGACGGTGCCGATCGTCTCCTGCATCATCGGTGAGGGCGGGTCCGGCGGCGCGAGTGCGATCGCGCTCGCCGACCGCGTGCTGATGCAGGAGCACGCCATCTACACCGTGATCAGCCCCGAAGGCTGCGCGGCCATCCTCTGGCGTGACGCCGGTCAGGCCCAGAAGGCGGCGGCGGCGTTCAAGCCCGATGCGGCTCACTGCCTCGAGCTCGGCGTGATCGATGCGATCGTGCCGGAGCCGCTCGGAGGCGCGCAGAACGACTACGACGAGGCCGCCCAGCTGCTCGCGGACAGCATCGAGCACGAGCTGGCCGAGATCGAGGACGAGCCAGGCTCTGCGCTCCGGCGCCAGCGGCGCGCGAAGTTCCGCGCCATGGGCCTCTACGCCTGAGAAGCGGCAATCCACAGCATCCACAGGCTTTTCCCCGGCTGTTTCAGGCCGCGCAAACGGCATGAACACAGGGGTTGTGGTCGATTTCGGTCCAACCGGCACGAGAATTGTTTCATCCCCGTTAAGGGACGGGTGCCGGGTGGCGCACGCGAGGCCTGTTCTCGCACCAGGCCGTCGAACCTGTGGAAAAGTGCTGGACAAGCTGTGAAGAACCCGGAGAAACTCACTGCTTATCGCGGAAAACGCTACCCGGCGGCCACGCCGGAGCCGTTCTCGCCCGGCCGGCGCGCGTCTCGCCGCAGGCAGCCGGTGTTCGTCGTCCAGCGCCACGACGCGCGGCGGCTCCACTACGACTTCCGGCTCGAGCGTGACGGCGTGCTGACGAGCTGGGCGGTTCCGAAGGGCGTGCCCCTCGAGCCGGGGACGCAGCACCTGGCCGTGCACGTCGAGGACCATCCGCTCGAGTACGCGACCTTCGAGGGCGAGATCCCGAAGGGCCAGTACGGCGCGGGCACGGTCGAGATCTGGGACCGCGGCACCTACGAGCTCGTCGAGGAGAAGCGCGACGGCGGGCTGACCGTCCGGCTGCACGGCGAGCGGCTCGACGGGACGTGGACGCTGGTGCCGGCGAAGCTGTCCGGCGACGAGAGGAACTGGCTGATCGTCCGCAAGCGCGACCAGGCTGCACCGGCGCCGCCAGGGCCTGCCCGCCGCTACGAGCCGATGCTCGCGACCCTCGCCACGGAGCTGCCGCGTGGGCCCGACTGGCTGTTCGAGCCGAAGTGGGACGGCTACCGCGCGCTCGCCTACGTGCGCGAGGGGGACGTCGAGCTGCGCAGCCGCCGGGACAACGACCTCACGGAGCGCTTCGCCGAGGTCGCGAAGGCGATCCCGCGCGCGGTGCGCACCCCGAGCTGCGTGCTCGACGGCGAGGTGTGCGCGCTCGACGAGTCCGGGAAGTCCAGCTTCTCGCTCATGCAGCAGGGCCGGGGCAGGCTCGTCTACTACGTCTTCGACGTGCTCGAGACCGACGGTGAGCCGGTGCTTGCGCGTCCGCTCGTCGAGCGCCGCCGCCTGCTCGAGGAGCTGCTCGACGGCCGCTCGCAGACGGTCAGGATCTCCGGGGCGTTCGACGACGGCGAGGCGCTGCTCGAGGCGGCCAGGGAGCAGGGGCTCGAGGGCGTGATGGCCAAGCGTGCCGCCTCGTCGTACGAGCAGCGGCGCTCGCGGAGCTGGGTGAAGGTCAAGGTGCGGCCGGAGCAGGAGCTCGTCGTCGCCGGCTACACGAAGGGCCAGGGGCGCCGTGCCCGGCTCGGTGCGCTCGTCCTGGCGGTCCAGGAAGGCGGCGGGCTCCGCTGGGTCGGCAACGTCGGCACCGGCTTCACCGAGAAGACGCTCGACGACCTCTTCATCCGTCTGCGCGCGCTCGAGCGGCCCGACTCGCCGTTCGCCGAGCCGCTGAAAATGCCGCGCGTGCGCAAGGGCGACGTCGTCTGGGTCGAGCCCGAGCTCGTCGTCCAGGTCGAGTTCGCCGAGTGGACGCACGACGGCCACCTGCGGGCGCCGTCCTTTCTCGGCCTGCGCGACGACAAGCGGCCGGGCGAGGTGCGACGCGAGCTGCCGGCGGTCGAGCCGATCCCGGCGGAGATCCGCAAGGGCCGCCGCGTGCTCAGGCTGAGCAACCTCGACAAGGCGTTCTGGCCGGAGGAGGGGATCACGAAGGGCGACCTGCTCGCCTACTACCGCGCCGTCGCGCCCGTGCTCGTCCCGCACCTGAAGGGCAGGCCGTTCACGATGAAGCGCTATCCGGACGGCTGGAAGGGCAAGCACTTCTTCCAGAAGGACGCGCCGAAGCACATGCCGGACTGGATCCCGACCCGCGCCTTCCGCTCCACGTCACGGGAGTCGCGCGAGAAGCGCACGATCAGCTATCCGCTCGTCAACGACGAGCTGGGGCTTCTCTGGATGGTGAACATGGGCTGCATCGACATGAACGCCTGGTACTCGCGCATCGACAAGCCCGCCAGGCCCGACTTCGTGCTCTTCGACCTCGACCCCTCGCCCGACGTCGGTTTCGCCGAGACGGTCGAGGTGGCGCTTCTCGTCAAGGCGATGCTGGACGGGATCGGCCTCGCGAGCTTCGCCAAGACGAGCGGCGCCGACGGCATGCACGTGCTCGTCCCGATCGAGCGGCGCTGGACGTACGAGGACACGCGCCGATTCGCCGAGATCGTCGCCCGCGCGCTCGTCTCGACCCACCGCGGGCTGGTCACGACCGAGTGGCAGAAGGCCAAGCGGCGCGGCGTGCTGATCGACGCGAACCAGAACGGCGAGGGGAAGACGATCGCGTCCGTCTACTCAGTGCGGCCGAAGGAGGGCGCGCCCGTGTCGACCCCGCTCCGCTGGGAGGAGGTGACCGCGTCGCTCGACCCGGCGGCGTTCACGATGGACGCGGTGCTGGAGCGAGTCGCGCGGCACGGCGACCTGTTCGCAGGCGTGCTGACGGAGAAGCAGTCGCTCTCGAAGGCGCTGCGCGCGGTTCGCTAGCCGTCGCCCACAGGCTTCGTGTGGCCGAGCATGCCCAGCTCGGCGATGTCGCGGCGGAACAGGAGCGAGACGGTCCAGTCCGTGACCACCCTGAGCTTCCGCGACAGGAGCGGCAGCTGGTACAGGTGGTAGGTGCGTGTGACGAACCAGCCGGGGAACCCGCGCAGCCGGATCCCGAACACGTCGGCGATGCCCCGGTAGCGGCCGAGCGTCGCCACCTGGCCGAGCATGCGGTAGCGGTAGGGCTTGGGCCGGCCGCTCAGGTTCTTCGCCAGCCGCCGAGCCTGGCGCAGCGCGTGTTGCGAGGTGGGCGGGTCGGGCCGGTCGGGGGTCGCCTCGTTCGGGACCCGCGCACCGTCGCCGATGGCCGAGATGTTCGGATGGCCCTCGACGCGGAGCAGCTCGTCGACGATCACGCGGCCGCGGTCGTCGAGCGGCAGGCCGAGCCCCGCGAGCGCGGGTGCGCACGGACGCCGGCGGTCCACACGAGCGTGCTGGTCGGGACCGTCTCGCCGTCGGAGAGCGTCGCCGCATGGGGCTCGAGCGAGACGAGCGTGGTGGCGACGCGGATGTCGATGCCGCGCTTCGCGAGCTGGGCGGCGGCGTAGTCGCCGAGCCCCGTCGGGATCTCCGGCAGGATCTTCGGGGCGGCGTCGACGAGAAGCCAGCGCTGCCGCTCCTGCGCGAGCTCGGGGTAGAACCGCAGCGCGTCGTGGACGAGCTCGTGCAGCTCGGCGAGCGCCTCGACCCCCGCGTAGCCGGCGCCGACGAACACGAAGGTCAGCTCGCGCCGGCGGTGCCCCGGCGTGGAGGCGGCCGCCGCGGCTTCGAGCCGCCGCAGGACGTGGTTCCGCAGCCGGATCGCGTCCTCGAGGCTCTTGAAGCCGAGCGCGTGCTCCTTCAGCCCCGGGATCGGCAGGGTCCGTGCAACCGCGCCGAACGCGACGACGAGCTGCTCGTACCCCACCGTGATCAGCTCCTCCTCGGTCTCCACCTGGACGGTCTGGCCGCTCGTGTCGAGCGTGCCCGCGTGGCCGACGAGGACGTCGGAGCGCGGGCACATCATCCGCAGCGGCACGACCACGTGTCGCGGCTCGAGCGAGCCGGACGCCGCCTCGGGCAGGAGCGACGCGAACAGCATGAAGTTCTCGTGGTTGACGATCGTCGACTCGCGGCCGCGCTTGCCCAGGAGGCGTGCGACCCAGGCGCCGGCGAAGCCGCCTCCGAGGATCAGGATGCCGCCGCGTGCCTGCCGCTCTGCCATGGGGTCTTCTACCATCGCACGGTGGCGCGGGTCCAGATCGCGGTGATCGGAAGCGGCGTCGAGCACGAGGCCCGGGCCGAGGAGGTCGGTCGTCTGCTCGCCGAGCGGGGCGCCACGATCGTCTGCGGCGCTCGCGACGAGGTGATGGCGGCGGCTGCGCGCGGGGCGAAATCGGCCGGTGGGACGACGATCGGGATCCTCCCCGGCGAGTCGCGTGCCGGTGCGAACGAGTGGATCGACCATGTCGTCGTGACCGGCGTGGGCCATGCTCGGAACCTGGCGGTGGTGGCTTCCGGGGACGCCGTGATCGCGGTCGGCGGGGCCTGGGGCACGCTGTCCGAGATCGCCTTCGCGCGGATGCTCGGCCGGCCGGTGATCGTGCTCGAGCCCGGCTGGGCCGTCGAGGGAGAGGGCATCGAACGGGTTAGGACCCCGGAGCAGGCCGCTGACCTCGCCCTCCGTCTCGCCGGGACGGCTGTGGAGTAATCGTCACACTTTTGTCACGTTTCTGTGACAGTTTCGCGCGCCTTTCAGCGGTACGCTGACCGCGGGTGGCGGGTGGACGTTCTTCCCCACCCAGGGTGGGGCTGAGGTTCAGCCCTGGCCGGGAGCGGCGTGCCCGGACGCGCCAGGGCCGCGAGCGGCGGCTGCGCCGCTCAGGCGGCTCCGAGCATGCGTTGCAGCAACTCGAGCGCACCAGCCTTGTCGAGCATGTCGTTCAGGTTCCCGCACTTCGGCGACTGGACGCAGGACGGGCAGCCGTGCTCGCACGGGCAGCCCGCGATCATCCGCGCCGTGTCCGCCGCCCACCCCTCGAACGACGCGAACCCGCGCTCGGTGATGCCGACGCCGCCGGGGTGTCCGTCGTAGACGAAGACGGTCGGGCGCTGGGTCTGCGGGTGGACGTTCGTCGACAGCCCGCCGATGTCCCAGCGGTCGCACATCGCCCACAGCGGCAAGAGCGCGATCAGCGCGTGCTCGGCGGCGTGCAACGTGCCGAGCAGCTTCGGCATCCGTTCCAGGCCGTCGAGCTGCTCCGGCTCGGGAGCGAACCAGATCGCCTCGGTCTCGAAGGTCGAGGGCGGCAGATCGAGCGCCACGAGGTCGAGCACCTTGCCGTCGCGCGCCGACTTGCGCTGGTAGGCGACCACCTGCTCGGTCACCGAGACGCGTCCGAAGGAGAGGTCGAGACCGAGTCGCCGCTCGGTGCGCTCGGCGGCCTCGATCGCCGTCATCGTCTCCTTCTTCGCCTGCGTGTACCAGTCGCCAGAGAAGCCGTCGACGAGCGCCGTGCCGGTCTCGAGGTCGAGCGTGCGGACGAGATAGGCCTCGCCGAGGTGGAGGTAGACCGCCCCCTCGTGCGCGGCCGAGTAGGCGCGCTCTCGCTCGATCGTGCCGAGCACCGAGCCCGAGTCGCCGTTGACGATCAGCACCGGATCGGGGCTCGCCGAACGGAGCGAGATCCGCGCCGCCGGGTAGTCGCGCCCGGCCCAGACGAAGCCGGCCGGCGTTCGCTTGAGCTCCGGGAGCACTGCCGCCCGCTCGAGCGCCGCGTCGCCGAGCGTCTCGCGATCCGCGTCGTCGATCGGCCCCTCGAACGCCGCCGAGAGCACGTGCCCGTCGAGCAGGCGCGGGTTCGCGTGGTCGAGGATGGCGGCCTCGACGCGGCGGCCGAGCAGCGTCTCCGGCTCGCGCATGAAGTACTGGTCGAGCGCGTCCTCGCTGGCGATCAGGACGGCCAGGCCGTGTCCCCGCCGGCCGGCGCGACCCCACTGCTGCCGGAGGCTCGCGACCGTGCCCGGGAAGCCGACCGTGACGACCGCGTCGAGCAGGCCGACGTCGATCCCGAGCTCGAGGGCGTCCGTCGCCGAGACGCCGAGCAGCTCGCCCTCGACGAGCCGGCGCTCGATGTCCCGCCGCTGTGCCGGGGTGTAACCGGCGCGATAGGGCGACAGCCGCCGCTCGTAGCCAGGCCCGAGCCGCTCGAGCGCGAAGCGGTGGATCAGCTCGGCCGCCTTGCGGCTCTTCGTGAAGCAGAGCGTCCGCAGCCCGCGCGAGACGAGCTCCGCGAGCAGCTTCGCTCCTTCTCCGAGGGCGCTGGCCCGCAGCCACAACTCCTCGTCGATCACCGGTGGGTTCCAGAGGCAGATCGTGCGCTCGGCCCGCGGCGCGGAGTCGCCGGACACCACCGTTGCCGGCGCGCCGAGGAGCGACTCCGCGAGCTCGCCCGGATTGGCGATCGTCGCCGAGGCGAGCAGGAACTGCGGCTCCGACCCGTAGACGCGGGCCAGCCGCCGCAAGCGTCTCAGCACGTTGGCGACGTGCGAGCCGAACACGCCGCGGTAGACGTGAGCCTCGTCGACGACGACGTAGCGGAGGTTGGCGAGCACGTCGCCCCAGCGGTCGTGGTGCGGCAGGACGCCGATGTGGAGCATGTCCGGGTTGGACAGGATCGCGTTCGCCCACTTGCGGATCTGCCAGCGCTTCTCCGGCTCGGTGTCGCCGTCGTAGATCGCGGCACGCAGCTTCGGGATCCCGAGCGCCTGCAGCGAGCGGGCCTGATCCTGCGCGAGCGCCTTCGTCGGGTACAGGTAGAGGACGCGCGTCTTCGGCTCGCGCGCGATCGCATCGAGGACGGGCAGGTTGAACGCCAGTGTCTTCCCGCTCGCCGTGCCGGTCGTCACGATCAGGTTCTCGCCGCGGCTCGCCGCCTCCCACGCCTCCGCCTGGTGGCGGTACAGGGAGGTGATGCCCTGGGCGACGAGCGCGCTCTGCACGCGCGGGTCGAGCGCGTCCGGGAACGGCTCGCTGCGCGGATCGCGCGCGGGCTCGGTGCCGACGTGGGCGATCTCCTCACCGGTGAGCAGGTCGTCCCAGAGCGCGCCGCCGACGCTCACCGGCTCGCGCGCAGCGCCAGCCAGTACGGGTACTCGCGACCTTCGGTGATCGGCTCCTCGAACGCCTCGATCCGCAGGCCGGCGTCCAGGAACGTCTGCAGGAGGTCGCCGAGCGGGAGATGCACTGCGCCGACCTTGATGCGCAGACCGGTGGGTGAGAGACCCGGCGCGTCGGTGTAACGACCCGTCCTGTCGTAGCCGAGCTGGAGCGCAGGCACGCCCCTGGCCTGGGCGAAGCGCGAGTGCGGGCCAACGAAGCAGGGGTGGATGCCGACGTAGACGAAGCGGCCGTCCGGCCGGAGCACGCGAACTGCCTCTCCGACGGCTGCAGCGAAGTCGTCAATGTCCGTGTGAGTGAACGCCGAGAAGACGAGGTCGAACGCGCCGGGCTCGAACGGGAGCTGAGCAGCGTCGGCCTGGAGCAGCTCTGCGAAGCCGCCCGCCCGCTCGCGTGCAAACCGGAGCTGGTCCTCGGAGACGTCGACTCCGGTCAGCGTCCAGCCGAGCTGGTGGAGCATCGGGAGATGGAAGCCGGTACCGCAACCGAGGTCGAGGCACGAGCCAGGCCCGGGCCCGGCGAGACGGCTGACCGTGTCGACGACCTCCTGCGCGGGAGCCGGCCCGAGCTCCTTGTCGTACCAGGCGGCGACGCCGTCGTAGCGGGCGGTGGACACGAGTCGATCGTAGCCGCACGCCTCCGCGGCGTAACGTTCGGCGCATGAGCGTTCCGCGTTGCCTGACGATCGCCGGCTCCGACTCGGGCGGGGGCGCCGGCATCCAGGCCGACCTGAAGGCGTTCGCTGCGGTGGGCTGCCACGGGATGAGCGTCGTCGTCGCGCTGACGGCGCAGAACACGGTCGGCGTCACGGCCGTCCACGAGGCGCCGGTCGAGTTCGTGCAGGCTCAGCTCGAGGCCGTGTTCTCGGACATCGGCGTGGACGTGGCCAAGACCGGCATGCTCTTCTCGGCTCCGATCGTCGAGGCCGTGGCCGACTACCTCGCTGCACATCCGGTGCCACTTGTCGTCGATCCGGTGATGGTGGCGAGCTCGGATGCGCGTCTGCTCCGGGAGGACGCGGTCGAGACGCTCGTGACGCGGCTGTTTCCGCTCGCCACGGTGATCACGCCGAACCTGCTCGAGGCGGAGGCGCTGGCCGGCGGCCCTGCGCCGCGGGACGAGCTTGCGCGGCGGCTCTACGCGCTCGGCCCGCAGGCGGTCATCGTCACCGGTGGTCACGGCGACGAGGCGGTGGACACGTTGTTCGACGGCGAGGAGCTCATCCACATCCCGGTCCCGCGCCACGAGAGCGGCGCGACTCACGGGGCCGGCTGCACGCACTCGGCGGTGCTCGCGGCACTGCTCGGCTCGGGATACGGCCTTCGCCGGGCTGCGGAGGGTGCGGCGCGTCTCGCGTCGGAGGCGGTCCGCGGCGGGTTTGCCGATCTCGGTGCGGGCGATGGCCCGGTCGACGTGCTCGGGCCGAAGACGAAGAGGATCGTGTGAAGCTGTCCGAGCTGGGAGAGTTCGGGCTGCTGGCCGAGCTCGAGCGCCGCGGGCTCGCGCGAGGCATCGAGCACGACGCGGCCGAGCTCGGCGACGGCCTCGTCGTCACGCAGGACGCGCTCGTCGAGGGCGTGCACTTCAGGCTCGACCGGATGTCGTGGCGTGACCTCGGCTTCCGGGCGGCCGCCGTCAATCTCAGCGACCTCGCCGCCTCGGGCGCGCTGCCGGAGGGCCTGATCGTGACGCTCGGCCTGCCCGCGGAGACCGAGGTGGAGGACGTCCTGGAGCTCTACGAGGGCATTGCAGAGACCGCCGTTCCCGTCGTGGGCGGGGACACGACAGCGGCGCCGCAGGTGGTCGTGTCCGTGACCGCTCTCGGCCGCTCGGAGCGCGTGCCGGGGCGCGCCGGTGCGAGGCCCGGCGACCGGCTCGTCGTCACGGGCCCGCTGGGCGCTGCGGGCGCGGCCTTCCGGGAGGCCCGGTACGTGCGCCCGCCGATCAGGCTCGACGAGGGCCGGCTGCTCGCCCGGGAAGCACACGCCATGCTCGACGTCTCGGACGGGCTCGGCCAGGACGCCGGCCACCTGGCGGCGCGCTCCGGCTGCCGGGTCGTGATCGAGCTCGAGCGTGTGCCGCGCGCCCCCGGCGCGACGGTGGAGGATCTCGGCTTCGGGGAGGACTACGAGCTGCTCGCGGCGGTCGCCGACCCGGCCGGCTTCGTGGAGGTCGGGCGCTGCGAGGAGGGAAGCGGCGTCGACCTTCTGCTCGACGGCCGTCCCGTCGCGCTGACCGGCTACCGCCACTTCGGCTGACGGTCAAGCTGGAGGCTTGATGGGAAACTTGCGTGGCCAATTCCCGCAAGCCGATCTTGATCCTCACGGGGGCACCTGGCTCTGGCAAGACAACCGTTGCCCGTCTTCTCGCCGAGAGAGCCGACCGCGCGGTTCACGTCGAATCCGACTGCTTCTTCCATTTCATCGCGAACGGATACGTGGAGCCCTGGAGACCGGAATCGCACAAACAGAATGCGGCGGTCATGCGGATCGCGGGCCAAGCCGCAGTCGATTAGAGGATGGCGGGCTACGACACGATCATCGACGGAATCGTCATCCCCGAGTGGTTCTTCGAGCCGTTGAGAGAGTCGATTCGTGCCGCTGGCTTCGACGTGGCGTATGCAGTCCTCCGTCCACCGCTCGCCGTCGTACTGGAGAGAGCTGCGAGTCGGCACACTCGAGCAGGTTGTCAGATGCTGCAGTAGTCGAGCAGCTCTGGAACAGCTTCTCCGGCCTGGGCGCTCTCGACCGTCACGCGATCGATAACGGAACGCAGACACCGGAACAGACCGCAGAGCTGGTCGCCGCGCGCCTCCGAGCGGGTGCGCTGACGACGTAGGCGTGAAAACGAAGCCGCCGATCCGCTGCGGCTGTCTCTCGAGCTCAGGGAAGGGGGCACACGGGGGAAACCGGCCGTTTCCCCCGTGAAGGTGGCGGAAGCGTTAGCTCAGCCACCTCTCCCAGGCCTTCTCGAAGTACGAGCGTGATCGGGCGCCGATGACGGTCTCCTGCGGCTCGCCGTTCTCGAACAGGATCACGGTGGGGATCGAGAGGACGCCGTAGCGCGACGCGTAGCCGGGGTTGTCGTCGATGTTCACCTTCGTGAACGCGATGCCCTGGTGCTCCTCGTCGAGCTGGTCGAGGATCGGCGCGATCGCCCGGCACGGCCCGCACCACGGGGCCCAGAAGTCGACGACGACGGGCGTCTCCGCCTGGAGGACGTCCGCCTCGAAGCTGGCATCGGTGACTTCCTTCACCGTGCGATCGTAGCGGCCGCTAGCGTTCATGGATCGGCTCCGGAGCGCTCTACGATCGCATCGGTCGCAGCTATGGGGCCATCCGTCGGGCGGACCCGAGGTTGGCGGAACCGATCTGGCAGGCCCTCGGCGACGCGCTGAGTGTCGTCAACGTGGGGGCCGGCACAGGCTCGTACGAGCCGCCCGACCGTCGAGTGACCGCCGTCGAGCCGTCCGCGGTGATGATCGCGCAACGCGCTCCGGGCGCCGCGCCGGCCGTCCAGGCGGCTGCCGAGCAGCTCCCGTTCGCCGACGACTCGTTCGACGCGGCGATGGCGATCATGACCGTCCATCACTGGAGCGACGTCGGCGCGGGCGTTGCCGAGATGATCCGTGTCGCCCGGCACCGGGTCGTGGTCGTCACGTTCGATCCCCGGGCCTGGGACGATCAATGGATCGTCCGCGACTATCTCCCCGAGATCATGACCCACCGCGCCCCGTCGTTTCCGTCGCCGGCACGGCTTCTCGACGTGCTTCCGGCAGCGACCGTGCAACCGCTGCTCGCCCCGCACGACTGCACGGACCGGATGTTCGCCACCCTCTGGGCGAGACCGGAGCAGTATCTCGACCCTCGGGTTCGAGCAGCGACCTCGGTCTGGGATCTGCTTCCTCCGGCGGTCTCGGCCCGGGCACTCGAGCAACTCCGCCGCGACCTCGCTTCGGGCGAGTGGGACCGGCGGCACGGACATCTCCGCACGACACCGGCGTGGGACGTCGGCCTTCGCCTGATCCGGGCCGAGCTACCGGCCGGCTAGAGCCGCCCGAGCAGGGCTCGCAGCCGTAGCTGCGGCACGCGCCAGACTGCCTCCAGCACGATCGCCTTGCTCATCTTCGAATGGCCCACCTCGCGCTCGGCGAACGTGATCGGCACCTCGACCACGCGGAAGCCGGCCCGCTGCGCCCGGTAGGTCGTCTCGATCTGGAACGCATATCCGCGAGACGAGATGCGCTCGAGCGGGATCGTCTCGAGCACGGCCCGCCGGTAGCACTTGAAACCTCCGGTCAGGTCGTGGACGTGGGTGCCGAGCAGCGTCCGCGCGTACCACGAGCCGCCGGACGAGATGGCGCGGCGGACGAGGCCCCAGTTCCGGACGGCACCGCCGGCCACGTAGCGGGAGCCGAGCACGAGGTCGGCGTTCTCGGCCGCGGCCAGGAGACGGGGAACGTCGTTCGGGTCGTGCGAGAAGTCGCAGTCGATCTCGAGGACGAGCTCGGCACCGTCGGCGAGCGCCCGACGGAAGCCCGCGACGTAGGCCGGGCCGAGGCCCTCCTTGCGCTCCCGGTGGAGCACCGAGATGCCGGGAAGCTCGGTCGCCAGCCGGTCGGCCAGCTCGCCCGTGCCGTCGGGGGAGGCGTCGTCGACGACGAGCACGCGACCGTCCGGCGGCAGCACCTCGCGGAGCGCCTTCAGCATCGGCTCGAGGTTCTCGCGCTCGTTGTACGTCGGCAGGCAGACGGTGACGCGCTGTTCGGCTGACCTGGGCACGGCACCTATCATCGCTTCGATGGCGGAGGCCCTGCCGAGGAACACGGAGGTGGCGGCACAGTTCGAGCTGCTCGCCGACCTGCTCGAGATCGAGGGCTACGACGCGTTCCGCGTGCTCGCCTACAGGCGCGCCGCCGCGCTGATCCGCGACACGGGCGGCTCGATCGCCCAGCTCGCGCTCGACGGGAAGGCGAAGCAGCTGCAGGGGATCGGCGCGGTGATCGAGGGCAAGATCGCCGAGATCGTCGAGGACGGCGAGGTGCACGCCCTGACCAAGCACAAGGAGATCGTGCCGGTCGACGTCGTCGCGTTCACGCGGCTGCCCGGCCTCGGCCCGAAGACGGCGCGGCGCATCTGGAAGGACCTGGGCGTGACGACGCTGCCCGAGCTCCGCGCAGCGGCGGAGGGGCAGCGGCTGCGAACGCTGAGCGGGCTCGGGGCAAAGATCGAGGAGACCGTCCTGAAGGCGCTCGACGAGACGAAGCCGGCGGTGGCCGACGCGGACAGGGCGCTGCTCGGCACGGCTCTTCCCGCCGTGCTGGAGGCGGTCGAGGCTCTCCGCGCGCATCCGGCGGCGGTCAAGGTCTCGGAGGCGGGCAGCGCGCGGCGACGGCGCGAGACGGTCCGCGACCTCGACATCATCGCGACCGCAACCGACCCGGACGCGCTGATCGCGCATTTCGTCGAGCTGCCCTGGGTGATCGACGTGGTGGCGCGCGGCGGCACGAAGGCGACGGTGCTCTCGAGCCAGGGTCTGCGCTTCGATCTCCGCGTCGTGCCGCCCGAGTGCTACGGCAACCTGCTGCAGCACTTCACAGGCTCGAAGCATCACAACATGGCGCTCCGCGAGGAGGCCGTGCGGCACGGCTTGTCGGTGTCGGAGTACGGCGTCAAGGTCGTCGAGACGGGCGAGGTGATCACGCACGCAGAGGAGGCCGACCTCTACGAGCTCCTCGGCTACGAGTACATCCCGCCCGAGCTGCGCGAGAACCTCGGCGAGCTCGAGGCTGCCCGGTCGGGGTCGCTGCCCGAGTTGGTCGAGCTCCGCGACCTGAGGGGCGACCTCCATGCCCACACGACCTGGTCGGCCGACGGGAAGGCGAGCGCCGAGGAGATGGCCGCCGCCGCCAAGGCCCGCGGGTACCGCTACCTCGCCGTCACCGACCACTCGCACTACCTCCGGGAGGGCCGCATGCAGGCGCAGGACGCCGAGCTCGACGAGCTCAACGCGCGGCTCGCTCCCTTCCGGCTGCTCAAGGGCGTCGAGGCGAACATCAAGGCCGACGGGACGATCGACGTGCCCGAGGACGTGCTCGCCACGCGCGAGTGGGTGATCGCGTCGCTGCACACGAGCTTCGACAGGAGCCCGACCGAGCGCGTGCTCGGCGCGATGGAGCATCCGCACGTGCACTGCATCGGCCATCTGACCGGACGCAAGATCGGCCGTCGCGCGGGAGCGGCGATCGACGTCGAGCGGGTCGTCGAGAAGGCGCTCGAGACCGGGACGTGCCTCGAGATCGACTCGCAGCCCGACCGGCTGGACATGCCCGACACGATCGCGCGGCTGGCAGGCGAGGCCGGTGTGCGGATCGCGGTGACGAGCGACGCCCACCGGCTCTCGGCGCTCGCCTACGTCGAGCTCGGCATCGGCCAGGCGCGGCGGGCCTGGCTGACGAAGCAGCAGATCCTCAACACCCGCACCTGGCCGCAGGTCGAGAAGGTGCGGAAGTGACGTTTCGCGAAGACGCGCAGGCCGCGGTCGAGTGGGCGGCACGCTACCTCGAGCAGGTCGGCGACTACCCGGTGCTGGCGCAGGTCGAGCCCGGCGAGCTGCGTGCGAAGCTGCCCGCGGCGCCACCGGAGGAGCCGGAGCCGTTCGCGGACGTGCTTGGGGACCTGGACGAGCTCCTGCTGCCCGCGATGACGCACTGGCAGTCGCCTCGGTTCTTTGCCTACTTCGCCAACACCGCCTCCGAGCCGGCGATCCTCGCCGAGCTGCTGATCGCGGCCACGAACCAGAACGGGATCCTCTGGCGCACCTCGCCGGCGCTGACGGAGCTGGAGCTGCACGTGGCGGACTGGACGGCACAGCTGCTGGGGCTGCCCTCGGGCTGGCACGGTCACATCGAGGACAGCGCCTCGACCTCGACCTTCGCCGCGGTCATCGCGGCGCGCCAGGCAACCGGCGGCGGAGCAGTCGTCTGCTCCGAGCACGCCCATTCGTCCGTGGAGAAAGCTGCGCGCATGCTCGGCCTCGACGTCCGGAAGGTTCCGGTCGACCGGGAGTTCCGGTTGCGGGCTGACGCACTCGACTTGGCCGATGCGGCCGTGTGCGTCGCGACGGTCGGCACCACCTCGACCACGTCGGTCGATCCCGTGGCGGCAATCGCCGACGCGTGTCGTGAGGCCGGCGTCTGGCTGCACGTCGACGCTGCGTACGCCGGCGCGGCCATGGTGTGCCCCGAGCTGCGGTGGGCGTTCGACGGCGTCGACAGGGCCGATTCGCTGGTCGTCAACCCGCACAAGTGGCTGCTGACCCCGATGGACTGCTCGCTCCTGTGGACGAGCCGGCCGGTCGACTTCCGCGCCGCGTTCTCGCTCGTCCCGGAGTACCTGCGGACGCCGGACGCGGCCGACAGCCTGGGCGACTACGGGCCCGCCCTCGGGCGCCGCTTCCGGTCGCTCAAGCTCTGGACGGTGGTGCGCTGCTACGGGCGGGCAGGGCTGCAGCGGATGATCCGTGAGCACGTCCGCCTGGCCGAGCTGTTCGAGGCCTGGGTGCGCGACGAGCCGGGCTGGGAGCTCTGCGCGCCGCGGCCGTTCTCGGTCGTGTGCTTCCGCCGGGACGGCTCGAACGAAGAGAACGAACGGCTCCTCGCCGCAGTGAACGCGACCGGCGAGATCTTCATCTCCCACACGAAGCTCGACGGCCGCTACGTGCTGCGGCTCGCGATCGGCAACGTGCGAACGACCGAGGACGACGTCCGTCGCGCCTGGGACGTCCTGCGCCGCGAGGCCGCCGCGCTCTGAGCCCGTGGCCCGGCCCGGACGCAGCGAAATCGGCACGAACATTTCACGGTTGCGGCACATCTTGCCCCCCGCCCCGGAGCTACGCTCCTACCGGGTGGTGGGTGGAGGGCGCAGCCCCTCCCTTTTCGGGTGGGGCACGTTTTCGGCCAGGGCCGGCTCGGGCCGGTCCGATGCCGCCAGGGGCGTTCAATCCTCGGCCAGCGTGGCCGCGGCTGCGTCGTGCAGCGCGACCCGGTAGCGCCAGAGCGCGCGGCCGGTTGCCAGCAGGCGTTCGCGGATCGGGCCGAGCAGCTCAGCGGTCGTGCCCCAGCGCGCCTCGGCGATCTCGTGCGTGTCGAGCGGCGCCAGGCGCTCGCCGGTCGTGGACGCCGAGAGCACGTGCGTCTGCCAGGGAACGGCCTCGCCCGCGAAGCGGAACACGGCCTGGGCGCGGACGAGGTACCGGCCCAGCTCGACCTCGACGCCGAGCTCCTCGTGCGCCTCGCGGAGCACGCCGGCGACGAAGTCCTCGCCGGCCTTGATGCCGCCGCCGGGCGTCCGCCAGATGCCCTCGGGGAAGTGCGGCTTGCGGATCAGCGCCAGGCGCTCGCCGTTGAAGACGAACAGCGTCACGTCGTGGCGGCGGCCGGGGCTGTACGTGATCATCGCCAGCTCGGGGTCGCTCACCTCGCCGTCCCAGTCGAGCAGCACCGGTTCACCGAACTGCTCCCGGACGCGGGCGAGAACGGTCTCGTCGACGTGCACGCCGGGCTCACCTAGAGCTGCCGCAGCAGCTCGAGCAGCTCGTCCGGGCCCCCGACGACCACGTCGGCCGCGGCGCGGAGCTCGGCCGGGCTCTCGTCGGAGACGACCGCGACCCGCACGGCCACGTCCAGGCCGTTCAGCCCGTGGAAGGCATCGAGGTCGGTCGCGTCGTCTCCCGCGTACAGCGCCCGATGGAGGCCTGCCCCGTCGACCAGGCGCCGCACTGCCGTTCCCTTGTCGGCGTCGAGCGGCGGTCGCACTTCGAGCACCTTCCTGCCCCAGCGCGGCCGCAACCCCTCGGCGAGTGCTTGGTCGGCAGCCCGCCGCAGCAGGCGCACGGCCGACTGCTGATCGTCGGCGGCCCGGTAGTGGAAGGCGAGAGTCAGCCGCTTCCCGGACTCGCTCGGCCAGTCGACGGTGTCCGCGAAGGCGGCGAGGCGGCCGGCCCATTCGTCCGCAGCCGGGTCCAGCTCGAGGCCGTGCTCGCCGACGTAGCGGATGCCGCTCACGCCCACGATTCTCGCGGCGTCCGCGGCGGTCCGGCCGCTCACGCAGGCGACGAGCGCATACCGTCCGGCGAGCCGCTCCAGCTCGGTCCGGGCCTCGGCGGAGACGACGGCGAGCTCCGGCTGCGCGACGATCGGCGCCAGCGTCCCGTCGACGTCGAGCAACACTGCTGCAGCCCGTGGATCCTCGGTCAGGCGCTCCAGAAGGGTGCCGACGAGCACGCTCCTAGAATAGGCAGGTGCGGGTGCGCCTCGTCGGGATCGGACTGGCCGCGGGGTTCTTCGGCGCGCTGTTCGGGGTCGGCGGCGGGATCGTGATAGTGCCGCTTCTGATCGGGGTCGCGGGCTTTGCGACCAGGGTTGCGATGGCCACCTCGCTCGCCGCGATCGGGTTGATCGCGCTCGAAGGCGTGATCTTCTACGGCGCCCACGGCGACCTCAGACCGATCGAGGCCGTCGTGCTGGGCGTGCCGGCGGCGGCGGGGGCGGTGATCGGGACCGCCGTGCAACAGCGGCTCGCCAACCGCACGCTCTCGCTCGCCTTCGCGGTCCTGCTCGTCGGCGTCGCGATCAGGCTCTTCGTGTGATGACGGCCGTTCTCGCCATCACCACCGGCCACGTCGCGATCGCCGTGGTGATCGGCCTGGCCGCTGGTGTGATGGCAGGCCTGTTCGGCGTCGGGGGCGGCATCCTGTTCGTCCCGGTGCTGACGCTCGCGCTCGGACTGGAGCAGCACCACGCACAGGCGACGTCCCTGCTTGCGATCCTGCCGACCGTCGCCGTCGGTGCCTGGCGTCAGCAGCGGTACGGAAACGTCCGCTGGAAGCCGTCGCTCGTGCTCGGCATCGCCGGGATCGCGGGGATCCTCGCAGGAGGCTTCCTCGCGGAATCACTGCCGGGAAGCGTGCTGCGGCGCCTCTTCGGCGCGCTGCTCCTGCTGACGGCGGCTCAGCTCGTGTGGAGGGCGCGGAAGCGAGCCTGAGCGGGCGGCCGTCGGGCCGGAGAGCGCGCCTGCGATACTGAGCGTCCGTGGTCGGACGCCGGAGCATCGTGCTCGTCCTCCCGATCGTCGCCGCTGCGCTGGCCGTCGGTGTGCAGGCCGGCGCCGGCCGCTCGGCTGCCTCGCGACCGAGCCCGCGCGCCTCCGAGTACGGGATCCAGATCCAGATCCCGGGGCAAATCCCCGTGTTCGCGGGCGCGCACGCCGCTCCGCCGTGGGCGCGGAGCTCGGCCGGGGCGTTCGCCTATCCCGCCGACGGGTCGATCGTCCAGGTCGCGACGCTGACGGGCCGCGCGTCCGTGACCGGCACCGGCGAGACGGTGCGTGCCGGCACCGACATGACCAGGCTGTCGCTGTTCGGCGGGGAGATCACGGCCGACGCCGTCGTCGCTCGCGCGGCGGCCGTGCTCACGGGCACGTCGGGAGCGGCCCAGTCAGGATCAGCCCAAACTGGAGCAGCCCAAACTGGATCAGCTGAGTTCGGTGGGTCGGCCGTGACGAACCTCACCGTCCTCGGCCAGCCCGTCACGCCGTCCCCGCAGCTGCGCGTTCCGCTCGCCGACTGGGGTCACGCGATCCTGCTGGAGCAGGAGGAGCAGCCCGGAAAGAGCCTGCAAGCGCCCACGTTTCACGCCTGGGTGACCGCGATCGACGTCTGGCTCGACGCGTCGCACGCCGGGCTCCCGGCGGGCACGAGGATCCTGATCGGCTATGCCGATGCCTTCGCCTCGGCGCCGCCGGCCAAGAGCACGCCGCCGACTACGGCACCTCAGGGCGGTTCAGGGCCGCCTGTCGTCCCCGCCGCAGGCGCGCCAGAGCCGCCGTCGAACGTGCTGAACGACCTCGGCCTGTTCCCGGTGCTGATCCTGCCGCCGCCGCTCGAGAAGTCGATCACGTCCCAGGGGTACGTCTTCCCGGTCTTCGGCCCGTCGGGGTACGGAGACACGTTCGGGGCGCCGCGGAGCGACGTCTCAGGCGGCTGGCACCACGGTGACGACATCTTCGCGCCGCTCGGCGCGCCGCTGCTCGCGGTTGCGGACGGCGTCGTCTTCTCGGTGGGGCACGAGAAGATCGGCGGCAACCGGCTCTGGCTCCAGGACAAGGCCGGCAACCAGTTCTACTACGCGCACCTCTCGGCGTACACGCCGCTGGCGCGGAACGGGACGCACGTGCACGCGGGCGACGTGCTCGGCTTCGTCGGGAATACCGGCGACGCCGCCGGCGGGCCTTATCACCTGCACTTCGAGGTGCATCCGGCGTCGCTCCTCTTCCTCGGCTACGACGGTGCCGTGGACCCGACTCCCTACCTCGACGCCTGGCGGCACCTGCAGAACGTGCACTTCCCGGCCGGCGTCGCCTGGGCGCCGCAGCCGCTCCACAGCCTGCTGCCACCGCCGGGCGCGATGCTGCTCCAGAGCACCGACATCTCGACGGCGAGCGGGCTCGACCCGGCGTCGCTCGAGCAGGCGCTCCAGCCGCACGCCGGAGACGCGCTCCTGCCCGGCGGCACGCGCCGCACCCCGCAGGCGCGGCGCGCACAGCTCAAACGCTAGAGATCGGTCTTGCCGGCGCCGTTCGGGGATGCCGCGTGGACGTCTTCGCCGTGCGTCATCCGGCCCTTGACCCAGCGGCGTGCGTGCGGGCCTGTGAACGGGTTGAAGAAGATGCCGATCGCGATGCCGGCTGCGAGCAGCGCGAGCTTCCGCACCCCGTGGGACGGCGACTCCTCGCGCTCCTGGAGCCGGTCGGCGGCCTGCCGGAGCTCCTTGATCGCGCGGCGGAGGTTCGAGTGGATGTCCTCGTCGGTCGCGACTCGCGAAGCGACCGAGGAGAGGCCTCGCTGGCCGCCGAGCTCCTCGTAGATCTCGCGGGCGGCGGCGAAGGCCGCGCGCAGGTTCTCGCGGAACTCCTCGTCGCGCAGCGCGCGGCCCAGGTAGGGCTTTGCGGTGCCGGCGGCGTACATGACTCTGTCCTTTGTCACTGGCATGACTAAAGTGTCCTTTCGTCGGCCTTCTGATTCGAGTGTATCCCTCATGCGTTCCCTGATCTCCGCCGTCGCATGCGCCCTCGCCGTCACGACGCTGGCAGCCTGCGGCGGTGGCGGCGGGAGCAAGCAGCCGGCGACGCGGACGATCAAGGGCACCCACTTCCTCTTCGAGGCGCCGTTCTCGTGGCACGTCGATCGGCGCGGGAGCCAGGTCAGCGCTGCCCCGAAGCCGATCGCGCCCGAGCTCGTCTCCGTCTCCGTCTTCCCGCTCCTGCGGGCGTACCGGCCGGCGCTGTTCACGGCCGTGAGCCGCGAGCTCGACGGGGATGCACGGCAGCTCGCGACCCGTCTCGGGGGCTCGGTCGAGAGCTCGCAGACGGTGCTCGTGGCCGGAACCAGGTCGCGGCAGTACGTGCTCCACTACACGAGCGGCGGCAACGACTTCCACCAGCGCATCACCTTCGTGCTCCGCGGGAAGACCGAGTTCCAGCTGCTCTGCCGGTGGACGGGGAGCGAGCCCTCCGTCTGCGCGCAGCTGGCGACGAGCTTTACGCCGACTTAGCGGCTCTGCGCTCGGGTGTCGCCGCCGCGCCGGGCCGACGCGAGGTTGCGCCGTCGAACGCCTCGCCGAGCACGTCCTCGATCGTGTCGGCGAGGACGAACTGGAGCTGCTCGCGGGCCTGCTCGGGCAGCTCGGCGAGGTCGGGCTCGTTCTCCCGGGGGAGGATGACCTTGTGCACGCCGGCGCGCTGTGCGGCGAGCACCTTGTCGCGGACGCCGCCGATCTGCAGCACCTGGCCGGTGAGCGTGATCTCGCCGGTCATGGCGACGTCGTTCGACACGGCCTTCCCGCGCGCCAGCGACACGAGCGCCGTCGCGATCGTGATGCCGGCGGAGGGGCCGTCTTTCGGCACCGCCCCGGCGGGCACGTGGATGTGCACGTCGTGCTCGGCGAACCAGTTCGGGTCGATGCCGAGCCGGTCCGCATGGCTGCGCACCCAGGACAGCGCCGCGTGCGCCGACTCCTGCATCACCTCGCCGAGCTGGCCGGTCACCGTCAGCTGCCCCTTTCCGGGGTACCCGGTCGCCTCGACGAACAGGACGTCGCCGCCGGCGGCGGTGACGGCGAGCCCGGTGGCGACGCCCGGATCCGACGTGCGCTTGCGCACCTCGCCGGCGAACCGGCGCGGGCCGAGCCACTCGCGGGCCCGCTTCTCGTCGATCCGGAACTTGCGGTTGTAGCCGTCGGCCACCTTCCGCGCCGCCTTGCGGCACAGGTCGGCGATCCGCCGCTCGAGCCCGCGGACGCCCGCCTCGCGCGTGTACTCGCGGACGATCATGCGGAGCGCGGGGTCGGCGACCTCGATCCGCGCGGGATCGAGCCCGTGCGCCTCGAGCTGTTTGGGCACCAGGTACCGCCTGGCGATCTCGAGCTTCTCGTCCTCGGTGTACCCGGTGACCTGGATCACGTCCATGCGGTCGATGAGCGGCGGCGGGATCGTCTCCAGCTGGTTGGCGGTGCACACGAACAGCACCTTCGAGAGGTCGAAGGGCAGGTCGAGGTAGTGGTCGCGGAACGAGTTGTTCTGCTGCGGATCGAGGATCTCGAGCATCGCGCTCGCCGGGTCGCCGCGCCAGTCCGCACCCATCTTGTCGATCTCGTCGATCATGAACACCGGATTGCGCGACTCGGCGTCGCGGAGCGCGCGGACGATCGTTCCGGGCATGGCCCCGATGTACGTGCGGCGGTGGCCGCGGAGCTCCGACTCGTCGCGGACGCCGCCGACCGAGATGCGCACGAACTTCCGGCCGAGCGCCTTCGCGATCGAATGCCCGAGCGACGTCTTGCCCACGCCCGGGGGCCCGACGAAGCAGAGGATCTGCCCCGAGACGTCGCCCTTCAGCTTCCCGACGGCGAGGGACTCGAGGATCCGCTCCTTGATCTTCTCCAGGTCGTAGTGGTCGGTGTCGAGAACCTGGCGCGCCTGGACGAGATCGAGGTTGTCCGGGGTCGTCTCGTTCCACGGCACGGACAGGATCCAGTCGAGGTAGGTGCGGATGACGCCGTACTCGGCGGCGGCGGCGGGCAGCTTCTCGAGCCGTCCGAGCTCCCGGTTCGCGGCCTTGAGCACCTCCTCGGGCAGGTTCGACTCGTCGATCCGGTGCCGCAGCTCCTCGAGCTCGGCCTGCTCCGGGTCGCTCTCGCCGAGCTCCTCCTGGATCGCCTTCATCTGCTGGCGCAGGAAGTACTCGCGCTGCGTCTTGCCCATCTCCGACTCGACCTGCGACTGGATCTTCGAGCCGAGCTCGAACACCTCGAGCTCGCGGCTCAGGATCGCGGCCGTGGCGCGAAGGCGCTGCTCGACGTCGGTCGTCTCGAGCAGCTTCTGCTTCTCCTCGGTCTTGAGGCGGAGCGTCGAGGCGACGAGATAGGTGAGCACGCCGGGGTCGTCGACGTTCGCGGCGGCGAGCAGCAGCTCGTCGGGCAGCGTCGGCACGAGCTCGACGACGCGCGCGAACTGGTTCTGCACAGTGCGGACGAGCGCCTCGACCTCGCGGCTCTGGGTGACGACGTCCGGCAGCTGCGAGAACTCGCCGACCGGATAGGGATCGTCGGAGACGCGGCGGTCGAGCCGGATCCGGGCGAGCCCCTGGACGAGGATGCGGAGCGTGCCGTCGGGGATGCGGATCATCCGGTGGACGAGGCCTGCCGTGCCGATCTCGTAGACGTCGTCGAATCCGGCCTGCTCGACCTCGTCGCCGCGCACGGTCAGCAGCGCCAGCATCCGGTCGCCGGAGACGACGTCGTCGACGAGCTTCACCGAGCGCTCCTGCCCGATCGCGAGCGGCGTCATCGACTGCGGGAAGACGACGGTCTCCTTGAGCGGAAGGACGGGGAGCGCCGACGGGATCTGGACGTCGCCCTCGAACAGCTCGCTCTCCGTGAGCAGCTCGGTCACGGGGCCGTCCGGACCCGGATCAGGATCCGGCCGGGGCGCGGCGCCGCGGCCGCGACCGGCAACAGGACGGTGAGCAGGCCGCGCTCGTAGGTGGCGCGCGCCCCGTCGGGATCGACGTGCTCGGGGAGGCCGATGCGCCGCTCGAAGGCTCCGTACTCGACTTCCATCAGGTGGTACGAGATCCGGCAATCCGGCTTCAGGCGCCGTCGTTGCCCGGTGATCAGCAGTGCGCGCTCGTGCACGGCGATGTGGACGTCGGCCGGATCGACGCCGGCCAGGTCGACCGTCACGCGCAGCTCGTCGGGCTCCTCCGTGCGCACGACGTCGATGCGCGGCCGGAAGCCGCGGCGGGGCACCGTGAAGCGGGGCCCGTGCCAGAGCTCGTTGAACACTTCCTCGAGCTCGGAGTGCAGGCGCTCTATGTCGCCGGGGGAGGAGATGGGGACAGGGTACCGAGCAGGTTCCGCCCGAAGTAGCATCTGGATGGTGAAGGGCGTCGTCCTCGCCGGCGGAACGGGGTCGCGGCTCGACCCCCTGACGCGCATCACGAACAAGCACCTGCTGCCGATCTACGACCGGCCGATGATCGAGTACGCGATCGAGGCGCTCGTCGGCGCCGGCGTCGAGGAGATCATGATCGTCACCGGCGGGACGCACGCCGGCGAGTTCCTGCGGCTGCTCGGCAACGGGCACGCCTACGGCTGCGATCGCCTCCTGTACGCCTATCAGGAGCGACCGGGCGGCATCGCCGAGGCCCTCGGGCTGGCGGAGCACTTCGTCGAGCAGGGCCGCTGCGTGGTCATGCTGGCCGACAACGTCTTCGAGCGGTCGCTCCGGCCGGCGGTCGAGCACTTCCGGGGCCAGGAGTACGGCGGGCGCATCCTGCTCGCCCGCGAGGACGATCGCGAGCACCTCCGTCACCTCGGCGTGCCCGAGTTGGACGCGGACGGGCGCCTCGTCCGGATCATCGAGAAGCCCGAGGAGCCGCCCAGCGACTACGCGGTCACCGGTGTGTACTTCTACGACGGGGCGGTGTGGGACGTTCTGCCCTCGCTCGCGCCGTCCGGCCGCGGGGAGCTCGAGATCACGGACGTGAACAACTGGTACGTCGAGCGCAGCGCCATGCAGTACGACGTGGTCGAGGGCTTCTGGGGCGACGCGGGCGAGTCGATCGACGCCTACTACGCCGTCAACGACTTCGTCCGCCGGAACGGCGCCAACAGGTGATCGACGGCATCCAGCGGTTGCCGCTCCGCCGGTTCGAGGACGAGCGGGGGTGGCTGATCGAGCTGCGGCGCGAGTCGCTCCTGCCGAAGCCGACCCGGCAGACGAACGTCTCGTTCTCGCAGCAGGGCGTGATCCGCGGGCTGCACTACCACGAGCGCGGTCAGGACGACCTGTTCGTCTGCCTGCAGGGCACGGCGCGCATCGTCGTCCTCGACCGATCCTCGGGTGAGACGTTCACGGAGGACATCGGGGACGAAAACCCGGTCGCCCTGTACATCCCCGGCCGTCATGCGCACGGCTTCGAGGCGCTCACCGACGTCCTCTTCTGTTACCACGTGACCGAGGAGTACGACCCCGCCGACCCGGACGAGCACGGCATTCCCTGGGACGACCCGCGCGTCGTGGAGCTGTGGAGCACCCGGACACCGACCCTGTCGCAGCGGGACGCGTCCTCGTAACCGGCGCCGGCGGCCAGCTCGGCTGCGCGCTGACGGAGGCGTTCCCGGGCACGCTGGCGCTTTCGCACGCCGACTGGGACGTCACGCAGCCGCCTCCGAGCCAGGTAACAGACTGTTGCTTGGTGTTGCACGCGGCGGCCTGGACCGACGTCGACGGGGCCGAGGACGACGCGGACGCGGCGTGGACGGTCAACGTGGTCGGCACCCAGCACGCGGTTCTGCTCGGCGCGCCGCTCGTCTACTACTCGTCCGACTACGTGTTCAACGGGGAGAAGCGCTCCCCGTACATCGAGTCCGATCCGCCGGATCCGCTGTCCGCCTACGGGCGGACCAAGCTCGCCGGCGAGCGCGAGGTGGGCGAGGGCTGGGTCGTGCGGTCGTCGTGGCTCTTCGGCGCGACCGGCAAGAACTTCCTGCGGACGATGCTCGAGCTCGGGCGGGAACGCGACGAGGTGGCGGTCGTGGACGACCAGCGCGGCTCGCCGACCTACGTCGGCCACCTCGCGGAGGCGACGCGCCGGATCGTCGAGCTCCCGTTCGGCCTCTACCACGTCGCCGCCGACGGGGACTGCACCTGGGCCGACTTCGCGGAGGCGATCTTCGAGGAAGCCGGGATCGACTGCCGCGTGCGGCGGATCACGACGGCAGAGCTCGGCCGTCCTGCCCCGCGGCCCGCGTACTCGGTGCTGCGCAGCGAAAAGCCCGACACGCCGCGGCTGCCGCACTGGCGCGACGGGCTCCGCGCGTGCCTGGCACGAATCGCGGACTAGGCTGTGTCGATGCGTGTGCTCGTCACCGGGGGCGCGGGGTTCATCGGCTCGCACTTCGTCAAGCGGCTGGCGGCTAAGGGCGACGAGGCGGTCGTCCTCGACCGGCTGACCTATTCGGGGAACAGGGCCAATCTCGAGGGCGTCGAGCACGAGTTCCACCACGGCGACATCGCCGATCCGGAGGCAGTCGCCGCCGCGGGCACCGGGTGCGCCGCCGTCGCCAACTTCGCGGCCGAGACCCACGTCGACCGCTCGATCCTCGGCCCGCGCGAGTTCGTCCACACCGATGTGCTCGGCACGCAGACGCTGCTCGAATGGGCGCGCGAGAGCGGTGCTCGGTACGTCCAGGTCTCGACCGACGAGGTCTACGGCGACCTGGAGCCGAACATCCGCTCGCGCGAGGACGATCCGCTGCGCCCGTCGAGCCCGTACGCCGCGGCCAAGGCCGCCGGCGACCTGCAGGTGCTCGCGTACGTCCGCACCTACGGCGTCAGGGCGTCGATCACGCGGGGAGCGAACACGTTCGGCTCGCACCAGTACCCGGAGAAGCTGATCCCGCTGTTCGTCACGAACGCGCTGGAGGGGCTCGAGCTTCCGGTCTACGGCGACGGCAAGCAGGTGCGCGAGTGGCTCCACGCCGACGACCACTGCGCTGCGATCGAGCTCGTGCTCCGCGACGGCGAGCCGGGCGAGGTCTACAACGTCGGCGGCGAGGAGTTCGAGAACATCGAGGTCACGCACCGAATCGTCGAGCTGACCGGCGTCGACGCCGGCCTGATCCGGCATGTCGAGGATCGAGCCGGCCACGACCGTCGGTATGCGCTCGACGACGCGAAGTTGCGCACCCTCGGCTGGTCGCCCCGGCACTCGTTCGGCGAGACGGGGCTGACCGAGACGGTCGAGTGGTATCGCGCCAATCGCGACTGGTGGGAGCCGATCAAGTCGGGCGAGTACCGTGAGTACTACGAGCGGCAGTACGCTCACCGGCTCGCGTAAGAACTTCCCTGCTCAGCCGATTTTTCGGCTACCCTCGATAGCCGCCCCTCGGCCCCTCGTCATGCGCTTCCGCCTCTCGCTTCTCGCTCTCGCGTTCTGCCTTGCCGTTGCCGGCTCGGTGCTGGGCGGGTCGGCGCTGGGGAGTCGCGCGCAGTCCGAGCCCGTCACGTCGACGACCTTCGCGATCAGCGGCCACGGCTACGGGCACGGTGTCGGGATGGGCCAGTGGGGCGCCTACGGGATGGCGAAGGCGGGCGCGACCTACGACAAGATCCTCGGCTTCTACTACCCCGGTACGCAGCTCGGCCCGTCGCCGGTGAAGACGGTGCGCGTGCTGCTCGCCGACACGGCCGGCTCCGTCACCGTCTCCTCCTCGGGCCCGTTCCGGCTCCGGGACGGCTCGGGCACGGTGCATCAGGTCACCTCGGGGCAGGTCACGGTCGACCCGGGCCTGAACGTCCAGCTCGATCCGGCTGCCGCCCCTCAGATTCTTCCCGGCCCGCTCACGCTCCAGCCGGGCAAGGCGCCGCTCGTCTTCCACAACCCCTACCGGGGCACGATCCAGTTCCAGGTGGTCGGGGCTCACCTCCAGGTGGTGAACGTGGTCTCGCTCGACAACTACGTCCGCGGCGTCGTCACCGGCGAGATGCCGAAGGAGTGGCCGCCGGCGGCGCTCGAGGCCCAGGCCGTCGCCACGCGCTCGTACGCCGTCGCCACGCTCGGGGTGGGCAAGATCCTCTACACCGACGAGCGCAGCCAGGTCTACGGCGGGATCGAGGGTGAGTCGCCCGCCGGCGTGCAGGCGGTGACCCAGACGAAGGGCCAGGTGCTGCTCTACCAGGGCCAGCCTGCGACGACGTACTTCTCCTCCTCGTCGGGGGGCCGGACGACGGCGATCACCGACCTCGTGCCCGGCGCGAAGCCGATTCCCTACCTCGTGTCGCAACGGGACCCCTACGACGCGGCGTCGCCGTGGCACAACTGGGGCCCGGTCGTGTTCACGGGCGCGCAGGTGTCGAAGGCGGTCCACGTCGCGGGCGTCACGGGCCTGACGCCGATGCCCGCGAACGCCCACGCCCGGCAGATCGTCCTGACGACCTCGAGCGGCGCCTCCAAGACGCTCGGCTCCAGCTTCCTGCGTGGATCGCTCGGCCTGCGCTCGACGTTCGTGAAGATCGGCCTGCTCACCCTGTCTCGCCCGGTCGGGACGGTTCCGGCGGGAACGGCGGTCACGCTCACCGGCAGCGTGCGCGCCGTCAAGGGCCCCGTCGTGCTCGAGCAGTCCACGGGCGGCGGCGTGTGGTCGCCCGGCCCGGCGCTGACCCTCGCCCAGGACGGCACGTTCTCGGTCGGCGTCTCGCCGCAGCAGACGACGCTCTTCCGACTCTCCGCGCCCGGGATCAAGGGGCAGCCGCTCTCGGTCCAGGTGCAGGGAGCGGGCTCGCGTCTCCTCCAGGTCGGGGGGGCGGGACAGGGGCCGCGCCGCCCTCAGACGCGCGCCTTCGTCCCGGCCGATCCGCTGGCGGCGCAGCAGTGGTACCTGGTGCACGACCACGCGTTCGACTTCTGGCCGGAGCTGCCCGATCTCTCGCCCGTGCTCGTCGGGATCGTCGACACGGGCATCGATAGCGACCACCCCGAGTTCGCGGGCAAGATCGCGCTCGCCCGCAGCTTCGTGGGGGGCAGCGCCGACGACGAGATCGGCCACGGCACCTTCGTCGCGGGAGAGATCGCGGCGGCGCTCGGGAACGGCCAGGGGATCGCCGGCATCGCCTTTCCGGCCAAGCTGATCGTCGCGAAGGTCGTCGGTCCCGACCAGACGATCGACCCGGCCGTCGAGGCGAGGGCGATCCGCTGGGAGGTCGACCACGGCGCCAAGGTGATCAACCTCAGCCTCGGCGCGGTTCGCGATCCGCTCGACCCGACCGTGGACGAGTTCTCGGCGATCGAGGCGGCCGCGGTTCAGTACGCGACGAGTCACGGCGTGCTCGTGCTCGCAGCGGTCGGGAACGGCGACGACTCGCCCTCGACGCCCTGGCCGTATGCGACCTATCCGGCCGCATTGCCGCACGTGCTCGGGGTCGGGGCCCTGGCCCAGGACGGATCGGTCCCGTCGTTCTCGAACCGTGACGCCGTGTTCACCGATCTGGTCGCGCCCGGCGTCGGCATCCTCTCGACCTTTCCGCGCTCGCTGACCGCCCAGCGCCCGTCGTGCGTCGACCAGGGGTACTCGGATTGCGGCTCGAGCGACTACCGCGCCGGCGAAGGGACGTCGTTCGCCGTCCCGCAGGTCACGGCCGCGGCCGCGCTGCTGCTCGCCGTGCATCCCGGCCTGACCCCGGACCAGCTGACGACGATCCTCGAGCGGTCGGCCGACGACGTCACGCCGGCCAACGGTTGCCCTCGCTGCCTGGTCGGCCGCGATTCGCTCTCGGGCTGGGGGAGCCTCGACATCGCAGCGGCGCTCGGCGCGCTCGCCGGGCCGCTGCCGGTCCCGGACCGGCTGGAGCCGAACGACGACGCCGGCGCGCTGGCCCCGAAGCTCTGGGGCGGCTCGGCCGTCGTCCACGCGACCACGGACTACTGGGACGACCCGGTCGACGTCTACGCCGTTCGGATCGCCCGGGGAGAGCAGCTGGCGGTGACGCTCCACGGCTCCGGTGTTGCGCGGCTGCAGCTCGTGCTCTGGAAGCCCGGGACGCAACACGTCGCCGGCACGCCGCAGGTGCTCCAGGCCCACCGTGCGTTCCAGTCGCTCCACTCGGGGCCGACCCAGAGCTTCCGCTACCAGGCGACCGCCGGCGGCTGGTACGACGTCGAGGTGAAGCTGACCGCGCCGGGCGCCAGCGCGTACACGCTCCGGATCGTCAAGACGCCGTAGAGTCCTCGCGTGAAGCTCGACGCGACGATCGCGTGTGACCCGGCGACGGGCGCGCAGCTCGCCGCCGAGCTCGAGGCCGACGGCTACGACGGGGTCTGGACGGCCGAGACGCAGCACGACGCGTTCCTGCCGCTCGCGGCCGCGGCGGTCTCGACGAGCCGTGTCACGCTCGGCACGGCGATCGCGACCGCGTTCACCCGCAGCCCGATGGTGACGGCGATGGCCGCGTGGGACCTGCAGCGCGCGAGCCGGGGCCGCTTCGTGCTCGGGCTCGGCACGCAGGTGCGCGCGCACAACGTCCGCCGCTTCTCCGTGCCGTGGGAGGCACCGGCGCCCCGCCTCCGCGAGCTGGTCGAGGCGCTCCGCCACATCTGGGGCGCGTTCCAGGGCGAGCACCCGCTCCGCTTCCGCGGGCAGTTCTACCGGCACGACCTCATGACGCCCTTCTTCGATCCCGGCCCGATCGACTATCCGCCGCCGCCGATCTACCTCGCCGCCGTGACGCCGACGATGTACCGGCTCGCGGGGGAGGTGGCCGACGGGATCCACGTCCACGTCTTCCACACCGTGCGCTACCTGCGCGAGGTGGCGCTGCCCGCGCTCGGTGAGCGGCGCAGCGAGCTGACGCTGGCGAGCGGGGTCTTCGTCGTCCTCGGCGGCGACGCGGACGCGGTGCGGATGCAGATCGCGTTCTACGGCTCGACGCCGACGTACCGGCCCGTCTTCGAGGTGCACGGCTGGGACGGCCTGCAGGAGAAGCTGCACGGCCTCATGGGGCGCGGCGACTTCGCTGGCATGGCGGCTGCGATCGACGACGACGTGCTGGCCGAGTTCGCGGTGCTCGCCGATTCGTGGGACGACGCGGCCCGGCAGGTCCACGAGCGCTACGACGGCCTGCTCGACCGCGTCGGCGTCTACGGACTTCGCTCGGCCGTCGGCGACGAGGCGAAGGAGATCGCGGCGGCGTTCGGTAGGAGCGTCCCGTAAGAAGGGCGGCGTGCAGTCTGGCCTGCGTGGCGGTCGCGCTCGTCTCCGTCGCCGCTTCGAGTTGGGCCTCGCCGCCGGCGCGTTCCTGGTCGCTCACGAACCTGGTCAAGGTGGCCAGGCACCGCTATCCCGCGTACGTCGGAATCCGAGCGGTCGGCCTCACGAACAGCGGCGCGGTCTACTGGACTGCGTATCGGCAGTACACGGACGGCAAGACGCTCGAGGTGTTCCGCTGGAAGAGCGGCCGGCTGAGCGATCTCGGATCGCCCGGCCCGGGACTGGGCGTGTATGCGGTGAACGGTCGAGGCCAGTTCGTGGTCGAGACGATGCCGCCGCCGGTGCCCACAGGGCCGGTCAGCTCGGGAGTGATTCCATGGCCGGACATCCATGCGTATCTCTGGCAACAGGGGAAGCTCACTCCTCTGGGATCCCTCGGCGGATCGCACACGTTCGCGCAGGCGATCAACGACCGCGGGCAGGTCGTGGGCTCGAGCGATCTCAGCAAGAGCGCGCGTGTGCCGTTGCACGCGTTCCTGTGGCAGAACGGGAAGATGACCGACCTGGGGACGCTCGGCGGCTCATATAGCGAGCCGACGGCGATCAACGACCGCGGGCAGATCATCGGCACCAGCCTCACTGCGAGCCGCCGGCTGCACGGGTTCATCTGGGAGCACGGGAAGATGACCGACCTGGGCACGCTGGGCGGCTCCGAGACCCGTCCCGTTGCGCTCAACGAGCACGGACAGGTGATCGGGCAGAGCACGACGCCAAACGGCACGGCCCATCACTTCGACGATGGGGTGGCGTTCGTGTGGCAGAACGGGAAGATGACGAGGCTGCCCACGCTCGACCTCCACGGATACCCGGGTATGTCTCCGCGGAGCGTGCCGTCTGCCATCAACGACCGCGGCGAGATCGTCGGGATCAGCGAGACGAGCGACGCCGCCGGCCGCGCGTTCCTCTGGCAGGACGGGAGGATGGTCGACCTGGGGACGCTCGGAGGGCGCTCGAGCCACGCCGCGGCCATCGACGACCGAGGCGACGTCGTCGGCTGGAGCGACACGAAGCTCGTTCCCTGGACGGCGGAGCAGGCTCCGCGGCCGCGGCCGGTGCTGTGGCAAGACGGCGTGAAGGTCGAGCTGCCGGTGGACTACCCCTCGCCGACCGAGGCAACGACGATCACGCCGTCGGGGAACGAGATCCTGGGTGCGGGCGGCTGGCCGCCGCATCAGGCGCTGCTCTGGATCCGGAGCTAGGCCGTGGCCTCGATCGCGCTCCAGGCGGCCCAGAACGCGTCCTCGGGGTCGGGCAGCGGCTCGGCTCCTAACACCTCCAGCGGCCCGCCTGCTTCACACAGGCTCCAGCGGTAGCCCTCGCCGTCGCGCGCGATCGTCACATCGAAGCGGCGCTCCCCGAGCGCGGTGCGAACCGAGACCGAGCCTGCGGCGCCGTTCTCCCTGAGCGCGCGGACGGGCTCGAGCACGAGCTCGACGAGCCAGACGGCGAAGCGATCCCGGCACTCCATCCTCACGGGTAGCGTAATCGCCGTGAAGATCACGTTCCTCGGCCACGCCGGACTCTACGTCGAGACGCGCCACGGCTCGATCCTCTGCGACCCCTGGTTCAACCCCGCCTACTTCGCGTCCTGGGTGCCGTTTCCGTCGAACCAGGAGCTCGACCCGGCCGCGATCGGCAGCCCGGACTACCTCTACGTGTCGCACGTCCACCGCGACCACCTCGATCGCGACTTCCTGCGCGACCACGTCTCGAAGGACGCGACCGTGATCCTCCCCGACCACCCGCTGGACCTCGTCGAGCGTGAGCTCGAGACGCTCGGCTTCACACGCTTCGTGCAGACGAAGACGAACGTGCCGCTCGAGCTCGACGGCCTGCGCGTGATGACCGTCTGCACCGTGTTCCCCGCGGACGGGCCGCTCGGCGACTCCGCGCTCGCGATCGACGACGGTGAGGTGCGGATCTTCGACCAGAACGACGCTCGGCCGGTCGACCTCGACGGCACGCACGCGTTCGGCCACTTCGACGCGCACTTCGTACAGTTCTCGGGGGCGATCTGGTACCCGATGGTCTACCGCTTCCCGCCGCAGATGAAGAGCGCGCTCGGCCGCAAGAAGCGCGAGACGCAGATGGCCCGCTCGCTCCGCTACTCGCGGCAGGTCGGCGCCGACTGGACGATTCCGATGGCCGGGCCGCCCTGCTTCCTCGACGACGACCTGTTCTCGTTCAACGACTTCGGCGACGACCCGGCCAACGTCTTCCCCGACCAGACCGTGTACCTCGAGTACATGCGCTCGCAGGGGGAGGGCAGCGGTCGCCTGATGATCCCCGGTTCGGTCGCGCAGCTCTCGCCGGGGTCGCTAGAGATCGAGCACCCGCACGACCCGGACGCGATCTTCGGGGACAAGCGCGCCTACCTCGAGGCGTTCGGCGAGCGCATGCGGCCGAGGATCGAGGCCGAGAGGGCGGCCTGGCCGCGCGGGCAGGCCGACATCCTCGCCGAGCTCACCGAGTGGTTCGAGCCGGTGCTCGACCTCGCCGATCGCACCGCCGCGGCGATCAACGGGCGCGTCCTCCTCGATCTCGGCGACCCGCAGGTCGTGCTCGACTTCTGGACGCGCCGCGTCTACGCCTGGAAAGGCGACGAGTGCGAGTACCGCTTCTGGATCGACCCGGCGCTCGTCGAGCAGCTGATCCTCGACCACGACGAGGACTGGGTGAACCGCCTGTTCCTGTCCTGTCGCTTCGAGGCGGAGCGGCGCGGCTCGTACAACGAGTACCTGTACAGCTTCTTCAAGTGCCTGTCGGCCGAGCGGATCGAGTACGCGGAGGGCTGCTACTCCGAGCAACTGCCGGAGCGCGAGTTCTTCGAATGCGCCGGGTACCGCGTGCAGCGGCGCTGTCCGCACCTGAAGGCGGACCTTGCGCGATTCGGCGTCGTCGAGGACGGGATCCTGACGTGCACGCTGCACGGCTGGCAGTTCGAGCTCGCGACCGGCCGGTGCTTGACCTCCGACGACCGGCGCCTGTTCTCGGAGCCGCTGGAAGTCGCGGCCGAGCAGTGAGGGTCGGCGTCCAGCTCCCGGAAGCGGAGCGCGTCGTCCGCTGGCCGGAGTACCTCGACATGGCCCGGGCGGCCGAGGAGGTCGGCTTCGAGTCGATCTGGCTCGGCGACCACCTGCTGTATCGCGGCGACGGACGCGAGGAGCGCGGGCCGCTGGAGGTGTGGACGCTGCTCGCGGCTCTGGCGGCGGTCACCTCGCGTGTCCGGCTCGGCCCGCTGGTCGCCTGCGCGTCGTTCCATCCGCCGGGGCTGATCGCGAAGATGGCCGCGACCGTGGACGACGTCAGCGGCGGCCGGCTCGTTCTCGGCCTCGGCGCGGGATGGAACGAGACCGAGTACCGCGCGTTCGGGCTTCCGTACGACCACCGCGTCTCCCGGTTCGAGGAGTCGTTCGAGATCGTGCGCCGGATGCTCGCGGGCGAGCGCGTGACACTGCCGGGCCGGTTCTGGCAGGCCGAAGATCTCGTGCTCATGCCGCCGCCGGAGCGGCAGATCCCGCTGATGATCGGCTCGAACGGCGAGCGGATGCTGGCGATCTCGCTGCCGCACGTCGACTGGTGGAACACGTGGTACGCGAGCTACGGGAACACGGCCGACGGCTTCGGCGAGCTGAACGCGCGAATCTCGGCCGCCGCCGAGCAGGCCGGTCGTGACCCGGCAGAGATCGCCCGCAGCACGGCTGTCCTGGTCGAGCTCGACCCGGAGGCCGTCAAGCGCCCGCACTCGGACACGGAGTCGCCGCCGGTCTCGCTCGACGGGCTTCCCGCGCACCTCGCGGCGCTGGCCGAGGCCGGTGCAGACGAGGCGATCCTGATCCTGCGCCCGATCGACGAAGCCTCGGTTCGCGCCGTCGGCGCGGCTCTCTAGGCCCCGAGCAGCTCGTCGTCCGGCACGACGCGGATCACCCGCGCCGGATTGCCGACCACGACCGCGCCCGCCGGCACGTCCTTCGTGACCACGGCGCCGGCCCCCACGTAGGCCTCCTCGCCGATCTCGACGCCCGGGCAGAGCACGGCGCCGCCACCGACCCGTGCGCCGCGCCGGATCGTCGGGCCTTTGATCAGCTCGTGACGCCGCTCGGTGCGGCCCATGAAGTTGTCGTTCGTCGTCACCACGCACGGCGCGATGAACACGTCCTCTTCGACCGTTGTGTACGCGGTGACGTAAGCCTGGGCCTGGATCTTCGTGCGAGCGCCCACGGTCGTGTCGTTCTCGACGAGCGAGCCGTGGCCGATCACGACGTCGTCGCCGATCACGCAGCGCTCTCGGACGCACGCGCCGTCGCCGACGAGCACACGCGCGCCGAGCTTCGCGCCCGCGAACACGGTCGCGCCCCTGGACACGATCGTGCCCTCCCCGAGCTCGGCGGGCTGCTGCGGGTCACGGGATGCCGTCGAACGTGGAGAGAGGACGGGCTGCTTTCCGACGACAGCGTCGTCGTGCACGACCACGCCCTCGCCGAGCACCGTGCCCGGCTGGACGTCAGCGGCGGCCAAGCGACTCCGTCAGCCGCTCGAGCGCACGGACGACCATCGCGCCGTCGCGCGCCACCTTGCGGCGGTCGCCTTCGCCCCGCACGAGCGCGAGGAAGTGCTCGCACTCCAGGCGCAGCGGCTCGTCGGTCGGGATCTTCGGAATGTTGATGTCGCCCGAGCGCGTCTGCCACTCGCCGTAGCTCTCGGCCCGCTGCCACGGCCCCTTCTCGTACACGGTCACCTTTCGTTCGAGCTCCATGTCGTCGAACACGACCATCTTCTCCTTGCCGACGACGGTGATCTTCCGCAGCTTGTGCGGGTCGAGCCAGGACAGGTGCATGTGCGCGATCTTGCCCGACGGAAAGCGGAGGTAGCAGAAGACGACGTCCTCGACGCCGGGGGTCAGGAAGTCGCGGCCGTGCGCGATCGCCTCTGCCGGCTCCTCGTCGAGGAGGTAGAGGATCACGGACAGGTCGTGGACGCCGAGCGACCAGAGCGCGTTCTCGTGCGTCCGCACCACTCCGAGGTTCTGACGGTTTCCGTAGACACAGAGCACCTCGCCGAGCGCGCCCGCGTCGATCAGCTCCTTCAGCTTCCGAACGCCCGGGTGGTAGAGGAGCAGGTGGCCCGGCATGCAGACGAGGTCGCGTTCCTCCGACAGGCGAACGAGCTCGTCCATGTCCGGACCGTGCATCGCCGGTGGCTTCTCGACGAGCACGTGCTTGCCGGCTTCGAGCGCCTGCCTCGTCTGCGCGTAGTGCATCGGCACGGGCGTCGAGACGACGATGGCATCCAGATCCGGATCGGCGAGCAGCTCGTCGTAGTCCGCTGTGACGCGGGCTCCCGCGTAGCGGGACGCGAACACGTCGCGCACCTGCTCGTTCGTGTCGCAGATCCAGGCGAGCTCGGCCAGCTGGTCGAAGTTGCGCGCCAGGTTCGGCCCCCAGTAGCCGAGCCCGACGACGCCGACCCGCGTCACAGCTTCCAGACCTTGGGGTTCCCGCGGCCGGCGTCGCCGGTGGCGTTGCGGAAGTCGACGACGATCTTCGCCTCGCGCAGGACCTGCTCGTAGTCGATCGAGGAGTGGGCGGTCACGATCGTGACGCAGTCGTAGGCGGCCGGCTCGAGCGGCACCGACTCCTTCCCGTCGAGCGACGGCACGTACGGATCGTGGTAGGAGACCGCCGCGCCCGCGTTCTCGAGGAGCTGCATGACCTTGATCGCGGGCGACTCGCGCACGTCCGAGATGTCCGACTTGTACGCGACGCCGAGGACGAGCACCTTCGAGCCTTTCAGGGAACGCTGAGCGCCGTGGTTCAACGCCTGCGAGATCATCGAGCGGCAGTGGTACGGCATGTTCTCGTTGACCTTTCCGGCCAGCTCGATGAACTCGGTGTAGAAGCCGTATTCCCTGGCCTTCCAGGTCAGGTAGAAGGGGTCGACCGGGATGCAGTGGCCGCCCAGGCCGGGGCCGGGCTTGAAGCTCATGAACCCGAACGGCTTCGTCGCCGCCGCGTCGACGACCTCCCAGACGTCGATCCCCATCCGCTCGCAGAGCTGCGCCAGCTCGTTGACGAGCGCGATGTTGACCGAGCGGAAGATGTTCTCGAGCAGCTTGGTCAGCTCGGCCGCCTCCGGCGACGAGACTGTGTGCACCGTGTCCACCACGCCGCCGTACAGCTCGGCCGCCCGCCGCGTGCACTCGTCCGTGATCCCGCCGACGATCTTCGGCACGGTCTTCGTCGACCACGTCTCGTTGCCCGGGTCGACACGCTCGGGCGAGAACGCGAGGTGGAAGTCCTGGCCTGCCTTCAGGCCCGATCCCTCCTCGAGAATCGGCAGCACGACCTCGCGCGTCGTGCCCGGGTAGGTCGTGGACTCGAGCACGACCAGGTGGCCCGCGCGCAACCGCCCGGCGATGCCGGTAACCGCGCGCGTGACGATCGAGAGGTCGGGCTCGCGCTGCTTCGTCAGCGGCGTCGCCAGGGCGATCAGGATCGCGTCGGCGTCGCGCAGCTCGTCGTAGTCGGTCGTCGCCCGGACGAGGCCGCTCGCGACGAGCGGCGCCAGCGTGGCGGAAGGGACGTCCTCGATGTGGCTCTCGCCGCTGTTGATCCCGTCGACGACTCGCTGTTCGACGTCGACGAGCACGACCTCGTGACCGGCGTCGGCGAAGACCTGCGCGAGCGGCAGCCCGACATAGCCTGCACCGACGATTGCCACCTGCGTCATGACGTGGCAAGGCTAGCGAGTAGGGCAGCCGCCACCCGCTCGGAAGCGTGCCCGTCGCCGTAGAGCTGGGGCAGATCGTCGGGCATCCGGGCCTCGCGGACGGCCTCGACGAGCAGGTCGGGGTCGTCGTCGACGAGCACGTTCGCGCCGAGCTCGACCGTGTCCAGCCATTCCGTCGACGGCCTCGCCGTCACGCACGGGACGCCGTACCAGTACGCCTCCTTCTGGAGGCCGCCCGAGTCGGTGACGATCACGCGCGCCTGCGAGGCGAGCGCGGCGAGGTCGAGGTACGAGAGCGGGAGGCTCAGGAGGACATGTCCGAGGGTCAGACCCTCGGACCTGACCGCTGCGGCCGTGCGCGGATGGGCCGGGAAGACGACCGGCTCCTCGATGCGTCCCAGGCCTTCGACCAGCCGGCCGAGTCGGGGCTGGACGACGTTCGCGTCGCGGTGCAGCGTCGCCACCACGTAGCCGCCCGGCGCGAGGTCGAGCCGTTGGAGGATCGTCGAGCGCTTGCGAGCGAGCGGCGCGAACGCGAGGCAGGCGTCCGCCATCACGTCGCCGACGACCTCGATCCTCCCCTGGACGCCCTCGGCACGGAGCGTCGCGGCGCTTCGCTCGTCCGGGCAGAGGAGCAGCGCCGCGATCCGGTCGACCTCGATCCGGTTGTGCTCCTCGGGCATCGACAGGTCGCCCGAGCGGAGCCCCGCCTCGACGTGCGCGACCGGGACACCGGCGGCCGTCGCCGCCCGTGCGCCGGCGAGCGTCGAGTTCGTGTCGCCGTAGACGAGCGTCCAGTCGGGCCGTGTCTCCTCGAGCGCGGCCGTGATGCCCGGCACCATCGCCTCGACGTCGCGCGTCCGGGCCTCGAGCCGGTAGGCGGGCTCGCCGAGCGAGAGCTCGTCGAAGAACACCTGCGACAGCTCGCGGTCGTAGTGCTGGCCGGTGTGGAGGACGACCTCCTCGATCCCCGCCGCGCGCAAGGCCACCGACAGCGGCGCCGACTTGATGAACTGCGGGCGGTTCCCGACAACCGAGAGGACGTTCACCCGTCCCAGCCTAGAGAGCCATGAGGTCGATCGCTCCCTGCCCGGAAGCGGCCGAGCCGCCCCGGCTAGACTGGTCAGCCCGCGGGCCGTTAGCTCAGTTGGTAGAGCAGGGGACTCTTAATCCCAAGGTCGAAGGTTCGAATCCTTCACGGCCCACTCGAAGCAGGCCGCTTAGCGGCCGCTCGTTTGGTCATCCGCGGCCGGGTCACGTCTACGCCTGCGCCCGACCGACCAGGACCCTCGCCAGGCGGAGCGTCGCGGCAGCCACGCTCGTCTGCGCCGCCGCGGGCGTGAACGAGCTGAGGGTGATCTCGGTCCGCCCCTTGCCGACGAGCAGGGCTTCGAAGACGTAGCTCCCGGTCTTGCCGTTTGCGCGAATCTCCAGGCCGATCCGGAAGCCGGCGGTGTACGTTGCGACCTGAGGGATCGAGAGCTTCGCGAAGGAAGCTACCTTCTCCGTCGAGCCGAGACTCTTGGTGAGGTAGCTCCGCAGGCACGCAGCCGCACCCGGGGCCTGCACCTCGCGCTGCCAGTCGAGTTGCACCATCTTGGCGGTGCGGAGCACCTGTGTCTCGCTGTCGAACTCGAGCTGGCCGTTTCGGAAGTCGGTTTCCGCGGCGCCGGTCAGTACGAGATCTGACCGCTTCGGGTGATAGTTCGCGCACGTCGGCCCTGCCGACAGATCCGGCTTCTTCGCCCCACCCGTCCAGCCGCTCGCCGAGCCGAGATCCGACCTGCGGATCACCGCCGCGCGAGCTGCCGCCTGGTCGGCTGCGGTGAACTTGATCTGCTCCTTGCCACCACCCGCGAGCGCGGTGCCCGTCGCCACGATCGCGGCAGCGAGTGCCGCCGCCGCCAACGCCCTCACCTGTCTGGTCATCGGATCCCCCCAGTCGTTACGCGTACTCGTTGCGCGCTTTGAGAATCATCCTCTAGACCTCGCCCATGACGAGCATGCACGGAACCAAGGCTCGGAAGCGTACCGCGCTAGCTAGATGGTTGATGCCACGGCTTTGGCTGTGGCGAGGGACCGGATGGTGCAGGTCGAAGTCGGCGGTGTCCTGTCACCGTCGGATAGGAGCCAACGATGGACGCCGACCTCGACCTGCTCTGTATCAGTGTCTATTGGACGGCTGACGGCCTGTTGCCGCAGCGGCCCGGTAACGGCCGCCGCCGGCTCAGCGACGCGGAGATCGTGACCCTGTGCGTGGCGCAGGTGCTGATGGGGATCCCCAGCGATCGACGGTTCCTGCGGGCGGCACGCCGCCAGCTCGGCCATCTGTTTCCGTACTTGCCCGGCCAGGATGCGTTGCATAAGCGACGGCACGGCGATTCTTCCGCCTGGTGCGAGGTGAGTCAACCCAGATCAGATCGACCTTTGCCATTGCTCCTTGTAGGGTGCGCTTCGCCAAGCCATGTCGAAGCTGCGCAGCAGTCGACGTTCTGTCCTCCTCGTTTCGGCGGTCGTCTGCCTTTCCGCCCTGCTCGTCCTCGTCGGCTGCGGGAGTGGAGCCGCTCGGCAGGAGACGAGCGGCGGGTCGGGTCTCGAGATCGTGCTTCAGGCTGCTCCCACCGGGGGAGGGCGGGTCACACCGGAAGGCCTCGACTCGGCGGTCGCGATCCTGCGGGACCGCGTCAAAGCCCTCGGTGTCACGAAGCCCGACATTCGCAAGCAGCCGCCCGACCGAATCGTTCTGCGGCTTCGAGGCGTCCACGCCATGCCGACGGCGCCGCCGACCATCATCCAGACCGGCCGGCTCGAGCTCTACGACCTCGAGAGCGACCTGCGGGCTCCGTCGATCGACGCGCAGGGCAACCCGGTTTCACACACGAGCCTCTTCAAGCTGCTGGCACCGGTCCAGGAGCAGGCGAAGAACGGGACGCCGAGCGGGTACGCGCTGTTCACGAAGACGCACAAGCTCGTCCTGGGGCCGGTGACGCGACGGCCGGAGGTCGCCCCCGGACAGCTCGCTCTCGCCGTCCCCCGGGGCATGGTGATCCTGCGCTGCGGCGGCCCGGCATCGCACACCGTCGTCTGCCCCGGTGACGGCGATCCCACCGTCGTCAACTTCTATCTCTTCGAGCACACGCCCGAGCTGACCGGGAAGGACCTGAACGCCGCCGGCGTCAAGCAGGACTTCGACATGGTCGGGAGTCCCATCGTGCGCCTGTCATTCACGAGCGACGGCGATCACAGGTTCCAGGCGCTGACGCGAACGCTCTACCTGCGTGGCCGGCTGCGGCGGGCACCGCAGCACTTCGCGATCGTCGTCGACGACGTCATCAGCTCGTTCCCGCAGATCGACTACACCGACGCGACGCTCTCGAACGGCATCACCGGCGGCGGCGAGATCGTCGGGGTGACGCTCACGCAGGCCCAGGGCCTCGCGCTCCTGCTCAGATACGGCGCCTTGCCGGTGCCGTTCAAGCAGGTGGAGCAACGACCGATCGGATGACGCTGCGGCCGCCGACCCGCTTCAGGCGGGAGCCGCGGTGCCGAGCGCGTCGGCGACCTCCTTGATCGCCGCCTGCTCCGCCTCGCTCACCGCCTGGCCGCCCTCTCGGTGCGCGCTCGCGACCTTGTCGGCGAGCGTGAGCACGAAGCGCCTGTAGTCCTCGACCTCCTCCGGCGTCGCCTTCTGCGCGAGCACGCCGACCGCGTCGCGGAGATGCTGGAGCCCCGCCTGCTTGAGCTCCTCAGCCGAGTGGTAGCGGGTGTGGTCGCGCTCGGGCTTCGCTGCGACGATCTCGTCCAGGAGCTCGCTCTGGCCGTGGTGCTGCCGGGCCTCGACGTATGCCTTCGCCATCGCGATCGACTCGCGGAAGCTTCCGCCGCGCTGCGCGGTCACGACGATGATGCCGGCGCTCGGCGGTCCCTCCAGGACGAGCTGCCATTCCTCCGGCGTGAAGCTGGCCTTTCCAGTCATCTGCTCACCTCTCCTTCTTCGTCGTGGGCTCGAGCCGGTCATCACCCAGCACGACGGCCAACCGTAGCTCGGGAACCTAAGACGTCTCTCAGAACAGGTCGATGCAGCCGTCAGGTCTTGCCGGACGGGGAGCGGTCGCCTGCGCGGAGCAGCGCGAGCGCGAGCGTTGGGCACGCTTCGACGGCGCGTCGCGCGTGCTCCTCCAGCTCGGGCGTGACCGGCTCGGGATCGACGATCGGGTAGCCCCAGTCGTCGAGCGAGATCCGCTCGGGGAACAGCTCGGCGCAGAGCCCGTGAGCCTCGCAGGTGATCGGGTTGACGCGCAGCAGGGAGCTCACCTGCGGGCCTCCGGGAGCCTGAGCAACGGCCGACCGTCGCCGGTACAGGTGCCGCGCGCGTGACGCGCGAGCTCGTCCGCGAAGACCGTGAGGGCGCTCTCGACGAGCCGGGCGGCGCCGTCAGGATGGCGGCAGGCGCCGCGTCCCTTGACCTGAGCCGTCCAGCGGGGCAGATCCTCGCTGCCGCCGCGGCGTTGCTTTTTGCGCGCGGCCAGGTGCTCGACCGCGGTCGCGATCGCGTCCAGCCCGTGCAGGCAGGGGCCGCACTGCCGGGCGCTCTCGCCGGCGAGATAGCGCGCGACCCGCGCCGTCTCGACCACGCCGCACGTTCCGGTCGGGAGCGCGATGATCGTGCCGGCGCCGAGTGATGCGCCCGCGGCAGCGAGCCCGGTGTTGCTGAGCGTGAGATCGACCGCGTTCTGAACTCCGATCCAGGCGCCGAAATACCCTCCGACGAGGAACGCGGAGATCGGCGCGGAGACGCCACCCGCGCGCTCGACGAGATCCCGGAGCGGCAGGCCGACCGGGATCTCGTAGACGCCCGGCCGTCCGACGGCTCCGTCCAGGGTGACGAGTGCGGTGCCCGGCTGATCTTCGGTGCCAAGCCCGCGGAACCAGGCGGGCCCGTACCGGGCGACCAGCGCGAGGTGCGCGAGCGTCTCGACGTTCTGCACGAGCGTCGGCAGGCCGCCGACGCCGCGCTCGAATGGACGCGGGGGCGTGAAGGTCGGCTTCGCCGGGCCGCCGTTCAGGAAGTTGACGAGCGCCGTCTCCTCGCCCGCGACGAACCGGTCGGGAACCGTGACGACCCGGAAGGCGACGCCGTCGAGCCGCCGGCGCTCCCGCTCGGCGACGGCGTCCTCGATCGCGAGGCGCTCGCGCTCGGCCCCCTCGCCGACGACGATGAAGGCCTCCGCGGCTCCGACGGTCGCGGAAGCGAGCGCCGCCCCGTCCAGGACGAGGTGGGGGACACGGCGGAGGAGCACCTTGTCCTTGGCGCTCGCGGGCTCGCCTTCGCTTCCGTTGGCGACGACGACGGCACGGTGGCCGCGCTCGGCGACGGCGCGCAGCTTGCGACCTGTCGGGAAGCCGGCGCCACCGCGTCCGCGCAGGCCGGATGCCTCGACGAGGTCGATCAGGCGGGCGGCTTCGCGCCGGCTGATCTCCTTCGGCAGGACGCCGTGGCGCTCGACGTGCTCCTCGAGCGGCACCGGCCCCTGCCCGACGCCTGCGCCTGCGAGCAGTCGCGGAAGCTCGTGCGGGTCGGGGACGGATCGCCGGCGGGGGGCCACGGCCGTGGCGCTCATCCGCTCACCCCGCCGTGGAGCGAGCCGGTGACGGTGTTCGAGCCTGCGGGGATCGTCAGGTCGAGCCGGACCTGCGTCGAGCCGCCGCCCGCGGTCTGGATCGAGGTGAGCACCTGGCTGCCCTGGAGCCCGATCACGCGGCCGGAGGCCCAGGAGTGGGCTCCGGTCGGCAGCAGCCCGACGACGCTGTCGATCATCTGGACCCCGCCTCCGTCGATCGCCTGGCCGCGGAGCGCCAGGTGCAGGCGGCCCTGGAAGCGACCCGTGGCGCGCGCGTCGATCAAGATCGTGACGAGGCCGTTCGCGGCGGGCACCTCCCGGAGGGTGCCCCGGAGCGTGGCGTCGAAGCGCCCCGAGGGGAGCGAGGGAGCTGTCTGCACGTCAGCCGTGGTCGAGGTGGTTCGGGCGGCGGCGACGGTCGCTGCCGTGCCGCGGTGGCCGAGCAGGCTCGAAGGCGTCCCTGCTTTGGCGGCCCAGCCCTTCTCGAGCGGCCCGCCGCGAGCCCAGACGAGCAGGCCGATGAGGACCGCGACGCCGCCGACCGTCGCCCCGGCGCGGACGAGCGGCAGCGCGTCGCGCGCATCCCAGACGCGCCAGAGCACCGCCGCGAACACAAGCAGGCCGGAGAGCACGCCGAGCGCCGCCAGCCAGCCGGTTCGCGCGTCGCTGCCGGTGCCGAGCGAGTGCAGGAGCGCGACCGGCCAGGACGCATAGGCGAGCCAGTGCACGAGCCGCCAGGCGCGGACGCCGATGTGGCGGCGCAGGAAGCTCGTGATCGTCAGGGCGAGGAGAAGGTCGAACGCGAGCGTGCCCATCCCGAGCCAGAACGGCCGGTAGGGGGTGAGGAAGGGGACGAAGGCGTCGATCCACCCGATCGGCGCGAAGGCGTCGGTGATTGTCGTGACGACGTGGACGGCGGTGAACGCGATGGCGAGCAGCGTCACGTTGCGGTGCAGCCCGTAGGTCAGGAAGCGCGGCCAGTGGGCCGTCCGCCAGCGGGTCGCGTTCATCACGCCGAGCAGGACGGAGGCGGTCAGGAGCAGGAGCGCGACCGTGCCCGACCCGCGCGTCAGGTACCAGAGCGCCTGGCCGTTGGCGGCGAGCAGGGTCATGCCGCCTCGGCCGGCCAGCCTGCGACGCAGGTCGCCGTGCCGGTCTCGCCGACGAGGCGCGCCGGCAGCGCACGCTGCTCGAGCCACGCGGGCGCCTCCGGGCCGAGCACGATCGCAGCCGTGCTCGCCGCATTCGCGTCGACGCACGTGGCGGCGGCGACGCTCACGGTCCTCCAGGCTCGCTCCGCAGGCCTGCCCGTGCGGGGGTCGACGATGTGGTGGAGCTCGGCCTCGCCCGCGTGCCAGCGCCGCACGGTCGTGCTCGAGCTGGCGAGGCCGCCGCTGCGGATCGAGACGATCGGCCCTGCGCTCGTGGGCGAGGCGGCGTGGCTGTCGGCGATCCGGACCGCCCATCCGTCTGCCGGCGGCTCGCCTGCGACGGCCACGTCGCCGCCGAGCGAGACGAGGGCGCCACAGCCGGCGGCCTGGGCGGCCCCCGTTGCCGCGCGGTCCGCGGCGAAGGCCTTGGCGGTGGCGCCGAGGTCGAGCTCGGTGCCTTCCGGCATGCGGATGCGTCTCCGCTCCCGGTCCAGCTCGACGACCTGCCAGCCGGAAGCGGGTGCGAAGTCGACGCGAAGCGTGCGGCCGTCGCGCCGGCGGACGAGCTCGAACGTCCGGTCGTAGCCGGCGAGCCGGAGTGTCCGGCCGACGGTCGGGTCGCAGAGCCCGCCGGTCGACGAGGCCGCGCGGAGCGCGACCTCGACCGCCTCGAACAGGCGACCGCTGACGGCGACCCAGCGGCCCGCCCGCGCGTTCAGGCGGACGAGTTCCGAGTCCGGGCGAAAGCGGCTGCAGGTCTCGTCGACGGCCTGCAGCTCGGCTTCGACCGCCGAGCGGGCAGCGTCGATGCCGGCGGCGTCCGTGACGACGAGCGTTGCGGTCGTTCCGAGCGCGGGAAACGAGCAGGAGGCGTTGCTCACGATCCTCCCGAGGTGACCGCCGGCGGGGAATAGCTCGGTTGTGGCGCCTGTGCCGGGGGAGCCGGCGGGGGTGCCGCCTGCGACTGCTCGTCCGAGCTCAGCGGCGGCAGGGAGGGCGGCGGCGGAACCGTGTTCGTCCGCGTGCGGACGGGCTGGACGGGTGGCGTCGACGTCCGGATCGGCCGGACCGGAGGCACGTGCTTGCGCCCCGCGTTGCTCTGCGCGGCGAGCGCGGCGAAGACGCCCGTCAGGACGGCCGTCACGACAGCCACGCCGCGCGTCATGACCTGGAGCCGCCGCAGGCCCTGGTTGCGGGCGTTCAGGTGGAAGTGTCTGTGGCGCTCGACCGGCACCCTGCCAGTTCAGCAGGGGCAGATGAACCCGTAATGAGAGGGCGGTAAGAGCGGGTTAAGAGCGGGCTGAGAGGAGATCCGGCTGCGGCTTCTCGACCGCGTCCAGGCGTCCCCGCTCGAGCCTGATCCAGACGTCGGCGCCTCCGCCCGGGTGAACACCGACCCCTGCCTCGCCGCCGTGGGCGCGGGCGATCAGGTCGACGATCGACAGCCCGAGCCCGGTGCCGCCCGCGCCGCGGACGTCGTCCGCCCGGCTGAAGCGATCGAAGGCGCGTGCCGCGAAGCCGGGCGGAAAGCCGGCCCCACGGTCGGTGACGTGAATCTCGACGAGCGGCCCGAACGCCTGGGCCGAGAGCTCGATCTCCCCGGCACCGTGCACGAGCGCGTTCTCGATCAGGTTGCCGAGCGCCTGCTCGAGCCGGGCCGGGTCGGCATCCACTACCACGCCCGGGTCGCAGGCCACGCGAATCGAGCGCTCGCTCGTGCCCGCCCGGACGGCGAAGCGATCCGAGACGCTCCGCAGGAGCTCGCTCACGACCACGTGCTCGCGTCGGATCGGAAGCGCGCCCTGGTCCGAGCGGGCGATCAGGAGCAGATCCTCAGCGAGCCGGGTCAGCCGTTCGGTCTCCTCTGCCGCCGATTCGAGGGCCGCGCGCTGCTCGTCGTACGTGCGCGGGCGCCGCAGGGCCAGCTCGAGCTCCGTGCGCAGCAACGCCAGCGGCGTCCGCAGCTCATGGCTCGCGTCCGAGACGAACCGGCGCTCGTGCTCGAACGACGCCTCCAGCCGTCCGAGCATGTCGTTCAGGGTCTGGGCGAGACGTGCGAACTCGTCCCGGCTCTGCGGCACCGGCAGGCGCAGGCCGGGGGTGGAGGCCGAGATCTCGGCCGCCCGCCGGCGCATCGACTCGACCTGCCGTAGGGTCGCCGCCGCCAGCCCGTACCCGGCCAGCGAGGCCAGGAGGAGCGCGATCGGCCCCGCGACGGCCAGCTCGGTGAGCAATCGGTCCAGCGTCTCCTGCCGCGACGCGAGCGAGCTGGCGAGGACGAGGACGACCGTCTGCCCCCCGGACTTCACGGGAAGCGCGTAGACCCGCCACACGGACTTGCGGCCCGGCAGCTCGCTCGTCTGCAGCACCTTCTTTCCGCCGGTCACACGTGCGATCGTGGCCGGGCTCACGAGCGGCGCCAGGCCGGTCGTGGATGACCGCAGCACGCGGCCGCGGCTGTCGAGCACCTGTGCCAGCGTCTCGCCGCGTGCCTGGTCGGGGTCGACGAGGCGCACGTCCGGATCGGTCAGCCCTCCGTCTCGGCGGATATGGTCGAGTGCTTCAGTGGCGCCGGCACGGAGGCTCTGGTCGACCGACGTCTGCAGCTCGCCGCCGACCCGGACGTAGACGAAGAAGCCGACGGCGGTCAGCACCACGGCCATGGTGGTGGCGAAGACGAGCGTCAGCCGCAGCCGCAGCGGAATCCTGCTCATGCGCTCAGCCGCCGTCCTCGCGCAGCCGGTAGCCGACGCGGCGCACGGTCTCGATCGAGTGCCGTCCGAACGGCCGGTCGACCTTCTCGCGCAGGTAGCGGACGTAGACGTCGACGAGGTTCGACCGGCTCTCGTAGGCCATGTCCCACGCTCCCTCGAGCAGCGCCAGCCGCGACAGCGCCTCGCCCGGCCGCCGCATGAACAGCTCGAGCAGCGCGAACTCCTTCGCCGACAGCGCCAGCTCAGCGTCGCCGCGCCAGGCGAGTCGCGCGGCCGGGTCGAGGCGGAGGTCACCCACCTGCAGCACCACCGGCCGCTCCGCGGGCACCCGGCGGCGGAGCGCTCGGAGGCGGGCCAGGAGCTCCGAGAACGAGAACGGCTTCACGAGGTAGTCGTCCGCGCCCGCGTCCAGCCCGACGACGCGGTCGTCGACGGCGTCGCGGGCGGTCAGCAGCAGGACCGGCGTCCACACCTTCTGGTCGCGCAGCTCGCGGCAGATCGAAAAGCCGTCGCCGCCCGGCAGCATCACGTCGAGCACGATCGCGTCGTACGGGGCCGCTCGCGCCATCCACAGCGCCTCCTCGCCTCGATCGGCGAGGTCGACCGCGTGGCCCTCCTCCCGCAGCCCGCGCGCGAGCAGGTTCGCCATCTTCACCTCGTCCTCGACCACGAGCAGTCGCACGTTCCCATTGTTGCCGCCGCCGCATGAGCGCGCGATGAGGCGACTCATGGACACCTCATCTGGCGCTGCTGGACTGCACGACCGTGATCCAGTCGAGGGAGGCAGTCGTCGGTCGCTCGACAGAGCGCGTCGCCGCCGGCTCGGGAGGTGCGGAGGGCAACGCGAGGCTGACGGGCACGACGGGCGCCCTGCTGATCGCCCTGCTCGCCGTCGAGGGCGTGACGATCCTGTTCATCCGGCCGCTGATCTCGGTGCACGTCTTCGTCGGCCTCATGCTGGTGCCGCCCGTGGCCCTGAAGCTCGGCGCCACCGGCTGGCGGTTCTTCCGCTACTACACGCACAGCCGCCCGTACGTGCTGAAGGGGCCGCCGCACCTCGTCATGCGCGTGCTGATCGCGCCCCCCGTGGTGCTCTCGACGCTGTTCGTCTTCGGGACCGGGATCGCGATGTTCGTCGTCAAGCCGGGCGGCGGCATCCTGCTCGGCCTGCACAAGGTCAGCTTCGTGGTCTGGCTCGTGACGACCGGACTCCACGTGCTCGTCTACCTGCCGAAGCTCCCACAGCTGGCGTCGTCCGACTTCAGGCGGGCGACCCGCCTGCCCTCGGCGCGGGTGCGGGTCGGGCTCGTCGTCACCTCGGCCGCCGTCGGCGCCGTCTTCGCGGCCGCGACGTTCCATCTCGCCGCGCCCTGGCTCGACTGGGTGCGGCTCCGCCACTGAATCGGCGTTGCGGCTTTTCCGTCGCGGATCGGCGCCTTTCCGCGATGTCCGCGCCGGCGAGAGCGGGCAGGATCGGTGGAGAACGGACACCAGGAGGTTCCGATGACCACACGAATCGCGATCAACGGCTTCGGCCGAGTCGGGCGGTGCGCGTTCCGCGCCGCGTACGAGCGCGAGCTGGACGTGGAGTGGGTCGCCGTCAACGACGTCGCCGACCTCGCATCCCTCGCGCACCTGCTCAAGCACGACTCGGTCTACGGCCCGTTCCCCGCGCCGGTCGAGGCGGGCGACGGCTTCATCCGCGTCGACGGGGTCGAGATCCCCGTTTTCGCCGAGACCGACCCGTCGAAGCTCCCGTGGGGAAAGCTCGGGGCAGAGGTCGTGATCGAGTCGACCGGCCGCTTCCGGACGCGTGACGAGGCCGCCGGGCATCTCGCCGCCGGGGCGCGCAAGGTCGTCGTCTCGGCACCCATGAAGGACGCCGACGCGACCGTCGTCCTCGGCGTCAACTTCGCCGCGGCCTACGACCCGGAGCTTTACGACGTGATCTCGAACGCGTCCTGCACGACCAACTGCCTCGCCCCGGTGGCGAAGGTCCTCCACGAGACGGTCGGGATCAGGCACGGCCTGCTGACCACGATCCACGCGTACACATCCGACCAGCGGCTCGTCGACCTGCCGCACAAGGACCTGCGCCGGGCCCGGGCCGCGGGCGTGAACCTCGTGCCGACGTCGACCGGAGCGGCGAAGGCGATCGGCCTCGTCATCCCCGAGTTGGCCGGCAAGCTCGACGGCTTCGCCGTTCGCGTGCCGATCCCGACCGGCTCGATCGTCGACCTGACGATCGAGGCGTCGAGGCCGACCTCCGTCGAGGAGATCAACTTCGCCTTCGGTGAGCGCGCGGACATGGCCGAGCTGGCCGGGATCCTGGCCTGCAGCGAGGAGCCGCTCGTCTCGACCGACATCGTCAAGTCGCCCTACTCGGCGATCTTCGACGCGCCGCTGACGAAGGTGGTCGACGGGACGCAGGTGAAGGTCGTGGCCTGGTACGACAACGAGTGGGGCTACTCGAGCCGCCTCGTCGAGCTGGCGCACAAGGTGCTCGCGCCGGTTCTCGCGCACGCGTGAGGCAAGAGATGAGTTGCGGCCGGCGGGAGACGGGTCTCCGCCGGCCGCAACACCTTGGCCCGATCAGGCGAGATGATCTCGCCGCCGGCCGTGTGAGATCACGCCCGAACCGTCGCGCGGGCGGCGCCGCGTGGAATCAGGGCCGGGACTGACGGAGCCTCAGGGAATTCCACGATCCCACGAGCACGTGGTTGTGGAGTACTGCCTTCACGGCACTCACCCATCCACTTCCCGAAAGGTCGTCGAGTTGATCGCGCTCGAACACGAGCTCCAGGAGGTCGTAGCTTGACCCGGCTGTCCGAGCTCGCCCCCGCCGCCGCACACGTGCGGCCGAAGGAGTTCCACTTCCCGCTCTCGGTCGAATGGATCGCCGAGCGCCGCGTCGCCGCGCACGTGGAAGGCAAGCAGGCGATCGAGATCGCCCCGCCGCTCGTCTTCAAGGGCACCGACCCCTCGACCTGGAGCCCCGAGGACATGTTCGTCGCCGCGGCGGCTTCATGCCTCGCAGTCACCTTCACCGGCCTCGCCGCCCGCGCCGGACTCGCCTACGAGGCGCTCGCCATCGACGGCGACGGGGTCGTGGGCCTGCGCGAGGACGGCCGTTTCGGCTTCACGCGGCTCTTCCTCAGGATCGTGATCGAGACCGGTCCGTCAGATACGGAACAGGCACGTGAGCTCGCCCGGAAAGCAGAAGACACCTGTCTGGTCTCCGCCTCGCTCGACCTCCCGGTCGAGACCGTGATCGAAGTGAACCCGCGCCGCCCGTAGCCGTGGCCGATCTGCGGAGCTGCGGGAAGTCCGCGAGGCGGATCGGTGGCCGTCCGGATGGTGTGGAGCCGACGCGGGCGGACACTCCCGCCATGGAGAGCACGGAAACGCTGCACCCCTCGGCGTCGTACAGCTCGACGCTCCGCGTGCGCCTCGAGGACACCCCCGGGTCGTTCGCCCGGCTCGCGAGCGCAATCGCGGCTGCGGGCGGGTCCCTCGGCGCGATCGACCTCGTGCGCGCCGAGCAGCACACGAAGGTGCGCGACGTGACGGTGCTCGCGGCCGACGAGGACCACGTGGCGCGGATCGTCGAGGCGGTACGGCAGCTCGACGGAATCGAGGTCGAGCACGTCTCCGACCGGACCTTCCTGCTCCACCTCGGCGGGAAGCTCGAGATCGCCGCCAAGACGCCGCTCAAGACCCGGGACGACCTCTCGATGGCGTACACGCCCGGCGTCGCCCGTGTCTGCCGCGCGATCGCCGACGATCCCGACAAGGTCTGGAACCTGACGATCAAGCAGAACGCGGTCGCGGTCGTCACCGACGGCACCGCCGTCCTCGGTCTCGGCGACATCGGCCCCGAGGCAGCGCTGCCGGTGATGGAGGGCAAGGCGATCCTGTTCAAGGAGTTCGGCGGGGTCGACGCCTGGCCCGTCTGCCTGGCGACGACCGATCCCGACGAGATCGTGCGGACGGTGATCGCGATCGCGCCGGTCTACGGGGGCATCAACCTCGAGGACATCTCGGCTCCCCGCTGCTTCGAGATCGAGGCGCGGCTGCGGAAGGAGCTCGACATCCCGGTCTTCCATGACGACCAGCACGGGACGGCGATCGTCGTCCTGGCCGCCCTGCTGAACGCGCTGCGCGTCGTCGGCAAGCGGCTCGAGGACGTTCGCGCGGTCGTCACCGGTGCGGGCGCGGCCGGAGCGGCCACCGCGCGCATGCTGCTCGCGGCGGGTATCGGCGACGTCGTCTGCTGCGATCGTCACGGGATCCTCCATCCGGGCCGCGGCGGGCTGGACGTGTCCAAGGCGCTGCTCGCCGAGGAGACGAACCCGCGTGGCCTGAGCGGCTCGGCCGACGAGGCGCTCGCGGGCGCCGACGTCTACATCGGCCTTTCAGGCCCGGGGGCCGTCAGCGTCGAGGCCGTCCGCTCGATGGCCGGCGACGCGATCGTCTTCGCGATGGCCAACCCGACGCCCGAGGTCTCGCCCGAGGCCATCGAAGGCTTCGCGGCCGTCGTCGGCACGGGCCGCTCCGACTACCCGAACCAGATCAACAACGTGCTCGCGTTCCCCGGCATCTTCCGGGGCGCGCTCGATGTCCGCGCGACGGCGATCACCAGGGAGATGGAGCTCGCGGCCGCGCACGCGCTCGCTGCGGTCGTCGAGCCCGAGCACCTCGAGCCCGACTACGTCATCCCGAGCGTGTTCGACCGGCGGGTCGCGCCCGCGGTCGCCGACGCCGTGGCGAATGCGGCCGAGGCCGGCGGCGTCGCCCGGCGCCGAGCCGTGCCGGCGAGTGTCCTGTAGGGAGGAGGGATGGGAAGCTCAGGTGGGAAGAGGTCCGGGTATCGCGTCCTCATCGCCGGCGGCGGCGTCGCGGCCCTCGAGGCGGCGCTCGCGCTGCGGGAGCTGGCCGAGGAGCGCGTCTCAGTCGAGCTCCTCTGCCCCGAGACGCACTTCTGGTACCGGCCGCTGGCGGTCGCCGAGCCGTTCGGCCTGGGCCGGGTGCATCGAGTCGAGCTCGTCGACTTCGCGCGTGAGTGCGACGCCCAGGCGAGCCTGGGCACGCTCGCCGCGGTCGACGCGGGCGGGCATGCCGCCTGGACGCACGCCGGGTCCAGGATCGGGTACGACGCGCTGCTGATCGCCTGCGGCGCGCAGGCGAAGGTGGCCGTGCCGGGCTCGCTGACCTTCCGCGGCCCGGCCGACGTTCCGGAGCTCGCCCGGCTCGTCGAGAAGCTCGGATGGGGCGCGCAGACGGTCGTCTTCGCCCTGCCGGGCGGCAGCGTCTGGCCGCTGCCGCTGTACGAGCTCGCGCTGCTGACGGCGGCGCACGTGGCGAGTCACCGCATCGACGACGTCCAGATCCAGCTCGTCACCTACGAGGAGGCGCCGCTCGGAGTGTTCGGTCGTGAGGCGAGCGAGGCCGTGGCGTGGCTGCTCGAGGAACGAGGGATCGTCCTCAGGACGAGCTCGTACCAGCAGGAGTTCCGGGCCGGTCGGCTCGACCTCGTGGGGGGAGACAGCATCGCCGCCGACCACGTCGTCGCGTTGCCGCGCCTCGTGGGCGCGCCGATCGACGGGATTCCGCACGACGCGAAGGGCTTCATCCCGGCCGACCGCTTCGGCCGCGTCGACGATNNGCCGAGGCGGGCGCCCCCGTCGATCCGGTTCCGTTCGACCCCGTGCTCCGTGGCCTGCTCCTGACCGGCGGCATCCCGAGGTACCTGCGGACGGAGCTCGCGCGCCCGGGGCAGCCGACCGAGATCGACGCGGTCGGGCTCTGGTGGCCGCCGAACAAGATCGCCGGCCGGTACCTGGCGCCGTTCCTCGCCGCCCGTCACGGTGATCTGCTGGCGACCCCGTCGGGGGTGCAGGCACTCCCGGTTGACGTCTCGCTCGCGGGCGAGCACCGCCTGGCCTAGACGGCGCGGCGGCTCAGCCGGTCTTCAGCGTCTTGATGTAGGCGACGAGCGCGTTCAGCCGGTCGGCGGGGATGATCCCGCCCCAGTGCGGCATGCTGACGATCGGTGCCTTGCCGATCACGCTGCCCGATTTGATCACGTCGATGATCTTGGCGTCGGTGTTGAACTGCTTGAAGAAGTCCGCCCCGGAGAGCGGCGGGATCGTCTTGTCGGGCGACTGAGGGTTCGGGACGCCGCCCAGGCCGTTCGGGCCATGGCAGTTCACGCAGCCGTAGAGGGTGTACAGCGCCTGGCCTTCCACGGCCGCGCCTTGCCCGCTGGGGACATCGACCGGAGTCGCGGTCGGGACCTTCGGGAGCCCTGCGTGGATGTAGGCGACGAGGTCGTTCACCTGCGTCGAGGAGATCACCTGGCCCCAGACCGGCATGTACGGATGGGTCGGGTTGGCCGACTCGCCGCGCCCGTGATTGATGATGTCGCTGAGCTGGGCGGCGGTGAGCGTGCTGAATGCCTTGAGAGCGGGCACGAAGTTGGAGACGTGACCCTTGCCGTCGAGGCCGTGGCACTGCGCGCACGCGAAGTTGACGAAGTCGTGGGCGCCGGCCGCGACGTGCGGATCGACGGTCGTGGACGCCGGAGTCGTCGCGGCGGCCGCCACCGTCTTCGTGCTCTTCGTCGCCCGGCCGATGAAGAAGCCACCGAGCCCCGCGGCCACGGCGAAGGCGATCGCGACCAGCACGAACGCTGCAGCAGCCGACTCGGGGTCCCAGGGCCGTCTCTTCAACGCGCCCCATCATCTCATGCTTCCGCGACGACGCCAACCGTACTTTTCCGCGGCGGCGCCGGCGACGTGCGCGGCGTGAGGATCCGGACGAACACGAGCCAGATCACCGGCCCCGCGGCCGTCGCGGCCAGAGCAGGCCCGCCGACTCCCTTCAGGTCGCTCCCGGCCGTCAGTGCGTGGCCGAGCGAGAGGACGAAGGCAGCGAAGCTCGCGTAGTGGAGCTTGCGCCAGCCCTTCTGGCCGATCCGCTTGCGCAAGCGGAAAGAGGTGGCCAGCATCAGCGTGAGCCAGCCGGCGACGACTCCCGCCGCGACCGCGACCGGGTGCCAGGCCGCGGCGAACGGGACGAGCACCGACGTGAGCCCGAAGTGGAGCGTCGGGTCGAGGAGCAGGGCTCCGACGTGGAGCCCGAGCATCGACAGCCCGGTCCAGGCGAGCGTCTGGTGCCAACCGAACAGGAGCTTCTGCCGCTTCGTCCCGAGCAGCTTCGTGCTCATCGCCAGGCCGAGCCACACCGAGAGCGTGAGGATGCCGAAGGCGACGAGACCGGCCGCGCGGGCGACGTACCAGGCGACCGGGGCGTTGGCGAGGAAGGCGCTCACGCAGCCACCTCGGCGAGCAGCGGCAGGTTCCCGATTGCGACCGGCTCGCCGTCTCGGGGCACGTAGAGCGCCGACAGCTGCGGAAAGCGGCTCAGGTGCGCGCGTGCCTCGGGGAGGGAGGAGACGGCGAGCGCGGTCGCGTGCGGCTCGGCCTCGGTGGCGTCGGGGGCGACGACGGTGACGGTGAGCGGCCCGGCCAGAGCGGAGGCGCCCGTGGCGGGGTCGATCAGGTGATGGAGTGTGCGGTCGGGCCCGAAGCGCCTGCGGTCGCGTCCGGACGTGGCGACACCGCCCGACTCGACCATGAGCGTCGCGAGGGTCGCTCCCGGTGTGCGCGGGTCGGCGATCGCCACCCGCCAGGGGCCGCCGTCGGGCGTCACGCCCGCGAGAGCGATGTCGCCTCCGAGATCGACGAGGCCGCCCGGCAACCCCGGCCAGGCCGATTGCATGGCCTGGAGCGCGCGCGTGGCGGAGAAGCCCTTGCCGATGCCGCCCAGGTCGACGGCGGCTCCCGCCTCGACCCGCGCACGCCCGGCCCCGGCGTCGACCTCGATCTCGGCCGCGGCGCGCCAGCCGTCGGCCGTGCGTGCCGGCCGCTCCTCGAGCTCGTCGAAGGTGCGGTCGTAGCCGGCCGCGACGAGCGCGGGAAGGATCGTCGGATCGAACTTCCCGTCGGTGATCTCCCGAGCGTGAAGCGCCGCCGAGAGTGCCTCGAGCAGGCGCATATCGACGTCGACCCAGCCGCCCTCCCCGCCGTTCAGGCGGGAGAGGTCGCTGTCCGGGCGGAACCGGGACAGGGCCTGCTCGCACGCTGCCACCTCGGCCTCGCCCGCGTCGAGCGCGCGCTCGACGCGCGGCTCGCCGGCCGATCGGGTCGTGACCGCGACGGCGCACGACGTGCCCATGGCACGGAACGTCCGCTGAACGAGCCGGCCGATCATGCCGGTGGCGGAGGCGAGGTTTGCGTCGTCGCGTGCGCGCCGGCCGTGGGCTGGACGACGACGACCTGCTGCTTGCCGTTCTTGCCCTTGACGACCATGACCGTGGGCGTTGCCGAGGGAAGCGTCGAGGGAGCCTGGCGCGACCAGGCGATCACCCCGACGATCGCGAGCATCGCCCAGAAGGCGACGACTGTGGCCCAGACCCGGCGCATCAGTCGTCCCACCTTTGCGGCGCGCTCGCGGTGGCGGTGGCGGGCGCCACCTGCGCGGTGAGCGCCGGCGTCGCGGGCTTCGTGCTTCCGCGGGCCATGCCCATGATCGCGAAGGCGCCGGTGAAGACGGTCAGCGTCAGTGCGCCGGCGAGTGCGAAGACCTGGAGACGTTTCATCTGGAGTCCTTTCTCGTGAACTGCTTGCACGCTCAGTTCTACGAGGCCCCGGGTAAGGCGCGGGCCAAGCCGGGGCCAGCAATCGGCGCCGTCAGGCCAGGAAACGCTCAGTCGTCCGAGTGCTCGCCCGGCTCCACCCGTGGGTGCGCCGGCGGCTTCTGCACGGGCTGCGTCACCGGCTTCACCACGAGCCCGGCGCGCGGCACCAGCTTTCCGACCTGCTCGGAGCCTGTGGCCACGCCGAGCAGCACGACGTTCGCGACGACCGCCGCCGCGATCGCCAGGACGAGCACGAGGCCGATCCGGAGCGCCGTCACGCGGCGAGCTCCCGTCTCACCGTCGCCGCCTCGGCCGGCCGGTTGGCAAGCAGGGCGGCGACGAGCGCGCCGTCCTCTCCGAGGTAGCGGACGCTGAACGAGTCGCCGCTCCCGTCGATCTCGACACGTGTCCAGCCCTCACCGTGCCCAACGTACTGCAGCCGGAGGCCGAGCTGGTCTGACCAGAAGAACGGCGGGTCGTCGTGAGGCTCCTCGCGGCCGAGGACGGCGTGCGCCACCGCGGCGCCCTGGGCGGCCGCGCTCGTCCAGTGCTCGACGCGGATGCGTCTGCCGAGGCTCGGCCTGAAGGTGGAGGCGACGTCACCGCAGGCGTAGACGCCGGGGAGCGCCGTGCGGCCGCATGCGTCGGTCGGGATGCCGCCTGCGCCAGCGGGCGCGCCGACGGGGGTGACCGGCTCGGCGCCGATGCCGAGCACCGCGACGTCGCAGCCGATCTCGCTGCCGTCCGTGAGCAGGAGCCCGCGCACGCGGCCGCCCGGACCGCGCCGGAAGCCGGCCAGGCCGGCGTTCAGGCGCAGGCCGACCCCCTGCTCGCGGTAGCGCTCGGCGATCAGCAGGCCGGCCTCGCAGCCGAGCACGCGCTCGAGCGGCACGGGGGCGGCCTCGACCACGGTCACGTCGACGCCGAGCGAGGCGGCCGAGGTCGCGACCTCGCCGCCGATGAACCCTGCGCCGACGACGGCGAGCCGCCGTCCCGGCCGAAGCTCCGCGCGCAGCGCGAGCGCGTGGTCGAGCGTGCGCAGGACGTGCACGCCCGCGGGCAGGTCGGGCAGCGTGCGCGCTCGCGCGCCGGTTGCCAGGACGAGGCTGTCCCAGGGCAGGATGCGCCCGTCGTCGGTGATCGCGTTGCGCGAGCGGGCGTCGACCCGGGCGATTCGCATGCCGAGCAGGAGCTCGATCTCCTGCTCCTGCCAGAAGCCGTCGGGACGAAGGCCGAGCGCCTCGGAGCTCTTCGTCCCGTTCAGGAGCTGCTTGGAGAGCGCCGGCCGCTCGTACGGCGGGCACCGCTCCTCGCCGACCAGGATGACCCGGCCGTCGTAGCCCTCCGCGCGCAGCGTCTCGGCGCAGCGGGCGCCGGCGAGCCCGGCACCGACGATGAGGGTTGTCGGTCTCATCGTCAGGCCGCCTGGTCGACGACTTCGGTGACGGTGATGGCGCCCATCGGGCACGCGTCCGCGGCGTCGAGCACGCGTGGGTCCGTGCTGGTCGCGACGGCGACTGCGATGCCGTTCTCGAGCCGGAAGGCGTCTCCGGCCTCGTCCGCGCAGGCTCCGAAGCCCGAGCAGAGCGAACGGTCGATCTCGATGCGATACAGGGTGGTCATGATGCTGTCCTCCTTTGCGGGGTGAGTGGTGGTGTGAGAGCTCGCCAGGCAGTCGCGCCTGCGACTGAGCCGACGGCGGCGAGGTAGATCCCGAATGCCCACGACTGGGCGGTGTCGGTGCCCGACGCGAGGCCGTGCACCGTCGCCGCGCCGAAGATGGCGTAGGTCGCCCAGTGCAGGCGGCGCCAGTTCTTCATTCCTATGCGGCGGCGGAGCGCGAAGGACGCGTACACGACCAGCATCAGCTCGGCGGCGAGCACGCCGATCCCGACCGGCACCGGCCGGTAGGGCGACGCGCCCGGCACGAGCACGGCCATCGGCCGCAGGTGGATCGTCCGGTCGAGGAGCAGGGTCGCGCCGTGCAGCGCGATCGCGCCCAGTCCCAGCAGGGCCAGGAAGCGGTGCGTGTCCGTAATGGCCGCCGGCTTGAGCGCCCGGAACGGGCGCGACTTGAGTACAAGGCCGGCCAGCACGGACGCCGTCAGCAGGGCGTAGGCCGTGAGCCCGCTCGCCCGGGCCAGGATCCAGAAGGTCGGATCGGCCTTCACGACGTCCTCGTGACCACGAGCGGGGGCAGGGTGACGACGCGGACGGCGGGAACCGGTGCGGACGCCGCGTACGACGTCGACGGCGTGTACGACGCGGAGGGAGCCGAGGCCGTGGTCGCCGTCGCGAGCCTCGCCGCAGCCGCCCTGGCCGCAGCGATCTGCGCCTGCCGCCTGGCGAGCGCGGCCTTGTAGGCGGCGAACTGCCTCCGGTAGTCCGAGAACCGGCGGTCGACGATCTGTTGCACGAGCTTCGACTCCTGCCGCAGCCGCTGCTCCCGCTGTGCGAGCGCCGACAGACGCGGATCCCGTGCCGCCTTCGCGGTCGACCACGGGTGCGCCGCGACCAGGGCCCAGGCCAGGAAGAACGCAACGACGGCGACGCCGAGCGCGTAGAGACGGCCGACGTGGCTAGTCATCGATCCCGCCTCCGCCGTCGCCCTGGCTCGAGCCTTCGGACTCGTGCTCGCCGCCGGCCCGGTGCTTGTGGATGACGATCGGCGCCGGCCGGACGTAGACGACCCGCTGCGCCGCGGCGGGTGCCGCAGCCGGTGCCGGTGCGGCCGACACGGACGGAGCAGCCGAGACGGCCGGTGTGGCCGACACGACTGGAATGGGCGGCAGCTTCTTCGGGACCGCGGGCGGCGTTCGCTTCAGCGCGGCCCTGAGGGACGCCTCGAAGCGGTCGAGCTGCTTCGTGCGCCCGGCGACGACGGTCTTGGAGACCGGTTTCGCCGAGGCCTGGCCGAGGTGGACGGTCTTCGTGAGCGCGATCGTTCCCACCACGGCCGCGAAGGCCAGTGAGAGCGCGACGACGAGTGTGTGCTTCCGGGGCATCTGCTCCTCCTTCGGGTATCTGCTGCCACCGAAGGTAGGAGCGGCCGGGTTAAGTGCGGGCCTGCCGGAGGTAAGGGTTCGGCGCGACTCGGGGCACGGCGCGGAGGCCGATCACGGCGTCGAGGCCCCCACCCGGGGACTCCCGGAGCTCGACCTGCCCTCCGTCGGCGGTGACGAGCCGGTGGACGACGGCGAGGCCGAGCCCGGTGCCCGTGCCCGACGGCCCCGCGCGCCAGAAGCGGTCGAACGCTCGCGCGCGCTGCTCGGCAGTCATGCCGGGGCCCTCGTCCGTCACCCGGAGCTCGACCCGCTCGCCGGCGTCGCGCCCCGTGACGCGGATCATCGAGCTCGGCGGCGAGACGGCCAGCGCGTTCGAGAGCAGGTTGTCGAGCACCTGCTCGAGCGCCCCCGGGGTCGCTAGTCCCTGCAGGCCCGCGGGCAGGTCTGAGGCCAGCCGGACCCTGCGCTCCGCGGCCTGGAGCGACCAGTGCTCGACCCGCGCCCCTGCAACGGCAGTCAGGTCGACGGGCTCGGGCGCCGGCTTCGTGGCGTCGGCCCGCGCCAGCACGAGGAGCCCGTCGACGAGCCGCGCGAGCCGCTCGACCTCGGCGAGCGCCGCCTCGAGGTCGCGCTGGGCGCCTTCCGCGACGTCCCGCTCCAGGTTCTCGAGCCGCAGGCGCAGCGCGGTGAGCGGCGTGCGGAGCTGATGGGACGCGTCTGCGACGAACTCCTGCTGCGAGTGGAGGAGCCCGTCGAGCTGCTCGACCGTCTCGTTGAACCGGGCGGCGACGGCCCGCACCTCGGGCGGGCCGGACCGCGCCGGGGCGCGGGCGGTCAGGTCTCCGGCGCCGACCGCCGCGGCCGCGTGCTCGAGTGCCGACAGCGGCCGGGCCAGCGTGCGCGCGAACCGGAGCCCGACGACCGTCGCCGCGGCGAGGACGACGCCGCCGATCGCGGCGAGGAGCAGCCAGTAGCGGTTGACGCGCGAGTCGAGCGCCGAGGTCGGATAGGTGATCCGCACGGCGCCGACGACGCTGTTGGTCGGAGACGTGACCGACACGGCGACGTAGATCAGGTCGGTGCCGAGTGTGTTCGAGTGCCGAGTGCCGGTGACGATCGTCCCGCGTTTGCCCAGAGTGGCGGCGAACTCGGGACGAGAGGCGAAGCTGCGGCCGGGGGGCGACTCCGTGTCGAGGATCGAGACGGCTCGCTTGTTGACGACGACCACCCGCCCGCCCGGGTCCTGCGCGTAGCGCCCAGCTGCGGTGGTGAGCCCCGGCGACGGTGTGGTCAGGCCGCGCTCGAGGGGATCCTCGGCGAACGTCGCCATCACGAGGGTGTCGGTCTTGATCCCGTTCGTCAGGTCGCGCCGTTCGCTCCGCCCGTACTGGATGCCCAGCGGAATCTCGAGCGCCGCGAGCACGACGATCGTCAGCGTGACGTAGGTGGCGAGAAGCCTTTTAGTCACCCGCGCATCCCTCGCCGGCAGCGGCGCCCGAGGAACGCGCGATCGTCGACGCGGGCACCTACTCGTCGGGCACGTGGAGGCGCATGCCGACGCCGCGCACCGTCTGGATCCACGACGGGTCGCCGAGCTTCTTGCGCAGGGCGGCGACGTGGACGTCGATCGTCTTCGCGCTCCCGAACCAGGTCGTCTGCCAGACCTCCTGCAGGATCTCCGCCTTCGACACGACGGCGCCCGGGTCGCGGGCGAGGAGCGCGAGCAGGTCGAACTCCTTCGGCGTCAGCTCGAGCTCCCGGCCGTCGACTCTGGCCCGGCGCCCGCGCTCGTCGATCTCGAGCGGTCCGATCCGGGCGTGCCGCTGGGTCGCGGCGCGCTCGCTGGTACGTCGCATGACGGCACGGATCCGTGCCAGCAGCTCGCGGAAGCCGAACGGCTTGACGATGTAGTCGTCGGCGCCGAGCTCGAGGCCGACGACGCGGTCGATCTCCTCGCCCTTCGCCGTCACCATGATGATCGGCACGCCCGAGCGGCTGCGGAGCTCACGGCACACGGAGAGCCCGTCGGTGTCCGGCAGGCCCACGTCGAGGAGCACCAGGTCCGGTGTGGCCGCTGCCAGCGCCGCCTCTCCTGTCGCCACCCGCTCGACGACGAACCCTTCACGCCGCAGGCCCTCGGCGAGCGGCTCTGCGATCGCGTCCTCGTCCTCGACGAGCAAGAGCTTCATGCCGGAAGCCTCGCTGAAGGCACGGTTGCCTGCCTCCGGAGAACGCCGCAACGTTTCATGCGGGCCTGCGCGGATCCCGCGGGGATGCCTCGACGTGCGGAAAAGCCGCGCGGAGCCGCCGGGATCGCCGCAAGAGGCTTCCGTGCTGACCCGGATTGCGTGTGCCGTGCTGGAGTCGAGACTGCGCGAAAAGGTCGAGCGCCCAGGACAGCGACTCGACCAAGACGGGAAGGAGCAGGAGATGCGCAAGGTATTCGAAATCGGAGGTGTCGTAGCCGCCGCGGTACTGATCGCGTTCGGCATCGCC
>PLBK01000047.1 GCA_003134505.1 Actinomycetota bacterium | reverse complement strand
AGAGCAGGACGACGTCGCCCGGGCTCAGCTCGACCGAGGCCTGCCGGGCCCGCGTGTCGAGGCCGATCCCGATCGGCGTCGAGCGGCCGCCCTCGAGGAAGACGGCCGGCCAGCCCGGGCGCAGATGGAGCGCCGGCGGGTGGCCCGCGCTCGAGTAGCGGCACGTGCCCCGCTCGAAGTCGATCACCATGTACTGCACGGTCGCGAACGGCGTCCCCACCGTCCGCGCCAGCTCGCCGAGCCGGCTCAGCACCGAGCTCGGCTTGAGGCCGTCGAGCGCGTAGACGCGGAGCGCGTTCCGGAGCTGCGCCATCGCCGACGCGGCGATCACGCCCTTGCCGACGACGTCGCCGACGACGACCCCGACGCGGTTCTGCCCGAGCTCGATCACGTCGTACCAGTCGCCCCCCACCTCGAGCTCGTTCCGGCCCGGCAGGTAGCGGACGGCCACGTCGAGCCGCTCCACCTCCGGCAGCTGCCCGGGCAGCACGCTCTGCTGGAGCGTGACGGCGATCTGGTGCTCGCGCTCGTACATCATCATCCGCTCGAACGCGAGCGCCGCACGGTCGGCGGCGAGCACGAGCAGCTCGAGATCGTCCTCGGTGAAGGCGTTCAGCGCGAGCGAGCTCACGTGCATGACGCCGAGCACGCGGCCTCTGACCATGAGCGGCACGCCGATCAGCGACCCGCCCGCATCGCGGAGGTAGGAGCTGACGACCTCCTCCTGCGCCAGGTCGGGAACGATGCGCGGCTCGCCCGTGGCCGCGATCCGGCCCGCGATGCCGTGTCCGAGCGGGACGTGGATCTCTTCCTCGACCTCGGCGTCCCGGCCCACCTGCGCCCGGCTGTGGAGCACACCTCCCTCCTCGTCGAGCACCAGGATGGCCGCGCGGTCCGCACGGAGGATCCGGCGCACGTGGACGAGCAGGTCGTGCAGCAGCTCCTCGACCGACTGCGCGGAGAGGCTCGCCTCGACGATCGTCTGCAGCTGGTCGAGGCGGCGGGTCGCGCTCTCGGCACGTCTCCTCGCGTCCTGCTCGCGCTCGTAGAGCCGTGCCCGTTCGAGCGCCTGGCCGCATTGCTGCAACAGCACGTGGATCAGCGCGCGATCCTCTCCGCTCAGGGAGCGCGGGTGCTCGAAGCTCACCGTGAGCAGGCCGAGCGGCTGCTCACGGCCGATCAGCGGGATGAAGCCGACGGCCTCGAGGCCCTCGCGGACGTGCGCGTGGTCGGGGTAGCGGACGCCCAGGTCGTCGGCCGACTCGAACCAGAGCACCTGCGCAGAGCGGATCGCCTCGACCGCCGGCACCTCCTGCTCCGTGGACAGCCGTCCGTACCGGCCGATCAGCTCGGTGAGATGGCCGGTGGCGGTTGCAAGCTCGAGCTCCGACCCGTCCTCGGTCAGCAGCTGCGTCGCGGCGGCATCCGCCCCGAAGGCGGCGCCGCCCTCGACGGCGATCGCGCGGGCGACCTCGTCCGTCGTCACCGCCTGCGCGAGCGCGGCCGTGATCCGGTGCAGGTGCCCGAGCCGTTCGGAGGCGCGCTCGGCCGAGGCGCGGGCACGGCGCTCGCGGTCGAAGTCGTAGGCGTTCGTGAGCGCGAGCGCGGCCCGGCTCGCAAACTCGCGCGCCAGCTCGAGGTCGCGGTCGGAGAAGGACCGCTCGCCGATCGTCGCCAGGGAGAGCACACCGGTCGCCTCGCCGTGAGCCAGCAGCGGCAGGGCGTGCCAGGAGCGCATGCCGAGCGACTCGAGCGCGCGGAGCTGGAACTCGTCGAGCGACAGCGCCTCGAGCAGCTCGGCGTCGAGCCGCGGCAGCGCGACAGGCTGCTGGGTCCGCACCACCTGCGCGAGCGCGCCGTCCGGCTCCGTGTCGATGTCGATCCGCGCTCCGCGAAGCTCGCGCATGAGCTTCGTCTTCGCCGGGTCGACGTGCACCGAGGCGGCCCGCCGCAGGAAGTGGCCGTCCTCGAGCAGGAAGAAGCTGACCGCGTCGGCGAGCCGCGGGACGGTCAGGTTGAGCAGCGCGTCGAGCAGCTCCTCGACCTCCAGCGTGCCGGCCAGCGTCTGCGAGACCTCGCTCAGGAACTGGAGCTCGCCGCGGTGCAGCTCCGCGTCGGCTCGTGCCTCGCTTTCCCGCTCGTACAGGCGGGCGCGCTCGAGCGACTGACTGCACTGGTCGACGAAGCTCGAGATCAGCCGTCGCTGCTCGGCGCCGAAGCTCCGCGGGCCGTCGAAGCGCAGGGCCAGGAAGCCGAAGGCGCTCTCCGCGCTCACGAGCGGAACCGCCGCGAGCGCTTCGCCGCCCGTCGCCTGGGCCGCCTCCGGGAACTCCGCGTGCCGCTCGCCGTCGGCCTCGACCGAGTCGATCCACTTCGGCTCGCCGTCCCGGAACGCCTCGACCACCGCGAGACCGGACGACACCGGGATGCGGCGGTACTTTTGGACGAAGTCGTCGCGATACCCGCTCGAGGCGAGGAGCCGCAGCTCGCTCTCGTCCTCGGCCAGCACGCTGACCCACGCGGCGCGAGCTCCGAGCACGTCGCGGCTCTCGTCGACGAGGATCTGCGCCACCTCGGCCGGCGAGGCCGCCGCCGACAGGCGCGCCGTCAGGGCCTGCAGCCGCTCCATCCGCAGCGCCGCCGCCTCGGCACCGTCACGCGCGTCCTGCTCGTCCCGGTGGAGGCGCGCGTTGTCGATCATCAGCGCCGCCAGCTGCGCCACCTCCTCGACGAAGGCCAGGTCGCTCTCGTCGTAGCGCCGCGGCGTCTCGGCGGCGATCACCGCCAGGACGCCGAGCGTGCGACCGCGAGCCTGCAGCGGCGAGAAGATCGCCGAGCAGGGGTTGAGCCGGCGATAAAGGTCGAGCTCCTCCTCGCTGCGCGTCGCCTCGCGGAGCAGCTCCTCGGAGATCTCGGTGGAGAGCTCGGATCTGCCGCTGGCCAGCACGGCCCCCCCGCCGTGCGGATCGCCCGGCACGACGGGATAGCGGAGCCGCAGCTCCCGGGCCAGCTCGACCTTGGCCGGATCGGAGTGCCGGACGACGACGTTGCGGATGCTGCCGTCCTCCTCGAGCACGTCGATCCAGCACCAGTCGCCGAGCTCGGGGACGGCGAGCCGCGCCAGCTCCGCGAGCATGCCGTCGTAGTCCGGAGCGACCGCGAGCGCCTTGGTCAGGCCGCCGAGGAAGCGCTCCCGCTCGACGCTCCGGCGGCGGGAGGTGACGTCGCGGGTGAGTCCCGAGACGCGCTTGCCGCGGACGCTGCGCTGGACGCTCCCCTGCAGCAGGACCCAGCGCCAGCCCTGCGGCGTGAGCGTCGTCCGCACCTCGACCTCGAACCCCGAGCTGCCCGCGAGCGCGTCCATGACGGCCGTCCTGAACCGCTCGCGGTCGTCGGGATGCACCCAGTCGAGGAGCTGCTCGAACGTGTCGAGCCGCACCGCCGAGCCGAGCCCGTACATGGCGCGCACGTCGGCCGACCAGCGCAGCCGGTCCCGCTCGACGTCCCACTGCCACATCGCCATGCCCGACCGGTTGAGTGCATCGCGCACGTCGCGAGCGCCCGCCGACAGCGCCCGCGCCCGCTGCTCGCGCGCGACCAGGTACGAGACGAGCACGACGCCGGCCGCGAGCACCAGCAGCGACACGACCTGCGACGTGCTGACCGCGAACGCATCCGGGCTGTTGAGGAAGAAGTAGATGAACGGGACGAGCGACAGCGCACCGGCTGCGAGGCCGGCGGCGAGGCCGGCGACACCGGCGGCCGCGGCGGCGAGCACGACGTAGACGACCTGGGCGCCGGGCTTCGAGCCCAGGTCGAGGGCGAGGCTGAGGCCGGTGGCGATCCCGGGCGCGGCTAGGGCGGCGCAGGCCCCGAGCAGGAGTCGGTTCGTTCGCAGGGGACGGTCCACGATCGAAGGCATGAGCGCAGAGACTCTCGCGCGCAGTGTAGTCACGCCGTTCCGGGCGTAGACACTTGCACAATTGTTACAAAGTGGTTATGGTCGGGCCGGCTCAGCGAGCCAGTCCGCGCAGACGGCCGAGAACCAGCCTGTCTTCGTCGCCGGCCCTTCTTCCTCGTTGTGCCCCGTCAGGCAGCGGAAGTAGCGAGGGAGAATGCAGGCGCGAGGGACGGCGACATGCAGGAGCTAGCGGCCACCCCGATAGCCGTCGCGTGTCGCCTGCGCATCGTGGACGGGTTCGAGCTCACTCTTGCNNGGCGCGAGCGAGGGACACGCTTACGGGAGCCTGCGCTCGGCGCTCTTCCGACTTCAGGCGGCCGGCTGTCGGCTGGTGATTGTGAGCAAGGACGAGCTCGAGCTGGCACCTGAGGTTGCAGTCGACCTGCGTGAGCGGTTGGCCCTCGTGGAGCGGTTGCTCGCCGGCGAGACAGATGAGATGGAGCTGGAGCTCGATCCTGCTCTGCTCGTCGGCGACGTTCTTCCCGACTGCTACGAAGACTGGGTGCTGTTCGAGCGGGAGCGCTACCACGAGCTGCGCCTGCGCGCGCTCGAGGCGCTCTGCGAACGCGAGCTACGCGCGGGTCGGCTGCCCCAAGCCGTCGCGGCCGGGCAAGCGGCGGTGCGGGCAGACCCGCTGCGCGACAGCGCCCGCCGGGCGCTGATCAGGGCCGACCTGGCCGAGGGCAACAACGCCGAGGCATTGGCCCAGTACCGCGACTTCGAGCAGCAGCTCCGCGACGAGCTCGGACTGCAGCCCTCGGGCGAGATGATCGAGCTCGTCGCCAGCCTGACCGGCCGGTAACGCCCCCGTAACGACCCGATCCGTAGCCTGGACGGGTGGAGGCGCAGCCCGCTGTCCGGTCGGGCGTGTTCCTCGTCCGCGTCTGGATCGAGGACGGCTCGGTGCGCGCCCGCATCACCGAGAGCCTCGACAGCACTGCCCGGCCCGAGACGGCGGTCGCAGTTGCCGGCGCCGACGAGATCGAGGCCAGCCTCCATGGCTGGCTGGAGGCATTTGCCATGCCGGTAACGCGCCAGTAACGGCAACCCCCTCACACTTGTCCTCGTGCACCTTTCCCGGCGACTCCGTAGCGGCATGTTGACGCGAGCGGCGATCGCGGTCGTACTGGTCGTTTCGGCGGTGCTGCTCGGCCTGGGGTCGAGCGCCGCGGGGTCGGGCGCGTCTGACTGGCCGCAGTTCCGGTACGACTCGGCGCACGGCGGGCTGCAGCCGAACGAGTCGGCGATCGGGGTGGGGAACGTGGCGAACCTGACCGAGGCGTGGACGGCGACCACCGGCGGCGCCGTCCGTTCGTCGCCGGCGGTGGCGAACGGGGTCGTCTTCGTCGGCTCGGACGACCACAAGCTGCACGCGTTTGACGCAGCCACCGGTGTATCGAAGTGGACGTCGGCGGACACCGGAAACATCATCTCCTCGTCACCGGCGGTTGCGGACGTGGGAGGCACGGGAACCGTCTTCGTCGGCTCGGAAGGCGGCGCGTCCGCCAGGCTGTACGCGTACAGAGCCGACGGCCAAAACGTCGGCGTGGTGACCGGCTGCCCGAGCGCCTGCACGCCATTGTGGACGGCGAACCTCCACGACAGCATCTACGGGTCGCCGGCGGTCGCGTACGTGGCAGGCAGGTGGATCGTCTACATCGGCCAGCACGAACTGTTCGCGTTTGATGCAGCCACCGGCGCGCTGTTGTGGGAGTCGGTGGACGTCGGCACTGGGACCAGCGTGTCGCCGGCGGTGGCGGAAGTGGCAGGCACGTGGATGGTCTATTTCGGCGCGGACGAGGGCGGCCCGTGGGTCTTCGACGCCAACGGCAACGCCCCCGGCTGCCCGAACTTCTGCGGGGATTTGTGGGGTGGGGGCCAGAGCGGCAGCATCCGCTCGTCGCCGGCGGTGGCGAACGGGATCTACTATGTCGCCACGTATTTCACCGGCATCCTGTATGCGTTCGACGCGGCGGGTGTCACGAACTGCATCTCCCCGCATTATGGTTGCGGGCCGTTGTGGAGCAGCGGCAGCAACATCAGCGGCGGCATCTACTCGTCGCCGGCGGTTGCGTACGGCCGCGTCTACGTCGGCTCGTTCGCCGGCAAGCTGTACGTGTTCAACGCCGCAGGCTGCGGCAACGGCAACACGACCTGCAACTCGTTGTGGACGGCGACCACCGGCGGCGGTATCGACTCGTCGCCGGCGGTGGCGAACGGGGTCGTCTACGTCGGCTCGGGCGACGACAAGCTGTACGCGTTCAACGCCGCGGGCTGCGGCAACGGCAACACGACCTGTAACTCGTTGTGGACGGCGACCACCGGCGGCGATGTCGAGTCGTCGCCGGCGGTGGCGAACGGGTTCGTCTACGTCGGCTCGACCGACGGCAAGCTCTACGCCTACTTGCTTCCCGACACGACGCCGCCCACGATCGCGATCACCTACCCGACCGGCTCCGGGACTCCCCAGCACCCGGCCACGCTGCATGGTCTCCAACAGTCGATCCTGTTCTCCGTCACCGACGCAGTCAGCGGGATCGACACCTGGACGCTCCGGCAGTACAGGACCATGCCAACCAGCATGGGCTGCACCACAGGCTGGGTCGTGAAGCGCACGGTCACCGACTCGACCGACGGAGCTCTCTCGGATCCCGAGAGCCTCACGGCCGGCATGTGTTACTACTGGACGCTCGAAGCGACCGACAACGCCGGCAACACGGCCGCCACCGTCACCTCCGAGGTTATCCGTGCAGCGCCTTGACGTCTCGGGGCGAGATTCTGCCCCGAGACGCGCGTGAGACAGAGGCGCAATCATGCCGAGACGCTCGTTCAGCATCCCGGAGTTCGAGTTGTTGCTCGCTGACCAGGCCGGGCTGGAGCACTTCACGGAGATGACCGAACTCGTCGCTGGCCCAACCGGCTCGTAACGCGCCTCGAAACGACCCCCGGCTTGGTTCAGCGTCTTTCTCGTCCACGTCTAGATCGGGGCCGCTCGGTACGCGCCCACGTCACCGGGATGCTCGACACCACGGACCATGACCAGACGACCGTCGTGGTCGCTGGCACCGAGCAGATCGAGACCGTCTCCGCAACCCCTAACTGCTGGCGTTCCGGCGCCAGTAACGCGCCAGTAACGGCACCGATCTCATACTGGCCCGATGTTCGGTCAATCAACGACCCGTAGCCGCGGTCGGGCTCCAGGAGGGTGAGCATGCGTAAAGGGAACATCATCGGTCTGATGGTCTTGCTCGTAACACTGGGGGCAACGGCGGGCGGACTTGCCGCTGCGGGATCCGCCACCGGCGGCAGCCAACAACTCGCTGTGAGAGCGGCGGGAGGACTGTTTGCGTCGGCCGCGGACGATCCCTGTAAGGAGTTCCCAAAGACCCTGCAGAGCGCCGGAGACGGGAAGACCACGTGGAGCACGTCAAGCAGTTCGGGCACAGCGGTCGTTGTCTCGCCGCCGAACAAGTACTGGGCCGTGCCGCTCGCACCGTCATCGAGCTGGGTTAGCGTGGCCCCAAGCGGCTTCGGCTTCCAGACGACCGTCTACCGGACGTCGTTCAACGTGACGCAGTACACGCTGAATTTCGCGACCCTCTCGCTGAGCGGGTCGTTCCTGTCGGACAACAGCGCCACGGCTTCCTTCAATGGCACGCAGCTAGCCGCGCAACCCGTCAACGCCAGCGGTCCTGTTTCGAACTTCGAAGGGCCTGCGACGCCGATCCCTGCCACCACAGGCGGCTTCCAGTTGAGCGACAACCTCGACTTCACCGTGACCGATCTCCAAGACGGAGGGGTCACCGGGCTCGACTACTCCGTGACGGTGACCTGTGCGCCGAAATACCCCGACCTGGCGATCGTGAAGACGGCCAGTTCGACGCAGTGGACCGTGGGCGTCAGTAATACGTTCCAGACAGTGGTCACGAACGGGGGGCCAGGGACGGTGCCGACCGGCGCCGTGATCACTGTGACCGACCCGTTGCCGACCGGGCTCACTTACGTGAACGCGACGGGAAGTGGTTGGACGGGTTGCCCTTCGTGCTCGTATACCGTGCCTGCGCCAGGTCTCACCACGGGCCAAAGTCCTCCGCCGATCACTTGGACCGTCAAACCGACGGTACCGGGAGCACTCACGAACTGCGCGGTCACCGCCGGGCAGACCGGAGGTAGCACGCTGCCCGAGGCCAACGACCAGAACAACAAATCCTGCGTAGGCATCCGAGTCGTCGCCGGGCAGCCACCGACGCTCGATCACTTCAAGTGCTACGTCCCGAAACAGTCCATCCTTGCGAAGGTATCCGGCTCCGTCCAACTACAGGACGAGTTCGACGGCAGCAAGTACGAGCAGGTCAAGGTCACGAAGCTCTTCCGCTTCTGCAACCCCGTCGAAAAGGTGTTCAAGGGCAGACTGACGCCGATCCGGAACCCGCTGCTCCACCTCGCGTTCTATTCGATTTCAGCGCAGCCGAAGACCAATCGCGTGATCGTAGCCACGAACCAGTTTGGCCGGCAGAAGGTCCTGGTAGGCCCGCCGCACTGGCTGGGGGTGCCGACCTCGAAGAACTCGAAGACACCCCCCGACACGACGCGTCTCAACCACTTCAAGTGCTACCCCGTGCTCGGGGGTCGGCCGATCAACGTGATCGTCAACCTGAAAGACCAGTGGCACGTGGAGCGGCAGGTAAGGGTCGTGCAGCCGGTGATCTTCTGCAACCCGGCGGTGAAGCTCCACGCAAAGAAGAAGTATCCCATCGTGAACAAAGTCGCACACCTGCTCTGTTACAAGGTCAGCGCCAAGCCGTTTTCGAAGAGCGCCTCCATCCTCAACCAATTCAACCAGACCAATCTCACCGTAGTGGGCGCTGACATCCTCTGTGTCCCCTCGACGACTAAGCTGCTCAAGACGTTGCTCGAGACGACCCCAGCAGAAAGAACTATCGGGCACCCAAAGAACTGCAATGACCCCAACAACCCTCCAACACCTTCTGGGCCTTACTGGGGAGGGATCAACGACCAGTTCAGCACCCTCAACGGGTCCGAGCCTGCTACGCCGCCGCTCGGAGGTCCTGGGCTGAACCAGCAATCGTACTTCGACCAGACTCAAATTGATAAGAACTTCTGGCACGAGTTCAGCGACGCAAACCCCCAAGTCGATCCCTGGCAACTGCTGCCAAACGCGGTCTTCTATTGCAAGATAACGCTTGTGATCCACGTCAAACCGGTGGGCTTCGGGTCAGAAAACGATGCGATCACGTTGTTGTCCGGATTCAATTGGCAGGACGGCTGGGTGCAGTACATCGGCAAGCCCGCCACCCAACAACAACCTGTGTGTTGCCCTTTGCCCCGGTACTTCGCGCAAAGCAACTCACAAAGCAATCCGTTGTTGCCATTGGTTTGGGCGGTGCCTCAGAACCACACGTTCACATGGACATGGACGGCCACAAACCCGGGAACTCTGCCCCCCGGCCTAACCGGGAACGTCAACTACGATGCCACCGGTTCAAACGTCTTCGAGGGGCTCCAATTCAACCATCACCTGGACATTGCCATTGAAGACGACACAAGCGTTGACTACGTCAGCCTAGTGGTGTATTGGGTGCCCTGATAGATAGATAGAGGGAGAGAGGGAACGATTGATGCGCGGGGCAGCGGCGATGTAAGCGCCCCGACGGGGCCGGCGCAGAAGCGCGTCGGCCCCGTCGGCCGCTCTTGCCTGCTCCTGCCCGGTCAGCCTAAGGCAGCCCGGTATCGGGCTCTTCTTCGCCGACAACGTCCCATCGGTGACGACGAAGGGACGGATCGTGTTGGGGCCGACGGCCCAGCTCGAGGCCTGGTTCTAGCGGGCCGATGGCAGAGCGAGAGGGAGGCGGCCTACCTCCCTCTCGCAGAGCAGACGGACGGCCGGGACCTCCGTCGGGGAGGGCATTGGGTTCCAACGATTGGAGTCGCCGCCCCTCCGGCGACCCGCCGGTCCTGGCTCGTTCGCGTCGGGTGGTCCTTCCCGACGTGGCTCGGGCCCAAACCCTTGACCATGATGTGATGGCTGCCGCGAACCCGGTCGAGCCGCCAGCCCTTCTGTTCGAGGACCCGGATCAGCTCTCTGGGCCGTACCGCCGGGAGCTTCTCGCTCACGCAGGTCGGACGGCCACGTGCTCACGCTCACCGATCCGAAGCGGCCAACCGTGCTCGCGCAAGGCTACGAGGTAGCCCTCGATGGCATCTCGGATCATGGCGAGGGCCTCTTCGCGAGTCTCACCCTCGCTGACGACGTCGGGAAGGTCAGGGACGGTCACGACGAACCCGCCCTCAGGCTGAGGAACGAGGACGACTTCGTACTGCTGCGGGGTCTGGTCCATCGCCTCTCCAGCGTACGCGACAGGCGTCTGCCGTCAAGCGACCGCAGGCCCAACTCCGCCGGACGGATGTTCATCGGGGTGGAGCCGGGACGCCGAGTCGGCAGATCGCACGGGCGGTGCCCAGTGGGATCTCGCGGTGACGTGGCACTGTGACCGGGCGTCCGGCTGCAGCGCTACGCCAGACATCGTGGCGAGTCCCTTGGCGGACGCGCTCGCAGCCGTGTGCGGTCAGGTGTTGCTCGAGCTCGTGGAGTGCCCTCACGCACCCCAGTTCCGCCTCGAGCGTCGGCGAAGTACCCTATGAGCATGGAGCTGCACGTCGTATTCGAGCCCGACGAGCAAGGATGGGTGCGCGCCACGATCGAGGAGTTGCCCGGCGTCATCACCTGCGCCCCAACGCTCGACGAGGCGCGTGAGCTCGTCCGGGACGCACTCGACGAATGGCTCGCGTCGCTGACCACCACTGAGCGCGCGGCTATCGGCTCACAGGCCACCCGCGAGACACTCACCCTCAGCGTCGCATAGTCCGGCTACCACTCTTGCCTGCTCCTGCCCGGTCGGCGCCAGGGTCGAGCAGCGTCGGGCTCTTCTACGCCCACAACGTCGCCGCAGCATCGACGAGAGGCCGGATCGTGTTCGAGCCGACGGCCCGGCTTTTCTGGCGCGCCCGTATTCCTGACGTCAGCCGACGAGCTGATAGAGCGACGGCAGCGGGGTCAGGCAGGCTGAAGTACGTGCTGCTCGAACTGCGGAATGTCAAGCGTGATCGGCTTGCCTTCCCACAGTTGGCGGTAATCAATGATCGTGGCGCCGACGAACTCGCGGGACTCGGCCGCGAGCTGGACTAGGTGCCCCTCGCGGGTTTCAAACGTGACTGAGGGGACAGGACCGGTCACCCACAGGTAGAGAATGTCCTCTACGTCGTCGTAGTCGGCGACCAGTGGTGTTCCGTCGAGGTAGAACGTCATGCGCCCTCCCTTCCCTCAGCGGTCGAGGTGCAGCAGCCTACCGAGTCTGGCTTCGATGTTGAAGGGGAAGTAGACAGTGCGGATCGATGCCGGCTGCTGGCTGTATCGCACCGCAACGGCAACGTAGCAACCCCTAAACGAGTGCCCGAGTAAATCCTTCGCATAGAACACCTTCGTTTCCGGCCATCTGCCCTCATAAACAGCGTTCGGATGCTGCAGCGTCCGCTGGACCTCGTTCACATACGGCTCGACATCGGGACGCTTCGCCGTGATGCGTTGCCAGTCCTGCTCTGTTAGGACGATTTCGTCGCCTCAAGGGTCAGTGACCGAGAAGAGGTTCAAGGGCGAGCGAAGGCTACTTACTAGGGCTGGCGGAGGATCGCGTGCGTGCCGATCCGCCGCCAGCGGATGTGCGGTTCACCCGTCCGGACGCTCCGGCCGTACTCGAAGGTCGCCCGCCCGTCGGGTGCCGCCCAGGTCAGTTCATAGATCCCGGCGGCGCCCCGCACTCCTTTCACGCGTAGGCTTGCTCGGAAGCCGGCCCCCGCTTTCAGGTCGTCGACGAACTTCCCCATTGCTGCACTGAACTGCTGCCGCTGCTCCGGCGTCGAGCACGGACGTGGCCGAATGCGGGGCGGCCTACCTCCCTCTCGCGAGCGACGGACGGCCGAGACCTACGTCTAGGAGGGCATAGGCACTGGGCGATCGGGGTCGCCGCCCCTCCGGCGACCCCAAAGCCACGGCTCGGCCCGTCTGCGGCGGTCCTACCCGGGCCTCTGAGGGGCTAAACGGGCGTGTGCTCAGCCGTGTGGGCCGTGTCGCCGTTCCCGTCGACCGGCGCGGGCTCCGCGGGCGGCGGCGCGGGCTGCTCGGCAACCGCGGCAGCAGGAGCCGGACGCGTGCGCCGCACCGCGCCGGGCGCCGATGCAAGCAGCGCACCGAGGCCGAACGCCATCACCGAGACGTAGCTCGCCATGTGCTCGACGAAGCTTCGAATGCCGAGGTCGCTCGACCACGACGAGAAGTGGTCACGGAACCAGTTCGCGTGCGGCTCGCCGACCGCGGCAATCCAGCCGACGGAGACCACGGCCACGACCAGGGCAACCAGGAATCCGAGTCGCGTCACCTCGGCCCAGGCTCCGTAGGCCGTGCGCTGGGTCAGCGCGAAGGCGAGACCCGCCCCTGCGAGCACGCCGAGCACGGCCCAGTACCGCCACGTCGCGTCTCCACCGATACGCGTCGCGATCCAGATCAGGGCGCCGGCCGCGCCGATGCCGAGCAGCAATGTGTACGTGCGACCTGTCCTCGCGGTCATCGCGCACCTCCTCGAATCCTCTTCGCCTCACGCTCGAAGCGGGCCTCGGCGCGGACGCGTGTGAGGATCCGCTCGCGCGAGCCCGCGCGGATGCACGCCCGGCGGGCGCGCGACTCCGCCCACAGGCGGTTGATCCGCTCCGACAGCGCCCGCAACTCGGTCGCGATGCCAGGATCGGTGTTGCGCGACTGCTCGTACCAGAGCTCGGTCCGGCGCGTCATCGCGGTTTCGAGCTCGGCCTCGACGGTTGCGAGCCGGCGCGCAGCCGACACCCGCCGGGCGGCGTCACGCATCTGCTCAGGCCTGGCACCGAGTGCGGCAATTGCCACCTCAGTTAGCTACCCCGGTTTCGCGCGGCCCAAACGGCCGGTTACCTGATCACCATGGTTTGGTCGGAAGGCCACACGGGGTAAGAACGCGAGCCACGCCCTGCCACTTCGTGCTCTACCTTCCTGTGTCCAGCAATCCGACCGCTATCGTCCCTCGCCGTGCCTGACACCACCGGGAGCGAGTCGGCAGAGCGCGTCACGCTCACCGTCCCCGGTGGGCGTGGCTCCATCGGCATCGTCCGCCTGTTCGTGGGAGGCCTCGCGGCGCGCCTCGACCTCGGGTACGACACGATGGACGACCTGCAGCTCGCGCTCGAGAGCGTCCTGCTCGCCTCCGCGCCGCGCGGGGAGGTCACGGTCGAGGCGCGCATCGAAGACGACGCCGTCTCGGTCCTCGTCGGCCCGTTCGAGCGCGACCCGCTTCACGCCGAAGCGTCCCGGCCGGACTCGCTCGAGCCCGCGCGCCTGCTCGCCGCGCTGGTCGCCGGTGCGGAGTCGAGCGCACGCGACGGCGGCCACTGGCTGCGCCTCGACGTCCGGGTCCCGGCCGGGAGCGGCTCTGCGTGAGCCCGGCTCCGAACCAGCTCGAGGAAACCGAGCTGCTCCGCGCGTACCACGAGCGCGGAGACCTGAGCGCGCGCGATCGGCTCGTCGAGGCGAACCTGCCGCTCGCGCGGGCGATCGCGCGGCGCTACGCCGGCCGCGGCGAGCAGGTCGACGACCTCGTCCAGGTCGCCTCGATCGGGCTGATCAAGGCGATCGACCGCTTCGACCTCGAGCGCGGCGTCTACCTCCGGACGTACGCCGTCCCGACCATCGTCGGCGAGATCAAGCGCCATTTCCGCGACCGCGCCTGGGCCGTGCACGTCCCGAGACGGCTCAAGGAGCTGAACCAGATGCTCTCGAGTCTGGTTCAGAGCATGAGTGCGCAGCTCGAGCGCTCACCGACCGTCGCCGAGCTGGCCAAGGCGGCCGGGGTCGAGGAGGAAGAGGTGGTCGAGGCGCTCGAGTCGAGCCGTGCGTACACGGCCGAGTCGCTGTCGGCGCCGGTCGAGGAGGGCTCGGAGCTCGATCGGATCCAGACCCTCGGCGTCGTCGAGGAGGCCTTCGAGCGCACCGAGGACCAGCACCTGTTGGCCTCCGGGCTCGGGGCCCTGGACGAGCGGGAGCAGCGGATCATCCAGCTGCGCTTCTACGACGGGCTGACGCAGACCCAGATCGCGAACCAGCTCGGGATCTCTCAGATGCACGTGTCGCGGCTGATCAGGCGTGCGCTCGAGACGATGCGGGAAGAGTTGGAGCGAGGAGGAACGGATGCAGAGGAACGCTGACGGCGACGGCTCCCGGGTCGTCTGCCTGACCATTCCGGCCGAGCCGAAGTGGCTCGCGCTCTGCCGGCTCGTGCTCTCGGGGCTCTGCCAGCTCGGGCCGGTCGACGACGAGACGCTCGCCGATCTGAAGCTCGCCGTCACCGAGGCCTGCTCGAACTCGGTCCGCCACGCGTACGTCGACGGCACGGGCCTGGTCAGCATCCGCTACGAGCTCGGAGACGACTCGCTGGCCGTCGAGGTGTCGGATGCCGGCCGGGGCTTCCGCTTCGACCGGCCGGTGCCCAGGCTCACGGTCGTGCCCGACGAGAGCCTGCGGGAGGACGAGATGGGGCTCGCGATCATCCACACGGTTGCCGACGAGGTCGCCATCGGCGCCGGCCCCGGCGGCCACGGGACGAGGATCAGCTTCGTGAAGCGCCTCGCCGGCGGGCCGAACGGCTCCGGGTAGACAGCCTCGCCAGAGGGCGCTACGCCGAAGCCGACGAGGCGAACTCGGCGAGCGCTTCGTCGCGCGTGTCCACGATCGCGAACACGCGGTCGAGCAGGGTGATCTCGAAGATCCGCTTCACGTTCTTGTCGGGACAGACGAGGACGACTGCGCCGCCCTCCGGCCTGACGCGCTTGACGACGCTGAGCAGGACGCCGAGCGTCGTCGAGTCGATGAACGTCGTCGCGGACATGTCGACGACCAGGCGCGTCGCCCCTTCGCCGACGAGCCGGTGCAGCTCCTGCTTGAGCTCCGGCGCGGTGTACAGGTCGACCTCGCCCCCGAGCGAGACGACGTAGTCGGCGCCGCCGTCGACGCGCTCGCTCGAGAGGGCGAAATTCACGGCAGCGGGAGTCGCGGAGTATCCGTCCACATCGGGGCCACTAGTACCCCGGTCGCCGGCCGCTCTAAACCCCGCCCGCCTCGAGGAAGGCGAGCGCCGCCTCGCGCGAGTCGAAGATCGTGAACACGCGGTCGAGCAGCGTGATCTCGAAGATCTTGCGGATGTTGTGCTCCTGGCAGACGAGCAGCAGGTCTCCCCCGCCCGGCCGCAGCCGCTTGCTCACGTTGAGGAGGACGCGCAGCATCGTCGAGTCGATGAACGTCGCGTCGGTCAGATCGACGACGATCGACCGCCGGCCCTCGTCGACCAGGCGGACGAGCTCCCGCTCGACGTTCGCGGCAGCGTAGAGATCGGCGTCGCCGCTGATGGTGACGACGCATCCGGCCTCGTGCTCGACGTCGAGTTGAGCGCTCATCGGTTCCTCCTCGTCCAGGGCGCGTACGGTATCCGCACCCCTGGTGTTCCGCGTTCCGGGCCGGGGCAAACATGCCTCCGTGCGTAGGATTAGCGCCGTGGACGGGGCACAGCTCAAGATGGGCGTCCTGGCGTGGAACCAGTACACCGACTGGCCCGCGCTGCGCGACGTGGGCGTGCTCGCGGACGAGCTCGGCTACGACTCGCTGTGGACGTGGGATCACCTCTACCCGATCGTCGGCGATCCCGACGGGCCGATGTTCGAGGGCTACCTGACGCTCGCCGCCTGGGCCGCGCTGACGAAGCGCGTGACGCTCGGCCTGATGGTCGGCGCCAACACCTTCCGCAACCCGGCGCTCGTGGCCAAGATGGCTACGACGCTCGACCACGTCAGCGGGGGCCGCGCCTACCTCGGCATCGGCGGCGCGTGGTTCGAGACCGAGCACACGGCGTTCGGGATCCCGTTCGGTTCGAGCCCCGGCGAGCGGCTGAACTGGTTCGACGAGGCCGTCGAGCTGATGCGCGGGATGCTCGACGGCGAGGAGACGAGCGCGCGCGGCCGCTTCTACCAGGCGACCGGCGTCCGCAACAATCCCCCGCCGCTCCAGCGCCGCCTGCCGATCCTGATCGGCGGCTCGGGCGAGCGGAAGACGCTCGCGACCGTCGCGCGCTTCGCCGACGCGTGGAACACCGGCGGCGACCTCGAGCGCGTGCGCCACAAGGACGAGGTGCTGCGGCGCTGGTGCGAGGAGGTCGGCCGCGACCAGTCCGAGATCGAGCGGACGCTGCAGGGCGGCTCGGTCGTGATCCGCGACACCGTCGAGGAGGCGGAGCAGGCGGCTCAGGCGATCGCGGAGCAGAACGGCCTGCCGGACTTCAGCGGGCCGGTCGGGACGGCCGAGATGATCGCGGAGCGGCTCGTCCCGCAGGTCGAGCTAGGCTTCCACCACGTGTACTTCGACGTGCCGGCGCCTTATGACCGCGAGACGCTCGAGCGGCTGATCGGCGAGGTCAAGCCGCTGCTCGAGCGGGCGATCGCCGGCTAGAACACGTTGTAGGGCCAGTCGTGCAGCTCCTCGGGCAGCACGGCGAAGACCAGGAACAGGACGGTCATCGCCGCCAGGAGCAGGACAACGACGCGCGTGCGACTGCGCCTGAACGCGCCGTGCCTCGGGGACCGAGCCGGGCGCGAGCCGAGCGCCGGCTTCCTCGCGCGGAACGCGATGTCGTTCGCGAACAGCCGTCCGCTCAGACGCACCAGCCTGCCGGCGATGCAGCGGACCTCCACCTCGTCGAAGGGCTCGAGCAGTCGGGACGTCGCGGCCGGGCCGAACATGTGCAGGAGCGTCGGGTCGCTCTCGGGCGGCCGGCCGAACAGGAAGCGAAGACGCGTCTTCAGCCGGAAGCAGTTCGGCACCGAGCCGACCAGCAGCCCGCCCGGGCGGAGCACGCGGCTGACTTCGGCGAGCGCCCGCTCCGGCAGACGCAGGTGCTCGAGCACTTCGCCGGCAACCACGACGTCGAACGACCCGTCCTCGAACGGAAGCGGCTCTTCGAGGTCGGCCCACAATGTTTCGATCCCGCGCTCGGCGGCACGCGCGAGCGCGGCCCGGTCGGCGTCGACGCCGACGACGGTGTTGCCCTCGAGGTACACGTCGGCGAGTGCCCCGTCCCGGCAGCCGAGGTCGAGCACACGCAGCCCCGGGCCTCCGATCCAGTCACGGAAGAGCGGGGCCCTGTCCGGGCCACAGAAGACGAACCCTTCGCTGCGGCTCTGCTCGTGGTGGCGCCGGTAGGCGCGCTCGATCCGCTCACGTCCCCCCAACGCTGCGAGTGTACGGGCGGGCTGCGGCCTCCGGGGTAAAGGAACGGTTACGACGCCATCTGGCCGCCGTCGACGACCAGCGTCGTGCCCGTGACGTAGTCCGAGGCGGCCGAGGCGAGGAAGACGATCGCGCCCTTGAGGTCGTCCGGGCCGCCGTAGCGTCCGAGCGGAACGCCGCCGAGCAGGAGGTCGCCCCCTGCCTCGAGCGTGCTGCCGGAGAGATCGGTCGGGAACCAGCCCGGCGCGATCGCGTTCACGTTGATCCGGTGCTGAGCCCACTTGACGGCCAGGTCGATCGTCAGCCCGACGACCCCGCCCTTGCTCGCGTTGTAGGCGATCGCGTTCATCGCCTCCTGCGGGGCACCGCGGAACGCCGCGACGGAGGCGATGTTGACGATCTTGCCGCCCTCGCCCTGCGCGATCAGCACGCGCCCGACGCTCTGCGCGAACAGGAACGCGCCCGTCAGGTTGACGTCGATCACCTTCTGCCAGCCCTCGAGCGGGACGTCCTCGGGCGGCGCGCCCCACGACGTGCCCGAGTTGTTGACGAGGATGTCGACGCGGCCGAGCTCGTCGACGGTGCGCCGGACGACCTCTTCGACCTCGGCCGGCTTGCGGATGTCGCAGCCGAGCCCGAGCGCGCGGACGCCCAGCTGCGAGAGCTCGGCCGCCGCCTGCTCGCAGCGCTCCGCCTTGCGGGCGCAGAGGACGACGTCGGCGCCGGACTCCGCGAGTGCCTCCGCCATCTGGCGGCCGAGCCCGGTCCCGCCGCCGGTGACGATGGCGACCTTGCCGGTGAGGTCGAACAGCTCCTGAACGCGCATCTCCCGCCGCCTCAGCCCACGACCGCCGCGATCGGGAGATCGCGCTCGCCGGCCCAGCTCTCCCACTCGGCCGGTGTCCGATCGCTGAACGTCTCGCCGGTCGGCTCGCCCCCCAGCTCGGCGACGAGCCGCTCGCGGAAGCGCGGCTCGAGCGCCGCCACGCCGACCCAGCCGCCGCGGGCCTCGTAGAGCCGGTAGAACGGCGAGCCGCCGCCGAGAGGCCCGCCGCTCGCCGTGAGGCCGTACGTCCAGGGGAGGGCGAAAAAGGCTGCGCTGTCGGCGAGCGCCACCTCGGCGTAGCGCTCGGTGCCGTCCGCTTCGCGCGCGAGCAGGAGCGCGACGGCCGCCGTGACCGCGCGCTCGGCCCCGCCGAGGTCGGCGACGAGCGTTCGCGGCAGCTCCGGCGGGGAGAGCAGGCCGTACCGCCCGACGTAGGTGAGGTCATGACCCGGCTGCTCCTGGCCGGGCGCGGGGTGGCCGACGATCGCGACCTGCACGAGACGGGGAAAGCGCGGCTCGAGCTCCGTCCAGGACAGCCCCATGCGGGCGAGCGCCGAGGGGCGGCTGGAGGTGAGCAGCACGTCGGCGTCCGCGAGCAGCTCGTCGAGCCGCTCCCGCGCGGCCGGCTCCTTCAGGTCCAGCCGCACGATCGTCTGGCCTGCAGTGAGGCGCTCGTACAGCGGCGGGCTGATCGCGGCGACAGGATCGCCCTCCGGGGGCTCGACCTTGGTCACCGACGCGCCGAGCTCCGCCAGCCGCGCGGCCGCCGCCGGGCCCGGCAAGTTGACGGCCACGGTGACGACGCGGATACCTGCGAGCGGAGCCTCAGCCACGGGCGGATCATCCCATGCGGGCGCCGCTCCGGCCGATCAGCTCTCGGCCAGGACGATCACCCGGTCGCCGTCCACCAGCGCGACCTGCGTCGACTTCGGAGGATTGACGACCACCCCGAAGCCCCGCGCCGCGTCGCCGGCCTCCGCGACCCGGCGGTAGCCGATCGCCACCTCGCGCCGGCGGCGCGACGCCTCGACGACGGTGGCGAAATCGGTGGCCTGCCCGGCCTTCACGTAATCCGTCGCGGGCTTCAGGTAGATCTCCGATCCCTCGGCGCCGAGCAGGTCCTCGAACACCGGCGCGAGCTGCCGGTTCTCGGAGATCTGGGCGATCATGAGCGCGACCAGCTTCTCGCTGACGATCACGTCGTCGACCTTGGTCACCTGGGCGAGCTGACGGTTGCGATCGTCGAGCATCTCGCTCACGATCGTGAAGGTCGCGCCGTCGCGGCTCGCGATGTCGCGCAGATGGAGCAGCGTGACGAGGGTGCGGGCATCGGCGCGCTGCGCGTCGACCTCGCCCTCGTAGCAGGAGACGATGACGCTGTCGTAGCTGCCCGGCCGGAGCGATTCCAGCGTCCGCCGGTCGGTCGTGTCCCCCGGCTCGAACGTCACCGTCAACCCGTTCGGCGCTCGGCCGGCGAGCGTCTGCTCAGGCCCGCCCGAATCGGCCGCGATCGTCACGGTCGAGCCCGCGGCGAGGTACTCGCCGAGCTCCCTGACGATGATCGGCGAGCGGGAGTTCCACCCGAGGATCAGCACCGGCCTCGGCCGGTCGTCGGCCGGCGGCGCCGCCACGATCGCGTCGTCGTCCACGGTTCCGCGGCTGGTCGGCGCGGTCGCGAGCACCGAGTCGTCCTCGGCGATGACCACGACGCGATCGCCCGCCGCGAGGACGGTCTCCGGCGGCGGATTCAGCTTCACCCCGGCCTCGGTGGCCAGGCCGATCACCGAGCACGTCTCGTAGGCGAAGAGCGCCTCGCCGAACGTCCGCCCGGCGAGCGCAGGGTTCTCGTGGAAGTAGATCTCGTCGCCGCCGAAGTCGAGCAGCTCCGTGTAGACGAGCGAGAGGCCCGACTGCCGCGAGGCCTGGACGAGCAGCCTCGAGATGGTGTCGCCGCGGTCGATGAGCACGGCCTCGCTGCCGCCGACGAGCCGCGCGGCCTCGAGGTTGGAGGCGTCCCGGATCTCGGCGACGATGGTGTAGGGCTCGGGCCGGCGGTCGGGCGCGTGCGTGAGCGCAAGCACCGTCTTGATCACCTCGGCGTCGGCGTGGTCGGCCCCGCCCGAGAGGACGATGATCGAGCGGGCGCCCTGCGGATTGACCATGGCCACGTCGGTCAGGTCGATCGGGCTGCCCCGGCGGCAGACGACGCGGGTCTTGCCCAGGTCGCCGCAGCGCTGGCGGATCGCGTCCTCCATCTCGACCTTGTCCTGCTCGGCCAGGACGACCGCCACGGGCCGGCGCTCGCTCTCGTTGGCGATGGCGAGCTCGGAGAGGATGGTGAAGATGGAATCCGACCAGTCGAGGATGAGCGTGTGCCCCTGCTCCACGACGAAGGAACGCCCCTTGCGCAGGTCCTCGAGCTTGGCGTCGAGACCGGTGGCGATCACGCCGATCAGCGCGCTGACGATGAAGATGCCGCCGAGCGTGACGAGCAGCATCAGGACGAGGAACGTCCAGCCTCCGACGTCGTTGCCGATCGTGCCGGGGTCGAGCGTGTGCAGCAGCGTCAGGTAGAGCTGGCGGATGACGCCCACGTGGTGGCCTGCGCTGTTCTTCGGCGCGAGCCCCGAGAGGAGGACGATGGCCGAGAAGATGCCGATCAGGACGACCGTGGCGAGCCCGAGCCACGCGACGAGCGCGCGCGTGCCCTTCGACATCGTGTTGTCGAAGGCGTAGCGAAGACGTTCTCTGAGGGTCGCCGTTCTCATGAGGGCCGGTGAGGCCCGCGGATCCTATGAGCTGAGCCGATCTCCCGGCCGAGAGACGAGCTCTCGCTCGTCCGGTCTCCCGGCCGAGAGACGAGCTCTCGCTCGTCCGGCGCCTCGCGTTGGCTGCTCGCGACGCGACCCGGTGCGTCACTATCCTGCGATGCATCCCCGCGAGCGCAGGTCGACGAGGCGGCGGTTCCTTCTCTCCGCCGCCGGTGCGTTCGCGGCCGTGCCCGGGGCGAAGGCGTCGCTGCGAGCAGGCATGCCGCTCGCCCGGCGCGCAGGCGTGCCACTCGGCCCCGGCGGCATCCCGCTCGCACGGCGCGACCACCCGGTCACGTTGCCGATCTACCACGGCAACGAGCCGATCGCCTCGGGCAGGAGCCCGGAGAAGGGCCCGCTCGAGGTCTTCACCTGGAGCGCCTACATCAACCCGAAGGTCGTGAAGGAGTTCGAGCAGCACTACAACGTCAAGGTCACCGTCACGAGCTTCGAGAACGAGGAGGAGGCGCTCTCGAAGCTGACGACGGGGGCCGTGCGCTTCGACGTCTGGTTCGCGACCGTCGAATATCTCGGCAAGGTCGTCGCCGGCAAGCTGATCCAACCGCTCAACCATCGCTATCTGCCCAACCTGCAAGCGAACGTCTGGCCGTCGCTCGCCAGCCCGTACTACGACGTCGGCTCACGCTACACGGTGCCCTACGTCGTCTACACCACGGGCATCGCGTGGCGGCGCGACAAGGTCAAGGCACCGACGACCTTCGCGAACCCCTACGACATCTTCTGGCAGACGCCCCGGAGCTCGGGCAAGGTGGCCGTGATCGACGACCTGCGGGAGGCGCTCGGGATGGCGCTGCTCCGCCGTCGGGTCGTCGACGTGAACACCGAGAGCCCCGCGCTCGTCAATCGGGCCGGCGCCGACCTCTCCCAGCTGACCAGGCTCGTCAACGTCAAGGTCAACCAGACCGACTACCAGGACATCCCGTCGGGAGCGACGTGGATCACCCAGGCCTACTCCGGGGACATGGCCACCTCCGCCGCCTACATGCCGAAAGGCGTTCCGGTGGACGTGGTCGGCTTCTGGCGGCCGCAGCAGGGCGGGATGATCGGGAACGACATCATCACGGTGCTGCGCACCGCGAAGCGGCCGGTCCTGGCGCACCATTTCCTCAACTTCCTGCTCGACCGGAAGCACGCGCTCGAGAACTTCAGCTTCCTCGGCTACGTGCCTCCGCAGAAGAGCCTCGACCCGCAGTCGCTGATCGCCCAGGGGTACGTGCCGAAGAGCCTGGCGTCCACCATCGTCCGGGAAGAGGAGTTCAGGCACGACCGGACGTTGCTGCCGTTGACGATCGCCGGCGAGGTGCTCTGGCAGAACGCCTGGTCGAAGTTCAAGGCCGGCGGCTAGGGGCAGAGGACGGCGGGCGATGGCGCGGCGTGGGCTCTTCTGGCCGCTGTTCGCGCTCCCCGGAGCGGTCTGGCTCGTCCTCTTCTTCCTGATCCCGTTCTACGCCGTCCTGTCGGTCGCGTTCGGCACCGTCGACCCGATCTTCCAGGGGCCGGTGCCCGTGTGGAACCCGTTCGACTGGCACTTCACGACGATGCGCTCTGTCCTCGAGCAGCTCCGGCCCGGGCAGGTCTTCTGGACGGTGTTCGTCCGCACGTTCGCATACGTGGGCATCGCGCTCGCCGGCTGCCTCGCGATCGGCTACCCCGTCGCCTACTACCTGGCCCGCCACGCACGGCGGACGAAGGCCCTGCTCCTCGTGCTCCTGATCATCCCGTTCTGGGTCAGCTACCTGATGCGGATGCTGGCCTGGATCGGGCTGCTCCTGCCCGACGGGCTCGTCAACCGCTCTCTCGTCGACATCGGCCTCCTGAGCCACCCCCACGGCTGGCTCGACGGGCAGCCGTCGTCCGTGATCTTCGCGCTCGTCTACGGCTACGTGCCGTACCTGATCCTGCCGCTCTTCGCGACCCTCGACCGGATCGAGCCGCACCTGATCGAGGCCGGTCTCGACCTCGGCGCGAGCCGCTTCAGCACGTTCCTCCACGTCACGCTGCCGCTCAGCAAGCAGGGCATCCTCGCCGGCAGCGTCCTGATCGCCCTGCCGATGTTCGGCGACTACTACACGAACGACGTCATCTCGGGCTCGCCGGGCACCTCGATGATCGGCAACCAGATCAACCTCTTCTTCCAGGGCGGGCCACAGCGAACGACCGGCGCAGCGCTCGTCATCGTCCTGGCCGTGCTGCTCGGTGCGTTGATGTCCTACTACCTGTATTCGACCGTGCGCGCGTCGCGTCAGCCGGTCACGGCATGAAGCGCCTGAGGGACTGGTGGTCGAACCCGTGGGGCCGGCCCCGCGCCCTCGTCGCCGTCACCTGGCTCTACATCGCCTGGTCGATCGTCCCCATTGCGATCGCGATCCTGTTCTCGTTCAACGCCGGCAAGTCGCGGACGGTCTGGCAGGGCTTCTCGACGCGCTGGTACTGGGGCGACCCCACGCAATCCGTCCTCCACGATCCCGCACTCCGGAGCGCGCTCGAGCAAAGCCTCAAGCTCGCAGCGCTGGACATGGCCGTCTCGGTGCCGCTGGGCGTGGCGCTCGCGCTCGGGCTGACGCGCTGGCACGGCCCGGGCGCGCGGCCCGTGAACGTCCTGATGCTGTTCCCGCTCGTCACGCCCGAGATCGTCATGGCGGTGTCGCTGCTGCTCGTCTTCGTGACGCTCTACGGGATCCAGCTCGGCACGACGGCGCAGCTGCTCGGGCAGGTGACGTTCTCGGTCTCGTACGTCGTGGTGATCGTGCGCGGCCGGCTGCTCTCCATCGGCAAGGAATACGAAGAGGCGGCGACCGACCTCGGTGCCTCGCGGGTCGCTGCACTGCGGCTCGTGCTCCTGCCGCTCCTGGCGCCGGCGATCTTCGCCAGCCTGATGGTCGTCTTCGCGCTCTCGATCGACGATTTCGTGGTCACCGACTACCTCTCGTCCGACGCGTCCACGCAGACCGTGCCGATCCAGATCTACTCGAGCGTCCGCGGCACGACCACGCCTGCGCTCAACGCTCTCGCGACGGTGATCGTCGTGGCGACGCTGCTCGCGGTCGCGTTCGCGTACGTGGTCCACCGGCGTTTCACTGCCGGCGACGAAGCCGCCCGGGGATCGGCGTTGCGGGAGATCGCCGCCTTCGATGTCTGAAGCGAAGGGAGGCGCCGTCGAGCTCGTCGAGCTGCGGAAGCGGTTCGGCGACGTGGCCGCGGTCGACGGGGTCAGCCTGAGGATCCCCGCAGGCGAGTTCTTCTCGCTGCTCGGCCCCTCGGGCTGCGGCAAGACGACGACACTGCGGCTGATCGCAGGTCTCGAGCGGCCCGACGGCGGCCGGATCTCACTCGACGGCGTCGACATGGCCGCGACGCCGCCCCACCGTCGCAAGGTGAACACGGTCTTCCAGAACTACGCGCTCTTTCCGCACCTGTCCGTGTTCGACAACGTGGCGTTCGGCCTGCGGCGGCGGAGGACGTCCCGGAACGAGATCAACCGGCGCGTCGGCGGCGTGCTCGAGGCCGTGCGGCTCGAAGGCCTGGAGAAGCGCCGTCCGTCGCAGCTCTCCGGCGGCCAGCAGCAACGGGTCGCGCTTGCGAGAGCGCTCGTGCTGGAGCCGTCGGTGCTGCTGCTCGACGAGCCTCTCGGCGCACTCGATGCGAAGCTGCGCAAAGCTCTCCAGCTGGAGCTGAAGACGATCCACGAGCAGTTCGGAATCACCTTCGTCTATGTCACGCACGACCAGGAAGAGGCTCTGACCATGTCCGACCGGATCGCGGTCATGTCCGACGGCCGCGTCGAGCAGGTGGCGACGCCCGAGGAGATCTACGAGGAGCCGGCGACCGTGTTCGTCGCGGACTTCCTCGGCATCTCGAACCTGATGACGGCGACGGCCGAAGGGGCGCACGACGGCCGCTGCCTGCTGCGGCTCGGAGAGTCGGAGCTCCACGCGGCTCGCGGCGAGATCTCCGCGCGCGGCGAGGTGAGGATCGTGATCCGCCCCGAGCGCATCCGGGTCGAGCCGTACGCGCCCGGAGGCGAGAACCGGATCCCGGGCATGGTCGAGCGGGTCGTCTACCTCGGCTCGCTGGAGCAGCTCGTGATCCGACTGGCGACTGGCGATGTCCTCCAGGCGATCGTCGTGAACGACGGGGAGCCCAAAGCGTTCTCCCAGGGCGTGCCGGTGCGGGTGCACCTGCCTGCGGAGGCGTTGCGGGTGCTCCCCGAGCGACCTGCGGGCGAGGTGACGTGAGCGCGGTCGGCGAAGCCCCGGCGGCGGAGGTCGGCATCCGGCAGTCGATCCGGGAGCTGGCGCCCTCTTTCCGTGCGTACCCTCGACTGCTCGTGCTCATCGGGCTCGGGCTGCTGGTCGAAGCGGCCTTCAACGTCTTCCTGCCGCTGAGCTTCAGCATCCTGATCGACAGGGCGCTCATTCCGCGCGACAAGCAGGTGCTCGTGATCGTACTCGTCGCTCTCGGCCTGGGCGTGGTGATCACAGGAGTGGTCGGAGTCGCCCGCGACCGGCTCTACGCGCGGCTCACCGCGAGCGTGGTCGCGGACCTGCGCCTCGAGATCTTCGCGCACCTGCAGAAGCTCTCGCTCGGCTTCTACGCGCGGATGCAACTCGGGGACGTCCTGGCGCGATTCTCGGGCGACCTCGTCGCCCTCGAGGGCGCGTTCGTCTCCGCCCTGTCCTGGGCGGTCGCACCGGCGCTCGACGTCTGCGTCTACACCGTGGTGCTCTTCATCCTCGACTGGCGGCTGGCGCTCCTGGCGATGCTCGTCTGGCCGATCGCGCTCCTCGGGCCTCGCTACTTCGCGCCCCGCGCGGTCTCCGGAAGCTACGAGAAGAAGCAGCTCGAATCGCAGACGCTGAGCGTCGTCCAGGAGAACGTCTCCGGCCAGGCCGTCGTCAAGGCGTTCGGGCTGGAGAACGCGTGGCTCGCCAGCTTCGAGGACCGGAACTCCGGCTTGCGGCGCACCACGGCCCGCGTCTCCTTCCTCAGCTCGCTGGTGGAGAGGAGCGCGTATTCGGGTGTCCTCGCGCTCGACGTCGCGATCGTCGGCATCGGCTCCTGGCTCGCGTTCAACGGCTCGCTCTCGATCGGGAAGCTGGTCGCCTTCCAGGGCGTCTTCCTTGCGCTCGGCTACGCGCTCGCGTACGTGACCCAGTACATGCCCGGTCTCGTCCAGGGGCTCGGGGGGTTCCGCCACATCTCGGAGCTGTTCGAGCATCAACCGCAGGTCGTCGACGCGGCAGGAAGCGCGCCCCTGCCACGCCTGACCGAAGAGATCCGCTTCGACGGCGTCACCTTCGGCTACTCCGAGCCCGATCCGAACCTGCACGACCTGAGCGTGAGGATCGCCGCCGGCGAGTCCGTCGCCTTCGTCGGCTCGAGCGGCTCGGGGAAGAGCACGGCGCTCAGCCTCGTCATGCGCTTCTACGACCCGTGGTCAGGCTCGGTGACGGTCGACGGCCACGACCTGCGGACCGTGACGTACGCCTCCCTGCGCTCCCAGTTCGGCGTCGTCTTCCAGGAGAGCTTCCTGTTCAACACGACGGTCCGCGAGAACATCCGGATGGGGAAGCCGGACGCGAGCGACGAGGAGGTGGAGGCTGCCGCGCGTGCCGCCGAGATCCACGAGTTCGTCCTCGGTCAACCGGACGGCTACGACACGGTGGTCGGCGAGCGCGGCGGCCGGCTGTCCGGCGGACAGCGCCAGCGGCTCGCGATCGCCCGCGCGATTCTCCGGGATCCGGCGATCCTCGTTCTCGACGAGGCGACCTCCGCGCTCGACCCGGGCACGGAAGCGGCGATCAACGCGACGCTCGAGCGCGTCGCCGAGGGTCGGACGACGATCACCGTCACGCACCGGCTCGCCGTCGCCAAGAGCGCCGACCGGATCTTCGTCCTCGACCAGGGCAGGCTCGTCGAGAGTGGCCGTCACGCGGAGCTGGTCGCTGCTCAGGGCCTGTACCAGGAGCTCTGGAAGCGGCAGAGCGGCTTCACGGTTCGAGACGAGGGCGATCACGCCGAGGTCAGTCCCGAGCGGCTCGCCGAGGTGCCGATCCTGAGCGGCGTCGAGCACGAGCTGCTCGCGCGGATCGCCCGGCTGTTCACGAGCGAGCTCTACCCGGCCGGACGCGAGGTCGTCCGGGAAGGAGATCCGGGCGACCGCTTCTACCTCGTCGTGCGAGGGCGGCTGATCGCGACCCGGAAGGATGCCGACGGCGGGGCCGTCCAGGTGAACATCCACGAGGACGGCGATCACTTCGGCGAGATCGCGCTGCTGCGCAAGGCGAACCGGCTGGCGACGGTGACGACCGAGACGCCGACTCTGCTCCTCTCCCTCGCCCGCGAGCCCTTCCTCGATCTGCTCGAGAACGCTCCTCAGGTCCGGGAGTCGATGGAGCGGATCATCGACGGCTACCTGGCCGCCTGGGCCGCGCGAGCCGCCGACGCCTGAGGGCTGCGAGCGCAGCGTGGTAGGTTGCCCTGGCTCGTGTGGCGACCGGCAACAGGGTGATGGCAGTGCGCGTTGAGGCGACTTGAGTGAGCGTGTTCTCCAGTCCGCTCGTCCGTTTGCTCCTCGGTTTGACAGTCGTCACCGGCGTCGTCGACGCGGTCAGCTACCTGGCGCTGGGCCGGGTGTTCGTCGCCAACATGACGGGGAACGTCGTCTTCCTGGGTTTCTCTTTGACCGGGGCAAGCGGATTCTCGGCCTGGTTGTTCGTCGTTGCGCTCGCCGGATTTTCCGTTGGGTCGGCTGCGGGCGGCCGACTAGCTCGGGCGCGAGAGGCTGACCGTCGAATCTGGTTGACGTTGGCGTTCACAGGTGAGGCGGTCCTCGTGACCGTCGCGCTCGTGATTTCCGCCTTCGGCGGTACACACTCGATCGGAGGTAGCGGTCGGTACGCAGCGGTGGCGCTGCTCGCAGCCGGGATGGGAATTCAGAACGCGACGGCGCGAGCGCTCGCCGTCCCGGATCTCACGACGACGGTGCTCACGCTGACGCTGACCGGCCTCTCGGCGGACTCGGTGTTGGGCTCGGGCAAGCGAACGCCTCCGTGGAGGCGAATCGCCTCGGTCGTCGCCATGCTTGCCGGCGCTGCCGTCGGTGCGGTGCTCGTGCTCGACGCGAGCGTCCCGGCGGCGCTCGGACTCGCAGCAGGCGCGCTCGCTCTGGTGGCGCTGGCGCCGTCGGCAATCGGCCGCGATCGGCTCGCCGAAGGATCGTGAGCGGGCACGAGAAAGCCCGACTCCGACTGCGACCCGCTTGGTCTTGCGACCCTGCGAACCGCCGTCTCGGTCGGGCAATGCCACTCTCTCATCTCCGCTGGCAGGAGTCAAGGTGCTACCTCGGCTTGCTGCCCGTCGACATGGCCCCCTCAAGAGGAAGGCTCTCGCAGCACCTCGCCCTCGTGGAGCGGCTCCAGACAGTCGCCGACAGGTACGACATCGAAAGGAGCTTCTGATCATGACCACGCTTGGCTTTGTCGGCCTCGGGCACATGGGCGGAAACATGGCCGCCCGGTTCCTCGCCGCCGGGTACACCGTCTACGGCGAATCGCGCGACCGCCAGCACGCAGATGGTCTCGTGCACGAAGGGCTGCAGTGGCGTGGCACGCCGCGCGAGGTCGCCGAGGCTGTCGACGTGCTGATTACGTCCCTCCCGGACGACGCCGTGCTCGAGAGCGTCGCTTCCGGGCCTGACGGCGTTCTCGCCGGCCTCGCCGCCGGGAAGATCTGGATCGACATGAGCACGGTCAGCCCGCGAGCAAGCCGCGAGGTCGCGGAGCGCGTGCGCGCGGTCGGAGCGGCGATGCTCGATGCGCCGGTATCGGGAAGCGTTCCCCAGGTGCAAGCAGGAACGCTGACGATCATGGTCGGCGGCGACGAACATGCATACGCGCGTGTCGAGCCGATCCTGCGCGAGCTCGGCAGGCCGACGCATATCGGCGAGAACGGGCAGGGGTTGGTGCTCAAGCTCGCGATCAACATCAGCCTCGCCGTGCAGATGCTCGCCTTCGCCGAGGGCCTGGTCATGGCCGAACGCTCCGGCGTCGACCGCAAGCGCGCAGTCGACGTGATGACGCAGAGCCCGATCGGCTCGCCCATGCTGAAGGCGCGCGCCGATCTCGTCCTCGATCTGCCCGACGAGGCCTGGTTCGACATCAGCCTGATGCAGAAAGACGTGGTGCTCGCGCTCGACACCGCACGGGAGCTACGGGTCCCGCTGCCGTCCGCCGCGGTCGCTGACGAGGTGCTCACCATGGCGCGGGCGGTGGGCTACGAACGGCGCGACCTGGCAGCGCTCTACGAGGTGCTCAAAAAGCTGGCAGGTGATCCAGCATGAGCCACAATTGGCGCCCCATCCCGTGCGGGTAAGCTCGAGCCGTGGCAGGTCCGGCGAGTCCGATGTTGTCCGCATCGCAGCTTGCGACCTTCGCCCGGCTCGGCGAGGAGCGCACTGCCGGCGTCGGGGACGTGCTGTTCCGCGTCGGCGACCGGCGCTACCCCTTCATCGCGATCATCGAGGGGGAGGTCGCCATTCTCGATGCTGCCGGCAACGAGATCGTCCGCCACGGCACGTCCGGCTTCCTGGGCGAGATGAACCTCCTGTCCGGGCAGACCGTCTTCCTGACGGCGGTCGTCACGAAGCCGTTGCGCTATATCGCGGTCGACCGCGACGCACTGCGACCGCTGCTGTTCGAGGACGGCCCTCTGAGCGATCTCCTGTTGTCGACCTTCATCGCCCGGCGGGAGGCGCTGCAGCAGGTTCAGGGCGTCGGGATGGAGATCGTCGGGCCGCGTTCGTCCGAGGCGACGATCGGCATCGTCGAGTTCGCCCGCAGCAATCGTCTGCCCTTCACCTGGCACGACACGGAGCGAGCGGACGACCAGGCTGCGGCTGCGCTGGTCGCGGGGCTCGATGCCACGGACCTGCCGCTCGTGCGGCTGCCGGGCGGCGCGGAGCTCCGCGGCCCGTCGACCGGTCAGGTCTCCCGCGCGCTGGGGATCGGCCGCGAGCTCGCGCCCCGCGAGGAGGTCGACCTGGTCGTGGTCGGTGGCGGCCCTGCGGGCCTCGGCGCCGCCGTCTATGGCGCGTCCGAGGGCCTGGAGACCCTCGTCGTCGAGTGCACCGCACTAGGAGGGCAGGCAGGTGCCTCCCGACGGATCGAGAACTACCTCGGGTTCCCAGCGGGGATCACCGGCGCGGAGCTCACCAGCCGCGCGATCACGCAAGCGCGCAAGTTCGGAGCACGAACGGCATCGCCCTACCGCGCCCTGTCGCTCGAACCCGGCGACGGACTCCACGTCGTGCGGCTGGAAGACGATCATGAGATCGCCGCGCAGACCGTGCTGCTCGCAACCGGCGCCCAGTACCGGCGCCTCCCCGTCGACGAACTGTCGAGCTACGAAGGCGTGAGCGTCTTCTACGCCGCCGGACCTCCGGAGGCGCAGCTCTGCGGCGCGTCACGCGTCGGCGTGATCGGCGGGGGCAACTCCGCCGGCCAGGCTGCTGTCTGGCTCGCTCGTGGCGGCGCGCTCGTGACGCTGCTCCACCGCCGGGCCGATCTGCGCGAGACGATGTCCGACTACCTCGTGCGCGAGCTCGAGCGGTACGGCGTGGCGGTTCGCGATCGCAGCGAGATCGCCCAACTGCACGGCGACGACGGACAACTCGAAGCGGTCACGCTCGAGAGTGGCGAGCGACTGGCGTTCTCGTTCCTGTTCCTCTTCCTCGGAGCGCTGCCGTGCACTGACTGGCTCGACGACGCGGTCGCACGCGACGACAAGGGCTTCATCCTCACAGGCGCCGCCGCAGGCGCCGACAACCTGCTCCAGACGAGCCTGCCAGGCGTGTTCGCCGCAGGCGACTGCCGCTCAGGCTCGACCAAGCGCTGCGCGACCGCCGTCGGCGAAGGAGCGATGGCCGTGCAGTTCGTCCACGCTCGACTCGCAGAGCGCTCCCAGACACAGCGAGCTGCATCCCGTGACTAGCCAGTGTCGCGAGGACGACCCGGGCTTATCCAGGGGCGCCGCCGTCGACATCTGGCACGCCAACGCGGCTGGCGTCTACTCGGGCTTCGGCTCCGGGGCATCGAGCCGGACGTTCACGCGCGGCACCCAGAAGACGGACAAAGGCGGGCTCGGACTTCCAGACGGTCCCGCATCCCGCACGCAACGAAGCAACATCCCGGCAGGCGCACATTCACATCAATCTCTTCAGTTCCTCTCACACAGCTCTTAGCGGGTCCTTGCATCGTTGGGACAAGACAACCCGCGCTGTCACCGCCGCAGCCATCGCGCTCGGGGGCGGTGCCTACGGGATCGGCAGCGCAACCGCCAGCAACGGCTCAGGCACAGCGACAACAGCCACGTCCCCCGCGGCAACCTCAGGGCGACCCGCGCCCGGCAGAGGGGGATCCAACGCGCGGTCTGGACCGGCCGCAGGGGGAGCATCCGGCACGCTCGACAGCGTGTCCAGGTCGAGCTTCACAATCTCGACACCAGCGGGTCAGAAGGTGACCGTCAACAAGGCGTCCTCTACGACATACCGGAAGGGGACGAGCTCGATCTCGGCGAGTGCCATTGAGAAAGGCGAAAGCGTCCTCGTACTTGGAAGGGTCAACGGAACGACGATCACGGCCAGCCAGGTGATCGTGAAACCGACTGGCAGGGGCGGATCTGCGACTTCCTCGGCGGCAAAGGTCGTCCCCTTCCAGCGTGGTGCACCGTCCACGTCAAAGCAGGTCGGGCAGATCCCAGCGACCTACAGTCAGGGGTCGGGAACGATCGCCAGCGGAACGCAAGCGAACAAGGCGACGGAAGCTGCGTTGGCCGCCTACCCGGGTGGCATAGTCGACCGTGTTGTGAAGCTGAGCAACGGCGTGTACGAGGTCCACAACATCGGCGTCAACTGGCCGCACCACATCTTCGTCAACCAGGACCACAAGGTCGTCGGCGCCGATTAGCTGTAATTCCTGAGCACGTTGGTTCGTCCGGCTCTCCTCGGAGGTGAGAGTCAGGCTGTGGCCGGTGCTCTGATCGCCTCCTCAAGCAGGACGGGTTCGACGTCCGCATCGTGCAGAACCCGACCGTGACGCTGGAGGAGGACGTCGCCGCGACGCAGCAGGTGCTCGACCAGCTGGACGGCCCGACGCTCCTCGTCGGCCACTCCTACGGCGGCGTCGTGATCACCGAGTCAGGCACTCACGACAAGGTCGCAGGGCTCGTCTACATCGCGGCCTTCGCCCCCGACCAGGGCGAGTCCGTCAGCACGCTCATCGCCGACCCGCCACCCGGCGCGCCGGTGCCGCCGATCCTGCCACCGCAGGACGGCTTCCTGTTCCTCGACCGCGACAAGTTCGCCGCGTCATTCGCTGCCGACGTCTCGCAGGACCTGGCGTCGTTCATGGCGGACGCACAGACGCCGTGGGGCCTCGATGCCCTCAACGGCACCGTCACCCAGCCGGCGTGGAAGAACAAGCCCAGCTGGTACCTGGTTGCAACCGACGACCGGATGATCCCGCCGCCCGCGCAGCGCGCAATGGCGGAGCGTGCCGGCTCGACGGTCGCCGAGGCCCCCGGCAGCCACGCCATCTACGTCTCACAGCCCGCGGCCGTCGCCGACCTGATCACGGAGGCGGCCCGGTCCCTCCAATCAAGCCTCATCCTCGAGGCTGCGACGTCCAGCAACTAAGAGCGCTACTGGTCGGCAGGGTGTCAAGCATCCTGCCGACCAACCGCGCTGATCGAGAACCTCGGTGAGGGTTCGGACGTCTGACCTCAGGTTCTCTCGGAATGGTCCTCAATCTGGCTTGCCGTCCTCTTCGAACGACGCTGGCACCATCACCACCCAGCTTCACCGACCCGAACCAGCTCACTAAACGGGTGCTGCACTCAAACCTGGCGAGACAGGGCAACGGATGGAGCCGAGGGGGTTCGAACCCCTGACCTCCGCGATGCCATCGCGGCGCTCTCCCAGCTGAGCTACGGCCCCGATGCGGCCAGTTTAGCCGTCAGGCGCTGGCGGCTTCGAGCTCGACCGACGGCACGTCGCCCCAGAGCTGCTCGAGCCGGTAGTACTTGCGCGTCTCGGGCGTGAAGACGTGGAGCACGACGTCGAGGTAGTCGGCGACGATCCAACTCGCGTCGCGCTCGCCGTCGACCGAGCGCGGGAGGATGCGGCCGTCGTGCTTCAGGCGGTCGTGGACCTCGTCGTAGATCGCCTTCGTCTGCCGGGGGTTCTGGCCCGTGCAGATCACGAAGAAGTCGGTGTAGGTGCAGACCGGCCGCATATCGAGGATGACCACGTCCCTCGCCAGCTTCTCCTGGGCGAGGCCGGCGATGCGGCGTGCTTGTTCGAGTGACGTCAGTCGGTTTCGTCTCCTGGTGACCGGTTCCGGGGCAAGTCTAGCGGCGGCGCCCGCGCGACCGGTAGAGCCCGAGCCGCTCGATCTCCTGCTCGACCGCGGGTGGGACGAGGCCGTCGATCGGCTTGCCGCGCGCGACGCGAGCCCGGACGTCGCTCGAGGAGACGTCGACCGGCTCGATCTCGAAGAAGCTCACGCGGTCGGGGCGGGCCAGCTCTGCGAGCACCCGCTCGAGCCGCGCGCGCCGATAGCCCGGCCGCGTGGCGACGCCGAGCCGCGCCAGCTCGAGCACGCCGTCGGGATCCTTCCAGGTCAGGAAGTCGGCGAACTGGTCGGCGCCGACCAGGAAGACCGGGTCGTCGAACCGGCCCTCTCGCAACGTGTCGATCGTGCGCGGATGCGGGTCGAGCTCGACGTCTTCGCCCGGAAACGCGGCCTGGGCGAGGGCGAGTCGCACGGAGCCGTCGGTCGTGACCTGCTTGTGTCCGGGGTCGGCGACGACGAGCACGACCGCGCGCGCGAAGCCGAAGTGGGCGCGCGCATCCCGGAGCAGCGCCACGTGCCCGGCGTGCGGCGGGTCGAAGGCGCCTCCGAGCAGGCCTGTCACTGGTACTCGAACGTCTCCTCGCCGACGGCGACCTCGTCGCCCTCCCTCGCCCCGGCGGCCCGCAGCGCCGCGGCGAGCTCGTCCTCGTCCGGCGGGCTCCCGACGACGCGGTAGCCGCGGTCGGTGCGCAGGATCCGGAACGACGCGCGGCGCGGCTTCGGCCGGTAGACCATGAAGTCCGGTACCGCGTCGTCGTCGACGGCAGGCTCTGAGGGCTCCGGGATCAGCGAGAAGAGCGACCGCTTGAACAGCTCGACGCCCTCGCCGGTCGCGCACGAGAGCGGAAAGATCCCGAGGATGCGCTCGTCTGCGATGTCGAGCACCGGCTCCGGCGCGATGTCGATCTTGTTCAGGACGACGATCTGCGGCAGCTCGTCGAGGCCGGCCCCGTAGGCCTCCAGCTCGCGGTCGACGGCACGGAACTGCTCCGCGGGATCGCCGGCGGCGGCGTCGATCACGTGCACGAGCGCGCGGGCCCGCTCGAGATGCGCGAGGAATTCGTGCCCGAGCCCGATGCCCTCGGCGGCACCTTCGATCAGCCCCGGGACGTCGGCGACGACCAGCTGGCGGTCGTCCGGAGCGTCGACGGTTCCGAGGACCGGAGCGAGCGTGGTGAACGGGTACTCGGCCACCTTCGGCTTCGCGTTCGAGATCCGGCGCAGGAGCGAGGACTTGCCGGCGTTCGGCTGGCCGACGAGCGCGGCGTCGGCGAGCAGCTTCAGGTGGAGCTCGATCTCGGCTTCCTCGCCCGGCATCCCCACCTCGGCGAAGCGCGGCGTCTGCCGGGTCGGCGTCGCGAAGTGCCGGTTCCCGCGGCCGGGCGCGCCGCCTCTCGCGACGACGACCTTCGCGCCGGGCCGGGCCAGGTCGGCGACGAGCTCGCCGCCCTCGTCGCGGACCTCGGTGCCGACCGGGACGTGGAGCTCGACGTCCTCCCCCGCCGCTCCGTGCCGGCCCGTGCCGCCGCCGTGCCCGCCCTTGCCGGCGGTGATCCGCCGTCGCGTGCGGAACGCCGACAGGTCGCGCAGGTCGGGATCGGCGACGAGGACGACCGAGCCCCCCGGTCCGCCGTCGCCGCCGTCAGGCCCGCCCTTGGGGACATGCTTCTCACGGCGGAAGCTGAGCGCGCCGTCGCCGCCGCGACCGGCGGCGACGTGGATGCTGGCACGGTCGTTGAACATCGGGCGAACGGTAGCGCCCGAGCCGTGCGCGGCTACCGGGTCAGTCCGTGACTTCGATGAAGCGGCGCTCGCCGCTCTGGCGGAACGCCACCGTGCCCGGGCGCGTCGCGAAGATCGTGTGGTCCCGTCCGAGCCCGGTGCCGGGGCCGGGGCGGAACTGCGTCCCGCGCTGGCGGACGATGATCATCCCCGCCTTGACCTCCTGGCCGGCGAAGATCTTCACGCCCAGCATCTTCGGCTTGGAGTCACGACCGTTCCGCGACGATCCGAGTCCCTTCTTGTGCGCCATTACTCTGCCTCGTCCTTTGCTTCGGTTTGCGCTTTCGCCCGCGTCTTGGCGGGGATCTTCGGCTTCTCGGCCGCGGCGGGCTCGACCGTGGCTGCCGGCTTCGGCTTGGGTGCCGGCTTCTCGACCTTCTCTGCCGCTTCGGCCTTCGGCTTGGCCGCAGCAGCAGCCTTGGCACCGATCGCGGTGATCTCGATCTGCGTCAGCTTGCTCCGATGCCCGGTGTGCCGGCGGTACCCGGTGCGCTTCTTGTACTTGCCGATCCGGATCTTGTCGCCGAGGGCGCTGCCGAGGACGGTCACGGTCACCTGCGTCCCCTTCGGGGCGAACTCGGCCTTGCCGTCGCCGCCGACGAACAGCACGTCCGGATGGAACGTCTTGCCGTCGGCGTGCGCGAGCTGGTCCACGAGCAGGCGCTGCCCCTCCTGGACGCGGTACTGCTTGCCACCGAGTGAGATGATCGCGTAAGTCATAGGCCAGCCCAGCTCATAAGCAGGGAAAAGCGGGCCAGCTGCCCGCGGAAAACAGTGTAGCTCATGATTCCGGGGCCGACTCGGTGCCGGCAGGCGTTGCCGCCGGCTTGCGATGGCGCCGACCGCCCCTGGAGCCGCGGCGCGTCCTCTTCCGTTTCGGCGCGCCGTCCGGAGACGCCTCCGCTTCGGGCTCGACCGTCACCGCCTGCGTCTCCTCGGCGACTGCCGCGGCCGCCGGCCGGGACTGAGCCTGGGCCTGGCCCTGGCTCTGGCCCTGGCCGGTGCCGCGCCGCGAGCGGGATCGACGCTTCCGGGCCGGCTGGGCCCCGTTGTCGGACTCCGCCTCGCCGGGCTCGGCGCCGAGCGTCGGATCGGGCAGGTGGATCCGCGGCCCGGCGGTCTCGACGTCTTCGGCCGCGACGGCTCCGTTGGCCGTGGCGGCGGTGGCCGCGCCGGCGGGCTTGCGGTGGCGGCGGCCGCCCCGGGAGCCGCGCCGCGTGCGCTTGCGTGGAGCCTGCTGGGCGGCATCGGCGTCGGGAGCGCCTTCGGCGTCGGTCGCAGCCTCTTCCTCGGCCACGGCCTCTTCGTCGGCCGGCGCCTCATCGTCTGCCTTGTCTTCCTCGAGCTCGGCTTCCGGGGACTGGGCTTCCGGGGACTGGGCCTCCGGGGACTCGGGCTCCGGAGCGACGGCAGACTCGGCGCCCTTGCGAGCGCCGGCCCGGGTCGGCTTCTCGGCAAGCCCCTCCGCCGTAATCGGTGCCGGCGTCTGCACGACCGCACCGCCGACGAGGCTGGCGTAGATCGTCCCCTCGATGACACGCTCGACTCGGGCCTTCACCTTCTTGCCGACGAGACGCGCGGCCTCGCCGACACAGACCTCGTAGCCGTCGAGCTTGCCCATCCCGGCCTCGGGGTCGTGGAGCCCGACCTCGCCGAGCTTGACCTCGAGCTCCTTCCCCTCGGCGTAGGGCGATTTCGGCGCCAGCTTCTCGACCGTGCCCTTGTCGAGGACGGCGAAGTGGTCGAGCGGCACGCCCTCCTTGCCCTCGAGCAGGAAGACGCGCTTCGTGACGGCCTCGATCTCCTTGAGCCGCTCCGCGCCCGGTCCGATCAGAATCGACGCGACGTGCGCGTTGAGCTCGACCTTGAACGCCTTGGTGCGCGGGCTCTGGGCGGCGAGCGCCCGCAGGCTGCGCTCCGCGTCGACCGCGGTGGACATCTCCGAGACCACGATTCCGTCTCCGGCACAGGTCGGGCAGCGCTTGGTCAGGATCTCGCGCGGCCCGTCGGTGACGTTCTGTCTCGTCATCTCGACGAGACCGAGCGGGGAGATCTCGACCACGTACGTCTTCGTCCGGTCGCGCTCCAGCTCCTCCTTGAGCTCCTCCTCGACCTGTGCCCGGTTCTTCGGGTTCGCCATGTCGATGAAGTCGATGACNNGTGATCGTGTCCTCGAGCCGGGCGCCGGAGGTCTTCGAGCGCGAGCCGACGAAGCGGCCCGTGTTGACGTCGATCACCGTGAACGCCTCGGCGTAGTCGAAGACGAGATAGCCGCCGGACGGCAGGTCGACGCGGCGGTTGAGCGTCGAGCGGATCTCGGCGTCTACGCCGAAGGCCTCGAACAGCGTGTCCTTCTCGCGGTAGCGCGTGACCCGATCGGCCATGTGCGGCGAGGTCTTCTTCAGGTAGCCGACGATGCGCTTGTAGGTGAGATCGTCGTCGATGAGCGCCCGCTCGAAGTCGCCCGTGAACAGGTCTCGCACGACCCGGAGGGGCAGCTCGGCCTCGTGGTAGACGAGCGAGGGCGCCGGGAGCTTCTTGGCCCGCGCCTGGATCTCCTTCCAGATCTTGTCGAGGAAGCGGATGTCGCGCTCGATGTCGTCCGCGGACGCGCCCTCGGCGGCCGTGCGCACGATCACGCCGCCCTTCGGCAGCTCGAGCTTCTTGAGGATGTCGCGCAGGCGGGCACGCTCGTCGTCCTCGAGCCGGCGCGAGACGCCGACGCCCTCGCCCTGCGGGACGTAGACGACGAAGCGGCCGGGGAGCGAGATCTCGGTCGTCAGACGCGCGCCCTTCGTCTTCATCGGGTCCTTGACCGCCTGGACGAGGATCTCCTGGCCGCGGCTCAACAGGTCCTGGATGCGGCGGCCGTGGCGGCGGCCTTCGAGCTCGGGGCCGACGATCTCGTCGACGTAGAGGAAGCCGTTCTTCTCGAGCCCGATCTCGACGAACGCGGCCTCCATGCCGGGAAGCACGTTGTCGACGACGCCCTTGTAGACGTTGCCGGCGATCGAGCGGCGGCCGGGACGCTCGAGGTAGACCTCGGCGAGGCGATCGTCCTCGAGGACGGCGACGCGCTGCTCGGTCACGTTCACCGAGACGAGCAGCTCGCGCTTCGCCTGCGGCAGCGGCTGGCGGCGTGTCTGCTGGCGGCGGCGCGAAGGCTCGGTGCGCCTCGTGCGCTTGGCCGCCGGCTTGGCCGCTCTGGCTGCCCGGCCGGGCCTTGCGGCCTCGTCAGCCTTCGGAGCCGTCCCGGCGGAAGCCGGCTCTGCTACGGCCGTGCCGGTCGCGGCCTGTGTGGCGGTGGTGCGCTTACGGCCCTTGCCGCCACGGCTCCCGCGGCGGCGACGGGGCCGGGCCGCGGCCGTGCCTGCAGCGTGCTCGGCCGTGCCGGCAGCGTGCTCGGGCTTTGCGACGGCCTCTACAGGCCGGGCGGACTCTTTCGGTTCGGGGGATGCTGCGCGAGTGGATTCCGTCTCGGACCGCCGAGAACGGTTTCGAAACCAAGGCAATGGCAAATGAATTCTCCTTCGTGGGAAGCGCGCGCGCGGCCTACCGCCGAAGCGATGAGAGTCGATGCGCGCAGCGCGTTCCGATCAGACAACATGGGAAAAACCTCTATGCAGGGTAGCAGCGCGGGTCGGGGCCGGTCCCGCCGGGGCCGGACGAGCCGGGAACGGATCAGGCCGCCGTGGCCGGCTTGAGCTTCGCGCGGCGGGCGCCGAGAGCGCGGAGGCGCTGGTTGAGGCGCGCCCAGGCCCAGGGCTCGACCTCACGGTAGCGGGTGACGGATTGATTCCGTGTCGCCTCGAGGTATTCGAACCAGGCGTCGGCCTCCTCGATCTCGAGCAGCTCCTTCGCTTCGCGAACCGACCGGGTGAGAGCATCGTCGTGAACGTCCACGGCCGCGATAGTAGGACCCGGGTCGGACGGCGGTGTACAGGCCAGGCAGGGGCTGAGTGCCGGACTTCAGTCTGGCACCGCCTCCATACTTAGGCCAGTGGCCGACGATCGGTACGAGCGGGGATGGGAGCGCTTGCGGGAGCTGGCCGGCGAGCACGGCGAGCGCGTGATCGAAGGCGTCCGCGACGTCTCCCCGGATCTGGCCCGTTACGTCGTCGAATTCGGCTACGGCGACATCTACAGCCGCGAGGGTCTCGACGACCGCACGCGCCAGCTCACGGCGATCGCCGCGCTCACGGCGCTGGGAGGCGCCGAGCCGCAGCTCGAGTACCACATGGGCATCGCGCTCAACGTCGGCGTCGATCCGGGCGAGATCGTCGAGACGATCATCCACCTCGCGCCCTTCCTCGGCTTCGCGCGGACGTTGAATGCCGCCCGCTCGGCCAAGCGCGTGTTCGCCGCCCGCGGGATCTCGCCGACGGCCGGTTAAGCAGCGGCGCGACGGCCGGCCCGCTCGGACTTCTCGTCGGCGGGCGCGAGCAGCTGCTGCAAGCGTGCCGCCGTGAGCGCGCGGTGGAAGTAGAAGCCCTGCGCGAGCTCGCAGCCCATCCCCTGCAACGCCAGCGCCTGCTCGGCCGTCTCGATGCCCTCGGCCACCGTGACCATCCGCAGGCTCTGCCCGAGCTGGACGATCGTGCGCAGGAGCTCCGCATCGGATTCCGAGCTGCCGAGCCGCTCGATGAAGGAGCGGTCGATCTTGATCACGTCGGCAGGGAAGCGGTGGAGATAGGCGAGCGAGGAGTAGCCGGTCCCGAAGTCGTCGATCGCGAGCCCGACTCCGAGCTCCTTGAGCCGCACGAGCAGCTCGACGTTCTCCTCGGTGTGGGCCATGAGAACGCTCTCGGTCATCTCCAGCACGAGATGGTCCGGCTCGAGGCCGCTCAGGGCGAGCGCGGCCTGCACGTCGTCGATCAGGGAGGCGTCCTCGAGGTGGCGGCCGGAGATGTTGACGCTCACCGTCAGGTCCGCGTGGGCAGGGAACTGCTCGTGCCAGTCGGCGAGCCGGCGGCAGGCCTCCTCGAGGCCCCAACGCCCGAGCCGGCGGATCAGGCCCGTCTGCTCGGCGAGCGGGACGAACTCCGTGGGCGGCACGAAGCCGCGACGCGGGTGCTTCCAGCGGGCGAGCGCTTCGAGCCCCACGATCTCGCCGGTGGCGAGCGCCAGCGTGGGCTGGTAGTGGAGCTCGAGCTCGTTGTTCGTGATCGCCTGCCTGAGCTCCGCCTCGAGCTGCAGGCGCTCGACGAGAGCCACGTGCAGCCGCGGGTGGTACCGCTCGAAGCCGCCCGCGCCCGTCGCCTTGGCGCGGTACATCGCGAGGTCGGCGTTGCGCAGCAGGTGGTCGGCATCGTCGACGTCCTGGTCGGTCGCCGCGATCCCGATCGAGGCGCCGACGTAGATCTCGCGGCCCTCGAGCTTGAACGGCTCCCGGAGCGCCTTCGTGATCCGGCCGGCAACCAGCGCACCGTCCCGCTCCGAGCTCTTGTCGGCGATCAGCACCGCGAACTCGTCACCGCCGAGACGCGCCACCGTGTCGATCGGACGCACGCACGAGCGCAGGCGCTCGGCGACCTGGATCAGCAGCACGTCGCCCATCGCGTGCCCGAGGCTGTCGTTGACCTCCTTGAACCCGTCGAGGTCGAGGAAGAGAACGGTCAGCTTGGCCTGCCGTCCGTCGTTCTGGCGCAGCACCTTCTCGACGCGGTCGCGGAACAGGGCGCGGTTGGCGAGGGTGGTCAGCGAGTCGTGGGAAGCCTCGTGGACGAGCTGGTCCTGGAGGACCTTGCGCTCGCTCATGTCGCGGGTGTTGAGCACGATGCCGCCCACGCTCGGGTTCTCGAGCAGGTTCGTCATCGTCACCTCGGCGTGGCAGAGACGGCCGCTGGCGTGCCGCACCTCGAGCTCGAGGATGCGCACGCCCTTCTTCTCCGACGCGACGTCCCGGAGGGCGGCCAGGAGGCGCTCGGCGCTCCTCGCCTCGAAGATGTCGATCAGCGGGGCCCCGAGCAGCGACTCCGCGTCGTAGCCGAAGACGCGCAGGATCGACTCGCTCTGGTAGGTGACCTTCGTGTCGGCGTCGACGACCGTGACCACGTCGGACGAGTGCTGCACGAGCGCCTCGAACCGCTGCTCGCTCGCGCGCAGGTCGTCGAGCCTCGCCTCCAGCCTCCCGGTGAGCGACTTGTTCTCCCGCAGGGTCAGGATCTGCCGGACGACGATCCCGATGATCATGGCCGTTCGCACCCAGGAGACGAAGGACGTGACGTTGCCCGACCGGACGAGCTCGAACGAGCTCGACGCCAGCGCGACCAGCACGGCCGCGTACGGCAGCCACATGCCCGCCAGTCTGAGGTCGGTGATGTCCTCCTTCGGCGGGGCCACGATCCTGGGCGGCTGCAAGGCGGCGAGGAGCACGAGCACGTAGCCGCAGAACCAGCCGATGTCGATCAGGCTTCCGGAGGTATAGGTGTTCGTGGCGGTGAGGTACGTGAACGAGCTGTCCGAGAACGCCATCGCCAGCAGGCCTGCCCCGATCAGCCAGACGAAGATCGGCACCTTCGACCGGGACTGGCGCGCACGGAGGACGACGTAGAGCACGATCGTGACCACGATCACGTCACCGATCGGGTAGAGCAGGCTGATCGTGTGCGAGAAGAGGTCGCCGTCCTGGTGGAAGACCTTCTGCAGCACGAACACCCAGCTCGTCAACAGGGCCGAGCCGGCGATCATGCTGCCGTCGATCAGCGTGCGGGCGCGGCCCGCGGCGGTCTCCGAGCCGGTCGGCAGCATGAGCAGGCCGGCGGCGGCGAGCGGCACGGCGCTCAGATAGCCGACGTCGGCCAGCGACGGGAACGGGACGTTCCGGCCCTGGACGACCTCGTACCACGTCCAGATCGCCTGGCCGATTCCCCAGGAGGTCGCCGACGCGCCGATCAGCAGCCAGAACAGACGGTGCCGGCCCGTCTCGCTCCGGGAACGGAAGAAGCAACCGGCGCCTGCCGCGAGCGCAGCGATCGTCAACCCGTAGTCGGATACGGCTCGCGGGCCGCCGACACCACCCCAGCTGCTCGTGAGCGTGGCGATCCAGGCCGCGGCGAGCGCGATCGCGATCGCGCTCTTCGTCACGCTCGGGCTCAGGCGTGCCCGCATCTTGAGAGCCGGGGACATCTGCGTTGTGCTATCGGCCACGACGCGCGAGACAGGAGAACTTCGCCCCCCGTCCGGGGTATTCCGTCCCTCGAACAGGGGAGGCGCCGTATAGGTCGGATTGAGGCACGCCGACAACGAGGGCAGTCCACAAGCCCTGCGGCCGAGCGGGGTTCCACCTGTGAGGAGAACCGTGTCCGCGCTTCTCAACGAGCGACATCACGAACTCGAGCTTCCGGAGCACTGGCCCGACTCGCTCCGGCCCGAAGTGCTGCGGCGGATCGACCACGAGCCGCCGTACTTCATCTGCGACCTGGACACGATCCGTGACCGCTACCGGCGACTCGGAACGTGCCTCCCCGGGATCGAGTGCTTCTACGCGCTCAAGTGCAACCCGGCGACGGAGGTGCTGCAGACGCTGGCACAGCTCGGCTCGAGCTTCGAGATCGCCTCGCTCGGAGAGCTCCAGATCCTGCAGGCAGAGGGAATCGAGCCGGCCGACGTCATCTACTCGAACACGGTCAAGCCGGCCAAGCATGTGGCCGCCGCATACGAGGCGGGCCTGTGGCGGTTCGCCTTCGACGGCGAGGGCGAGCTGCACAAGCTGGCCGAACACGCTCCGGGCTCGGCCGTGTACGTCCGCCTGCGCGTCGACGACACGACCAGCATCTTCCCCCTCTCGCGCAAGTTCGGCGCCTCGGCCTGGGACGCGCACCAGCTCCTGATCACCGCGCGGGATCTCGGCCTCAGGCCCTACGGCGTCACCTTCCACGTCGGCTCGCAGTGCACGACCGCAGGCGCGTGGCGCCAGGCGCTCACAGCCGTAGGGCGGCTGCTCTCGACACTGCAGGACGACGGGATCGAGCTCGAGATGCTGAACCTGAGCGGCGGCTTCCCGGCCCGCTACACCGAGCCCGTGCCGTCGATCGGGGAGATCGCCGGCGCGATCTGGCCGGCGCTGAACGCACTCCTTCCGTACGTCCCTCCGAAGCTCGCCGTCGAGCCGGGCCGGTTCCTCGTCGCCGAGAGCGCCGTGCTCTCGGCCGGGGTGATCGGCCGCGAGCGGCGCGCCGGGGAGAACTGGATCTACCTCGACGTAGGCGCCTACAACGGCCTGATCGAGACCCGGCAGGCGACGCACTGGACCTATCCGTTGTGGACCTCCCGACTGGATCACGCGGTCGCGCCGCAGGAGGTGTTCACGGTGACCGGGCCGACGTGCGACAGCTCGGACACGCTCTTCCCGAGCGCCCGGCTGCCGTCGACCCTCGAGGTCGGCGACGTCATCTACATCGGTACCGTCGGCGCCTACACGCTGAGCTACGGGTCGAGCTTCAACGGCTTCTCGCCTCCGTCCAGCCTGTTCGTCGGCGCGCTCTGATCGGGAAGCGGGCGGGCGTGCACGAGCACGGGAGCGAGCGCAGGGCCTCGTCCCCCGCGGCCGCCTGGGTCCTCCAGCGCCGGCGGCTCCGCGCGGTCACGGCCGCGGGCCTCATCGACTCGCTCGGGTTGTCGATCGGCTGGACGTTCTTCAACCTCTACGCCGTCCACACGCAGGGACTTGCCGCCGTCGGCACCTACAACGGCGCGCTGTTCACCGGCGTCGCGCTGTCTGCGCCCGTCACGGGCTGGCTCTCGAGCCGGCTCGGCGGGCGGCGCCTGCTGCGCACGACCGCGTCCGTCGAGGCGGCGCTGCGGGTCGCCTCGTTCGTCCTGCTGATCGAGGGCGCTCCGGTCGGGATCGTGGCGCTCTGCGTCACGGCGGTCGGCATGACGGCGTGGACGGGCTACGCCGGGATGCGTGCCGAGATCGCGGCCGCCGACCGGCGCGCGGGGGCGCTCGCCTGGTATCTGGGCGCGATCGCGTCGATCGAGGGGATCGGCGCCGCCGCCGCGGCACTGCTGCCGCTCTCGCTCACGGCGCTCCGGAGCCCGGGCGCGCTCGCGGCCATCCTGGCGCTGTACGCCGGCGTCCTGATCCCGACCTTCGTGGTCGCCGGCGGCTCGGAGGTCGAGCGGGCGATCGACCGCGTCAGCCTGCGCAGCATGACCCGCCACTCCCGGGCGATCGCGGGCGGCTTCGCGGTCATGCTGCTGGCGTCCGGCCCCACGTTCCTCGCCGTCGGCCTCGCGGCCAAGCTGCACGGGCGGACGGCGGTCGCGTACTCGGCGCTCGCGTTCCTGGCCGGCTCGCTGCTCGCTCCACGACTCGCGACGCTGCTCGAGCGCCGCCGGGTGCCGGCGCCGCTCCTCTGGCCCGCGCTCGGCGCGCTGGTCGCGGGCGGCTGGATCGCGGCGCCCTGGAGCGTCGGCGGGCTCGTCGTCGCGCAGTTCGTCGCCGGCCTCGCGCTGCCCGCGCTCGAAGGCACGATCGACGCCTCCGTCGCCGGACGCGAGTCGAGCGGCCGGATAACGGCCGGCCTGGCGTGGGCGGCCGCGGCACGAGCCATCGGGACCGCAGGCGCGGTCTCGGTCGCGCCGGTGCTGTTCGACGCGGGCGGCGTCACCCTCGTCTGCATCTGCATGGCCGGATCGTGCGCTGCAGCGGCAGTCGTCGGCGGAGTGGTTGCCGCGCGCCGCCGGGCTCAGCGCGGGAAGATCGAGCGGTCGCCGGGCACCCGCGTGACCGGCGCCCTGCTCTCGAAGTAGCGGCGCGCCGCCTCTCCGAACGCCCGCGTGCCGCCATAGGCGATCCCCGCCTTGACGGCCCAGCCGGCGACCGGGACGACGCCGAGCAGCGACCGGGCGACGGCGCGGAATCCGAGGCCCCCGCCGATCGTGCCGAGCACCTCGGGGATGCGTCCCCGGTCGAGCTCGAACCCGTAGGCGTCCGCGATCCGCATCAGCAGGCGGATCTGGTTCAGCGTCAGCACCGGCAGGTCGGCGCCGGGAACGAAGACAGCCGCACCGATGACGCCGTTCTGCCGGGAGAACTGGGTGATCATCCGATCCACGACTGCGTCGCGCAGGACCGGCAGCCTGGCCGCGAGCGGCGTTGCGCGCTCGCCGAGCGCACGGGCGATGACCCGGGCGATCTCCTCGAGCGGAAAGCCGGAGCCCGACGGCACGCGCACGACGTTTTCGGCGAGCACGTACGGCGGATCCCGGACGTCCTCGCCCTGCGGGCCTGCGAGCACGCAGATGATCGTGACCCCCGCCCGGCTCGCCCGCTTGAGCAGCGCCACGTCCTCCTCGTCCGCGCGTCCGGCGAGGACGTGCACGACGGCCGCGGCGTCCTCCAGCGCGCTCTCGTCACGCAGGGCGCTCGCCACTCCGCCCCGCGCCAGCTCGCGCCGGAGCGCGGCCGCGAGCTCGCTGACACCCGTCACGGCGAGCGGCGCGTCCGCGGTCGCGCCGTCGCGGAGCTCGCGCGCGATCGCGAGCACGGCGGTCGGATCGACCGGAAGCCTGCCGGCCGCGGTCACCCGCGGCGCAGCCGGCCGCGGGCGTGGATCGACTGGAGCAGGCCGATCATCGCCATGCTCGCGATCAGAGACGAGCCGCCGACGCTGACGAACGGCAGCGTGATCCCCGTCACCGGAGCCAGGCCGACCGTCATGCCGACGTTGACGAAGATCTGGAACACGAAGCCGAACACGATCCCCGCCGCCACGATCGCCGAGAAGCCGTCGCGCGCGATCGTGACGATCTTCAGGCCCCGCCAGACGACGAGCAGGTAGAGGAGCAGGAGGCCGGCGACGCCGAGGAAGCCGCGCTGCTCGGCGAAGGCCGCGAAGGCGAAGTCGGTTTGCGACTCGGGCAGGTAGTTGAGGTTCGTCTGCGTCGCGTTGTTCACCCCACGTCCGGTCACGCCGCCCGCGCCGACCGCGATCTCGGACTGGTTGACGTTGTAGGTGGCGTTCGTCGGGTCGCTGCTCGGGCTGAGAAAGCCGGTGAGCCGCGCCTTCTGGTAGCCGTGCAGCACCGGCATTCCGGCCGCGGGCAGGAGCCACAGCACCGCGACGACGAGGAACACCGTGGCGGCGGTGAGCAGGCCGAGGTGCGACCAGCGGATGCCGCTGACGAACAGGCAGGCACCGAGCGCGGCCATGTACACGAGCGCGCTGCCGAGGTCCGGCTGCGCGAATACGAGCAGGACCGGCGGCACGCCGAGCGCCACCGCGAGCAGCGGCGTCCGCAGCTCGTTCATCCGCTGCAGCCGGTCGGCGAGCAGCGCCGCGACGAAGAGGACGAGCATCAGCTTTCCGAACTCCGAGGGCTGGAAGCGGAAGAAGGAGACGTCGATCCAGCGCCGCGAGTGCCGCGAGACGGTTCCGGCCAGGAGCACGAGCGCCAGCAGCCCGAGCATGAGCACGTACATGCCGCGCATCGACCGGCGGTACCACTCGGGATCGATCGCGATCATCGCCAGCATCGCCACGAGCCCGACGGCGACGAACACGAGCTGGCGCGAGAGGTAGTAGTTCGGGTCGCCCGGGACGACGTGCCTGGTGATGCCGCCGATCGCCCAGAGGCCGTACCCGACGAGCGCTGCGGAGGTCAGGAGCAGCGTCCAGTCGAGCCTGGCGAGAAGCGGGCTCTCCTCGGCCCGCCCGAGCGAGGAGGGGCGTCGCCGTCGCCGCCTCGCCGTCGCTGCGGTGCCGATGTACTGCACCATTAGTCCGAGACCTTGCCGCCGACTGTGGGCACGGGCTTGTTGAAGAACTTGGCCAGCACCTGCGCCGCGGCCGGGGCTGCAGCCGTGCCGCCGTGACCGCCGTTCTCGATCACGACGCAGACGACGATCTTCGGGCTGTCGTACGGGCCCCAGCCGCACCAGAGCGACTGGTTCAGCACCTGGGAGGTCTTGGCGCCCGGCAGCGTGACCACCTTCTCGGCCGTCCCCGTCTTGCCGGCGATCTGCACCGGGAAGGTGGCGAAGGTCGACGAGGAGGTGCCGAGCGGGTCGTGGGTCGCCTGGTAGAGGCCGGAGCGAACGACCTGCAGGTAGTCGGGGTTGAGGCCGACCGGCTGCGGCGCGGGCGGCTGGAAGCTCTGCAGCACGGTCGGGGTCGCCTTGCTGCCGGAGCTCGGAGCCTCGACGTCCTGCACGAGGTAGGGCGTCACGAGCTTGCCCCCGTTCGCGAGCAGGGCGTAGAAGCGCGTCAGCTGCAACGGCGTGACGGCGATGTCCTTCTGGCCGATCGCGAGCTGGATCGAGTCGCCCGGCTTCCAGAGGCGATCGATCTGCCAGTTGCTCGGATCGGTCTTGCGCGTGAACGTCTTGTGGCGCCACGCGATCGTCGGCACCAGTCCGTCGGCCTCGGGGCCGACGTCGATCCCCGTGTACTTGCCGAAGCCGAACCTCGAGGCCCAGGCCTGGAGCGGCTGGCCCTGGTTCGCAGGCAGGTTGTAGAAGTCCCAGCCGAGTTGGTAGAAGTAGGTGTCGCACGACCAGGTGAGCGCGGTCGGCATCGTGATGTACTGGTTGACGAACGGGTCCCAGTTCGTGAACGTCTGCGGCGCTCCGTAGATCGTCTTGACCGTGTAGCTCGGGCTGCAGAGCAGCGGCTCGGACGGGGTGACGACGGATTGCTCGAGTGCCGCGAGCGCGGTCACGGGCTTCCAGGTCGACCCGGGCGGGTAGGTGACGTCGAGGGCGCGGTTCAGGATCGGGTAGTTGGCGAGCGACGCGGCCTTCTGGTCCTGCAGCGGCTTGAGGCCGTTCGCGGTGCGGTAGACCCAGACGCGCGGCTTGTAGGTCGGGCTGGACGCGAGCGCCAGGATCGCGCCCGTGTTCGGGTCCATCGCCAGGATCGCGCCACCGTCGGCGGCAAAGCCGTCCTTCGTCGTGTGCGCCAGGTTGATCCCGTAGGCGAGCGCCTGCTCGGCGGCGCGCTGCAGGCGGATGTCGATCGTGAGCCGAACGGCGTCGCCCGGCCTCGGCTTGATCTTCTCCTGGGGTCGGGCGGTCGGCCGGCCGCTGGAGTCGACGGTCACCTGCGCCGTGCCGTGGCGGCCGTGCAGGTACTGGTCGTACGCGGCCTCGACGCCGGCCTGACCGATCCGGTCGTCGGGCAGGTAGCCGACGGGCGAGTGCTTCAGGCGGTTGTACTCCTGCGCGTCGATCCGGCCGACGTACCCGAGCGTCTGCGCCAGCAGGCCCTCCGAGTTGTAGTAGCGGAGGTAGGTCGGCCTGATCTCGACCCCGTTGAACCGGGAGGCGTGCTCGGAGATGTAGTCGAGCTGCTGCGAGCTGATCCCGACCTGGAGCGTGACCGGCGTCGTCGCCGGCGGCCCGTCGTTCCGGTGCGCTCTGAGCACGGCCTCGATGTGGCCGCGCGTCGTCCCCAGCACCTTGCCGAGCTGCCCGAACTCGTTGCCGAGCGCCCGGCCCTTGGGCAGGTCGGCGGGCCAGACGAGAACGACGTTCGAGGCGGTGTTCTCCACGAGCGGGGCTCCGTGGCTGTCCAGGATCGGGCCGCGCGGAGCCTCGATGGGAATCGTGCGGATCTGGTTGTTCTGCGCCTCTCCCCGGTACTTGGTCGCCGCCAGCACCTGCAGCGACCAGAGCCGGAGGAACAGGATCCCGAAGGCGACCAGCGCGACGACGCCGACGATCGCCACGCGCAGCGCCATCTTCGGCGTCAGCAGGTACGGCTGCGAGACGCGGGGATCGGGCGGCAGGAAGCGCGGGATGCCCGACCGCGGGCCGTTCCTAGCCAAGCGCCGGCGCTCCTTCTCCCCGCGTCACGCGGAACCGGGGCGGCAGCAGCCGGCGGGCGACCGCGTAGAGCGGCAGGGTCAGGAGCAGGTTGAGGGCGATGCCCTGGAACAGCGAGTCGAGCAGCACGACGCGCGCGGGTGCCGGCTCGCCGAGCACGAAGCGGAGCGCCAGGCCGCCGAGCGCGTACAGGAAGGTCACGACCGCCACCGACAGGAACGGCGCGTGCGTGCGGTCGCGGCCCGTCGTCTCCCCGTAGCGGCCGACCCAGTACCCGATCAGGGTCAGCAGGAGCGAGCTGAGCCCCAGCGTCTCGAGCGTGGCCGTGTCCAGCACGAGCCCCGCGAAGAACCCCGCGCAGGCCCCGGTGACCGCGCCGCGGAGCAGCGCCACGGCGACGACCGTGACGAGCAGCAGGTCCGGCACGCCCCCGAGGATCTTCACGTCCGAGAAGACGGAGACCTCGAGGATGGCCGCGAAGAAGACCAGTACCGCGACCTTCGCGCCGTCGATCACGGTGTGCCCGACTTGCTCGCGAGGACGAACATGTACTGCAGCCCCCCGAAGTCGACGAACGGCCTGACCTCGATCTGCTTGTTGGGGTCGATGTCGGTCTGGTTGACGCTCGAGACGACGCCGACCGGGATGCCGCGCGGGTAGATCGAGGACAGCCCGGGGGTGTGCCAGCCGGCCGTGATGATCCTGTCTCCGGGCTCGACCTGGTCCTTCTTCGGGACGTTGTCCATGATGATCGAGCTGCCGGAGTCGCTGTGGCGGAGCAGGCCCGACGCCCCCGTGCTCAGGTCGAGCACCGAGACGAAGCTCGATTCGTCCGTGATCAGGGTCACCTGGGCGACCCCGGTGTAGACCCTGGTCACGTGGCCGACCAGGCCGGCGTCGGTCACGACGGGGTCGTCGAGCTGAACGCCGTTGACGCGTCCGACTCCGACGACCAGGCGCTGGTCGAACTGTCCGGGCGGGAGCACGATCACGCTCGTCGTCAGCGGGCGGAAGTCCGTGGGGAAGCTCGCGCTCTCGCTGTAGCGGAGCAGCTTCTCGAGCCGCGTGTTCTCCTGGATCGCGGCCTGGTAGCGGATCGCATCCGCGCGCGCCTTGACCAGCTCGCGGCGGAGCTCCTTGTTGTCCGCGCGGGCTCCGGAGAGCCCGCCGATCCAGCTCGCAGCGTCGCGGAACGGCTGTGCCACACGGTTGGCGGCGACCTCGAACGGGCGCAGAATGCTCGAGCCGGTGCTCTGCAGGTTGTGCAGCCCTCCTCCCGACGATTCGCGGAAGTAGACGGTCAGCAGCGCGAGCGACACGAGGACGAGCACGGCCACCACGATCCTCCGGCGGAGCACGCTCGCCGCGCGAGAGGAGACCTGGGAGGAAGCGGCCGGGCGCCCTCGCGCCGCGCCAAGCACCGCGACCCGAACTGAACGTTGCCGAGGCACGAGCACCACAGTCTAGGCAAGCCTGCGGCGAGGAGACCACGGGAGACGGGCCGCCTTAAACGGATCACAACTTGGCCGCGCATCCCGACCCCGGGCGGGGAAGAGCCCGGCGCCCGGAGAGGTCAGCCGCGGTAGCTGTTGCGCCTGCGGCCGCGGCCGCGCGTCTTCTGCGATCGGTGGATCACCTCGAACTCCTCGAGGCTGCGGCCGGAGCCCACCGCGACGCAGGTCAACGGCGACTCGGCGACGTGCACGGGCATGTGGGTCTCCTGCCGGAGCCGCTCGTCGAGCCCGCCGAGCAGCGAGCCGCCGCCCGCGAGCATCAGCCCCCTGTCCATGATGTCCGCGGCCAGCTCAGGCGGCGTCTTGTCCAGCGTCTGCTTGATCGCGTCGATGATCTGGCCCACCGGCTCGTCGAGCGCGTGGCGCACCTCGTCGGAGGAGAGGATCACGGTCTTCGGGAGGCCGGTCAGCAGGTCGCGCCCGCGAACCTCGGCCTGGATCTCCTCGCGCAGCGGATGCGCAGAGCCGATCTCGAGCTTGATCTCCTCGGCCGTCTGCTGGCCGATCAGCAGCTTGTACTCCTTCTTGACGTGGTTGACGATGGCGTCGTCCATCTCGTCGCCGCCGATGCGGAGGCTCTGCGAGACGACGATGCCGCCGAGCGAGATGACGGCGACCTCGCTGGTTCCGCCGCCGATGTCCACGATCATGTTCCCGGCCGGCTCTGCGATCGGCAGGCCGGCCCCGATCGCCGCGGCCATCGGCTCCTCGATCAGGTAGGCCTGGCGCGCCCCGGCGCTCAGCGTCGCCTCCTCGACGGCCCGCCGCTCGACGCCCGTGACACCGGACGGGACGCAGACGACGACCCGGGGGTGCGCGAACCGGTGCTGGTGCACCTTCTGGATGAAGTGGCGGAGCATCTGCTCGGTGACGTCGAAGTCGGCGATGACGCCGTCCTTCAGAGGCCTGATCGCCTGGATCGAGCCGGGCGTCCGCCCGAGCATGCGCTTCGCCTCGACACCGACCGCGTGCACCTCGCCGGTTCTCGTGTCGATCGCGACGACGGACGGCTCGGACAGGACGATGCCTCGGCCCCGGACGTAGACCAGCGTGTTCGCCGTGCCGAGGTCCACGGCCATGTCGCGGCTGCCGAAGCCCGTGAGCGTGTCGAAGAGGGTCATGACCGGGCTTCGAGTCTAGCGGCGCCCCGCATCGGGGCCGTCAGCTGCCGGTGAACGAGCCCGGCCGGATGGCCGATGGCCCGCAGCGGCGTGTCCCCAACGGCCTCGTCCCGGGGTCTGACCCCCGGACATGTCACAAGGTGCGCCCGGAGTGTGCCAACTTCGTCGCGAGGGCTGAATCAGCGCTCGCGTCCACGTACCCTCGGGCGAGTGCCACGACCACCTCGACTTCGCCCCGCGGGCGGCATCTTCCACGTCACGGCGCGTGGCAATCGGCGCCAGGCCATCTTCCTCGACGACATCGATCGCGAGCGCTTTCTCGCGCTTCTCGCGACCGTCATCGCGCGATGCGAGTGGAGCTGCCATGCCTACTGCCTTATGGACAACCACGTCCACCTGCTCCTCGAGACGCCGAACGAGAACCTGTCGGAGGGCATGCAGCAGCTCCTCGGGCAGTACGCGCAGGGCTTCAACCGCCGGCATGGCTTCGACGGCCATCTCTTTCAGGGGCGCTTCGACTCGAGGCTGGTCGCGAGCAACTGGCATCTGCTCGAACTGGCGCGCTACATCGTCCTCAACCCGGTTCGCGCGCGAATGCGGGCGACCGCCGGCGAGTGGGCGTGGAGCAGCTATCGCGCTGCGGCGGGGACGACTCCGGCACCGAAGTTCCTGACACTCGACTGGCTTCTCGCCCAGTTCGGCCGAGACCGTGCCGCAGCGCGCGCGGCGTACACGCGATTCGTCATGGAGGCACCGATTCGCGCGGCCCCCTGACTGCCCGGCCTTCCCGGCCATGGCCCGGGGTCTGACCCCGGGGCGCGGCCGTTCGGGACACCGCCGCGGTCAGCCGAAGCCGTAGCGACCCGGGAAGCGGTCCGCGAGGAGCCGGACGAGGAGGGCCGCAGGCAGGCCGACGACGTTCAGGTAGTCGCCCTCGACCCGTGCTACGAGCGAGGCGCCGAGCCCCTGGATCGCGTACGCCCCGGCGCGCCCCTCCCACTCGCCCGCCGCGACGTAGCGCTCGATCTCGGACCCGTCGAGCCGGCGGAACTCGACGAGGGTGACCTCGCGATGGAGCTCCTCCCACCCCGGCCCACGCAGGCAGAGACCGGACACGACCTCGTGCGTTCGACCCGACAGCAGCTCGAGCATCTCCGCAGCCCCGCCCGCGCTCGCGGCCTTGCCGAGCCGGCGGCCCGCGCAGAACACGTCGGTGTCGACCCCCAGCACCGGCCCGGCGCCGCCGTCGACCGAGCGCGCCTTCCCGGCGGCGTGCTCGACCGGATCGTCTCCCACCTCCTCGTACTCCGGCCGGGCGACGACGAACGGAACGCGAAGCTGCTCGAGGATGGCGCGCCGCTGGGGTGACGTCGACGCCAGGATGAGCGGCGCTACCGCTTCCGAGCCTTCCAGATCTCCTCCGAGGGCCAGCGCCGCGCCCAGGCCCTGTCGACGAATGGATACCGCGTCTCCTCGGCGTCGGCGGGAGCCTGGATCTCGATCAGATCCTCGACCTCGAACCCGTTCGCCCGCAGCACGCGGATCCACTCGCCGTAGCCGATATGGAAGTCGATGCCGTCGTCCGTCTCCCACTCGAAGCGGTGCATGCCGAAGTAGTCGCGCAGAAGCCGATCCGAGGCCGGCACGTCGTCGTCGTGCATGCACAGCATCAGGATCGTGCCGTTGACGAGGAAGACCAGCTCGCCGCCCGGCCGCAAGAGGCGCGCCGCCTCGGGGATCCACAGGTGAGGATCGCACCAGATCGACGCGCCGTACTCCGAGAACGCGATGTCGAAGCTCTCGTCGGGAAGCGGCACGTCCTCGGCGGACGCCTGGACGAGCGGGAACTCGGGCCCGAACTCGGCCATGAACTTGCGAGCGTTCGCGAGCTGCGCATCGGTGATGTCGACGCCGACCGGCCGCGCCCCCATCCGGGCGAGCCAGGCCGACCAGTACGCCGTGCCGCAGCCGAGCTCGACCACGTCCTTCCCGGCCACGTCCGGAAGGGCGCGAAGCTCCGCCTCGGGCACGTGCCAGACCCCCCACGACGGCTCGCGCTCGCCGGACCAGCCGCGCCTGCCGCTCGCCTCGTACTCGGGGGCCTCTGCCTCCCACGCGGCCTTGTTCGCCGCCGCGTGACCGGTCAGCTCCACTTGCGCACCTTCCAGATCTCCTCCATCGGCCAGCGCCTGGCCCAGGCCGTTTCCTCAGGTGTGCGATACGTCGACGGTGCCCCCTCTGGGGGCTGCACCTCGATCAGCTCCTCGACGGTCAGTCCGTTCCGGCGGAAGAGTCGAATCCACTCGCCGTAGGGAAGCTGGAAGAGAACGCTTCCGTCGGCGTCGTCGTAACGGTGGACGTCGAAGTAGTCCATGACGAGCCGATCGACGACGTAATCGTCCTCGTCGCCGCAGATCCAGGCGAGCGGCGTCAGGTGCGAGAAGACGAAGAGACCGTCCGGCCGCAACAGACGCGCGACCTCGGGGACGACCAGATGTGGGTCGGCGAACGTCAACGCGCCGTGATCACAGAAGACAACGTCGAAGCTCGCGTCCGGCAGCGGGACGGACTCCGCCCTGGAATGCAGGAGGGGGAAATCGACGCCCGCATCGGCCATCAGCCTTCGCGCATGCTCGAGCTGGCGCTCCGAGTTGTCGAGCGCCACCATGCGGGCGCCCTGCTTCCCCAGCAAGATCGCCCACTGGGCCGCGCCGCAGCCAAGTTCGAGAACGTCCTTGTCCGCCACGTCGCCGAGGATGCGCAGCTCGGACTCGGGGATCTGCCACATCCCCCAGCGCGGCTCAGGCGTGCCGATGAACGCCTTGTGGTGCTCCTGGTATTCGTCCGACTGGCGATCCCAGAAGGCGCGATTCAGCTCAGACGAGCTCATCGTCCGCGAACCAGAGCCCGATCTCGCGGGCAGCCGACTCCGGCGAGTCGGAGCCGTGGATCAGGTTGTCGGGCATCGCCAGCGCGAGGTCGCCGCGAATCGTCCCCGGTGCGGAATCGCGCGGGTTGGTGGCGCCCATGGTCGTCCGGACGACTCCGATCGCCCCCTCCCCCTCCACGACGAGCGCCAGCGTCGGCGCCGAGGTGATGAACTCGACCAGGTCGCCGAAGAACGGCTTCTCGCGATGCTCGGCGTAGTGCTCCTCGGCGAGCGCCCGATCGACCCGGACGAGCTTGGCGGCGCGTAGCGCGAGACCGCGGCGCTCGAGCCGCCCGACGATCTCGCCGGCCAGCCCGCGCCCGACCGCGTCCGGCTTGACCAGCACCAGTGTGCGCTCCGCTGCCACGGAGCGCGGAGTCTACTCGGCGGGCGGTTGGCGGGCCGGCCGTCGCCGCGTCCGGGGCCGCTGCACGGGCGGGACCTGGAGGGTGCTCTCGAGCGCCTCGATCAGGTCGATCGCCGGGCGTCGGGTGACCGGCGTCTCGCAGTGCGGACACATCTGCCAGATCGGCTCGAGCGGGGCCCGGCAGGTCGGGCAGGCGTCCTTCAGCCGGGTCGTGCAGACGGGACAGACGAGGAAGGACGGCTCGACCTCGGCCTGGCAGACCGGGCACTCGCTGCGGCCCGCCCCCAGGCGCTCCTCGATCGCCTTGATCTCGAGCTCGCGCTCGCGCACCTCTTCCAGATACTCGGGCGGGCGGAAGAGCATGTACACGAGCGCTCCGAAGAACGGCGGCACGAGCCCGACGAGCGTCGCCAGCGCGATCAGCCACGGATTGGTGATCCGGCGCCGCGCGTCCTTGAGCGTCCAGAAGCCGATCGCGAGCCAGAAGACGACTCCAGCCGCGATCAGGCCACCGCGGGTGAGCGACCACGTCCGGGACGCGAAGAAGTCGGCGAGCACCAGGTTGGACAGGGGAGACGGCACTACAACAGCAGTTTGCCGATTATGTACCCGGCCGTAAACGCCAACCCCACGAACGCCGCCAGGGCGATCGCGACGAAGACGAAGACGCTCAGGCGCGGACCGTGCTGGGCCATAGGTCTGCGAGCAGATAGAGAGAGCCGGTCACGAGCACGGGCTCGCCCAGCTCGTGGGCGCGCCGGAGTGCTTCGTGCGGGTCGTCCAGCACCTCGACGTGCGTGACGTGGAGGCGAGCACGCTCCGCCAGCGCAGCCGCCGGTAGCGCCCGCGGATTGGACGACCTCGTCGCGACGAGCGAGGGGGCGAGGCGACCGAGCTCGACCAGCAGGCCGTCGACGTCCTTGTCGGCGAGAACCGACGCGACGATCGAGCCGAGCGTCGGAAGCGAGGGCGCGAGGTACCTGACTGCCTCCGGAGTGTGGGCGCCGTCCCAGATCTCGTCGTCGCGACGATCCATCCTTCCCGGGAGCTGCACGTCCGCAGGCTCGACGGGGCGGCCGAGCACGGCGGCGACCGCGGTGCCGGCCAGCGCGCGGTTGCCACCGGTCTCCACCACGACTCGCGCGGCGCCGTTTCGCCGTGCGAGCGGCTCCCATTCCGCTTCGCCGAGCACGACGGTCGCCCCCCGCTGGACGACGGCGAGCTTCTCCGCGGCGATCGCCTCGCGGGTCGACCCGAGCACCTCCGTGTGCTCGAGCGCGACGTTCGTCAGCACCTGCACCGGCGAGCGCAGGACGTTGGTGGCGTCGTGGCGTCCCCCGAGCCCGGCCTCGACGGCCGCAACCTCGACGCCCGCGTCGGCGAACTCGGCCAGGGCCGCTGCCGTCAGCGCCTCGAACTGCGTGGCCCCGAGCGCCTCGGCCTGGGGTCTGACCCTCGCTAGCGCCCGCTCCACGTCCACTTCGGCCCCGGCGACGCGGATCCGCTCGGCCCAGCCGGTCACGTGTGGAGATGTGTAGGCCGCAGCGGCGATGCCCTCGCGCGACAGCGTCTCCTCGATCGTCCTCGTCGTCGTCGACTTGCCGTTCGTCCCGACGACGTGGACGGACGGGAACGCGAGCTGAGGGTCGCCGAGCGCCGCGAGCAGGGCGCGCATGCGCTCGAGCCCGAACCCGTCCTCGGGCCAGGGCGAGAGCGACTCGAGCCAGCCGACCGCGGTCATGACGGCAGCGTCCGGTACCAGTAGGCGTAGACGGGCTCGAAGCCGGCACTGCGGTACAGCGCGCGCGCCGGCTCGTTCGTTACCTCGACGTTCAGGCAGAGCTGCGCGTCGTGCTCGCAGGCCCAGCCGGTGAGCGCGCCGAGCACGGCTCTCGCCGCTCCGCGACGTCGAGCTTCGGGACGGGTCGCCATCGAGCCGATCGCCACCCAGCCGGCGTGCGCGACCGCCCGGCCGACCGCGACCTCGCCGGCGCGCGCGAACACGGTTTCCCCGTCCGAGCCGCGGAGGATGTCCAGAGCGTGCTCCTGCTCGGCGGCGGAGAGCCTGCGGCTCTCGAGCCAGATCTCGAGCCATAGCTCGTCAGGCTCGGCGGTGAGGTCGACCTCCCAGGCGGCCTCCGTCACCGGCGCCTCGGCGGGCGCGACCTCGATCAGGACGTCCGCGCTCCGCTCGTAGCCTCGCCCTGCGAGCTCCCCGTCGAGCCCCTGGGGCTCGCTGGCCGGAGAGAGCTGCACCTTCGGCCGCAGGCCCCGCTCCCGGTAGAACGCCTCGACGCCGGCGATCTTGTCGCCGAGCGGCATTCCCCCGTCGTGGCGGCGCGCCCAGGCCGAGTTCGCGCGTCCGGTCAGCCCGTGGCCGTAGCGGAGCTGCCAGCCGTCGAGAGGCTCGTCGACCGGCGCGCGCCAGGCGGCGGCGATCACCTCGTCGAGGGCCGCGATGTCAGCCGCCGAGCGCATCGAGCTCGCGCCGGTACCGGTCGAGCTTCTGGCGCTCGGCCTCGACGACCTCGGCCGGAGCCTTCTCCGTGAAGCCCGGGTTCCCCAGCATCTTCTCCGCGCGCCGGATCTCCTCGCGCAGACGCCCGCGCTCGACCTCGACGCTGCCGTCCGCCTTCTGGTGCTCGGGCTTGACCACCGCCTCGAAGATCCGCAGCTCCTCGCCTTCGAGCGGCGTGGCGACGCCGCTTCGCCGGAAGCGCTCGGCAGCCTCCTGCACCCGCTGCAGCGCTCCCGACTCCGCGTCGTCGCCGGCCTCGGGCCACGGAGCGACGATCAGCCGCCCCTCGCGGGCGGGCAGGCTCGACCAGATCTCCTCGGTCACGTGCGGCATCACGGGGTGCAGAAGCTTGAGCAGCCGCTCGAGCGCCGCGCCGGCCGTCGCGAGCGCATCGGCGTCCCCGCCGTAGATGCGCGGCTTGATCGCCTCCAGGTACCAGTCGCAGAAGTCGTCGAACGTGAGGTGGTAGAGCTCGTCCACGAGGTGCGAGAAGTCGAAGCGGTCGAGATGGCCCTCGTTGGCCCGCTGGACGGCGGAGATCCGCGCGAGGATCCAGCGCTCCTCGAGCGCCGACGCGCGCTCGTCGGCTTCCGTGACACCGGCGAGGATCAGCAGCCGGCTGGCGTTCCAGAGCTTGTTCGCGAGCTTCCGGCCCTCCTCGATCGCGCCTGCGGAGAACGTCACGTCCTGCGACGACGCCATCTTCATCAGCCCGTAGCGGGTCGCGTCGGCGCCGTGGGTCTCGATCAGCGCGAGCGGGTTCATGCCCGTGCCGAGGCTCTTCGACATGCGCCCTCCGGAGGGCGCATGGACGAGCGAGTGGATGACGACGTTCGAGAACGGGACGTCGCCCATCAGCTCGAGCCCCGAGAAGATCATGCGGTTCTCCCAGAGCCGGATGATGTCGCGCGCGGTCGTGTTCAGGTCACCGGGGTAGAAGGTGCGCAGATCGGGGGTCTCGTCCGGCCAGCCGAGAGTGGCGAACGGCCACAGCGCCGACGAGAACCATGTGTCGAGCACGTCTTCGCTCCGCGTCAGCTCGTGCGAGCCGCACTCGCCGCACGCCTCCGGCGCGGTCTCCTCGACGGTCACATGCCCGTCCGGGCATTCCCAGAGGGGCAGCTGGTGACCCCACCAGATCTGGCGCGAGATGTTCCAGTCCGGCGCATCCTCGAGCGATGCGATCGCGAACCGGTGCTGGGACTCCGGATGGAAGCGGACACGACCCGAGCGGAGCGCCTCGAGCGCAGGCTGCTTCAGCTGCTCCATCGAGCACCACCACTGGAGCGAGACACGCGGCTCGATGCGGGTCATACATCGTTCGCAGAGCGCGACCGTATGGCGGTAGGACTCGCGCTTCTCCAGCTGGTCCCGTTCGCGCAGCCACGCCAGGATCCGCTCGTCGGCCTCGGCCTGGGTGAGGCCCTCGAGCTCGCCGGCCTGCTCGTTCATCCGCCCGTCCGGCCCGATCACCGTCAGCTCCGCCAGCCCGTGGTCGCGGCCGATGTCGTAGTCCTTCTGATCGTGTCCCGGCGTGACCTTGAGCGCACCCGTCCCGAACTCGATCTCGACGCGCTCGTCGGCGATCACCGGCACGCGGCGCTCTACCCACGGCACGATCACGTCGCGGCCGACGGCGTCTCGATACCGGTCGTCGCCGGGGTTCACGGCGACGGCGACGTCGGCGAGGATCGTCGCCGGCCGTGCGGTCGCGATCGTGATCGACCCGTTCCCGTCGGCGAACGGATAGCGCACGTACGTGAGCGCGTCGTCCACCTCCACATGCGCCACCTCCAGGTCGGACAGGGAGGTGAGATGGAAAGGGCACCAGTTCACGATCCGGTTCGCGCGGTAGATCCAGCCCCGGTTCCAGAGGTGGACGAAGAACCGATTGACCGCGCGCACGTAGTCGGGATCCATCGTGAAGCGCTCGCGGCGATAGTCGAGCGACGCGCCGATCCGCCGGAACTGGAACATGATCTTGCCCCCGTATTCGCGCAGCCACTCCCAGACGCGCGCCTCGAACGCCTCCCGGCCCAGGTCCTGGCGGGTCTTCCCCTCACTCGCGAGGTGCTTCTCGACCGCGTTCTGGGTCGAGATCCCGGCATGGTCGTATCCGGGCTGGAAGAGCACGTTGAACCCCTGCATCCGCCTGGTGCGGACGATCGTGTCGGCAAGCGAGAGCTGGAGCGCGTGCCCGAGATGGAGGTCGCCCGTCACGTTGGGGGGCGGGTGTGCGATCGCGAAGCTCGGACGTGGATCCGAGGCCTCCGCGTTGTAGAGGCCCTCCTCCTCCCAGGTGCGCTGCCAGCGCGCTTCGACACCTTCCGGCCGATAGAGCGGATCCATGGAGCCATTCTACGAGCCGCCCGAGCTCGGCTCTCGAGGTTTATGGGATCCCAGATCTGACATCTTGGATCCGAGATGCTACAAAACGGTACTATGGAGCCATCAACCATTCAATCGTGGATCCGAGACGAGGAATCGGGGGAACGCGATGAGGTCGTGGTGACCGCGGCCGAGCTCGCCGAGTGCACCTGCCCCGACCCTTGCGAGCGTGACCACGATTTTCGACTAGACGAGGAGGACACCCGATGGGCACGAACGGACGAGGCCCCGCCGACGCTGCCCGCTGGGACGGCATCGAGCGCCCCTATTCGGCCGACGACGTCGAGCGGCTGCGCGGCTCGGTCGTCGTCGAGCACACGCTCGCGCGCCTCGGCGCCGAGCGGCTCTGGAAACTCCTCCACAGCGAGGACTTCGTGCCCAGCCTCGGTGCCCTGTCGGGGAACCAGGCCGTGCAGATGGTCAAGGCCGGGCTCCCGGCGATCTACGTGAGCGGCTGGCAGGTGGCCGCGGACGCGAACCTGTCCGGTCACACGTATCCCGACCAGAGCCTGTATCCCGCCAACTCGGCACCTACGCTCGTCCGCCGGATCAACAACGCGCTGATCCGCGCCGACCAGATCCACTGGGCCGAGGGCGACCGCGACCGGCACTGGCTGGCGCCGATCGTCGCCGACGCGGAGGCCGGCTTCGGCGGGCCGTTGAACGCGTTCGAGCTGATGAAGGCGATGATCGAGGCGGGCGCCGCAGGCGTGCACTTCGAAGACCAGCTCGCGTCGGAGAAGAAGTGCGGCCACCTCGGCGGCAAGGTCCTCGTCCCGACGAGCCAGTTCATCCGCACGCTCGCCGCCGCGCGGCTGGCAGCCGACGTCCTCGACGTGCCCACGGTCCTGCTCGCCCGCACCGACTCGCTCTCGGCCACGCTGCTGACGAGCGACGTCGACGAGCGCGATCGCCCGTTCTGCACCGGCAAGCGCACGCCGGAGGGGTTCTTCCACATCGAGGCCGGGCTCGAGTCGGCGATCGCCCGCTCGCTCGCCTACGCGCCGTATGCCGATCTGCTCTGGTTCGAGACGGCCACGCCCGACCTGGGCGAGGCTCGCGAGTTCGCGCAGGCGATCCACGAGCGCTTCCCGGGGAAGCTGATGGCGTACAACTGCTCGCCGTCGTTCAACTGGAAGCGCCACCTCGATGATGCGCAGATCGCGTCCTTCCAGGCGGATCTGGGCGCGCTCGGTTACAAGTACCAGTTCGTCACGCTGGCCGGCTTCCACGCGCTGAACGCGGCGATGTTCGAGCTCGCGCGCGGCTATTCGTCCGAGGGCATGTCCGCATACGTGCGGCTGCAGGAGCACGAGTTCGCGCTCGAGGAGCACGGTTACTCGGCTACGCGCCACCAGCGCGAGGCCGGCGCAGGGTACTTCGACGCGGTCGCGGGGGCGGTCTCCGGCGGCCAGTCGTCCACCCTGGCCCTGAAGGGCTCGACCGAGGAAGCCCAGTTCGAAGCCAAGAAGCTCGGAGCGGAGGAGGTGGCAGTATGACGATCGCGGTGGAGCTGATGAGATCGGCGGACGGCCCGGAGGTGCTCGCGGCGCTCGTGGCCGGGGGCCTGCGCGGCGAGTTGACCGGCGACGGCCGCGGGCTGCTGGTGCGCGGGGACGATGGCCCTGCGGTTGGACACGCGCTCGACGCCTGGGCGAGCGAGCACGGGCTGCCGTTCGTGCCCGTCCGTGTCGACGCTTCGAGCTACGCGCTGGTCCCGCCTGCCGGCTGATGGGTGATGCCATGAGATCGTGCTCCTCGGGGCGCGAGCTGGCTGCTCTGGGGCGCGGCGACGTGACGCCGCCGATACGCGGGCGTATCGGTGGCGGTGCGGCGGCGTGAAGCGGACGCCTAGTGGAGGCCGGCTCCGCCGGAATCCGGCAGGCGGGAGCGGCCCAGACACGCCAGATCGTGCAGCGAGCCCGCGAGATCGTGACATCGACCATCTGAGCAGCCCTAGACTGGGCGGCGCCATGCCGTCGCTCTCGACGAAGGCCGACGAGATCGCGCTCGTCATCGAGGACGAGATCGTCTCGGGCGCGATCGAGGCCGGCACCGTCCTCCGGCAGGAGCAGCTCTCGGAGCGCTTCGGCGTCAGCAGGACGCCGATCCGCGAGGCGCTCCGCCGGCTGGCGGCGCTCGGGCTCGTGTCGTTCGTGCCCAACCGGGGCGTGCGCGTGCGGACGCTCTCGCGCGAGGAGCTGCGCGAGGCGTTCCTCGTCCGTGCCGAGCTGGAGAGCCTCGCCACGGAGCTCGCGACCCCGCGCATGACCGCCGACGACCTCCGTCGACTCGACGAGGCCGAGCTGCGCTTCAGCGAGCTGACGCTCGAGCTGCGCGCGAAGGCGAGGGGCCGTGTCGAGGACAAGGCGCTCGCGATCGAGTGGATGAAGGCGAACTACGCGTTCCACGACGTGATCTACGCCGCGGCCGGATCGCCCTACGTCGAGCGGATGGCGAAGGGCGCGCGACGGACCTTCATCGGCCAGATCACCTGGGTCGCGCGCGCGGAGATGGACGAGCTCTACGCGCGGAACGACGAGCAGCATCGCGCGATCCGCGAGGCGATCGCAGCCGGCTCGGCGGCCGGCGCCCGCGTGCTGGCGCGCGAGCATGTGCTCTCCTCGTGGCGGCTGCTCGAGGCGATCCTGGAGTACGTGCAGGACCGCCGCGTGCCGGAGATCCGAAGCGCCTAGCTCGTGCGCCAGTCGCGGACGAACGCGGCGGCGACGAGATCGACGACGAGCGCGAGGCCGACGGCAACCAGGGTCGCGACGAGCAGGACCGCCTGCCCCAAGGCAGGGTCGGGAATGAAGGCGGCCCGGAGCATCTCCTGACCGAGTCCGTCGAGGTTGAACATGATTTCTCCGAATAACGTGGCGCCGACCAGCCAGCAGGCGTTTCGCACGACGAGCTTCGCGGCGGCGATCCGGGCCGACCGGCGCGCGACCTGCTTGTCCACCGCTCGGCCGACGCGCCGGATCAGCCGCCGCGTGAGCTCCGTGTAGACCGCCGCGAGGGCGAGCCCGAGCGTGATCGACGGCGCGACCAGGTGGTAGGCCCACTGGACGGGGCCTCCGCAATCGCTGCCGGGTGCGGCGCCGAGGAGGTTGCAGTAGCCCGCGATCGGCAACACCTCGGCCCTGTAGCCGAGGAGATAGCTGAGCAGTAACGCGACCCAGACCGGGATGAGCGCCAGGGCGAGGTGGACGAAAGGAGAAACCAAACGGCCGCACGAGCCGCGGCCGGCGTGACCAGACGAGGCCGAGCGGAACACCGATGAGCAGCCCGAACACGATCGTCGCGCCAGCAAGCGAGAGGGTTATCGGCACGAGCTCGAAGGTCAGCCTGGTCAAGCTCACGCGGAAGTAGAAGTCGCGGCCAAGCGAGCCGTGGCCGACGAGTTGCCACAGGTACTCGCCGAAGCTCTGCTGCTGGAACCGGTGGTACTGGGCCAGCCCCTCTGCATCCAGCCGGTCGGTGCGGACATGCATGCCGATTACGTGAAGCAAGAGGAACGCCAGCGAGGCGGCTAAGAACAGGATCGCCAGCGAGGCGGCGATCCGCTCGATCGCGTACCGGCGATACGTCACGGTGCCGTCGAGCGGCTACTCGCGGGCGGTCAAGCGGATTCTTCGGCGAGCTCGTCCATGTCGCCGGCGATCGTCCCGCCCATCGTGACGAGCGTCGGCTTCTGGCCCTTCGAGATCGTCTCCTTCGTGATCACGCACTTGGAGACGTCGCGGCGCGAGGGCAGCTCGAACATCACGTCGAGCAGCGCGCCCTCGATGATCGAGCGCAGGCCGCGGGCGCCGGTCTCGCGCTCGAGCGCGCGCTGGGCGATCTCCCACAGCCCGTCCTCCGTGAACACGAGCTCGATCGAGTCGTACGCGAAGAAGCGGTGGTACTGCTTGACGAGCGCGTTCTTCGGCTCGGTCAGGATCCTGACCAGATCCTCACGCTGCAGCTGGTGCACGTGCGAGACCACCGGGAGGCGGCCGATGAACTCCGGGATCAGCCCGTACGAGAGCAGGTCCTCCGGCATCACCTCGCCGAGCATCTCCGCGCTCTCGACCGAGTTCTTCGAGTGGATCTTCGCGCCGAAGCCCACGGCGTTCTTGCCGATGCGGCGCCCGATGATCTTCTCGAGCCCGGCGAACGCCCCACCGCAGATGAACAGGATGTTGGTGGTGTCGATCGAGAGGAACTCCTGGTGCGGGTGCTTGCGCCCGCCCTGCGGCGGCACCGAGGCAACCGTCCCTTCGAGGATCTTCAGTAGCGCCTGCTGGACGCCCTCGCCGGACACGTCGCGCGTGATCGACGGGTTGTCGGCCTTGCGCGCGATCTTGTCGACCTCGTCGANNTTCTCGACGTCCTCGCCGACGTAGCCGGCCTCGGTCAGCGCCGTCGCGTCGGCGATCGCGAAGGGGACGTTGAGGATCCGCGCCAGCGTCTGCGCGAGGTGCGTCTTGCCGCAGCCGGTCGGCCCGAGCAGGAGGATGTTCGACTTCTGCAGCTCGACGTCGTCGTCCGTCTGCCCCATCTGGACGCGCTTGTAGTGGTTGTAGACGGCGACGGACAGCGTCCGCTTCGCCTCCTCCTGGCTGACGACGTACTCGTTCAGGAGCTCGTAGATCTCCATCGGACGCGGCAGCGTGTCGAGATCGAGGTGCGAGGGAGCCGTGAGCTCCTCGTCGATGATCTCGTTGCAGAGGTCGATGCACTCGTCGCAGATGTAGACCCCGGGACCGGCGATCAGCTTCTTGACCTGCCGCTGGCTCTTCCCGCAGAAGGAGCAGAGCAGCTGGTCGTTCGTGTCGCTTGCGCGCGCCATTCGTCCGTTATCTCCCCGACCCCACGTTCATCTTGTACATCGAAATGACCATTCTGGCTAGCGCTCGATCTAGCGATGCTCGATCACGGTGTCGATGATGCCGTAGTCCTTGGCCTCCGGAGACGTCATGAAATAGTCGCGCTCCATGTCCCGTGCGACCTTGTCCAGATCCTGTCCCGTGTGCTTGTGCATGATTTCTTCCATCTTGCGCTTCAGGGCGATCGTCTCGCGGGCGTGGATCTCGATGTCGGTCGCCTGACCCTGGAAACCACCCCACACCTGGTGGATCAGGATCTTTGCGTTCGGCAGCGCCATCCGCTTTCCTTTCGAGCCGCCCGCGAGCAGGAGCGCGCCCATGCTCATCGCGATGCCCACGCAGATCGTCTGCACGTCGGGCTTGATGAACTGCATCGTGTCGTAGATCGCGAGCCCCGAGTAGACGTTGCCGCCCGGCGAGTTGATGTAGATCGAGATGTCCTTGTCGGGGTCCTCCGACTCGAGGTGGAGCAGCTGCGCGACGAGGAGGTTGGCGATCTGGTCGTCGACCGGGGTGCCGAGGAAGATGATCCGCTCGTTGAGTAGCCGTGAGTAGATGTCGAAGGCACGCTCGCCGCGTGAGGTCTGCTCGATCACCATCGGGATGAGCGGGCTCATCTGCGGCGTCGCGCCCTGGCGGTCGAAGTCCCACGCCCCGCGGGGGCGCCAGTTGTCTTGAGCGGTCATGCTGTTTTCTCCTCCTGGCCGGGTGTCCACAACTTCGCAGCGCCCGCCGGCTTCTCCTGCCCGGGGGTCCAGAGCTTCTCACGCGCAAGCGCCAGCTCGGCCGGAATGCGGGTCACCTCGGAGGCGATCCGGTCGAGCGCGTTCCGCAGCCGGATGTCCTCGCGGAACTGCTCGGCGCGACCGTCGGCGAGCACCTGCTCGACGAGCGCGTCGACCTCGTCGGCGTCGTCGCCTTCGGCCGCAGCCTGCTCGCGGATGAACTGGGCGAGCTCGTCGTCGGTGACCTCGAGCGCGAGCTTGTCGGCGGCAGCTTCGAGCGCGAGCTCTCGCGCAAGCGACTGCGCGGCCTCGGCCGTGACGCGCTCCTGCACCTGCTCGGGCGTCTGCCCGGACACGGCGAGGTAGGCCTCGACCGAGACACCGCGCCGCTCGAGCGACTGCACGAGGTTCGCGAGCAAGGCGTTCGCGCGCGCCTGGACGAGCCCTTCGGCCGGCGCGATCTGCGAGGCCTCGACGAGCGCGTCGACGGCGGCGGCGCGGAACTCGGTCTCGATCTCAGCCTCGAGCTGCTCCTGGAGCCCCGACTCGATGTCGGCGCGGAGGTCGGCAAGCGTGTCGAACTCGCTGGCCGACCTGGCGAGCTCGTCGTCGAGCTGCGGCAGCACCTTCTCCTTCACGTCCTTGAGGGCGGCGCTCACGGTCTGGCTCGAACCCTCGTCGCCGACCTCGAACACGATCTCTCTCGTCTCTCCGGGGGACATGCCCACGAGCCCGCGCTCCAGCTCGTCGACCAGCCGGCCGGCGCCCAGCTCGACGACGACGTCGCGGCGGCTGTCGCCCGATTCGCTGATCAGGTCGACGACGACCACGTCGCCCTCGCGGGCGGGACGGCCGTCGATGGGGGCCAGCTCGGCGACGGCGTCGCGGAGCAGATCGAGCTCGCGGTCGACGAGCTCGGGCGGCACCTCGGCGCGCGCGGCCGGCACCTCGAGCTTCGTCCAGTCCGCGACCTCGACCTTGGGCTGGACGTCGACGGTGGCCGTGAAGCTGAACGCGGTGTCCGACGAGTCCGGAAGCGCGTAGTCGTACTCGGGCGACGAGGCCGGCCGGATGCGCGAGCCTGCCAGCGCAGCGCGATACCAGCCGTTGATGTGGCTCTCGACCGCCTCCGCGTAGACGCGATCCTTCCCCACGCGCGCCACCAGCACCGGCAGCGGCACCTTGCCCTTGCGGAAGCCCGGGATCTTCAGGCTCGCGGCGAGATCGGACGCCGCGTGCTCGACGGCGTGCTGCACGTCTGCGCTCGGAACATCGACGCTGAGGCGGACCTTGTCCGCCCCCAGCTCCTCGACCCTCGTCTCCACCAGCCCATTCAAGCAGACCGCTTCCGGCCCACCGCCGGGGATCGAGAGTTGTCGCGGGCCTCGGTTTCACCCGAACTGCCGATGAGCTTCTAGGCCTCGTGCGAGATCGTCCGCCAGCCGAGCAGGCCTGCGAAGCCGAGGATCGCCGCGCCGGAGACCGCGTCCACGGTCGCGAGCAGGCGGGGGCCGACGCGGCGGCGCGCGAGCGCCAGCGCGCCGGACAGGATCGTGAACCAGGTCAGCGTCCCGGCCCCGACGCCGGCAACGAGCACGACCGCCGTCGAGGCAGAGCCGGCGAGGGCTGCAGTCGACACGGCCGAAAACGCAGCGGCCCACGAGGCGATCGTCAGCGGGTTCGACGCCGTCGCGCCGAGCGACGTGAGGAAGGCGCGGCGCGGTGAGGCGACCTCGTCCTGGGACTCGCCGCCGAGCCTGATCCGGAATGCGCTGTGCAGCGTCCGCACGCCGATCGCGGCCAGCACGCAGGCACCCACGATGCCGAGGGCGAGCCTGACGGCATCGATCTGGAGCAGAGCGCTGGCACCCGCCGCGCCGAGGGCCGCGTAGAGGGCGTCGATCACGGCCGCCCCGGCGCCGATCGCCACGCCGACCGCGAACCGGCCGCGAAGCACCGAGCGCATGCACAGGAGCGAGATCGGCCCCACCTGCGCGGCGATGACGAACCCGAGCCCGAACCCGGCTGCGAGCGCGGCGATCATCGGCCGAGTCTACGATCGAGCTGGTCATGCGGGCGGAGGGATTCGAACCCTCACGCTCTCTCGAGCACCGGCCCCTAAAACCGGCGCGTCTACCAGTTCCGCCACGCCCGCGCTGGGCTCAGGCTACTGCTCCCAGGGACCGACCTCGTAGGCCTTGCCGGGTGCGCCGCCGATCACGATCAGGGTCGTCGGCGAGGCGGTCGACTCGAACTTCCGCTTCGCGCCGGGCTCGCAGTACACCAGCGAACCTGCGGGAACGGTTACCTCCTCGCCGTCGAGGGTCGCCTTCACCTCGCCCGCGTGGACGAAGTAGAGCTCCTGCTGGCCGGACGCCGTCTCGTCGTGCTCGGGGATGAGCACGTTGCCCGCGTCCTTCGTCACGGCATTGACGCCGAAGCCGGTGATGCCGAAGTGGTGGCGCACGGACTTCCAGGTGGCGGGCCAGTCGTCCTTGACGGGCGGAATCTCGTTGATGTCCGCGAGCTGCCAGCTCTCGGCGTTCGGGGTCATGGAGGCCTCCTTCGGCGGGAACGTCAGGCCAGGAGTGTTCTGCGCCGGCGGTACGTTGTCAATCGCCATGAACGAGGAGCAAGCCCGGCGCCTGACGCTCGCTGCGACCGTGCTCGGGTCGGCGCTCGCGTTCATCGACGCAAGCGTCGTCGTCATCGCGCTACCGACGATCCAGCGTGACCTCCAGCTCGGCCTGACCGGGGAACAATGGGTGTTCCTGTCCTACTCGCTCGCGCTTGCGGCGCTCTATCTGCCGGCCGGAGCGGTGGGGGACCGCGGCGGGCGGCGGGAGACGTTCATGGCCGGCGTGGCCGCCTTCGCGCTCGCCTCGGCGCTCGCCGGCGCTGCGCCGACCGGGAGCATGCTGATCGGGGCGCGCGTGCTGCAGGGAATCGCCGGCGCGTTCGTGTCCACGAACTCGCTCGCCCTGCTGCGCGAGACGTACGGGCGCGACTCGGGACGGGCGGTCGGCCTGTGGACGGCGTTCACGAGCGTGGCGACGGTGGGCGGGCCGCCGCTCGGCGGGATCATCGTCCAGTCGGTCTCGTGGCGGTGGATCTTCTTCATCAACCTGCCGCTCGCGGCCGCCGCCATCGTGCTGGCGCAGCGCGGGCGCTGCCCGCAGCGGGAGCAGCACCGGGTCGGCCGCCTCGACCTGCCGGGCGCAGCCCTCGCGGCGATCGGATTCGGAGCGCTGACCTACGGGATGGTCGAGGGAGCCGATCGGGGGTTCGAGCGCTACTGGTGGGCGTTCGTCGCCTCGGGAGTGGCGCTGGCCGGGTTCACCGTCGTCGAGCGGCGGGTCCGAGAGCCGATGCTGCCGTTCGATCTCTTCCGCCGCCGGAACCTCGCGTTCGCGAACCTCGAGACGCTCCTCGTCTACGCGGCTCTCGGCGGATTCTTCTTCTACTTCACCATCTACCTGCAATTCCTGGGTTTCTCACCGGCCGCGGCGGGACTCGCGAATGTGCCCGGATCGGTCGTGATGATCCTGCTCGCGTCCAGGTTCGGCCGGCTCGCGGACGAGCACGGGCCGCGTCTCTTCCTCACGGTCGGGCCGCTGGTGATGGGCGTCGGGATGCTCCTGTTCTCGTTCGTCGGGAGCCGCACCGACTTCTGGTGGTACGGCGTGCCCGGCCTCGGAGCCTTCGCGCTCGGGCTGTCGGCGGTGGTCGCTCCGATTACGTCGACGGCGCTCTCGTCTGCGCCCGAGCGCTTCAGCGGGATCGCGTCGGGGCTGAACCAGACCGTGGCGCGGCTCGGCAACCTGCTCGCCGTCGCGGTGATCGGCTTCGTCGTGCTCGTCGTCTTCCACGCGAACGGCGGTGGCTTGGGTGTGCCGCTCGCCCGCGGACAGCACGATCCCCAGCTCCGCTCGGCATCGGTCGACGCCTTCAGGGTGGCGATGCTCGTGGCCGCGGGGCTTGCGCTCGCCGGCGGGGCGGTCGCGGGCCTGGGCATCTCGAACCGCGACGCCAAACGCGTGGCGGCCGAGCCCTTGCAGCCACGTCCAGGTGTCTGACACCGCAGTTCGGACACGTCCAGGTGCCTGGCACCGAGCCCTGTCTGAACGAGGCAGGCGTGCAGACAACGTCCGCGCTCGACAGCCGCCCGCGTGAGCCGCCGCACCGCACCGCCAGTGACTGTCCCATGGGACAGTCACTGTGACGTGGCTCGGGAAGCCGGGCGGGCCGGGGCCTGAACGGCCATGGCCGGGGGTCAGACCCCCGGCCATGGCTCGAACCGACAAGGCAGCTCTACTTGAGGCCGTTCGCCTTCAGGAAGGCGGACGCCACCGCGGCGGGCGACTTCTTGTCGATCGCCACCGCCTTGTTCATCGCGATCATGGCCTGAACCGTCAGCTTCGCGCTGACCGCGTTCACGGTCGAGCTGAATTTCGGGCCGAGCTGGGTCACGAGCTGCTTCGACACGACCGGCACGACGTTCTGGAAGCCGAAGATGTGCTTGGTATCGGTCAGGACGGCGTACTTCCCGCTCGCGAGCTCAGGCTGCGTCGAGAAGATGTCGCCGCCGTCGGCCTTGTGCTGGTCGATGAGCGTCGTCACCGGGATCGTCCCGATCGTGAGGAATGAGATGTTCTTGAGACCGTAGATCTTCGTCAACCCGAGGCCGCACGTGATGCGGATCGGGCATTCCGGGTAGCCCGCATAGCGGAACGTTCCCTTGAACTTCGCAATGTCGGAGATCGTGTGCAGGCCGTACTTCGCCGCCGTCGACGTCAGGACGGCCACCGAGTCGGTGTCGAAGAACGGCGTCCTGTTCAGGACGGTGAAGCCGCGCGACTGCTCGAACGCCTTCGCGGCCCGGAAGGTGGCGTCGGCGGTCTTCGGAGAGGCCTTGTGCGCCAGGTCGAGGACGATGACGCCGGTGTACTCGGGGTACATGTTGATCTTGCCGCTCGTGAGAGCGGTGTCGGCGAGCTCGGAGCTGCCGAGGCTGCCCTTGGACTCGACCTTGAAGCCCTTCGCCTGGAGCGCCTGCTTGTACAGCTCGGCGAGCACGTACTCCTCCGTGAAGTTCTTCGAGCCTAGCTTGATCGTCGGCTGCGCCTTGGGAGCCGACAACGCGCCGGCGGTCAATCCGCCTAAGACGATTGCGACTCCGAACGAGACGCAGAAGGCGGCCTTCGCGGCGCGCCTGGTGTGCTTCCTGATCACGCTCTCCTCCCTTCGCCAAGGCCCCGGATGGGCCAAGAGACCGCGAAATGTACCCGGCGCCCTAGGGCCCAGGAAGCGGAATTGCCTTGGCGAGATCGGGCTCGAATGCGGGACGCCGGCGGAGCCCGCGTGGGCTGACGAGGTACTGGACGATTCCGAGCAGGAAATCGGCGAGGATGGCGAGCGCGGCGACGCAGATCGCGGCTCCGATCACGCCCTCGAGCCGGTAGCTCGCCTGGTTGACGATGATGTCCCCGAGCCCTCCGCCCCCGGCGATCGCCGCGATCGTCGCCGTGGAGACGACGTAGACGGCCGCTGTCCTGATGCCCGCGAAGAGCAGCGGCAGCGCGAGCGGCAGCTCGACCCGCAACAGGATGTCGCGGCCCCTCATCCCCATCCCCCGAGCCGCCTCGACCACGTCCCGGTCGACCTCGTCCACGGCGACATAGGCGTTCGTCAGCATCAACGGGACCGCCAGTACGACGAGAGCGAGCAGCACGTCCCAGAAGCCGACCCCGAGGAACGGCAGCGCGATCGCGATCACGGCCAGGCTCGGCAGCGCGCGGCCGACATTCGAGACGTTGATCGCCGCGAACGAGCCCCGGTGGACGTGGCCGAGCCAGACGCCGAGCGGAATCGCGATGCCGATCGCGACGCCCATCGCCGAGCCGGAGAGCACGAGCTGCTCCACCGTCTTGTGCCAGATCAGCCAGCCGTTGTCGCCGATGAACCGGAACGCATCGACGAACGTGCTCGGCTGGAAGGTGTCCGCGAGCCCGGTCATGCGGCCCTCGCCCGGACCCACGGCGTCAGGAGGCGCTGAACGAGGACGAGGACGACGTCCGACACGAGCGCGAGCGCCACGGCCAGCACCCCGGCCGCGATCAGCTCGGTCTTGAAGATGTCGTCTCCGATCGCGATGAAGATCGGGTAGCCGAGCCCGATCGGCCGCACGAAGGCGGCGATCGTGGCCAGGCTGATCGTGGACACGGTTGCGATGCGCACGCCGGCGACGATCGAGGGCAGCGCGAGCGGCAGCTCGATGCGCCAGAGGATCTGCGTGGCGGTCAGTCCCATCCCGCGCGCCGACTCGAGCACGTCCTCGGGCACGGAGCGCAGGCCGGCGAGGATGTTCCGGAACAGGATCAGCAGCGTGTAGCCGACGAGCGCGATCTCGACCGTCGTGTCGGTCAGCCCGGTGATCGGGATGAGGAGCTGGAAGAGCGCCAGGCTCGGGATGGTGTAGACGAAGGCGCTGAACAGTCGGAACGGCGTCTCGACGAGGCGGGCTCGGCGCGCTGCGACGGCGGCGACGAACGCGATGGCGAACCCGATCGCGACGGCCTTGGCGCTCAGCTCGATGTGCTGGACGAGCGCCGGCTCGAGGACGCCGTGCCAGTTGTCGCGCACCCAGTCGGCGCAGAACAGGTCGTTGTGCGTGACGCAGTGGCTTCCCGTCCCGAAGTTCGGGATGACAGGGCCACCTGCGAGGATCCCGCTCATGCCTCGGAGAGCAGCCGGCTGACGCGGTGGATGGAGAGCAGGCCGGCCACCTCGCCGTCCTCGTCGACGACGACCAGGCTCTCGGCGCCCTCGGTCAGCATCAACGAGAGCGCGTCGCGAAGGGTCGTCTGCAGGCTCGTCTGCGGGCCGTCGGGCGGCGCGCCGTTCGGGGAGTCGAGCTCGATCTCCGACAGGCGCCTCAGCGCGAGCCGCTTCAGGCCGCGGTCGGCACCGACGAAGCGGGCGACGAAGTCGTCGGCCGGGGCCGCCAGGATCGCGTCCGGCGTGTCGTACTGGGCGAGATGGCCGCCCTCGCGGAAGATCGCGATCCGGTCGCCGAGCTTGATCGCCTCGTCGATGTCGTGCGTCACGAAGATGACCGTCTTGCCCTCGACCTCGTGGAGGCGCAGGAACTCGTTCTGCAGCCGGTCGCGCGTGATCGGGTCGAGCGCGCCGAACGGCTCGTCCATCAGCATCACTTTCGGGTCCGCGGCGAGCGCACGTGCGAGGCCGACGCGCTGGCGCTGGCCGCCCGAGAGCTGCGACGGATAGCGGTCACGGTCGCCCGCCTCGAGGCCGACGAGCTCCATCAGCTCGGCGATGCGCTCACGGATCCGCTGCCGCGGCCAGCCGAGCAGCCGCGGCACGACCGCGACGTTGTCCCCGACGGTCATGTGCGGGAACAGCCCGACCTGCTGGATCACGTAGCCGATGCCGCGCCGCAGCTCGGTGGCGTCGAGGTCGCGGACGCTGCGGCCGTCGATGGTGATGTCGCCCTCGTCGAAGTCGATCAGCCGGTTGACGAGCTTCATCGCCGTCGTCTTGCCGGCCCCGGACGGACCGACCAGCACGCAGATCTCACCGGCCGGGATGACGAGCGAGAGATCCTCGACGGCCGCCGCGGTGCGCCCCGCGTAGCGCTTGGTGACGTTGCGGAAGACGATCTCGGCGGCAGCGAGGCTCATCGCCGGAATCCTAGGCGCGCCCGGAGAGGCGGTACCGTGTTCCCAGGCATCTCCACGGCTTCGGAAGGACGAGGGTGAACGCCAACCTGCAGCTCGGACGCATCGCGGGTATTCGCATCGGCGTGAACTGGAGCTGGCTGATCGTCTTCGCGCTGATCGTGTGGACGCTCGAGTCGGCCGTGTTCCCTGACCAGGACCCGCACCTCTCGCACGCCGCCTACGTCGCCATGGCGGTCGTGGCCGCCTTCGCCTTCTTCGCCTCCCTGCTCCTGCACGAGCTCGGCCACGCGATCGAGGCCCGACGGCAGGGGATGGAGATCGAGGGAATCACGCTCTGGCTGTTCGGCGGCGTTGCCCAGTTCAAGGGCATGTTCCCGAGGGCGTCGGCCGAGTTCAAGATCGCGATCGCGGGCCCGCTCGTCTCGCTCGCCCTCGGTCTCGCCTTCTCGCTGCTCGCATGGGGGACACAGCTCACGGCCTCGGTCGACGGCGTGCTCGCCTGGCTCGGCTACATCAACCTGACCCTGCTCGTCTTCAACATGCTCCCGGCCCTCCCGCTCGACGGGGGTCGCGTGCTCCGCTCCGCGCTGTGGTACTTCAAGCGCGACTTCCGCTCGGCAACCGAGATCGCCGCCTCGATCAGCCGAGGATTCGCCTACCTCCTGATCGGGGCAGGCCTGTTCCTGTTCATCTTCCAGAGCTCGTTCAGTGGCGCCTGGCTCGCGTTCATCGGCTGGTTCCTGCTCCAGGCGGCGACCGCCGAGGCCCGCTACGTCGCCGTGAGAGAGGCGCTCGGCGGTGTGCGCGTGCGCGACCTGATGGTGCGGGACCCGGTGACCGTCCCGGTCGACCTCACCCTCGGGCGCTTCATGGACGAGATCGCCTGGCCGCACCGGCACACGACCTATCCGGTGGTCGACGACGGACACGTCGTCGGCCTCCTCCCGTTCCGCCGCGTCGCCGAGATTCCGCGTGCCGAGTGGGACGAGCACACGGTGCGCGAGCGCATGGTGCCGCGGGAGCACGTGCCGATGCTCACCGAGGACGAAGAGGCGGCCGACGCGCTCGTGGAGCTGGGCGGGGCCGACGTGCGCCGGGGAATCGTCCTCGACGGCGACCGGCTGGTCGGGTTCCTGTCCCTGAGCGACGTGGCCCGCGCGCTCGAGATCCGCCAGAGCCGGCTCAGTCGCCGGTGAGATAGCGCGCGAACCAGTCGCGGGCGAGCTCGGCGACGCGCACGAGCGCGCCCGGCTCCTCGAACAGATGGGTCGCGCCCGGGACGACCTCGAGCTCGACGACGGCCGCACCGGTCATCGCCTCCATCGCGCTGCGGTTGAGATCGAGCACGAGCTCGTCGCGGCCGCCGACGACGAGCAGCGTCGGGGCACGCACCTCCGCAAGCGCGGGGCCGACCAGGTCCGGACGGCCGCCCCGCGAGACGACCGCGCGCACCGCCGCCGGCTCCCGGGCCGCGGCGACGAGCGCGGCGGCGGCCCCGGTGCTGGCCCCGAACAGGCCGAGCGACAGCCCCCGCGTCCGCTCGTCGCGGCCCGCCCACCCGGCCGCTGCCAGCAGGCGCTCGGCGAGCAGCCCGATGTCGAAGCGCAGCTCGCGGGTGCGCAGGTCGATCTGCTCCTCTTCCGTCGTCAGCAGGTCGACGAGGAGCGTCGCCAGCCCCGCGTCCTCGAGCACGCCGGCGACGTGGCGGTTCCGCGGGCTGAACCGGCTCGAGCCCGACCCGTGCGCAAACAGGACGAGCCCGCGCGCGCCCACGGGCATAACGAGGTTGCCCTCGGCTCCGCCCGCGTCGACTTGCTCCTCGCGCGGGAACGCAAGCAGGCGCCGCACGTCCTCGTCCGAGATCTCGCGGAAGTCCTCGTACCAGAGCCCGACGGCGTGGAACGGGTCCGGTGCGATGAGGCAGACGAGCTCGTCGACCTCGGGGCGGAGCTCGTCCAGCGCGGGAGGCGGCGCGGTCGGAACGGCCACGACGATCCGCTGCGGCCCCCGGCTGCGCACGGCCGCGACGGCGGCGCGCATCGTCGCGCCGGTGGCGAGACCGTCGTCGACGAGCACAACCGTTCGGCCCCGGAGGTCGGGCGGCGGCCGGTCGCCGCGATACGCCTGCTCGCGGCGAACGAGCTCCGCCCCCTCCCGCTCGGCCACGCGCTCGATCAGCTCGTCGTCGAGCCGCAGCTCCCGCACGAGCTGCTCGTTGAGGACGCGCGTGCCGCCGCTCGCGATCGCGCCCATGGCGAGCTCGGGCTGGCCGGGAAACCCGAGCTTGCGGACGAGGAACACGTCGAGCGGTGCTGCGAGCGCCAGGGCGACCTCGCGCGCCACCGGGACGCCGCCGCGCGGCAGCCCCAGCACGACCACGTCGCCGCGGCCGGCGTACGCGCTCAAGCGCTCGCCGAGGCGCCGTCCCGCCTCGGCCCGGTCGCGGAAACGTCGGGTCTTCTCCATCGTCGATGCGCATCATGTATTCAACGCTTTATGGGACGCGAGGACTGGGATCGCCGCTGGCGCGAGCGCGGCTTCCACTGCGACGACGATCCGAGCGACGTGCTCGACGCCGAGCTCGGCTCGCTCGCTCCAGGGAGGGCGCTCGACCTCGGCTGCGGTGCCGGCCGGAGCGCAGGCTGGCTCGCCGACCGCGGCTGGCGCGTGACCGGCGTCGACTTCTCGGAGGTGGCGCTCGACCTGGCCCGAGAGGCGCACCCGGAGGTGAGCTGGGTGCTCGCCGACCTCCGCGACTACGAGCCTGCGGCCGAGGCGTTCGACGTCGTCCTCGTCCTCTACGTCCACGTGCCGCGGGAGGAGCGGAGGGCGATCCTGGCGCGTGGCGCGGGAGCGCTTGCCCCGGGCGGAAGGATCGTGGTCGTCGGCCACGACGTGACGAACCTCGGCACCGGCGCGCCCGGCCCGTCGCGCCCGGAGGTGCTCTACACCCCGGACGAGATCGCCCGCGAGCTGGACGGGCTCGCCGTCGAGAAAGCGGAGCGCGTCACCCGTCGCGTCGAGACCGGCGACGGCGGGGCCGACGCGATCGACACGCTGGTCGTCGCCCGGAAAGCGTGAGGGCCCCGAAGCGGGGCCCTCGCAAACCGCCTCGCGAACCGCTCAGGCTTTCGGCGCGGCTCCTTCCCCGCGCGCGACGAGCGCGTACAGGATGAGCAAGTCGACCGCGATCCCGACCAGCACCCAGGTCGTGTTCGCGGGCGCGCCCCCGGCGGCCCAGAGCAATCCCACAAACCCGGCCACGATCGTGACGAGGATGCCGATCGCCCGCGCCCCGGGGATCTTCGTGAGCAAACCGAGCCCGGCGTAGAGCATGACGCCGCCGATGATCAGGAAGACGACGCCCCAGAACGGCCGGCCCCAGAACAACCCCGAGGCGAGATGGCTGTTCTTCGCGAGCAGGGCGACGCCCGCGATGACGTCAAAGGCGCCGCTCGCCAGCAACAACACACCTGCATACGCGGTCCAGCCAGTGCCCATCGCGGCCGCGTACGTGTCCTGCATCCGCTGTTCGTAGTTCGACATCAGCCTGCTCCTTGAGTCGATTGCGCTGATTGTTTCTACCTGCCGCATCGGACACCTCTCTCGCGCGCAGGGATATGGTTGGGGCGAGGAGGAGCGCGATGCAGATCACGATTTGCGACGTCGGGCCGCGCGACGGTCTCCAGAACGACCCGAAGGTCCTCGACCCCGAGGTGCGGGCCGAGCTCGTCAACCGGCTCGCCGCCGCGGGCCTGCCCCGGGTCGAGGCCGTCAGCTTCGTCAACTCGGCGCGCGTTCCCCAGATGGCGGGCGCCGAGGAGGTCGTCGCGGCGATCGACCGTGTGCCCGGCGTGGTCTACGCGGGCCTAGCCCTGAACGACCGGGGATACGACCGGCTGCGCGAGACGGGCCTCGACGAGGTCCACTTCGCGTTCGCCGCCAGCGAGGAGTTCAACCGGCGCAACTCGGGCGCCTCGGTCGAGGAGTCCGTGCAGTCCGGGGAACGGATCGTCTCGCAGGCCCACGCTGACGGGATCCGCGTGACGGTCACGATCGGCACCGCGTTCGGCTGCCCGTTCGAGGGCGCGATCGACCCCGAGCGCGTGCTCGAGATCGCCGCCCGGATCGTCGCCAGCGGCACCGACGAGATCGTCCTCGCAGACACGGTCGGGGTCGGCGTGCCGAGGCAGGTCCGGCATCTCGTCTCCGAGGCCGCCAAGCTCGGCAAGCCGGTCGGCGTCCATCTCCACAACACCCGCTCGACCGGCTTTGCGAACGCCTACGAGGCGATCGCGTCGGGCGCGACGGTGCTCGACGCGTCGGTCGGCGGCATCGGCGGCTGTCCGTTCGCGCCGCGCGCGACGGGCAACATCTCGACCGAGGACCTCGTCTACATGCTGCACGGCGAGGGAATCGAGACCGGAGTCGACCTGGACGAGCTGATCGGCGTCGCGCAGTGGCTCGAGGGCGTGCTCGGCCGCCAGCTCGAGGGCCAGGTGTACCGCGCCGGCACATTCGCGCCGGTCGCCGGGTAGGTCTCTCCGAAGATGCGAAGAGGGCCGGTTCGTACCGGCCCTCTTCGCATCGGATGAGGTGCTCGTCGGCAGCCCCTGCGGCCCGGGCCGGAGGCGAGCTCCTCGGCTATCCGACTACCCGACTGTCGACGTGGCGCTCGCCTGGCCGGATCCAGCCTGCCCGGCGTTGACGTTCATCGTCACCGTGTAGTCGCCGGCCGCTGCATGCACTGGCACGCGGAACGAGCCACTGCGGGCGATCGACTTGCCCGGGGCGAAGTGGAACGGGAGCGGCATCGTCGTCTTGTTGACGCCGGGCCCGGTGAGCGTGAACGAGACCAGGGCGTCGAGTGCCGATGCCTGGGCTCCGTTCGAGATGTTGGCGTTCCAGACCGCGTACTGGCCTGCGGTGACGCTGTTCGGAAGCGTGACCGAGAAGGACAGGCTTCCGGCGGTCGAGCTGCCGGTCGTGCCAAATGCGGCCGAGGCGCCGAATCCGACGGCGCCGACCACGAGCAGTACGGCGATAAGGCGCATGCTGCGGCGCATTGCGAACCTCCTGTAGTTGACGAACATCGCCTTATAGGTCGGCTCGGCGCCGCCCGCTCGCGACCCTCGTGCGAGCGTCATCCGATCGAGCGTGAAGGCCGGAACCTGAGTCGGGAAGGCCGCGATCTCCCGCGGGGATAGGGTTCCGGGACCGAGCTACGAACCGAAGGAGAGGAGGAGAGGACATGGCTGGAGAGATCGTCCACGTCGAGTTCCGCGGCCGTGTTCCCGTCCGACAGCCGCAGCGGCCACCCGAACTTCTACTTCGCGACCGACGACATCGAGGCGTCGTCGGCGAAGGTGCGCGAGCTGGGCGGCGATGCCGAGAGCAAGTCGCCGGTGCCGGGCCACAGCTGGTTCGCTGCCTGCCACGACAGCGAGGGGAACGCGTTCCACCTCTGGCAGTCGGACTCGTCGGCCGCGTAGAGCGCACCTGACGCAGGGCGCGGACCTCGGCCCGAACGGCCGGGTTCCGCGCCCGGTGACTCCTATCGAACTCTCATACGCCGCCCAGGCGCTGCTCAGCCTCCCGGCGCACTGTTGAAGAGCGTCCACCGGACGCGTCACATCAACAGAAAAGGAGTCACCGATGGACAGGAAGCACAGGGCGGTTCCACGGGTCCTCGTCGGCGGAGCAGTCGTCGTCGGAGCCGCGCTCGGAAGCTACGGCATCGCCGCAGCCGCGAGCGGAACGGGGTCCACGTCCACCACGACCACGGCGAGCACGGCCGCGGCTCCCAGGTCAGCGGCGCCGAGCTCGGCGCCCGCACCGTCGGCCGCAGCACCGAACGCCCAGAACCCGTGGGGCGCCCAACGGAGCGACGAGACGCTGCTCACGGGCGACACCGCGTCGAAGGTGACGCAGCTCGCCCAGGCCAAGGTCGGCAGCGGCGCCTCGATCGTCCGCGTCGAGACGGACGCGGACGGCCACGCCGCCTACGAGGCCCACATGGTCAAGGCAGACGGCACGCCCGTCACCGTCTACGTCGACAAGCAGTTCAACGTCGTCGGCGTCGAGACGCGCTGAGGCGCAGCGACCGACGACGGCTCACGAGGCGAGCCCCGCCCAGCGGGGCTCGCCTCGCGGTCCCGGCCACAGCTACGCTGGCGCATGGCCGCGTGCTCGCACCTCGACAGCGTGTCGGTGACCGAGTTGCCCGATCCGCTGCTCGGCTGCGAGGAGTGCCTGAAGACCGGCGACCGCTGGCTCCATCTGCGCATGTGCCTGAGCTGCGGCAAGGTCGGCTGCTGCGATTCCTCGCCGAACCGGCATGCCCGGGCCCACGCCGGCGAGAGCGGCCATCCGCTCGTCCGCTCCGCCGAGCCAGGTGAGGACTGGGCCTGGTGCTTCGTGGACGAGGTCGCGCTTGCCCTGGCCTGAGCTTCCCTACGAGGCGTGGCGCGACACCCGGCACACGCTGCACATGTATCTGCAGATCGTGGGCAAGTTGCGGCTCGCGCTCGCGCCGATGGAGCCGCAGTGGGCGCAGGTGCCGCTCTACGTCACGGCCCGCGGCCTGAACACCTCGCCGATCCCGCACCCGAACGGCGTCTTCGACGTGGACGTCGACTTCGTCGACCACGTCGTCTCGGTGCGCACGGTGGCCGGCGCCGTCGAGCAGATCCGGCTGGAGCCGCGGACCGTCGCCGACTTCTACGCGGAGCTGATGGGCGCGCTCGAGCGGGCCGGTGTCCCGGTCGAGATCACGACCACTCCGACCGAGGTCGCGAACCGCACTCCCTACCCGGAGGACGTCGAGCACTCGAGCTACGAGCCGGACTGGGCCAATCGCTTCTGGCACGCCCTCGTCGCCGTCGACTCGGTCATGAAGGAGCACCGCGCCCGCTTCCTGGGCAGGGTCTCCCCCGTCCAGTTCTACTGGGGCTCGCTCGACCTCGGCTACACCCGCTTCTCGGGACGGCTGCTCGAGCCGCCCGCCGACACCGACGTGATCATGCGGCTCACGCACGACGCCGAGCAGGCCTGCGCCGGCTTCTGGCCGGGCGATGACAACGTCCGCGAGCCGATCTTCTTCGCGTACACGTGGCCACAGCCGGACCGGATCGAGGCGACCCCCGGCTGGAACGCCGCGCTGGGCGAGCTCGTGCTCCCGTACGAGGCCGTGCGGACCGCGACGGATCCGCGGCAGGCGCTGCTCGACTTCCTCGAGACGGCCTACCGCGCGGGCGCCGAGCGCGCCGCCTGGCCTCCCGAGCTGGCGCCGCCGGTCACGCCGGGATGATCAGGCTCTCCAGGTCCCGCGGGTAGTCCGTGAGGACGTCGATCCCGTCGTCGGTGACGACCACGGTGTCGGAGTGGCGGAAGCCGCCGACCTCGCTTGCGTAGACGCCCGGCTCGATCGTGAACACCATCCCCGGCTCGATTCGCGTGTGGTCGCCGACGTCGAGGAACGGCGCCTCGTGGTTGCGCAGACCGATCGCGTGGCCGGTGTGCTGCCTCCAGTTCGGCAGCAGATCGTTGGCCTCGAAGTAGCCGAGCATCGCGCTGTCGACGTCGGCGCAGGTCACGCCGGGCCGGAGCGCGGCGAACGCGGTCTGCTGGGCAGCGACCATGTGGTCGAACAGGCGCCGCATCTCGCCGGTCGGCTCGCCGATGATCATCGCCCGCTCGAGCTCGGCGTTGTAGCCCCAGATCGGGGCGCTGGTCTCGGTCACGAGGACGTCGCCCTCGCGGAACACGATGTTGTGGGCGATCGCGTGCGCCCACGAGCTCCGCAGGCCGATCTGGCCGCGGTAGCCGGCCGACACACCGTCGGACGAGGCCAGCTGCCCGCCGTACGACGAGCCGAGCGTGTCGAGCATGGCGAGCGTCGCCTCGTGGCCGGCCCGCAGGCTGGCCTCGGCTTCGGTCACTCCCGGTCGGCTGGACTCCTGGAGCAGGCGATGAGCGTGCCCGCACCACCGGGCGCTCTCGCGGATCAGCGCCACCTCGGCCTCGCTCTTGCGCACCATCAGGCTCTCGACGAACGGCGCGACCGGATCGACGCGGCTCTCCGTGACCTCGCTGAGCTGCGGGCCCTGGTAGCCGAGGATGCCCGGATAGCCGTCCTGGTCGGCCCCGATCGCGCCGCCGATCCCCATGTCGGCGAGCACCCGCTGCAGGATCCGCATCGGATGCTCGATCCCCGGGTACTCAGGGTACGACTCGATCCGCTCGAACACGGTCTCGGCGCGCACCCGCTCGACCTCGAACTCGGGGACGAACACGGCCATGTCTCCGGAGACGCCGACGGCCAGGGCGACCGGCCGCTCGGTCGCGAGGAAGCCGAAGTTCGTGAAGTAGCGGATGTAGTGCTCGTCGAAGAGCACGCAGCCCGTGAGCCCGCGGCCGCGCACGTGCTCCAGCAGCCGCTCGCGGCGGGCGCCGAACTCCCCCGGGGAAAGGCCGATCGACATCGACGCGCAGACTAGTCACGGCAGGCGCGACGAGCAGCGGCTACAGGGCCAGAGCGCCGGCCGGCTCCTCGGCCGCGGCGCCGTCCGGCTGCGGGCGCAGGATCACCGTCTCGCTCGGCGCGTGGGTGAGGATCCAGAGCAGGTCCCTCGGCGCGAACCCCGGCTCGCCGGCGGGCGGCGCCGGCACGACGATCCGGTCGAAGCGCTCGACGTCCCAGAGACGCTGCAGCGCGTGGATCGGCGTGCGACCGCTCTCGATCCGCGCATCGACCGGCACCCCGGCCTTCAGGGCCGCGTTCTCGACCGCCTCCAGCAGCGGCATGGCGACCACGACCTGCTGGTGCATCGGCGCGTCGAGGGCGAACTCGAGCGGCGTGACGATGAGATAGGCGGGCACGAGCGTCGCCTCCTCCGCCCGCGCGATCCGGATCGACGCGTTCAGCACCGTCGGGTCGAGCTCGCCGCCCGTGAACGGGACGAGCACCCGCTTCGCGTACGGAGCACGACGTCGCCTGCGGAACGGCAGGATCACACCGACCGCTCCTCTCGCAGCGCGCGGTCGGTCACGACGCGGATGTCGATGCCCGGCAGCTCGCGCACCATCCTCGAGAGCAGCGATCCCCGGAGCACCTCGACGCGGCGCCGCTCGTCGGGCGTGCCGACGAAGATGTAGGTCGATCCCCGGTCGTTCACGACGCGGCGCACCGTCTCGACCAGGTCGTCGCCCTCCTCCTCGAGGAAGTGGACACCGAGCACCGAGGCGAGTCGCCGCAGCGCGGCCAGCTGGGTCGCCTCCTCGGCGGTGGGCTCGCGGCCGGGCTTGCGCACCCAGACCGCGTCGATCTCCGAGCCGAGACGCTGCGCGGAGCGCCAGGCCCGGCGGATGATGCGCTGGGACTTCGGCTGCGGCTCGACCAGCGCCAGTACGCGCTCGGCGACGGCCTGCTGGCTGAGCGCGTCGAGAATCGCCGGTCGCCGGCGCGCCTCGACGTCCTCGGCCACCTCGCGCAGCACGAGCTCCCGCAGGGCGGCGAGGTTGTCGTGCCGGAAGAAGTTCTGGAGCGCGACCTCGGCCCGCTCGGGCGGATAGACCTTGCCGGCGCGAAGCCGCTCCTGCAGCTCCTCGGGCGAGAGGTCGACGAGCACGACCTCGTCCGCCTCGTCGATGATGCGGTCCGGGAACGTCTCGCGGACGCGCACGCCGGTCAGCTCGAAGATCGAGTCGTTCAGGCTCTCGAGGTGCTGGATGTTCACCGTCGAGATCACGGAGATGCCGGCCTCTAACACCTCGTCGACGTCCTCGTACCGCTTCTGGTTGCGCGTGCCGGCGGCGTTCGTGTGCGCGAGCTCGTCGATCAGCGCGAGCTCCGGCTTGCGGCGAATGACGGCGTCAACGTCCATCTCCTCGAGCTCGAGGCCGCCATGCTCGGCCCGCAGGCGCGGCACGACCTCGAGCCCTTCGGCGAGCACCGCCGTCTCCGGCCGGTCGTGGGGCTCGAGGTAGCCGATCACGACGTCGCGCCCCTGCTCCTGCGCCTGCCGGCCCTCCTGGAGCATCCGGTAGGTCTTGCCGACGCCCGCAGCCATCCCGACCAGGATCCGGTAGTGACCACGCATGCAATCACCCTAGTGGGCGAGTCCTTGCACGATCCCCTGGCCGCTCACGGGTTCATGCCCCGAGCAGGTTGTGCACGATCAGGTCGATCAGCTTGATGCCGACGAAGGGGAGGACGACGCCGCCGGCGCCGTAGATGATCAGGTTGCGCCGGAGCAGCGCGGTGGCGCCGATCGCCCGGTACTTGACGCCCTTGAGCGCGAGCGGGACGAGGGCCGGGATGATCAGCGCGTTGAAGATGATCGCCGAGACGATCGCGCTCTTGGGATCGCCGAGGTGCATGACGTTGAGCGCGTCCAGCGGGCCTCGCGCGCCGTGCTTCGCCGCGTAGGTGAACGCGAACATCGCCGGGAGGATGGCGAAGTACTTGGCCACGTCGTTGGCGATCGAGAACGTGGTCAGGGCTCCGCGGGTGATCAGCTGCTGCTTGGCCACCTCGACGATCTCGATCAGCTTGGTCGGGTNNCCCTTCGCCTGCTCCTCCTTGATCAGCGCCATCTTCGCCTCGGGGGTTGCCTCGGCGAGGAAGTCGTCGACGCCTGCCTCCTGCGCGATGACCGCGGCGGTGACGCGGTTGTCACCGGTGATCATGATCGTGCTGATGCCCATCTTGCGCAGCTCGTCGAAGCGGTGGCTCATGCCGCCCTTGACGATGTCCTTCAGGTGGATGACGCCGAGGATCCAGTTGTCCTGGGCGACGACGAGCGGCGTCCCGCCGGCGCGGGCGATCTTGTCGACCTCCTCGTCGAGTCGGGCGGGGGGGCGTCCGCCCTGCTCCTCGACGAAGCGTTTCACTGCGTCCGCGGCCCCCTTGCGCAGCTTGCGGCCGTCCATGTCGACTCCGCTCATGCGCGTCGTCGCGGAGAAGGGAATGAAGGTCGCCTCGTGGGAGCCGAACTCGCGCTCGCGCAGTCCGTACTTCTCCTTCGCCAGCACGACGATCGAGCGGCCCTCCGGCGTCTCGTCGGCGAGCGAGGCCAGCTGGGCGACCTCGGCGAGCTCGACGTCGGCGACGCCGTCGACGGGGACGAACTCGACCGCCTGGCGGTTGCCGAGCGTGATCGTGCCGGTCTTGTCGAGCAGCAGCACGTCGACGTCGCCGGCCGCCTCGACGGCGCGCCCGGACATGGCCAGGACGTTGCGCTGCACGAGGCGGTCCATCCCGGCGATCCCGATCGCCGACAGCAGCGCGCCGATCGTGGTCGGGATCAGCGCGACGAGCAGCGCGATCAGGACGGTCTGCGACTGCGGCGAGCCGGCGTAGACGGCGAACGGCTGCAGCGTCACCACCGCGGCCAGGAAGGTGATCGTCAGGCCGGCGAGCAGGATGTTGAGGGCGATCTCGTTCGGGGTCTTGCGCCGCTCGGCGCCCTCGACGAGCGCGATCATCCGGTCCAGGAACGACTTGCCCGGCTCCTGCGTGACCTGGATCACCAGCTGGTCCGAGAGCAGGCGCGTGCCGCCGGTCACGCCGGAGCGGTCGCCGCCCGACTCGCGGATCACCGGGGCGGACTCGCCCGTGATCGCCGACTCGTCCACGGAGCCGACGCCCTCGATGATCTCGCCGTCGGCGGGGATGAACTCGCCCGCGTTGACCACGACGATGTCGCCCCTCTGCAGCTCGGGCGCGGGCACCTCCCGGAAGCCGCCACCGTCGAGTCGCACGCGCGCGACCGTGGTCGTCCGTGTCGCGCGCAGAGCGTTCGCCTGCGCCTTGCCACGGCTTTCGGCGACGGCCTCGGCGAAGTTGGCGAACAGCACCGTCAACCACAGCCAGACCGTGATCACTCCCACGAACCAGAGCTGGCCGGTGGTCCCGCGCGCGATGTCGAGGAAGAAGATCACCGTGGTGATCAGGCTCCCCAGCTCGACGATGAACATGACGGGGTTCTTGACCTGCCCCCGCGGATCGAGCTTCGGGAACGAGTCGCGAACCGCCGAAAGGACGATCTCCTGTGAGAAGACGCTTGCCGACTTGCGTGCCATCAGTGCCCCTTCCGGTGCTGCCGCCGAGCTTCTGGGGCGCGAGCACCAAGCGATGCAAGGACGCAGGGAGCGCTCGTATTGGCAAATACGGGCGCGACTGAGGACGCCGCAGCGCGCAGCGTGATCGCGTTCCAGAAGCCGGTATGCCGTGCTGGATGGGGCACTAGTTCCCCTGTGCCTTGTCGAGGGCGACGTTGAGCTCGAGAACGTTGACGCCGGGCTCGCCGAAGAAGTCGAGCGAACGGCCGTCGGTGTTGGCGGAGATCAGCTTCTTCACCGCTGAAAGGCTCATGTGCCGGACAGCCGCGACGCGTCGAGACTGGAGCTGCGCGTACGCGGGCGAGATGTCTGGATCGATCCCGGAGGCGGACGTCGTCACAGCGTCGACCGGGATGTCGTGCACCGTCAGGCCGGGGTTGTACGGGCCTTCGAGCTTCAGGATCGCCTGGACGTTCTGCTTGATCGCCTTGGCGAGATCGGGGCTCGTCGGGCCGAGGTTGTCGAAGGTGGTCGCGCCGGCGTTGTACGCCGGTGCCGTCGCCGAGGGCCGCTCGTGGAAGTACTGCGGCTTCGTGAACGACTGGGCTGCCAGCTCCGAGCCGACGACCTTGCCGTGCACCTTGATCAGGCTTCCGTTCGCCTGGTGGTTGAAGGCGACCTGCGCGAAGCCGGTCATGATCGCCGGCCAGGTGAGCCCGAACACGACCGTCAGAACGACGACGGCGATGACAGATGTCTTGAGGTCGCGCAGCATCAGCCGAGCCCCTCCACGATCGGCCCGAGCGTCAGCGCGGGCAGGATCATCAGGCCGGCGGTCAGCACGATCACGCCGATGAGCAGCACGACGAACGTGGCGCCGTCGGTGCGGAACGTTCCTGCGGAGGCCGGGACGATCTTCTTGCGCCCGATCGAGCCGGCGAGCGCCAGCGCCGCGAGCATCGGCACGAACCGGCCCAGATAGAGCGCGACGGTCCCGAACTCGGCGGAGAAGTTTGTCGCGCCGTACCCGGCGAAGGCGCTCCCGTTGTTGTTCGACTGCGAGGTGTAGGCGTACAGCGTCTCGGTGAACCCGTGGACGCCCGGGTTGTAGACGGAGGCCAGCCCGGATTTGGTCACGATCGCGACCGCGGTCATCGCCAGCACCATCGTCGGCACGAACAGCGCCCCGAGGGCCGCGTACTTGATCTCGCGCGCCTCGATCTTCTTCCCGAGCCACTCCGGCGTCCGGCCGACCATCAGGCCGGCCACGAAGACGGCGATGATGATGTAGAAGAACATCCCGTACAGGCCCGAGCCGACCCCCCCGAAGATCACCTCGCCGACGAACAGGTTGATCAAGGGGACGGACCCGCCGGCCGGCGTTTGCGCGTCGAGTCCCGCGTTGACGGAGCCGTTCGAGGCGTCGGAGGTCGCGGTCGTCCAGATCGCGCTGTTGGCCAACCCGAAGCGGACTTCCTTGTCCTGCATGTTGCCGCCGCTCGAGCCGTTGCCCTGCGTGATGTTCACCCCCGAGGCCCGTAGCACGGCCGAGCCGTGCTGCTCGGCGGGATAGTTCACGGCGACGCCGATCGCGAACATCGCGAACATCGCCGCGAACACCATCCAGGCGTGGCGGCGCGCCAGCACCATCCGCCCGAACATGAAGACCTGCGCCGCCGGGATCAGCAGGATCGCGATCATCTCCAGGAAGTTCGTGAGCCCGTTCGGGTTCTCGAACGGCACGGCCGAGTTCGAGTTGTAGAAGCCGCCGCCGTTCGTCCCCAGCTGCTTGATCGAGATCATCGACGCCGCCGGGCCACGGGCGATCGTCTGCGTCGCGCCCTCGAGCGTCGTTGCCGTCGCGTGGCCGCTGAACGTCTGCGGCACGCCCTGGGAGATGAGGATCACCGTCAGGATGAGCGCGAGCGGCAGCAGGACGTAGGTGCAAGAGCGGTAGAGGTCGACCCAGAAGTTCCCGAGCTCCGTCGTCGAGCGCCGGGAGATGCCGCGAATGACGGCCGCGAGCACGGCCATCCCGACGCCCGCCGACACGAACTGCTGGACGGCGAGGCCGGTCATCTGCGACAGGTACGACATCGTGTACTCGCCGCCGTAGTACTGCCAGTTCGTGTTCGTGACGAAGCTGGCAGTCGTGTTCAGCGCGATGTGCGACGGAACCGCCGGCAGATGGTCCGGGTTCAGGAACAGATGCGCCTGCAGGCGCTGGATCGCGTACAACAGGCCCGAGAACAGAACGCTGAACACGAGCACCGTCTTCGCGTAGCTCTTCCAGTCCTGCTCCTTGCTCGAGTCGGTGCCGATCGTCCGGTAGAAGCCGCGCTCGATCGCGCGCAGCCAGCCGAGCCGGCCGGCCAGGAAGCGCTCGCGGTCGTACACCCGGGACATGTAGATCCCGAGCGGGTACGAGAGCGCGATCAGGACGATCCCGTAGACGAGCACCTGCGAGATGCCCTGGCTACTCACAACTTCTCCCCGCGGAACAGGGCATACACCAGGTAGATGAGCACGGCCAGCGCGATCGCGAGACCGAAGGCGTCGCCCGCGGACATCAGACCCTGTCCAGGACGTAGAGGATCAGGAACGCGACCGCGAAGCAGGCGAGCCCGATCGCGACGGCGGCGACGTCGCCCATCAGCGGAGCTCCAACGCGACGAGGATTCGCTTCACCGTCTCCGGTAGCTCGCCGGCGCGGTCACGGTCGTAGAGCGGGCTGCCGCCGTCGGCCAGCAGGTTGCGCACGAGCTCGAGGCCGTGACGGGAGACGGGCCGCCCGAGGTCGCCGACGCGGTCGGCCAGCGCCTTGATCTCCGGCGCGTAGACCCACAGGCCCGCGCGATTCAACGGGGACGCGCCGGGAAGGAGCTTCGGGTCGAGGCTGTGGAGGATGCCGCGGAGCGACTTCTCGAGCGACCGCCGCTGCCGCGCCGACACGACACCGTTCGTCCGGGTGAAAACCTTCACGGGTCGAACGTACGGCCCGCCCTCTCAACGCCGCCTCTGGATTCGGCCTCTCCGTCTGAGGAAAGTCTGAAGGCGGTTTCGGCTTCAGCCTCGCGTCGACGGGTCGACGAGCCGGTAGCCGGCTCCCGGCTCGGTGAGCAGATACCGGGGCCGGGCCGGATCGGGCTCGATCTTGCGCCGCAGCTGCGACACGTTGACGTGGAGGATGTTTGTCGCCTCCCCGTACCCCGGCCCCCAGACCTCCTGCAGGATCATCCGGTGCGTGAGCAGCTTGCCCTCATGGCGGGCGAGGAAGCGGAGCAGCTCGAACTCGTGCGGAGTGAGGTGCACGGGCTTGCCCTTCACCCGCACCTCCCGCTTCTCGAGATCGACCTCGAGCTCTCCGACGGCGATCACCGGCTCACCCGACGGAGCCGCCCGCCGCAGGACCGCCCGGAGACGGGCGAGCAGCTCGTCGAGGCCGACGGGCTTCGTCACGTAGTCGTCGGCACCCGCGTCGAGCGCGGCGATCTTCTCCGCCTCGTCGCCGACAACCGAGAGCACGATCACCGGCGCCGAGCTCCAGGCGCGCAGCTCGCGGCAGACCTCGATTCCCGAGCCGTCGGGTAGCACCAGGTCGAGGATGAGCGCCTCGGGAGGGCGCATGGCCGCCGCCGTCAGCGCGCCCGCGGCCGTGTCCGCGGTCTCGACCTCGTACCCGGCCGCCTGGAGGCTCGTCTTCAGCGCGCGGAGGATCTGCTCCTCGTCGTCGACGACGAGAACGCGCGACCCGCTCACGGCTCGCCCCGCTCCAGCGGAAGTGCGAGAACGAACGTCGCCCCTTGCCCTGCCCGCGACTCGGCCCAGACCCGGCCGCCGTTGGCCTCGGCGAACCCGCGGACGATCGCGAGCCCGAGGCCCGCGCCGGTCACGGAGCCCACGCCCCGCCCGCGATGGAAGGGCTCGAAGATCCGCTCCAGCTCGTCCTGCGAGACGCCGGGGCCGTGGTCGACGACCCGGACGAGGACGTCCGCGCCGTGCGTGGACACCTGCAGCAGGACGGGCTCGGCCGCCGGTGAATAGCCGAGCGCGTTCTCGATCAGGTTGACGAGAGCACGCTCGATCTGCTGGGCGTCGACCCGCACCACCGGCGAGTCGTCCGGGAACGAGACCTCGACGCGCTCCGCGGAGGCGCCGATCTCGCTCAGCGCCTGGATGACCAGGTCGTCGATCGTCCACGGTGCGGGCTCGGGCCGGGCGGCCCCGGCCTGCAGCCGCGACAGGTCGAGCAGGTTGCCGACGAGCCGGTCGAGACGCGCGGCCTCGCCGCTGATCGTCGCGAGCAGGTCGTCGCGATCGCCCGGCTGGAGCTCGAGGTCGCGCCGCGAGAGCGCGGATGCCGAGGTGAGGATCGCCATCAGCGGCGTCCGCAGATCGTGGCTCACGGCGCGCAGCACCGCGGTCTTCATCGCGTCGCTCCGCCGCAACGCCTCTGCCTCGAGCGCTTCGCGGGCAAGCCGTTCCCGGTCGATTGCCACGCCGAGGAGCGACGCGAGCGCCGGCAGCAGTCTGCGCCTCGCGGCGGCACTCCCACGGCGTGGGCGCTCGAGGACGATCGTCCCCACCCGGCGATCGCCGGCCGTGAGCGGATAGCGCTCGGCGGCGACCGCGGCTCTTGCCGGCTCTCCGAGCGCGATCTCCGCCCGCTCCACCTGGAGCGCACGCGCGGCCTCCCCCGCGATCCGCTCGAGCTCCTCGCTGACCTCGCCGCGCTCGAGGAGCGACGTCGCGATCTCGGCGAGCAGGGCCGACTCCCTCCCCCGGCGGCGGAAGCCGGCCGCCAGCTCGCTGACGACGACGGCGGTCACGAGGAAGACGGCGAGCGCGAACCAGTTCCGCGAGTCGGCCAGGGTGAGCGTGTAGAGCGGCGGCAGGAAGAAGAAGTTGAACGCGAGCATGCTGGCCACCGACACCCCGATCGAGTACGGAAGCCCCCAGACGACGGCGACGGGCAGCACCGCGAAGAGATAGAGCACCGCCAGGCTGAGCACGGGCACGTGTGGCTTCAGCAGTTCGATCACGCCCGTGATCGCGAACACGAGGGCAACGCTCACCGCGACCCCGCTCGGCCACCGGGCATTGTCGGCGGCGAGCAACCGCCGGATCCGGTCGCCCAGCGACCCGGACGGCAGGCGCACGAGGGACCACTCCGACGGGCGAGGCGGGCTCACGACCTCATCATGCAACGGGAAGCCGCAGGCGGTCCGAACAGCCTTACGTCCGCGCGACCTCGACAACGCAGAAGGCGACGAAGAGGCCGATCAGCACGACACCGTCGAGACGCCCCATGCCGCGCGATCGCGAGAGCATCAGCAGGGAGACGACTGTCATCACGATCAGCCAGGCGAAGTCGAGCTTCGTCTCGGTCGTCAGCGAGACGACGCTGACGACGAGGGCCGGGACGACGGCTCCGGCGACGAGGTTGAGCGTGTTCGAGTTGAGCGTCTCGCTGACCAGCGCGGCCCCACGGTTGGCCAGCCCGAGCCGTGCGCCGGTGTAGGCGTTCGGGACGCTGGTCAACGGGGCGAGCACGAGGACGCCCACCAACGTCCGCGGCACGTCCCAGTGGTCAGCCAGAGACACCGCCGTCTCGACCATGCCCGTGCTGCCGAGCACGATGAGGGCGACTGCGGGCACCATCACCGCGACCAGCTTCCAGATAGCGGCCTCCTCGACTCTCTCGTGATGGCCCCAGTGCTCCCGCTCGCCGAGGGCGCGCGTGAGACCGCGGCCGATCCGCTCCGGGAACAGACGGCGGGCGATCCGTGGCCCGCGCGCGAGCAGCAGGAGGTACGGAGCGAGCACACAGGCGATCAGGACGACGCCGGCCGCGGCCGGGACGACGCCGAGAACCACTCCGCCGGCAATCAGGGTCACGAGCACCCCCACGCCGCCCTCGATCACGACCGTCTCGCGCGGGAGCCGGATCCGACCCGCGAGCAGGACGGTCAACCCCAGCATGGCCGCCAGGTTGAAGACGTTCGACCCGACCACGACTCCGAGGCTCACCGACGTCGCTCCCTTGATGAGCGCAACGACCGCCGAGACGATCTCCGGGCAGTCCGCGGCCAGCGCCGTGAGGAGGCCGAGCAACGCCTCGGGAAGGCCGATCCGGACGCCGAGCCGATCGAGCGTACGGGCGAAGAGCGCCGCCGACACGAGCGCCACGGCGAGGGACGCGACGAACAGTGGGATGGCGAGCGCGGTCGGCATGAGTCGACGCCGACCAGACTTCCCGGCACACCCGGTCGGAGCCTACATCGAGCCGCGCCCAGCCGCCCGGGGGGACGGCCTCGAGGTGGGGCTATCGATCGCGCCCGGCCAACCGCAGTCGCAGGCCCCCGTCCTCGATCGTCGCGACGGGGTAGCCGCTCGCGTCGAGCTCCTTCACCCACTCGCGCGGGAAGTAGCTGACCTCCTCGAGCTCCTCCTCCGTGTGCCACTCGCCGTCTGCGAGCAACTGCAGGACGCGATCGAAGGTCGTCTGCGTCTCCGTGATCATCGCCCCCCCTTTGTTGGCTCGCTCTCATTCAAGCCGCGGGCAGGCACCTCGGCATCGGGGTTTTCTGCGTACCCGGCCCTCGCTCCGTCCGTCGAGCCGGGTGTGACGCTGGCTACGGAGTGGCTTACGGACCGGTGGCTGCGCCTGCCACCGCCGGCCCGCCGATCCGGAGCTTCGCCGCCAGCCAGCTGAGCTGGTCGCGGTAGGCGCGGTCATCCAGCCCGTGACCGGCGTCGTACCACCGGATCCGCGTGCCCGGCGGCGTCGCACGCGCGAAGGTGCGCAGCGCCGCCTGCGGGACGATCGCCTCGCGCCGTCCATCCTCGAGGAAGAGCGACGATCTCTTTGCCAGGCGGAGGTAGCGCAGCGGGTCGATGCTGCCGAGATAGCGCCGGATCGGTGCCCGCAGCGCCGGTCGCGCCAGCGCGGTGTAGGCCGAGACCGGAGCCACGCCTCCCGACATCAGCACGAGCGCGCGCAGGCGCGGCTCCACGCCGGCGAGGATCGCACCCGTGTGCGCCCCGGAGCTCCAGCCGACGAAGCCGATCCGGCTCGGATCGACGTCCGGACGGCGTACGAGCAGGTCGACGGCGCGCCGGACGGCCACGATGTCGCGCGTCTGGATCTGCGCCTGCCAGCGCAGGAACGGGACGCCCGAGAGCCCGGCCGGCTCGGGTGAGGCAGTGGAAGGCGCCGTGATCACGAGTGCGATCGCACCGCGGGCTGCAAGCCACGTCGACGGGACGACCAGCTCCGTCCGGTCACCGCGGGCGCCGTGCAGGTACACGACCGCGGGGAGCGGGCGCCGCCTGCCCGGCGGGCGGACGAGAAAGGCGCTGATCCGGTCGCGACCGGACGTGTAGGAAACGTCGTCGACCGCGATCGGATAGTCGTGGTTGACCCGCCCCCGGTCGACGAAACGCAGCGGTTGCGCGGCGTCGTAGCCGAACGGCGTCGGCGCGGCCGTTCGGACGTTGGCCGTCGAGCCCCCGCACCCCGCGACCGCGCCGATCAGCGCGACGAAAGCGACGAGCAGCCCGGCACATCTCGCCCGAGAGTACGTCCCCTCACCTCCATGAACACCGGCAAAGACAGATTGACGGTGACTCTATACCAGCGACCCGAGCGCTCGTCACGGTTCGAGTGACGAGACTTCGATGGGCCTGAGAGGACAGTTCTCAAACCTCTCCGACTCCCTATCAGACCTCGTCTCCCATTCTCTCACGGCTTCCGATGAGGACCAAGAGCGATCTGAGGTAACCGCGACGGCCGGCTGGCCTGACGGCCGGCGCAGGTTCGGCACCGTCAGCGGCGCAATCCTGCGGGTGTTGGCAGAGGCTGATGACGAGCCGTCCGTCAGAGCGACACGCACTGGGGTCGAGCGATTGCTTGGCGGGTCTGTGTCCCGCTTATCGGTCTCACGAATGGGCGCGGGCGATCCAGGGTTCGGCTCGCCTTGCAGTCCCGAATCAGTGACCCCCAGCTTATTCGAGCACGCCGGGCTAGTGGCCCAGAGTGGCCAGGCTTGTATTCGTGCGCGTTTGCGGTCTGTCCGGCGGCCTCCGGTGGACTGGATTCGCCACGTTTCGACGGAAGTTGCTGACACGATGCTGATCGCCGTGCTCCTCGGCCACATCGAAGAACCCGGCAGGCGGATCGAGTGAAAGCACGCTCGCACAGCAGAGCGCCGCTCGCTTGCGCGTAGATTGGGGTTGCCATGTCGAGCTGGTACGACGCCTGGGCGGACCGATACGCGGAGTGGTCGACTGGCGTCACCGCTGACGTCCCGTTCTACGTCGAGCTTGCCCGTGAGACCAACGGGCTACTGGTCGAGCTTGCGGTTGGTAACGGGCGCGTTGCGATCCCGGTTGCTCAGGCAACGGGCCGGCGTGTGGTCGGGATTGACTCTTCGCCGGCGATGCTCGAGCAGGCTCGAGTGCGCGCAGTTGAAGAGGGAGTCGAGCTCGACCTGCGCGAAGGAGATATACGGGAGCTTGAAATCGAGGAGCCTGCGGCCTTGATCTACTGCCCCGGGCGGTCTCTGCTGCATCTGCCCACGTGGGGGGATCGTCGCCGCTGCTTTGAGCGGGTCGCGGCGTCGCTTCGGCCTAACGGCCGCTTCGCCTGGAATGCGTTCGCCTTCGACCATCACATCGCATCCGCCATAGACGGCCGGCACGCCGACACGCCGTTGCCCCACACGAACCACCACAGCGTCAGCGATAACCGCGTCGACATCACCTTGGACGATGGTGGAACCGGTTCACTCTGGTGGGCAACCAAAAACGAATGGCTGGGGCTCCTCGACGTCGCGGGCCTGCGGCTGGAAGCCCTCTACGGCGGATTCGCCGGCGAACCGCTCGACGACAACAGCCCAGAGTACGTCTTCGTGGCCCGACGCTAAGCGCTCCACCTGGCCGTCACGACAGCGCCAGGGGACATTCCCGCACACTGGCGCAGCCGACGGTCAGGTCGCCTGGCGCTCAGGACGCGCGGCGACGGGATCACGCCCGCCGAGGCCGCCGACCGCCTCGTCGAGCGGCGTCTCGCCGTAGCCGCCGGCTAGCTACTGCAGCTCGAGATCAGGGTCGGCTTCGAGCCGTCGGCCGGCACGCGCCAGGTCGACCAGCACTTCTGCGTCTTCGGAACGGTGTTGGCGAGCAGCTCGCTCGAGTCCGACGACCAGGCGGCGGTCGGCGCGTAGTAGAGCTGGAGGAGGCTGCGCACCTTCCCGGTCGCGACGTCGACGACGGCCAGCTTGCCAATCGATCCTTTGCCCGTCTCGAAGGCGATGGACTTGCCGTCGGGCGACCAGCCGAACACGTTCTCGACGTTGCGCGGGACGAGAGCCCGGCTCTTGCCGCCCCCGGCCGAGACCAGGCGCAGCGCGACCGACTTCCCCGCGAAGGCCACATAGGCGATCTTTCCGCCCGTGGGCGACCACAGCGGGTGCTCGCCGACTTTCGCGAGCTGCCGGAGCTGGCTGCCGTTCGTCTTCGCCGTCCAGATGCCGAACGTGTGCCCGGAGTCGTCGGACGCGTTGCGCTCGAAGACGACCCGCGTGCCGTCGGGCGAGAGGCTCGGGTTGACGTTGTCGAGCTTTCTCCCGCCGGCCGTGCCGACGAGGGCTCCCGACTGGGCGTCGAGGATCGTCACCGGCCCCGAGCAGGTCAGGCACGAGGGCGAGCCGGCGCCGGCCGCGATACGAGTTCCGGTTGGGTTCGTAACGAAAGAGAAGTCGTTGATCCGGGCGATCTTCTGCGGCTTGCTCCCGGGCGCAATCCGGAGGATGTCTCCGTCCCGCAGGAAGAGGAGCGCATTCGGCTGCAACCAGACGATCTGGTAGGGCGGGTCGGGGCACTTGCCGGTGCACACCGTGTAGCGGAGCGGCTGGGCGCTCGTGCCGTCGGCGTTTGCGGTGCAGAGCGCCTGCAGGATGTCGTTCGGGTTGCGGTGGCCGGTCGGCGGAGGCCAGCGCCTGCCGTAGAACGCGATCTCCGTGCCGTCCGGCGACCAGGTCGGGAGGCTCACCTGCCGGCACGGCGAGATGCTCGTAGACGAGGCGCGACTCGTCGCCGCGAGGAGCGCGAGAAGAACGGCTACCGCCACGAGAACGCGACGGAACATGCTCACAGGGTACGCCGCCTGTCTAATGGCGCACTAACGCGAACGTGAAGACATACCGCTGAGCAGCGACAAACGTTGTAATAACGGCAGCGAATGGTCCTAAGAGGAGGACTCTCAAACCACCCCAACTCCCTCCAAGACCTTCTCCAGTGTCTCATAGGTTCTGACTCCGACCAAGTGGGCCAGCGGCCGCGAACAGAGCGATCCGGCTGGCCCGACGGTCGGAGAAAGTTTGGGACTGTAAGTGCGGCAGTCCTCTGCGTGCTCCGACAGAGCGACGGCGAGATGTCAACGAAGGCCATCCGGGAGCAGGTCGAGACACTTCTTGGCGGTCCGGTCTCTCGCTTCTCCGTCTCCGACTTCTTGCTAGTTCGATCGAAGGGCGACAAGCCGCTGTTCGAGCGAACCCGTTACGGGTACTATCGCCTTCGGTAGGTGTGCGAACATGCGTTCGTGACCTACGTGGACGCGCTTCTGCTTCTGTTCGAGCTTGCAGATAAGGCAGATCAACGCTTTCAAGGGGCCGCAGCCCGCTGGCACGCCCGGTTCGTTCTGGAAGCTGGCTTACCTCTCAGTGAGGCCGGCATGGTCATGCAGATGCTGTCGGGCATCAACGGGGCAAACAGGCTTGTCCTCAGACGCCGCCTTCTTGCGCGAGTCGAACGCGAGGGTCTTCACCAGCCGGAAATCGCTTGAAGCCGTACGTTTTGCATTTCATCCTTTTTGACTCATCAGCGTGAGCACACGAACATTGCGCTCGCGCGCCCGATGTAGAAGACTCGATAGTTCGTGGACGTTCGAGTTGAGGTTTGGCAAACAGAGTCACCGGTCGAAACAGTAAGGGTTTGTTATAGTTAGCATATGACTATGATAAAACCAATTATTTTAATCGGCGGTATGCCCACCGCAGGTAAATCAACAGTTGCTGCAAACCTTTCGAACTATCTTAATCTGCCTTGGATTTCTTCTGATCAAATAGGCCTGATAATGCGAACAGTTGCTGCGCCAGACAAACATTCCACCTTGTTTACTTGGGCAGACTACGGTGGCTTTCAGTATTTGCATAAGTTTACTGCCGATGACATTGCAGACAATGAGTTTGCAAAAGGAGAGGCGGTTTGGGCTGGTATACGAAAGCTAATCAAAGAAGATTATGCTTGGAACGACGGCTTCATTATTGAAGGCGATGACATACTGCCGCATTTAGTAGCCCAAGACTTCTCTGATTCAATTAATGTTAAGGCCGTGTTCATTGGCGACCATGATATTGAACGTGTTCGTAGTGTAGTGGTCGCTAGACACAGTTCATCGGATGATGTGACGGAAAAAGAAGTTGCATGGATACTTAATTTTGGCGAAAGATTAAAAGACCAAGCACTTACGCACAAGATGCCATGGGTTGACGTTGAAAAGAGTGAAAACGATTTGGCAAAAGTGCTTACAGCTCTAGGGCTGGACTAATAGTTAGGTTTGAAAAACGGCCATTTAACCGGGAAGGTACGCGCCGAGTCTCACGGGAAGCTACGCCCTTTTCCTGGGTCGAGTAGTTGGCGTGATGGCAGCAGGTAAACCAAGGCTTCGAGTCTGCCGCGAGCAGCTCAGGCGATCTCGGCTGGCGCAAGCTGCGCCCGAATCGCCGCCCGTGTGCCGTCGATGTCGAAGCAGGCGTACTGGTTGTCGCGCATCAGCCGCCGCGCGATCGAGATCGCTTCCTGTTCGGTCAGGTCGCCACCGGCGATCTCGGCCTCGAGCGCCCGTTGGAGGCCACGGCGTGCCTGGATCGCGTAGGCGACCGCGGACGTAGGCCACATCGTGTCGCCGCCGAACGCGAACAGCTTGTTGCACGGGACGGCGTGCAGGAAGCGACGGACGAAGTCGGTTGAGCTGTAGGGGTCGATCGACCAGGCCCAGCAGAGATCGACCCAGACGTTCGGGTAGTGCTTGGCGATCGAGACCAGCTCGTCGCTGTACGGATACGCGGTGTGCATGAGCACGAACCGCGCCTCCGGATAACGGGCAAGTAGCGGGCAGAGGTTCCCTGCCCGGACCCAGTCGATCGGCATGTTGCCGGTGCCGGCGTGGTGGCCGGTGTGCAGCTTGAAGGGCAGGTTGTGCTCGACAGCAAGCTCGACGCCGCGCGCCCAACACCAATCCCCCAACGCCAGCCGCGTCGCCTCCTCCACCTCGCCCCCAGCAAGAACAACCGCAAGAGCGCGCGCCGCCTCGTCATCTTGGCGTTCCTGCCAGCACAGAGTGCGCCAGTACGCGTGCTGCGCCTTGACCGCGATCGCGCAGGGCGCGTAACGCTGGAAAATCGCCGCCAGCGCATCGCGCAAGTCCTCGAGGGTGGAGACTTCGATGCCGGTTTCTTCTTGGAGCTCCTCCGCTTTGAGATCGCCGTTAGCGAAGTTCGCCCAAGAGAGGTCGTAAAGGAAGAAGTCCGGCCCCGACTCATCCGGCTCGCACGCCCAGCGGAAATCATCGATCTGCACGTGATCGAGGCCAGCCACCTCGCTCAGCAGCCGCAGGCGTTCGCCCGGCTTCCGCAACTCCTCCAGCCTCCGCTGCGCCCCCTCCAACCCGTCCGGTGTCAGCGAGTCGAGACCATAGATCTCGCGGGCGATCAGCCGAACCGCCTCACCGTAGCCGGTGAACTTTGTTGCTTCCCAGGGATCGCGGATACCTGCGAAGCGGGACTCGATGTCACCGGCCGCCGGGTCGAAGAGCCGCTGGATCGCTTCCTTTGTGGCGCCGGCAACCTCCAGATCACTCGGCACGTAGTTCAGGAACAGATCCTGGAGGATGTCGGGACGCTCGTCGCCCCATCCCGGCTTGCCTGCCTGCCGCGCCTGCTCGATCAGCGTGCGGTTGTCGCCCGCCCACTGATCCTCCCGCAGCAGATGCTCGTGAGTATCCACCAAAGCGAGCGACTGGATCTCACGGCCGAGATCGGTCTGCGTCTCCACCAACGACTCCTTCCGTCTCCTTGTTCCAGCAAGCCAGTCTATGGAAGCGGAGTCAGAAGCTATCTATAACATATTGTAAGAATCACAACAGTAATGGCCCCGGGTGGAGTCGAACCACCGCACGCAGATTCGAAGCTCGGGTCGCCGATCTCTCTCGGCTGATCTGGCAGCTCGCTGCAGATCGGGCGGTTTGCGTCCTGCCGCACGCCGTTCGATCTCGGTCTATCTCGGTGGGTCCTGTTGCCCCAGCGTTGCCCCAGCCCCTCGCCCACCTAAGGACTCTCGCCGGCTACGGGGGCGGGATCTGGAGCTGACGGCAGATCGCGCGGACGAGGCCGGGACCGATCTCAGCGTGTCGCGGGACGGTGCTCGCGCGAATACCGTCCGCACTACGCCATTTCGTGTGCTTGCCGCCTTCTCCGACCTTGCGCGCGCCGTGAGCTGTGAGGTGGCGCTCGAGGGCTCGGAGCTTCACTCCGCCAGGATCAGCTCGAGCTGCTCGCTGCGACCGGCCGCGACGTTCGGATCGTCGCCGTCAGGAGCAAGCATGAGCCGCAGGGCATCGATCACGTTCTCGCGCGCCTCTTCCTGGGTCTTGCCCTGGCTGAGCGCTCCAGGAACCTCGACAACACGGGCAACGATCCAGCCTTGTTCGTCGGGTTCGTCGTAGGCGATGGTGAGCCGAAGCTTCTCAGTCATCGCGGCACACGGTACCTCTCGCCGCCGATGCCGGCTCCGCCGGCGTCGGCGGCTAGGAAACTCTCGTCACTCAGCGCCCGGAAGTCGCAGACTTCCGGGCGAGAATGGCCCCGGGTGGAGTCGAACCACCGCACGCAGATTCGAAGTCTGCCGCTCTATCCGCTGAGCTACGGGGCCCCGCCGCAGTGTAGGCGGGGACGAGGAGCTCGGCCGACCCCCGTGCGGCCGAGCTCCCTGGCTTGCGGTGGGCCTAGCCGGCCGCAGTTGCGCGAGCGAGCACGCGGAAGGCGGTGCCGCTGCGCGAGAAGACCAGCGCATTGCCTCCGACCACGAGCTTGCCGCGGATCACCGCACCGGTGCCGATCGCCAGCGTGACGCTCTTGCCGTCCGCCCGCTTGATCGTCAGCGACGAGCTCGACGACGCCGTCACCTGACCGCGGTCGAGCGTCACCGTGCCGGTCGAGCCGTCGGCGCGGATGAAGTTGACCTGCACGTGGACGACCTTCGCCTTCGCCATGGCCGGAGCGGCCACAGATGCCGTGAACGGCCGCGGCGCCCTGATCCTGAAGGCGACGCCGTTTCGCGAGAAGACGAGCACCGGCCGCCCGGTCGCGATCGTGCCACGGACGATCGTGGCGCTCGAGACGCCGAGCGTGAGCGTCTTTCCGTCGGGGCGCTGAAGCGTCAGCGACGTGGCGGACGACACGGTCACCCGGCCGCGGTCGACGGCGAACGCATCCGTCGAGCCGTCCGCACGGACGAGACTGACGTCCGCGTGGACGCCGGCACGGACGACCTGCTTGACCACCTGCTTCTTGGCGGCCTTCCCGTGCGCCGCCCCGGCGACGGCAACCGCCCCGCCGGCGACCAGAAGGGCGGCTGCGGCGATCGCCGCAGCCCGGAACCCTCGTTTCCATCCGTTCTTCACAGCTGCAACTCCTCTCAGTCTGGGTCGGATCGGAGACTCGACCGGAGCATGGGCTGCGGGCGTAAGAGCCGGGCGGCTCTCGAGTAAAACACCCGCAAAATCCCTGAGAACGAGGGGTGGCCGACGGGATTCGAACCCGCGACCACCGGGACCACAACCCGGGGCTCTACCAACTGAGCTACGGCCACCTCGCTCCGGCCAGCATACCGGGCCGAGCCGTGGCCCCCGGAGTGCGTGTTCGAGACCAGTAGCTACGGATCGACCCCGTAAACCTGCCGGTAGAGCGAGACCCAGTTGCGGGCGATGTCGCGCTGCACCACGCCGAGCGGAAGCTGGTTCGCGCAGACGAGACGGTGCAGACGGTTCTCGAGCCGGTCCTTGACGTGGTAGCCCGGCGGGGGGGTGGCGGCCTCCGGGTAGAGATTGGCCGCGTTGTTCGAGCCACCCAGCTCGAGCGAGACGATGTGGTCGATCTCGTAGGAGCGGCCGTAGCTCCTGTACGGGAGGCCGTACTCGTGGAAGATCGACGCGCGCTCGTCCGTGCCGACGCTCCTGACCCGGGCCGTGTACCCCGTCGTGCAGATCGTCGCGAGGGAGACGCCGACGAAGACGGCTCCCGGCGAGCAGGCGCGGTCCGGTAGCGCGCCGTGCACGTGGCAGCCGCTCGTGCGCGTGCGGGGGCCGAGAAGCCGGGTGGGATACGGGTCCGTGCCGCCGCGATGAGCGGCCGCGGACGGGAGCGCGACCAGCACCGCGGCCGCGGTCGTGACGCTGACGAGGATCGCGCGCACGCCTCGATTGAAGCGGCCGCGGCCATGGCTGTAAAGGACTAGACGGGCGGTTCGGGGTCGTACTGGATGTAGCGGCGCACCTCGCGGGCGCGCTCGAGCGAGTGCAGCCGCCTGACGAGGTGAAGTGCCATGTCGATGCCCGCGGAGACCCCGGCTGCCGTGATCACGTCGCCGTCATCGACGAACCGGGACTCCCCGTCGACGCGGATGTCGTTGCCGAGCCCCGCGAGCGTCTCGAGCGATCCCCAGTACGTCGTCGCAGGCCGGCCGTCGAGCAGCCCGGCGTCGGCGTAGACGGTGGAGCCGGTGCAGACGCTCGTCATCAGCGCGCCCGTCGCGGCCAGCGAGCGAACCCGTTCGCGCACGCTCTCGTCGCCGAGCTGCGCGCGCGTGCCTCGTCCGCCGGGCCAGACGACCACGTCGGGCGCGGGCGCGCTCTCCCAGCTGTGGTCGGGAAGTACGCGCAGCCCCTTGGCGCATGTGATCGGCTCCGTGGAGTCGGCGACCGTGTAGACCTCGACGCCGTCGTCGGGCCACATCCTCGCCCAGGCGGCGAGCACCTCCCAGGGCCCGGCCCAGTCGAGCTCCTCCGCGCCGTCGAAGAGGACGATGGCGATGCGCACGCACTTAGCCTACGTGCCGGCGGCAGGGCTGAGCTCGAGTGCGCCTGGGAGGATTCGAACCTCCGACCCACGGCTTAGAAGGCCGTCGCTCTTCCACTGAGCTACAGGCGCTCGCGGTTCGTCAAGGGTACAAGGGCCGGACCCCGGTCTCCTGCAGCCGTGTCCGACACCGGCTCTCCCGGCCACGTCACAGTGACTGTCCCATGGGACAGTCACTGGCATTGGTGCGGCGGCGTGGATCGTCGCGGGTCAGGGAGTGGGGACCGTCCATTCGAGCCATTGCTGGGCTGGTCCCGTCGGACCAGGTCCGCGCCTGCCCGTGAAAGACCTGTCCGAGTGGCAGGCACTCGGACCGGTACGGTGCGGCCATGACCGAAGCCACGCTGCAGACCAACCACGGGCCGATCCGGATCGAGCTGTTCCCGGAGGAGGCGCCGAAGACGGTCCAGAACTTCGAGGACCTGGCCCGAAAGGGCTTCTACGACGGGCTCACGTTCCATCGCGTGATCGACGACTTCATGATCCAGGGCGGCTGCCCCAGCGGCGACGGCACGGGCGGCCCCGGCTACACCTTCGAGGACGAGCCGAACGAGCACCATGTCGCCCGCGGCGCGCTCGCGATGGCGAACGCCGGGCCGAACACGAACGGCAGCCAGTTCTTCATCGTCACGGCCGACGCGTGCCCGTGGCTCGACGGCAAGCACACCGTGTTCGGACGCGTGTCCGAGGGCATGGACGTCGTCGACGCGATCTCGAGCGTGTCCAAGGACTCGCGCGACCGGCCGACCCCCCCGGTCGTGATCGAGCGCGTCGAGCTGGCCGACTAGAGTGCCTCGAGCCAGTCCACGACGATCCCGGCCAGCGCCGGGCCGGCGTCGGCGATCAGGTCGTGGCCGGCCCCTGCGAGCGGGACGATGTCGGCACGGCGGATCGCGCCGCCCAGCCGCCGGGCGCCCGCCTCGTTCTCCGCGGCCCGCTCGGCCGGCTCGGTGGCGTAGACGAGCAGCGTCGGAATCCCGGCCGCGTCGATGGCGGGCCACGCCTCGCTGGCGCGAGCCCGGGCGAGCGCGCGGTAGACCGCGCCCCTCACCTCCGGCGGCGCGCTGTGCACCGAGCCGTCCGGATCCTCGACCATCCCCGCGAGCGCGGCCGCCTCGTACGCGGGGGTCATGCGCGTCGCGTCCTGCCTGAGCTCGGCGAGAAATGCCTCCCGCGACGGCCAGCGCCACTGCCTCGCCTTCGCGTTCTCGATCCAGTCCTCGAGGGGAAGCTCGGGATCGACGCCCGGCTGGTCGCCGTAGTCGAGGTGGCCGCTGTCGAGCAGGACGAGCGCGCTGATCCGGCTCGGCGCAGCGGCGGCGACGTGGCAGGCGACGAGGCCGCCCCACGAGTGCCCCATGAGCGCGGTTCGCTCCAGCCCGAGCTCGTCCAGCAGCCGGAGCAGGAGCGGCACGTACGACTCGAGCTCGTACTCGGAGGGCTCGAGCGGCGGGCTCCCCCCGAAGCCGGCGCCGTCGACACCGATCACCCGACCGCGGAGCAGAGGCGCGATCTCGGCGACGTACCTGCCGCTCGTCCCCACTCCGAGCGCGTGCAGGAAGACGAGCGGCGGCGCCGCAGGATCGCCGAGCTCGTGGGTGGCAAGCGCCATGGCTCGATGGTACGCGGGGCCTAGACCGGAACGGCCACCGGCACGGGCGGCAGCGTCAGCCGCGCCCGGCCCAGCATCCAGAACGAGAGCTCGATCGACGGCCCGATCAGGAGCGCGAACGCGACCGTGCCGACGCCGAACGTGCCCCCGAGGCCGATGCCGATGCCGAGCGCACAGAGCTCGAGTGCGACGCGGACGATCGCGATCCGGAGCGAGAGCCGTTCCGAGCCGACGACCATCAGCGAGTCGCGCGGCCCGGCCCCGAGCGCCGCCGCGAGGTAAAGGCCCGAGCCGGCGCCGGTCAGGATCACCCCGGTGGCGAGCAGGCCGATCCGTACGCCCAGCGGGTCGTGCGCGAGCTGCTGAACTGCGCCGATCGACGTCAGCCCGACGACGAACAGTCCGACGAGCACGGCGTTCGCGAGCGTTCCGATCCCGACGCGCGCGCCGAGCAGCCACGCGATCGTGACGACGACGACGCTGACCGCGATGTTCGCTTCGCCGAACGAGAGCGGCGAGTGCCTGGCGATGCCCTGGTGGAGCACGTCCCACGGCGACAGTCCGAGCTTCGACTCGAGGAAGCAGACGATGCCGACCGCGAACAGGAACAGGCCGCCGACGAGGACGCCGAGGCGCAGAGCGAGACCGCCGCGAATCCGTGGAGGCGCAGGCATGCGCTTAATCTATGGGCCGATGCAACGCCTGTTGCGACCCGGGCTCGTGTGCGCGCTCCTCTGCGCCGCCCTCGTCCTGCCCGCCGTGTCCGGCTCGAGCTCGCCCAAGCCGCTCCGCTACATCGCGCTCGGAGACTCCTTCTCCTCGGGCGAGGGCGTGCCGCCGTTCCGGCAGGGAACGGACAGGCTGCTGCCGGTGCGCGACACCTGCCACCGGTCGTTCCGAGCCTATCCCTCGCTGATCGCCGGCCGGCGGAGCTCGCCGGGAATCTGGGGGTTCTGGGCCTGCAGCGGCGCGCTCGTGGCGGACATGACCCGGGCCAACGAGGAGAACCCCGGCGAGATCGCCCAGCTCGACCGGATCGCGCCGCCCGGTCGGTCCGACCCCGGCGTCGACCTGGTCACGCTCACGATCGGCGGGAACGACGCCCAGTTCGGATCCACCTATCTGCGCTGTGTCTTCTCCCACCTCGTTCCCGTGCTCGGCAGCTGCCAGGACGACTGGCGCGTCCGCGTGCAGGACGAGATCCAGCGCCTGCGCACGAGCCTCCCGCGGCTGTACCGCGCGCTTCGCGCACGTGCCCCGCTGGCGCGCATCATCGTGCTCGGCTACCCGGACCCCTTCCCCGCCACGGTGCCGACCTTCTCCAGGTGCCGGCTCTGGTTCGACCCGGCCGACGTGCGCTTCCTGAACCGGATGGCCACGGCGCTGAACGACGCGATCCGGGCCTCGACGATCAAGGCGAACGCGAAGGTGACGTACCTGGCTCCGTCCGGGTTCGCCGGCCACGACGCGTGCTCGGCGGCCCCGTGGTTCAACGGGCTCGAGGTGATCCCGACCCGGTTCGACTACAGCTTCCATCCGAACGTGCTCGGCCAGCGCCGGCTGGCGAAGAACGTGCTCGCCGTGCTCTAGCCGGCCACTCAGTAGCATCGGCGCCGCGGCTCCCTCCGGTCTCGCCACCGGGGGGAGCCGTGCTCGCGTCAGGCCAGCCGGATGCGCGGGTCGAGGAAGGCGTAGGTGATGTCGACGGCCAGGTTGAACAGGATCACCGCGATCGTCGCGAAGACCACGATCCCCGTGATCACCGGCAGGTCGACCTGGTTGTAGGCGGTGATGATCTGCTGGCCGAGCCCGTGCAGGTTGAAGATCGACTCGGTGAAGATCGCCCCGCCGAGCGCCAGGCCGATGTCCATGCCCAGGATCGTCACCACCGGCAGCATCGAGTTCCGCAGCACGTGGTGCACCATCACCCGCCGCTCCGACGTGCCTTTCGCGCGAGCCGTCCTGACGTAGTCCTCGCTCATCGTCTCCATCACGTTCGCGCGGATNNACCGGGCCGCCGCAGTCCGACCCCGCGCTCGCCCCGAAGAAGTTGCAGTAGCCGGCGATCGGCGTCCACCCGAGCTTGTACCCGAAGAAGAACGACAGCAGCAAGCCGATCCAGACCGGGTGCGCCGAGATGCCGACCAGCACGAACGTCATCGACACCCGGTCGAGCAGCGACCGCGGCTTCAGCGCCGACAGGACGCCGATCGGAATCGACAGCGCCAGCCAGAACACCGCGCCGCCGAACACCAGACTGGCCGTCACCGGCGCGTCTTGGCTGACCAGGTAGTTGACCGACTGCCGGTTGAGGAACGACTCGCCGAGGGACTGGTGGCCGACCAGGTTCCACAGGAAGCGGATGTACTGCCGCCACACCGGCTCGTCCAGGTGCAGGAAATGCCGCACCCGATGCACGTCGATGGGCGTGCAAGCCCGGCCGCAGGCCAGCTGGGCCGGGTCGGCCGGGATCAGGAAGAAGATGACGTAGGTGATGACCGTCGCGGCCAGGAACAGGAAGATCGCCCAGAAGACCCGGCGTACGAGGAAACGGGCCATCAGCGCAACGTCTCGCTCGTCCCGTCCGCGAACCTGACGGTCGGCGCCGAGAAGCTCCGGTCGGTCGGCCGAGCCTGGAACGCGAACAGGTTTTGGTGGATCGGCACCGTCTCGCGGCGGCCGCCGACCGTGAAGGAGACCGACACGACGCCGTCTCGCGCGACGCCGTAGGCGACCGGCCCTTCGCCGCGCCCGGCGCGGTCAGGGTCGACGACGGTGAACGTCAGCGGCGCCGCCTGCGTGAGCGGGTCGCCGCACGACTCGGCCAGGCGCTCGACGACGACGCACAGCCGTCCCTTGCTCGTCGGCACGAGATAGACCCGCCGGCGCATCGGCAGCGTCCCGAGCAGCCGCGACTGGCCGAGGAGCCGCACGCCGAACGCGTCCCCGCGCGCCTCGTCGCTCCTCAGCATTGCCGCCGTCCCGGGATCGAGCACGTCGGCCGCGCTGCGCGGATGGGCGGCCGAGAAGATGTCGTTCAGCGGGCCGGACACGGCCGCGGCCGCCAGACCGCCCGCGCCGACGACGAAGGCGACGGCGAGGGCGAGCGAGCGGCGCCGGCGGCGCCCTCTGTCGTTCGAGACGAGCGTGACCGGCTCGACGCGTTCGAGCGGCGCGAGCAGCCGGCGCACCAGCTCCTCCTGGCGTTCGATCCTCATGCTCCAGCCTCCTCGTCGAGCTTGGACAGGCGTCCCTCGGCACCGGCGGCGGCCACCAGCTTCCGTCTCGCGCGGGAGAGCTGCTGGCGGATCGCCTCGGGTGTCCGGCCGGTCATCTCCGCGAGCTCGGACGCCTCGAACCCGTGCAGGTAGCGCAGGACGAGCAGCGATCGCTCCTCCGGGCTCACGCACCGCTCGAGCAGGTCCCGCACGGCGAGCATGTCCGGCTCCTCCTCGAGGCTCCAGCCGAACCCCCGCTCGAGCCGGGTCAGCGCACGGTGGAAGCGGCGGCGGCGGCGAAGGGCGGCCAGTGCGCGATGGCGGGCGATTCCGAACAGCCAGGCCTCCGGGTTCCTGACCTGCGCGAGCTGGGCCCGGGCCCGGAAGGCGTCGTGGAACGTGTCCTGCAGCAGATCCTCGGCCAGGCTGCGGTCGCCGACGATCTGGGCGAGGTACCGCCCGACTCGCCGCTCGTGCAGCACGAACAGCTCGCCGACCTGCTCGGCCGGCGGATCGTCGCCTCGGTCACCCGCCGCGATCGGGGGCAGCCCGCGCAAACCGAGCCGCACCCGCACTCGCACCGAGTCCGCACCCACGGTCACATTGACGTAGATGCCGCAAACAGGTTGGCCGTGACAACCGGCGAGGCGGAAGAATCAGCCGCGGCTCAGATGGGTGATGCCTAGGAGCAGGTGTCGTCGGCGGCGCCGGTGATCGCCTGCAACGCGCCGGCCGCGCTGAGATCGAAGGCGAGCTTCACCTTGCCTGCAGTCGGCACATGGAGGCGGATCATCCCGTCGGCGCCCGCGGTGACGCAGCCGGGCGTCAGCCGCCAGTACGGAGAGGCGTGAACGGCGACCCGGTAGATGCCGGCCTTCGCCACGGTCGCCGTCATCCCGCTCTGCGTGAACGAGGTGACGCGTGCGCTGCCCGGCCCCGTGATCAAGGGTCGCGGCGAGCGCACGGCGTAGATCCTCAGGCTCGCCGTCCTGAAGACGAGCCGAAGCGGTGCGAGCCCGCCCGCGACCAGTCGTGCCTCCGCGGCGGCGCTGTAGTCGGGGGGCGCGTTCGTCAGCACGACGTAACCGATCCCGAGCCGGCGCAGCCAGGAGACATACGCCTTCGGCCCCAGCCGGCCGTAGAGCACGGCGTTCTGCGGAAAGTCGTCCTGGCGGAACCAGCCCCGCGCCAGCGGGATGCCGGCGTCGGGCAAGTAGACGGCATCCCAGTGCCCGACGGTGTCGACCGCCTCGACCCGGTAGTTGGGCGACAGGTGCGAGTCGAGGTACCGGACCGCGGGCGCCCAGTAGGACGCTTTCGAGGCAGGGTCGGACGCTGCCTGCGCGAGGTTGAACGCGAGCGGAGTCAGGTTCCAGAGCGCCGCGAGCACGAGCGCCAGCAGGCAGACGGGCAACGGACGCCAGTCCCGCAGGGCGAGCACGAGAATCGCGACGGGGATGGCGAGGAAGCGAAGCCGCACGATGTTGTCCCCGAGGCCCGACGAAACGACGTACGACGCGATGCAGGCGGCCGCGTAGACGGGGAAGACGAAGCGCAGTGCGCGCACTCGCTCGTTCCGCCAGGTGAGAGCGGTCGCGATCCCGCAGAAGACGAGCGCGGCTGCGAGCTCCTCGCCCGAGAACGGGTACCGCCCCGCGCTCGGGAACAGGCGCCACAGCACGAGCTCGACGAAGCCGAGGCCGCCGACGACCAGGCCGATGCCGACCAGGAGCCGTCGCTCCGTGCGCCTGCCGACCCCGACTCCCGCCAGGACGAGCGCGAGCAGCAGGAAAGCGACCGGGCTCGCAGCCAGCGTGAGCAGAGCGAGCGGCGCGAAGCGCCTGAGCCGGCGTGCCTGCGCAGCCCAGAGAGCGAGCAGGGCGAACGCGGCCCCGAGCGCGAACGGAAAGGCGGCCGAGAGGACGATCCCGGCCCAGACGATCGCGAACGTCCGCGACGACCACAGCGCGCGGGAGCCCCACTCGCGCCAGACGATCACCGAGAACGCCAGCGCGGCCGCCGCGACGGTCGCGACGGCGAGCAGCCGGATCCCGATGACCGCAGCAAGCGGGTAGTAGAGGAGGCTGTAGGTGACGAAGCTGTAGCGCCCCGCGTACCAGAAGTTGTTCCAGAGCTCGAAGCCGTGCTGGATGAACAGCGTCCGCTGGTAGATGTGAGCGGCGAGGTCCACGCCGGGCGGCGCCGCCCAGACGAGCAGTGCCGAGACCGCCGCCGCCGCTCCCGCGGCAAGCACCGCCTCGCGCACGACCGGGGAGACAGGCCCTCTCGCCGGATGCAAGATTGCGTTCATTCGCTACTCCTACTCCTCTCCCCTGAGAGCTCCGCCCTCGTACCCCACGTCTATCACATCGAAACGCGATTCTCCTCGGTCACTCTGAGAGCACGGTGAGAACGCCGGGTCGACTCGGCGTGAGGTCAGCCGGGCCGAGTCGCGAGGTAGCGGTCCTCGGCCGCGTAGTCGAGCATCGGCCCGAAGAACGCGTCGTCGGGAGCAGGCAGGAACTCGGCGCCGTCACCCCCGCGCGCGGCGGAGACGAGCCACTCGACCTCGTCCGCGACCGTCGTCGCGTAGTCGCCGACCGGCGTGTATCCGAGCTCGGCGGCGGCGCTCATGTCGAGCACGATCGGGTGCCGCGCGTCCCACGGATGCCCGCCCAGGCCCTCGTCGGCTCCGTCGTCGAGCAGCACCTCCTCCCAGGCGTGGTCGAGCTGCCGCGCGATCGTGCGCGAGATCTCCAGGGCGCTCGGCGCGTCGGGATCGGCGCTGTTCACGATCCGCCGGCCGGGCCTTGCAGCGGCCACTTCGATCAGCACGGCGGTGTTGGCGGCGGCGGTCGGGTGGTCCACGCCGGCGCCGCGGCGAGCGAGGAAGACGGCGGGACGCCGATCGAGGACGCGCTTGACGAAGACCCATTCGCGCGGTCTCGTCGCACCCTCGCCGTGGATCTTGGACGGCCGGAGCACGGTGACAGGCTCCCCGCTGTCGAGCAGGACCTGCTCGGCCGCGACCTTGTTCGCTCCGTAGCCCTCGCGTGTCGTGTAGTCGGTGTCGCCCGGAGCCATAGTGGGCTGTGTCTCGCGGATCGGGCCGTCGAAATGCGGCGCCGTGTCCGAGTTGGAGTGGTTGCCGGCGGCGTCGACGTAGACCGCCTTGCTCGAGATCATCACGGTCGAGCCGGCCTCGCGCACCAGCGGCAACAGCCGGGCCGCGTCGGCGGCCGTGTAGCAGATGCAGTCGACGAGCAGGTCGGCGCCGTCGCCGAGAGCGGCGAGCAGCTGTCGGGGATCCCCGCGGTCGGCCGCGACGAACCGTCCTCCCGCAGCCGCTACGTCCCCCGGCAGGCGGGTGGGGTCACGCCCGGTGACGTCGACCCGCCAGCCCGCGGCGAGCAGGCGACGGGCAGCGGCCCGGCCGATCAAGCCGGTGCCGCCGACGATGAGCGCGCGCCCGCTGGAAGGCACTCGCCGCATCCTTACAAGGACGGCCCGAGGTGAGGCGCGAGGCTCAGGCCGGATCGATCTGTGTCTGCTCGACGAGCGTTTCGACGACGCGAGCTCGAGGCCCTACTCGCCATCAGCGCGCCACAGCGTAGAGGCGCCATTCGCCGGGAATGCCTTTGAGCTCGTGAGCCCCTCGGTCCTGGAAGGCGAGGCCGGACCCGGCGACCAGGTCCTTGACCGTGCTGGAGACGAGCACCTCGCCCGGCTGCGCGTAGGAGGCCACACGCGCACCCGTGTGCACCGCGATTCCGGCGACCTTGCCGTCGACGAGCTCACACTCGCCTGTGTGCAGGCCGGCGCGCACCTCCAGGCCCAGCTCCGGGATCGACTCGACAATCGCGCGGGCGCATCGGATCGCCCGCGCCGGGCCGTCGAAGGAGGCGAAGAAGCCGTCACCGGCCGTGTCCACCTCGCGGCCGCGGAAGCGGATGAGCTGGCGGCGGACAAGCTGGTGGTGGCGCTCGAGCAGCTCGCGCCAGGCTCGGTCGCCGAGCGAGGCCGCACGCGCGCTCGCGCCGACGATGTCGGTGAAGAGGACCGTGGCGAGCACCCGATCGGGCTCGGCCTCCTCCCAACCGCCCGATTCCCAAACCTCGGTCAGGAAGCTCTTGATCTCGTCGTTTATCGGGACCGCGGCCCGCCCTGTGGCGGCATGTCCCGCCGGCACCTCGACGAGCCTCGCCCCGGGGATGCGGTCCGCAACGTAGCGGGCGACGTCGATCGGCAAGATCGTGTCCATGGATCCGTGCAGGATCAGCGTCGGGACGCGGATAGCCGGGAGCACACGCCGGACGTCGATCTCCTTGTTCATGAGCGCGAGAGCCTCGACGGCTCCGGGGCTTCCGCTCCAGCGAAGGTAGTCGACCCATTGACGCGCCTCTTGATCGTTGTCGAGTTGCATGCGCGAGCGCACGGCTTGCAGAGCCTGGTCGCGTGACCCGAAGAGGCCCAGATCACGCTCCATCTCTCGGCGGTACTCCTCCTCGCTCCGCCCCCACGGGTAGTCAGGAGCCCACATCGTGCGGGGATAGGCGCTTCTGAGGACGAGTGCAGCGGTTCGCTCCGGGTAGGTCGCCGCGAAGAGAAGACTCATCGCTGCACCCTCTGAGGAGCCGAAGAACGCAGCCCGACTCGAGCCGGCCGCGTCCATCACCGCCCGCGCGTCGTCCATACGCGTCTCGAGCGTGGGCGCGCCGCCGACCCGGTCGGACATGCCGGTTCCGCGCTTGTCGAACCGGATCAACCGGCAGAACGAAGAAAGCGCTGTGAGGGCGGCCGCGAAAGACGTCGTCCAGACGAGCTCGACGTGGGTGACGAACGGCGGGATGAAGACGACGTCAAAGGGACCCTCGCCCGTGACCTGGTAGGCGATCGAGACGTCGTCGGCGCTCCTGGTGTAGAACGTTTCCGGCTGCACGGGCACATTGTCGCGCGTCACCTGGTTCCCCGCGAGATGCCTCGCAAGGAGCTGCGAGGTGCGATCACGGTGCGATCACACCTTGCGCCGACACAGCGTCGCCAGCCGAGAACCGGCTGAGCAACCGAAGCGGGCGGTGGGAATCGAACCCACGTGATCAGCTTGGAAGGCTGGAGCTCTACCATTGAGCTACGCCCGCGGGAGTGGCGCCGAAGCGCCGTGCGAGTAGCGTACCGATGGTGCCGGCGCCGTCCGACTGGAGCCTCGATCCCGACGGTTTCCTGACGGCTGCAGGCCTCGTGGTGCTCTACGCGGCCGGCACGCGCGTCTTCCCGGCGCCGCGGTGGCGGGCCGTCTGCTTCGGGATCGGCGTCGCGGTCGTGTTCTTCACTCGCGTGACCCCGCTGGCGACGATCTCGAACCACTACCTGCTCACGGCGCACCTGATCCAGAACATCGCCATCGCGGAATGGGCGCCGGCGCTGCTCGTCGTCGGCATCCCGCCGGCGCTTGCGGCGTTCCTCGCGCGGGCTCCGGGCGCGCGGCTGCTCGCCGCTCCGACGGTTGCGCTCCCGCTCTGGCTCGGGACCTACATCGTCTGGCACCTGCCCTGGGTCTACGACGCGGCCCTCGAGCATCCACGCTCCCTGCTCCACCTCGAGCACCTGTGCTACCTGGCGGCCGGGACCCTGCTCTGGTGGCCGGTGTTCCAGGACGCGCCGCACCGGCTCGGCTCCGGCGCCAAGTCCGTGTACCTCGCGGCGGCGTTCGTGTTCGCCTCGCCACTCGGGCTGCTGCTCTCGCTGCTCGGGCGGCCGATCTACCCGTTTTACGAGCACGCGCCCCGCCTCTGGGGGATCGGGGCGCTCCGCGACCAGCGCATCGCCGGCGTGACGATGACCGTCGAGGAGGCCGTGCTCTTCTTCTGCCTGCTCGCGTTCTACGTCGCGCGCTTCTTTCGTGAGGAGGAGACCCGCGACGACCTGCTCGTAGTTCGCAAATAGCGCGAACTTTCGCGTCCGATCCCCCTTGCGTCGGCAGCCCTCACCCCCTAGTCTCCCCTCTGCGCCGAGCACGGGGCGCGAGTAGGTCGAAGCTCAGCCGGGCGGCACTACGCGGAAGCGGAAGGTCATTCGGAGGAGTGGACGAAAGCGAAACCGGCTCGGCGAATTCTTTGGTCCGAGTGTTGTCTGACTAGCGAACAGCCGGCTCTTCGAGCCACGCCGGCAGCAGCTCGTCGAGCTGCGCCCGCTCCTCGCCGGTCAGCCCACGCAGCGGCGGGCGCACGTCGCCCGAGATCGCGACGCCGCGCGCTCGCAGGACATGCTTGAGCGCCGCGTGGCGCGGGAAGCGCTCGATTGCGGCCCGCAGCTCGCCGACCCGCCGGGAGGCCTCGGCGCTGCGGCTGCGCACGGCCTCGAGCACGAGCTCGGGAAACGCCGTCGCCAGCGCGGAGACGGCGCCCACGGCGCCCGCCGTCATGCCCTGGTGGATCAGCACCTCGGGGCCGACGAAGATGTCGAGCCCCTCGATCAGGTACGGCTCGAAGCGCTCCCAGGGAGCGTCGGAGACCTTCATGCCGGCCAGGTTCGGCGCCAGGCTGCGGAGCTCGTCGATCACGTGCCTCGGCACCGCGTAGCCACTCGTCCGCTCGAACTCGTAGACGTAGAAGGGAACCGGTGAGCAGGCCCGCGCCGCCTCGGTGAAGTGGGCGAGCAGGGCGCGGTCGTCGAGCGGGAAATAGGGCGGCGCGATCACGGCCACCGCCTCGACGCCGGCCTCGGCCGCGTGCGCCGCCAGGGCGACGGTGTCCGCCGTGGTCTGCGCGCCGCAGTGCGCCGCAACCTGGAGCCTCCCGGCAGCGGCCTCCAGGAAGAGCTCGGTGACGCGCTTGCGCTCGGGAACCGAGAGCAGGATCCCCTCGCCGGTTGTCCCGAGCGCGAGCAGCCCGTCGAGCCCCGCGGCGGCGAGGAAGGCGACGAGCGGCCCGAAACCGTCCTCGTCGAGCGCCGCGCCCGAGTCGCGAAGCGGTGTTGCAGCCGCTGCCAGCGCTCCCGAGATCACGGCGGTCAGACTACCGCCCGCTCGTCGAGAAGTGCTGGTAGTCGTGGATGCTTCCCGACCAGCTCCCGCCCCAGCCCCAGCCGATCGCGGCGAAGGACCGGACGAGCACGCCGCCGGGATAGGCCATGCCCGGCCGGTGCAGCGAGCGGTCGAGATAGGGCCGGCTGGCGGCGTGCGACGTCTGGCCACCGTCGACGTAGGGGTTCTCGATCGGGTCGACGTCGATCGCGTGCCCGTAGGCGTGCTCCGACCAGTGCGTCGATCCGGTCGCCGCCCGGCAGTTGAAGGACGAGGTGTTGTCCGCCTCGATCGAACGGAAGTCGCTGCCGCCGTAGTCGTCGACGGGCTGCATCCGCCGGATCGGGAAGCGCGCGTCGTAGAGCCGGTGGAAGGCGGAGACGACCGCGCCGGCCACGTCGGCGTTGACGACGAGTCGTCCCGTGTGCGGTCCGTTGTCGAAGCCCCAGTAGCTGAGCGTGAGCAGGCGGAGCTGCGCGATCGACACCGGGCAGCCGGGATGCCACGAGCGGCCGGTCATGCGAGCCTTCGTCGCCGGGCCGATGACGGAGACCGCGCCGCGGAAGGACGGCGTCGACGCGCTCGCCGTGCCCGCCACCAGAGCCGCCGCGACGAGCGCGAGGCACCCGATCCGCTTCACGACGACCAAGGTAGCAACGCTCCTCGATCGGGACGGGGAGATTCGAACTCCCGGCCTCCTGCTCCCAAAGTCTGCCCGGAGCGTTTCGGCCGGTTGTGGCTAGCCGTGAATCGGCTCAACCGCCGCCATCTTGGCGGGTTGCGGTTGCGGCCGGTTTCGGGCGCTGGTTGACAACGGTTTGACATCGAGCAGGGCGCCGAACCCTTCGGACATCGCCTCGCGGAGCTCGTCGGCGTGGCGTGCACGCTCGAACTCGTGCGAGTACGCGTCCTCGGTGAACGACGGGCTCGCGTGGCCGAGCTGCTTTGACACGCGGACGGGGTCGAGGCCGAGGGCGATCAGCCGGCTAGCGAACGTGTGGCGGCACGAGTGGGCGGAGACACCCTCGAGGCCCGCGTTCGTCACCGCCCGTTCGATGCCTCTGGCCGCCGCCCGGTGGTCGCGGTCGCGGCCGTCGGGTGCCGCGAACACGTAGTCGGCGTCGAGGCTGTGCAACGACGCGAGCCGATGGGCCCTACCCCAACGCCCGCCAAACAGCCTCAGTGCCCGCGTAGTCCGGCAGCGCGGCCAGCAGCTCCTAGTGAGCCTCGGAGGAGAGGGCGGGGTTGTCGCCGCCGGCCCTCTCCTCGAGCTGCGTATTCGGAAAGCCGGTCTAGCTGACCTTGCAGAGCCTCGGCTGCGTCACGGTCAACGTGATCGGATGGGCGCCGGTGAAGCCGAACAGGAACTGGTAGTTCCCGGCCGTCGGGTTGATCAGGCCCATGCCGATCGAGAAGTAGCCCTGGTTACGGGCCGCCAACAGCCCGTTCAGCCCCGTCTGGTTCAGGAACAGTTGTTCCGTGACGTTGTTGTCGTACGTCGAGACGGTGTAGGGGCCGCCGTACATCGAGCCCGAACCGAGATCGCTGTAGATCGTCGAGTTCGGATTGTTGTCCTTCTCGGAGAGCGTCCACGGATCCGTGGCGACGTCGAAGAGCCCCAAACTTTGGGTGCCGTCACCCTGACCGTAGCCAGCTTGATTGCCCTTCCCGCTATTAACCGAGAGGTATGCCGAGAGGATGCCGCACGGGTTCGGCCAACCAGAGAGGTAGAACGTCGAGTAACCGTGCACGACCACCCCGGACTCGCTCACGCCCGTCTCGTAGTTCGAGTTGCAATCGCTACTCGCCGTGTTGGTCGACCACCATCCCTCCATGAAGCCGCAGTTGATCTCGTTCGTGGCAGTGCTGAACACCCGCGTTACCGTGGTCGAGGTCGACCCGACCATCCCCACATTCGGCAGGAGTGTCGTCATCTTGGCGGGAGCGGCCGTCGAACTCTGCGGCTTTGCCGCCCCGGCCTGTCCCGCGACAAGCCCCACCGCCACGATCCCAGCAACCAGCAGCACGATCTTCCCTCGAAGCATGAGCCCTCCCGTCGTTTGCAAAGAGCCAAAAAGCAGATTCGCCTCACTGGACCATAGATCTCCAGCCGGAAGCCGTCAAAGAAGGAGCTGCGGAAGCTGGCAGCGAGACGGTCGAGCTCGCCGCGGACACGCGCTTTGGCAGGGTCAGGCACAGGCTGGCGAAGCCAGGGAGCGTCGCCCTTCTCGAGGGGGTCGTCGGTCACAGGGCGAGAGAGTCAAGCAGGCGGCCCGGCCAGACAGGGCCGAAAGAGCGACTAGGCGACGGTCAGCTCTAATTCGTCGCGCTCGTCGTCCTCGGCTCTTACGTCAGCCACGGTCGCGTATACGTCGGACGCGATCCACACTTTGGGGCCGCCGCGAAGAGGAAGCGAGCCGGCGCGCTGCAGCCACCCTCGTCGCTCAAGCTGGCCGATCAGGTTCCGCGCGCCTTGGTTGGTGATGCCAAGCGCGCGCTGGACACGTCGTACCGTCACGATCGGGTTTGCGAAGAGAAGGTCGACGACCTCGGCGGCGCGGCTGCGCGACCCGGCCAGGTCGGCCCGGTAACGCTCACGGAGGTCATGCAGTTGCTCCGCCCGCTTGACCGCGTCCTCGGCCTGCACCGCCGTCGCCGTGAGGAAGAACTGCAGCCACTGCTCGATCTCGCCGCGCTCCCTGACCGCCTGCAACCGCTCGTAGTACTGGCGGCGGTTCCGCTCCAGGTAGGCGCTGAGGTAGAGCAGCGGCGTCGGCAGCACGCCGCTGTGGCTGAGGTAGAACGAGATCAGCAGGCGGCCGAGGCGGCCGTTGCCATCACGGAACGGGTGGATCGTCTCGAACTGGTAGTGCAGCAGCGCGCAGCGAACGAGCGTCGGCATACGCACGTCGGTGTTGGCGAAATCCTCCCAGTCGCGCCAAGCGGCCAGCATCTCATTCGGGAGCGGAGGAACGAAGACGGCCGTCTCGGGGGCGTCGGTGGGCGAGCCGATCCAGACGGGCCCTGTGCGGAACTCGCCGGGACGGCGCTCCTCCCCTCGAACGTCGCGCATCAGCACCCCGTGGATTTCGCAGACCACTCGACCGATTAGCGGCAGCTCGTCGGATCGCGCCCGGTTGAGGCCGAACTCCATCGCGTTCATGTAGTTGAGGACCTCTTGCGCGTCGGCGGTGATCGGCGTATCGGCGTCGGCGTCGGCTTGGAAGACGTCGGAGAGTTCGGCCATCGTCCCCTCGATTCGAGTGCTGGCGAGAGCCTCGCGCATCAGGTGCGGCCGAACGAAAATGTTGGGATCGCGCAGTTGGCGCCCTGACCCTGCGAGCCTGCCGAGCGCCGCGTCGGCCGCCGAGAGCGCTAGCACGGTTTCGTTGGTCAGCTCAAGCGAGCGCGGGAGCGGCACAGGCCGGTAGGCCCAGAAATCCCAGCCGGATGCGGGGTCACGGTACGGCTCGCCGAACTCCTGGCTCACAAACGTCGCTCGCTCCACACCCCAAAACTAGCAACGCAACCGGCCTTTACGTTGGAAGTTGCCCCGGGGCGCGCAACTAATGTTGGATGTTCGGATGGAACTTCCAACGCTACGAGCGACACGCCGTGTTGACATTTCCTGTTGACATCGGCCCCCGAGAGTCGTCGCCTGGGTCTCTCTCTGAAAGAGGAAACCCCGCTGGAGCGGGGCTTTCTCGATGGTCGGGACGGGGAGATTCGAACTCCCGGCCTCCTGCTCCCAAAGCAGGCGCGCTAACCAGGCTGCGCTACGTCCCGCTCGACTGAGTGTACGGGCGACGCGTGCTGTAGGTTCGGCGGCCGTTGACCGACGTGATCCCGATCCCCGGTGCGGGGCACCTCCGTCCCGAGCGGCGCCCGGCGCTCGGCTACGTGATGGCGCTCGCGGCCGCGGCGCTGTTCGGCGTCAACGGAGCGGTGGTCAAGGTGGCGCTCGACGACGGGCTCTCCGCCTACCGGCTCGCCGAGCTGCGGTGCCTGGCCTCGCTCGCGATCTTCGTCGCGGTCGTCTCGGCCACACGGCCGGGCAGCCTGCGCGTCAGCGCGCGGGAGCTCGTCTATCTCGCGGTCTTCGGCGCCTGTGCCGTCGTGCTGACGCAGCTCCTGTACCTGCTCGCGATCCGCCGGCTCAAGATCGGCGTGGCGCTGGTGCTGATCTTCCTCGGGCCCCTGCTCGTCGCGCTCTGGGCGCGCTTCGTCGGGAAGAAGCAGGTGCGGCCGCGCTTCTGGGCGGCGCTCGGGCTCTCGCTCGTCGGGCTCGTCCTCGTCGTCAGGCTGTGGGACCGCTTCTCGCTCGACGGCCTCGGCGTCGCTTTCGCGCTCGCCGGGGCGGGCGCCTACACGCTCTACGTGCTCTACGCCGAGCACGCCGTCGGCCGGCGCGACCCGATCTCGCTCCTCTGCTACGGCTTCCTCTTCGCCAGTGCCCTGTGGACGTTCGTCCAGCCGTGGTGGAGCCTGCCCTGGCACGCGCTGGCAACGGACGTGTCGCTGCACGGCAACCTCGCCGGCACGAGCCTTCCCGAGTGGGCGCTCGTTGCGTGGATCGTCGTCCTCGGGACGGTCGTCCCGTTCATTCTCGTGGTCGGCTCGCTGCAGCACCTCCCGGCGACACGCGTCGCCATCTGCGGAATGCTCGAGCCCGTCGTGGCGACGCTCGTCGCGTATGCCTGGCTTGCGGAGACGCTCGACGCGGCGCAGCTCGTCGGCGGCGCGCTCGTCCTGGCGGCGATCGTGCTGGCGCAGACGGCACGCTGAATCTCGCGCCTCTTTACAAGTGCCAAGGAACACGTTAGGTTCCGCACTACTGGGCGATGCGAACCGCGGTGCCTGGCGCATGGCCGCGGTGAGCAGTCGGAGAAGGCCCGCCGCACTCGACCCCCCAGGTGGCGGGCTTTCTCTTGGTCCGGGGGAGCCTTGAGGCGGCCCAAGGGTTTCTGCCGCCTCAATGACTCCGCTCGTGCCGCGCGTGCGCGGCTCGTAGGGGAACTGCCGCGTTCACCGGCGGCCCCGAGCTAGCATGATCCTCCGTGGTGAAGCGTGTGCTGCTGGCGGCGCCGCGCGGGTTCTGTGCCGGCGTCGAGCGAGCGATCGAGACTGTCGAACGGGCACTGGACCTGTACGGCCCGCCTGTCTACGTGCGCAAGCAGATCGTCCACAACGTCCACGTCGTGCGGGATCTGGAGCAACGCGGCGCCGTCTTCGTCGAGAGCGAGGAGAGCGTGCCTGAGGGAGCGAGGCTCGTCCTCTCGGCCCACGGTGTCGCGCCGTCGGTGCGAGCGGCCGCGGCGGCACGAGGGCTGGAGACGATCGATGCGACCTGCCCGCTCGTCACCAAGGTGCACGCCGAGACGCGGCGCTACGCCGCCGAGGGCTACACCGTCGTCCTGATCGGCCATGAAGGTCACGAGGAGGTCGTCGGCACGCACGGGGAAGCGCCGGACGCGGTTCGGATCGTGGGAACGATCGCGGAGGCGGAAGGGCTCGTCGTCCCGGATCGCGAGCGCGTCGCGTACGTGACCCAGACGACGTTGTCCGTCGACGAGACGGCCGAGATCGTCGGCGTGCTCAAGCGCCGCTTTCCCGCTCTGCGCGGGCCGCGGCGGGAAGACATCTGCTACGCCACGACGAATCGGCAGGCCGCGGTGAAGGACCTGCTGGCGGAGGTCGACCTGCTGCTCGTGATCGGCTCGGACAACAGCTCGAACTCGAACCGTCTCGTCGAGGTCGCCCGCGCCGCCGGCGTCGAGTCGCATCTGATCGACGACGAGACCGGCATCGACGAGCGCTGGCTCGCGGGGCGCGAGACCGTCGGCGTGACAGCGGGCGCATCGGCTCCCGAACGCCTCGTCGGCCGGGTCTGCGACTGGTTCCGCGCGCGCGGGGTGACAGACATCCGCCCGTTCGGCTCGATCGTCGAGGACGTGTTCTTCCGCCTGCCGGTCGAGCTGCGGCGCGCGGCGAGCACGGCCGCGTAGCTCGGCTCAGCGGCGCGCGGCGGCGAGCAGCTTGTCGACGAGGGTCGGGCGCTGCTCGCGGTCGGAGATCGAGCCGGCGACGAACCGGGCCAGGCGCAGGGCCTCGCCCTCGTCGAGCGACACCGCCGCCTCCGCGCGACCCTCCTCGTTCCAGACGCTGAAGCGGACGTGCCGCTCCTGCGCCGTCGGGCCGAGGTAGCGCGACACTCGCAAGGCGCGCCCGGCATCAGACTCCACGAGCGGGTGCGGGCGGAAGAACTCGACGAGCTTGCTGCGAAGCGGTTCCGCGCACCAGGGGCAGAAGCGAAACGCTTCCTCGACCGAACCTCCACACTGCCGACAGGCGACGAGCGGCACCGGCCCCTCCTTCTCCCGGGAGCCTATCCGATCAGCTAGAACACGCCCATGAGCCCGACCGAAGGCACGATCCCGTTCCGCGGCCACGAGACCTGGTACCGCGTCGTCGGCGACGGCGAAGCGCCCGGCAAGCTGCCGCTCCTCTGCCTGCACGGCGGCCCGGGAGCCTGCCACGACTACCTCGAGTCGCTCGAGCGCGTGGCCGGGACGGGGCGGCGCGCGATCTTCTACGACCAGCTCGGGTGCGGCAGGTCGAGCCGCACCGACGAGACGCTCTGGACGGTAGAGACGTTCGTCGACGAGGTCGGCGCCGTCCGCGATGCGCTCGGTCTCGACCGCACGCACATCTTCGGCTCGTCCTGGGGCGGGATGCTGGCGATGGAGTACGCGCTCACGAAGCCGACCGGCCTGGCCAGCCTCGTGCTCAGCTCGTCGCCGGCCAGCATCCCGATCTGGGCGGAGGAGACGATGCGCCTCCGCTCCGAGCTTCCCGCGGACGTCCGGCGCACGCTCGACGAGCACGAGGCCGCAGGCACGACCGACTCGCCCGAGTACGAGGCTGCGACGCTCGAGTTCTACAAGCGCCACGTCTGCCGGCTCGATGAGTGGCCCGACGGGGTGCTCCGCAGCTTCGCGCAGCTCGCGGACAACCCCGGCGTCTACCTGTACATGCAGGGGCCGAACGAGTTCGTGATCACCGGGACGCTCGGGAACTGGGACATCACGGAGCGCCTCGGCGAGATCGTCGTGCCGACCCTCGTCACCTCCGGCCGCCACGACGAGTGCACGCCGAGGCAGGCCGAGATCGTCCACCGTGGCATCCCCGGCTCGGAGTGGGTGCTGTTCGAGGACGGCTCGCACATGCAGTTCGCCGAGGAGCCGGAGCGCTACCTGGAGGTGCTGGACGACTTCCTGACTCGGGTGGAAGCCGCCTAGGGCTGGCAGAGGTGCTTGTGGAGCGCGGCCGTGAGCGTGTCGATCCGCTCGGCCAGCTTCTTCGTCTCCTGCGTCAGCGAGGTGTTCTGCTCGAGCAGCTTGTGCATCTGCTCCGCTTCCTTCACGGCGATCTGCTCACGCTCCATGCTGGCCTTGGCGAGCGCCTCGCGATGCTGGGCGTCGGCTTCCGCGAGCACCTTGTCCCGATCGGCCTGGCGCGTCTGGGCGAGCAGGATCAGCGGCGCCGCGTAGGCGGCCTGGGTCGAAAAGGCGAGGTTGAGCAGGATGAACGGGTACTTGTCGAAGTGGACGAGGATCGAGTAGCCGTTGAAGACGATCCAGAGGATGACCACGAACGTCTGGGCCGCGATGTACTTCGGCGTCCCGAAGAGCCGCGCCAGCCGCTCCGCCATCCGGCCGAACCAGTCGTCCCCGTAGGCCGAGTCGAGGTGCGTGTGCGGCAACAGGAACCGGATCGCGTCCTCGGGCGCCTGAAGCAGGCGCTCGGGCGCAGCCTTCAGCTGCTCGACCATCGCGGCGAGCCTAGCCGGACGATCGGCTAGAGCTGGAGCTCGGCGCGCAACGCCGCGACCAGCGCGTCGAGATCCGAATCGTCGTTGTAGCCCTGGAACGACGCGCGGACGACGGACCGCTCCTCGAAGCGGTAGACCGGCACCTCGATCCTGTGCTCGTCGTAGAGGCGCCGCTTCAACGCGTCGATGTCACACTCCGGCAGCTCGGCAGCGGTCATCTGGCCGAGCCAGGTCTCGTCGGGCGCGAGCGGGGCCAGGCCGGTCAGCTCGGCGAGCCGCACACGTGCGGCGCGGGCCAACCCGTAGCAGCGCCCCCGCACCTCGTCCCAGCCGTGCTCGGCGAGGAAGTCGATCGCGGCCGGAACCGCGAGGTAGGCAGCAGGATCACGCGTCCCCTGCCAGCGATGCCGCGCCGCGAACGAGCCCTCGTCCTCGCCCCAGCCGATCACCTGCGGCGTGATCGTCGCCTGGTGCTCGGGCCGGACATGGAGGAAGCCCGAGCCCTTCGGGGCACAGAGCCATTTGTGGCAGTTCCCGGCATAGAAGTCGGCGCCCAGCGCGTCCAGCTCGAGCTCGATCTGCCCCGGCGCGTGCGCTCCGTCGACAGCGCTCAGGATCCCCTCGCTCCGGGCCCGCGCGCAGACCTCCTCGACCGGGAAGCGGAGCGCCGTCGCCGACGTGACGTGGCTGACCGAGACCACGCGGGTGCGAGCCGTGACGGCGCTCCACAGCTCGTCGACGAGCGCCGGCCCCGGTGCGAGCGTGCGCACTACGAGCGCGGCACCCGTCCGTGCGCACACGTGCTCCCAGAGCCGGCTCACCGCGCCGTACTCGTGGTTCGTGACGAGCACCTCGTCACCCGTGCCGAGCGGGAGCGACCGCGCGACGACGTTCATCCCCGAGGTCGCGTTCGGGCAGAAGACGAGATCCTCCGGCCGGGCGCCCAGGAAACCGGCGAGCCGTGACTTCGCCTCCTCGATCAGCCCCTCGTAGCGCCGCGCCAGGAGCTCGACCGGCTGCCGCTCGAGCTCACGCTGCCAGCGCTGGTAGACCTCGAACACCGGCCGCGGACAGGCGCCGAAGGAGCCGTGGTTCAGGAAGACCACCTCCGGGTCGAGGAGGAACAGGTCGCGGAGAGGGTTCAGACCTTCACGACCGACGGAGCCGTCCCGTCGACGCGGATCTCGACGGCCAGCGTCTCCCGCTTGACCCAGTCGGCGTGCGCGGAGATCAGGTCGGCATCCGCGGCCGGCACCGTGAGGACGATGCGATCGATGATCTCGAGCCCCGCCTCTTTGCGCATCTGGTTCACGAGGCGGATCAGGTCGCGGACGCGCTTCTCGAGCCTGAGCTCGTCGTCCAGCTCGGTCGACAGGGCGACCGAGACCACGTCGTCGTCGGCCATGACGAAGCCGGGAACGGAGAGCCGCTCGCCGCGGATCACGTCGCCGGGGCCGAGCTCCTCGCCGGCAGCCCGCACGCGTCCGTCGCCGAGCTCCTCGTAGTCGCCGCCCGCCAGCGCTGCCGCCACCTCGCGCAGCTTCGCCCCGAGCCGCGGGCCGAGGACGCGCAGGTTCGGCTTCAGCTGGACGCGCGCGACCGGGCCCTCGTCGAACAGAACCTCCTTGACGTTCAGCTCGTCCGCGATCTCGTCCCGATACCCCCCGGCCCGGCTCGAGCCTCGCACGAACATCTGCCGGAGCGGCTGCCGCAGATTGATGTTCGCCTGGGCTCGCGCCTGCCGGCCGAGCTCGACGACGCGCCGCACCTCGGCCTGTTCGGCGAGCAGGGCCTCGTCGGGCTCGAGCCCTTCGGGCCAACCGGCGAGGTGAACGGAGTCCGGGGCATCGGGGCAGACCTCCGAGACGAGCGTGCGCCACAGGTGGTCGGCCAGGAAGGGCATCACGGGTGCGACAACCCGGAGGGCGTTCTCGACCGCCCCCCACAGCGTGGCCAGCGCCGCGGGATCGCCGTCCCAGAAGCGGCGCCGCGACCGGCGGACGTACCAGTTGGAGAGATCCTCGACGAAGGAGTCGAAGGCGGCGGTGACCGACGGCGTCCAGAAGCCCTCGTAGGCCTGCTCGGCCTCGCTCGCGAGCTGGGCGGTTCGGGCGACGAGCCAGCGGTCGAGCGGGTGGTCGGATTCCGGCGGCGCATCCCAGCGCGGCCGCCAGCCGGCGATGTTCGCGTAGGTGACCAGGAAGCCCGCGGAGCTCCAGAGCGTCAGGAGCCGCCGCCTGACCTCGCCGGCGAGGCCGTAGCCGAAGTTCACGTTCGAGTACGGAGGCGTCGCGCAGTACAGCCAGCGCATCAGGTCGGCGCCGATGGTGTCGAAGGCCTCGTTCGCCTCGATCATGTTGCCGGCCGACTTGTGCATCGGGCTCCCGTCCTCCGCGTGGACGCGCTCGTACGTGAGCACCGACCGGTAGGGCAAGCGACCGACCAGGGTCATCGACATGAAGCCGATCGAGTAGAACCAGAGCCGGATCTGCTCACGGCTCTCGGAGATCCAGTCCGCCGGGAACCACTGCTCCCAGTAGGCGTTGTCGGGCAGGTCGGCGCCGGTCAGGCCGGCAGCCGCCCCGGTCCCGTAGCCGTGCTCGATCCAGGTCGGGTTCTGCCAGCCGAGCGTCGAGAGCGGCACGATGCCGGCGTCGAGCCAGGCGTCGCCGACCTCGGGGACCCGCCGAGCCTCCTCTCCGCACGCCTCGCAGCGGATCGTCACCTCGTCGATCCAGGGCCGGTGCAGCTCCTGCAGCTGCTCGAGGCCGCCGAGCGCACGCGCCTCGAGCTCCGCCCGCGACCCGATCACGTTCACGTGACCGCAGGCGCAGGGGTAGATGGGCAGCGGCAGCCCGAAGTAGCGCTTCCGCGAGATGTTCCAGTCGCCCATGTTGCGGAGCCAGTCGTCCATCCGCTTCGAGTACTGCGGCGGCGTCCACGCGACGTCCTGGTTCGCGTCGAGGAGCAGCCCGCGAATCTCGTCGCAGCTGATGAACCAGTCGTCCACGACGCGGAAGACGAGCGGCGTCTTGCACCGCCAGCAGATCGGATAGCGGTGCACGACCGTCCCGGCCTCGACCAGCAGGTTCCGCTCGGCGAGCGAATCGACGATCGGCCCGGCCGCCGCGTCCGTCGAGAGGCCCTCGAGCGCTCCGTAGCCCGGGAGGAACCGGCCGGACTCGTCGATCGGAGCCAGGACGGGAAGGCCGTGGACGCGCGAGAGCTCGAAGTCCTCGGGGCCTGCGCCGGGCGCGATGTGGACGATCCCGGTTCCCTCCTCCAGCGAGACCTCGTCCCAGGGGATGACCCGGTGCTCGACGCCTGCCTGGGCGGGGAGGTCGTCGAACGGGCTCTCGTACCGGAGGCCGACAAGCTCGGCCCCGCGCACGGTCTTGACGGACGGAGCGTCGGTCAGGTCGGCGGCGCGCCACTCGCCCTCGGCGCTCAGGACGTACTCCGCGTCGGGCTTCACCGCCGCGGCGACGTTCGCCGGAAGCGTCCACGGCGTGGTCGTCCAGACGACGAGCGCCTCGCCGTCGCGGTCGCGGAGCGGGAAGCGGACGAGCAGTGAGGGGTGCTCGAGCTCTGGGTGATTCTCCTCGCCGGCCTGCTCGTGCTGCGAGAGCGACGTGCCGCAGCGCGGACACCACTGCGTCGAGCGATGGCCCCGGTACAGCCAGCCGCGCCGGTTCGTCTCGGCGAGGAAGCGCCAGATGTACTCGATGTTCGTGTCGGAGAAGGTCAGGTAGTCGTTGCCCCAGTCCATCCACTGCCCGAGGCGCTTCGACTGCTCCGTCATCACGCCGACGTACGTGGCGACGCGCTCCTTGCAGCGCTCGGCGAACTCGGCGATCCCGTACTCCTCGATCTCGCGCTTCGAGTTGAGGCCGAGCGACTTCTCGACCTCGACCTCGACCCACAGGCCCTGGCAGTCGAAGCCGTTCTGGTAGCGCTGGTCGAAGCCGCGCATCGCCTTGTAGCGCTGGAAGACGTCCTTCAGCGTCCGGCCCCAGGCGTGGTGTACGCCCATCGGATTGTTCGCGGTGATCGGCCCGTCGATGAAGCTCCAGCGTGGATTGCCCGACGTCTGCCGGCGCAGCCGTTCGAACGTCTGCTCACGTTCCCACCGTTCGAGCACGTCGCGCTCGAGCGCGGGGTGGTCGGGCTTATCCGGAAGCGGCTGAAACGAACCGGGCACGAGCCCAGTCTAGTTTGGGGCGGGAACACCGATCGCCGGCCGGCCGTTTACCTTCCTGCACCACCGGAAACAGAAAGGAACCCATGTCAGACGCAGTGACCGGAGCAACCTTCGAGGCAGAGGTCATCCAGAGCGAGAAGGCCGTGCTGGTCGACTTCTGGGCCGAATGGTGCGGACCCTGCCATGCAGTCGCGCCCGTGCTCGACAAGATCGTGGAGGAGCGCCCGGACGAGCTCAGGCTCGTCAAGGTGAACATCGACGACGAGCAGGAGCTGGCGCAGCGCTACGGGGTCATGTCGATTCCGACCGTGATCCTGTTCAGGGACGGCGAGCCGTCGGCCGCGGTGATCGGTGCCCAGCCGAAGGGTGCGATCGAGCGCGCTCTCGGGCTCGGCGTGCCGGCCTAGTAAGCACGGGGAAACCCATGGTTCCCCCGTGGGCCCCCTCCTTCAGGTGCCGAGAACGGCGTTTGTCGGCGAAGGCTGAACGAGCTTGCAGGCAGGATCGGGCACTGCCGCACCGGCGAACCACACTCAACGATGTGAAGGGCAGAGGGCGGCTTCTTGTCGGCTGGCCTTTGGAGCCGCCGGGGAGGTCCCAGGTGCCTCCGTACGGGTCGTGGGCTCTCCGCACGAGCAGCAGGCGGCCCGCGTCGTCGGCGACGAGCGCGCACGCGGTCGGCTCGGAGTTCGAGTGCGCGACGAAGCCGCAGGCTGGGCAAGAGACACGCTCGTGGGCGTGCTCGAGCTCCGTCGCACAGCGAGGACAGAAGCGCCAGTCGTCCACCCGGGTCACGAAGGGCAGAATACGTTCATGCCCCGTCACATCCCCGCCACGCAGCACGAGCTGAACCGCTGCTCCCTGCTCGCCGAGCTGCCCGGAGACCGGCTGATGAAGCTCGCTGGCCGGATGACCCGGGAGGAGGTCGCTCCGGGCCAGGCGCCGGTCGTCGAGGGCGAGCCGGGCGAGCGGTTCTACGTCGTGCTGTCGGGGATGCTCGTCGTCAGCCAGGAGAGCCTGGGCGCCCGCCGGGTGCTGCGCCCGGGCGACTACTTCGGCGAGGTCGCGCTCGCGATGAGCATCCCGCGCACCGCCTCCGTCCGCGCGCTGACGCCTTCGGTGGTCGCGAGCTGCGACCTGGAGACGTTCGACGAGTTCGTCCGGCCGCTGTTCGCCGACGACACGTAGCGCGCCTCGCCGATCTTGCCGGACAGCCGCCCAACGCGGCTCGTGGACAGCGGTTCTTAGGGAAATCTTGGCTGATTCTTAAGAGAGTCTTCGGCGAGCAAGGCACAGTGCAGGAATGACACGACACAGTGCAGGATCCAGGACGTGTGCGCTCGCGCTCACAGTCGTCGGCGTCGCCCTGCTGGCGGCCGGTGCTGCGTCTGCAGCCGCGCCTGTTCAGGGCTCGATCGTCGGGCCGATCACATCGGTCAAGGGAAAGACGTTCACGGTGAAGACTTCTCTCAGCCCGACCGGGGCCTCGAAGGTGACCGTGGGCTCGAAGACGACGATCACCGAGCAGCAGGCCGGGAACCTGGCGGACTTGCGGACCGGCGTCTGCGTCATGGCGACCGGAACGAAGAAGGGATCGGTCGTCACGGCGAGCCGGATCGCGCTCTCACCGGTGGTCAAGGGAAAGTGCAACGGTGGCTTCGGAGGCGGGGGGCGCCCGCGCGGCAGCTACCGTCCGGGAGCGGGCGCAGGAGGCGGCCCAGGAGGCGGCTCACGTCCGCCCGGCTTCACCCGTCCGGCCAACTTCGGGTTCGCATTCGGCGCGATCTCGGCGGTCAAGGGATCGACGCTGACCGTCCATAGCAACCAGACGGGCACGACCACGGTGAAGGTCTCGTCGAAGACGACGATCACCAGGACTGCGACGGTCGGCTCGAACGCGATCGCCGTCAAGCTCTGCGCGTTCGTCCGCGGCACGAGCAGCGACAAGGGTGTCACGGTGGCGGCGCAGAACGTTTCGCTTTCGAAGCCCGGTGCGACCGGCTGCACCAACCGCTTCGGCGTCCGGTGAAGCCCGAACGAGAGACGGAGACCGTCGGATCTCGGCCGAGATCCGACGGCTCGTCCTCGGCTAAAGCGCCTCGTCGTTCGAACGCCCACGCCAGGCCCCTGTCAGGTGCAACGGCAGCTCGGGCGGAACCTGGGAGATCGCCCGCTCGCTCGTGAAGGAGTTCGACGAAGTGGAGGCAGCCCGCACCGCACCGCTGGTCGAGGAGCCCCGATGAGCAGCACGACCTTCGAGTCGTTCTCGAGCTTGCCCCGGCTGCGCGCGCTCGTCCGCGGCCGCACCGAGAGCCCGGCCTGGGAGCGCCCGGCGCTGGTCGCACTACTGGCGGCAACTGCGCTCCTCTACATCGTCGGGCTGTCGGCAAGCGGCTGGGCAAACAGCTTTTACAGCGCCGCCGTCCAGGCGGGGACGAAGAGCTGGAAGGCGTTCTTCTTCGGCTCCTTCGACTCGTCCAACTTCATCACGGTCGACAAGCCGCCGGCGTCGCTCTGGGTGATGGGCATCTCCGCACGGCTGTTCGGCGTCAATTCCTGGAGCATCCTCGTACCGCAGGCGCTCGAGGGCGTCGCCGCCGTCGGGCTGCTGTACGCGACCGTGCGCCGGCGCTTCGGCGCCGGTGCCGGTCTGTTCGCCGGGGCGGCCCTCGCGCTGACGCCGGTTGCGGCGCTGATGTTCCGCTTCAACGACCCGGACGCGCTGCTGACGCTGCTGCTCGTCGCCGCGGCGTACGCGTTGACGCGCGCGATCGAAGGCGCCTCTACACGCTGGCTCGTGCTCGTCAGCGTCCTCGTCGGGCTCGGCTTCCTGACGAAGATGCTGCAGGCGCTGACCGTCGTGCCGGCGTTCACGCTCGTGTACCTGCTGGCCGCGCCGACCCCGCTCCGCCGGCGGATCATCCAGCTGCTCGTCGCCGGCGTCGCACTCGTCGCCGCCGCGGGCTGGTGGGTCGCGACCGTCACGCTCTGGCCGGCCTCGAGCCGTCCCTATATCGGCGGCTCGCAGGACAACAGCCTCCTCAACCTCATCTTCGGCTACAACGGCTTCGGCCGAATCACCGGCAACGAATCCGGAAGCGTCGTCGGCGGAGGTGGCCCCGGCGGCCCAGGCTCCTGGGGGCCGACCGGGGTCACGCGGCTGTTCGGCTCCGAGATGGGAACGCAGATCTCCTGGCTCCTCCCTGCCGCCCTGCTCTTCTTCGTCGCGCTGCTCGTAGCGTGGCGACGGGCGCCCCGGACCGACGGCCGACGCGCCGCGGTGCTGCTCTGGGGCTCGTGGCTGATCGTGACCGGGCTCGTGTTCAGCTATGCGCAGGGGATCATCCATCCCTACTACACCGTCGCTCTTGCACCGGCGATCGGGGCACTCGTGGGGATCGGCGCCACCTGGGCGTGGCGGCGACGCACGGCGCTCGTTCCACGGCTCACGGGGGCTGCTGCCCTCGCTGCGACCGCGGTGTGGTCGTACGTCCTGCTCGACCGCACTCCGACCTGGCACCCGTGGCTCCGCTTCGCGGTGCTGGCGCTCGGACTCTCGGGAGCAGCCGCGCTCGCATCGCCGCTCGGCAGGCTCGCTCGCAGCCGCCTGTCGCGCGTCGCGTTCACAGGCGCCGTCCTCGTAGCAGCAGTCGCAGCTCCGGCCGCCTACTCACTCCAGACCGCGATCACGGCCCACAGCGGCGCGATCCCATCGGCCGGCCCGGCGGGCGCCTCCGGCAGGGGCGGCTTCGGAGGCGGGCGCAGGTTCGGCGCCGGCGGCAACTTCGCGCGGGGCGGATTCGGAGGGGCAGGCGGCGGCCCGCCCACCGGCTTCGCGCCACCCGCCGGCGGCGGCTTCGCCCCATCGGCGGGTGGAGCGCAAGGATTCGGCCGGCCGGGCGGCCGCTTCGGCCCCGGGGGCGGCTTCGGCGGCGCGGGCGGACTGCTCAACTCGAGCACTCCGAGCGTGGCGCTCGTCCGCCTGCTGAAGGCGAACGCGTCGAGGTACACGTGGGTGGCGGCCACGGTCGGCGCGAACAGCGGGGCGGACGTCCAGCTCGCAACCGGCGAGCCGATCATGGCGATCGGAGGCTTCAACGGCACCGACCCGGCGCCGACGCTCGCCCGGTTCAAGTCGGATGTCGCGGCCGGCAAGATCCACTACTTCCTCGCCGGCGGACGAGGCGGTGGGCTCGGCCGCGGCGGGAACAGCTCCTCCTCCGGCACGATCACCAGCTGGGTCGAGAGCAACTTCACCGCCGCCACGGTCGGCGGCTCTACCGTCTACGACCTCACTCCCATCCGCGTCACTCACACGAACAGGCTCGGATAGGCCCTGCGACACGTTCAGGATCCTGGGGAGACATGCTCTCAGCGGTTGCGGCGCTCGCGCCTGTAGGGATCGGTGAGCGGCAGACAGGCGAGGAGACCGGCGGCGACAAGCCACAGGATCCCCCCGATGACGAGCCCCGCCGGACGCTCCGCGAAGACCAGGAACAGGACCCCGACGGTGATCAGGACGAGCACGTTCGCGAGCAGAATCACGCGGACGACGAGGAGCGAGGCGGCCGACCGGGCCATGGGTGGGTGTGTCCCCCCTTCCCCTGAGAGCGCCTAGCGAGCGCCGGAGGCCCGGGTGCAATCAGCCGGCCGGGTGCGCGGCTTGGGCGTCGGCTAGCCGCCGCCGAAGCCCGTGGCACCGCCGCTCGCGCCGCCGCCGAAGCCCGTGGCACCGCCGCTGGCACCGCCGCCGAAGCGGCTGCCGCCGGCGGTTCCGATCGCCACGGTTGTCGCCTGGATCGTGCCGCCGGCCCCCGCCACCCCGCGAACCGTCACGGTGTCGCCGGGGTGGAGATCCTGGACCTTGACCTGCTTCTCAGCCGTCAGACGCGAGGCGCCGGTCAGGGCGACCTTGACCGTGTTGCCGCTCGTGTCCGTGACGTAGAAGGTCTTGCCGTTGATCACCTTCACCTGGCCGACCGTCACCCCAGCCGCGAGCTGCGCTCCCGACCCCGTGCCGGCCGACCCCGTGCCGGCCGATCCGGTGCCGGCCGATCCCCGCCCGAACAGTCCGGCGAAGCGCCCGGCTGCGCCTGCCCCCGCCCCGCTGCTCGCGGAGCCCGCGAAATAGTTCTTCTCGATCAGGACGCCGGACATGAACGCGATCGCGGCGACCGCGGCGGCCGCCAGCGCCATCGTGAGTCGCGGCCAGCGCCGCGCCGGCGCCAGCAGCGACTCGCGCAGCCACTCGTCGTCGTCGTCGCCGGGCGCGAGAGGTTCCGGGGAGGCGTGAGCGTCGGTCGTCATTCTGTTGCTCCTTGTCGTGTCACTCGTAGCGGAGGGCTTCGATCGGCCGCAGCTTGGCGGCGCGGTTGGCGGGGTAGATTCCGAAGAAGAGCCCGACCGCGACGGCGACGCCGAACGCGAGCGGGATCGAGTAGGTGGCGATCACCGGCTGGATGCCGACCACCTTGAACTGGCTGCCGACGATGCCGGCACCGACGCCGAGCAGGCCGCCGATCATCGTCAGCAGCACCGACTCGACGAGAAACTGGCTGAGGATGTCGATCTTCCGGGCGCCGATCGCCTTGCGGATCCCGATCTCGCGCGTCCGCTCCGTGACGGTGACGAGCATGATGTTCATCACGCCGATCCCGCCGACGAGCAGCGAGATCGCCGCCACGGCTCCGAGCAGCGTCGTGAAGACGCTGCTCGTGGAGGTCGACGCGGCCAGGAGCGTGGCCTGGTTCAGGACGCGGAAATCGGCGTTTGCCGCGTTCGTGATCTTGTGCGTGCCGTCGAGGATCGAGGTGATCTCGTTCGTGGCGGAGGTCATGCTGCCGCTCGAGACGGCCTCGACCGTGATCTGGTCGTAGGTGCCCGTGTACCCCGTCAACGTGTCCTGAACGGCCGAGAGCGGGGCCAGCACGACGTCGTCCTGGTCCTGGACCCCGTTCGTCCCCTTGGACTTGAGCACACCGATCACCTGGAAGCTCGTGCTGTTGAACTTGACGAACTGGCCGAGCGGGTTCGCGGTTCCGAACAGGTTCGCGACCACGGTCTGGCCGAGGTCGACGACACGCGCGTGGCTCTGCTCGTCCTGGCTCGTGAAGAGGCGCCCGGCGGCGATCTGGTAGTCCGCGGCCTCGAAGTAGGAGGGCACCGTCCCGACGAACTGCGAGGGCGAGTACGTGGCGCCCTGCCAGCTCGCCGTCACGCTCTGCACGTTCGCCACCGGCGAGACGGACTTGATGTCTGGCGCGACCGACTTGTCGCTGAGCGCGGTCACGTCCGCGGCGGTGAGGTTCGAGCTCCGGCTCTGAGTGCCGTTCGTGCTGCGCCGGCCGCCGGAGCCGAAGCCGCCGAAGTTCCGCATGATCGTGATCCGGTTCGTGCCCAGGCTCTGGATCTGCTGCTGCACGGCCGCCGACGAGCCGTTCCCGACGGCGACGAGCATGATCACCGCCCCGACGCCGATCAGGATGCCGAGCATCGTCAGCGCCGAGCGCAGCCTGTTCGCGAGCAGCCCCTGCAGAGCGATCCGGATCGCCTCCGGGCCGATCACGACGCCGCCTCCACGATGCCGGTGTCGGCACCGCTGAGATGGGGTGGAGCTCCGGCGACCGGCGCTCGACGTTCGTCCGAGACGACCAGGCCGTCCGCGACGCGCACGACCCGCTTCGCCCGTGCCGCGACGTGCTCCTCGTGCGTGATCAGCACGACGGTGCGCCCCTCTGCATTGACCCGGTCGACCACCTCCATGATCTGGTCTCCGGAGACGCTGTCCAGGTTCCCGGTCGGCTCGTCCGCCAGGATCAGCGACGGGTTTCCGACCATCGCCCGCGCGATCGCCACGCGCTGCTGCTGCCCGCCCGAGAGCTCGGACGGCTCGTGGTCCGCACGGTCGGCGAGACCGACTCCGTCCAGCGCGGCCCGCGCACGCTCCAGGCGCTCACGCGGCGGAACGCCGGCATACGTGAGCGGCAGCTCGACGTTCTGGAGCGCGGTCGTACGCGGGATCAGGTTGTAGCTCTGGAACACGAAGCCGACCTTGCGGTTGCGAATCAGCGACAGCTGGTCGTCGCCGAACCGGCGGACGTCGATCCCGTCGAGCAGGTAGCGGCCGCTGGTCGGCATGTCGAGACAGCCGATGATGTTCATCAACGTCGTCTTGCCGCTGCCCGAGCTGCCCATGATCGCGACGTAATCGCCCCGCTCGATCGCGAGGGTGATCCCACGCAGGGCGTGCACCTCCACCTCGCCGAGACCGTAGACCTTCGTCACGCTCTCGAGAGCGATGACGGGACGCCGCTTCGCCAGAGGGCGATCACGCCCGGCTCCGATCGTGATCGGCTGCGGCTCGTTNNGCCGCCGCCGAAGCCGCCGCCGCCGCGGAAACCCCCGCCGCCGCCCGTGGTCGTGCCCGTGCTGGCCGTCGAGGCCGAGACGGTCGCCGTCTGCAGCACGACCACTTCCCCCACCTCGAGGCCGCTCGTGATCTCCGTCGTGGTGTCACCCTGTAGCCCGGTCGTGACCGGGGTCCGAACCTGCTTCTTCCCCTGCATCACGGTCACGAACTGCGACCCGCCTGCGGTCTGAACCGCCGAGGACGGCACGTTCAGGACATTGCTGCGCTCGGCCGTCACCACGTCGATGGTCGCCGTCATCCCCGGCCTGGCTCCGGCCGTCGTCTGATCGAGGCCGAACGTGACGGTATAGGTGACGACGTTGTTCACCACCGACGCAATCGGATTGATCGAGATCACGTGCGCCGACAGCTCTTGGCTCGGGAGCGCGGAGAGCGACACGTTGGCCGGCTGGCCGACGCGGATGTTGACGGCGTCCGACTCGCTGAAGCCGACGTTGACCTGCAGACCGCTCAGGTCCGCGAGGCTGATGAACCCGGAGGATCCGGAGGAGCCGCTCCCGCTCGAACTGCTGCTCGAGCTACTCGCCGCCACGGAACCTCCACCGGAGACGTACTCGCCGGGCGAGGCGCTCACCGCGGCAACCGTGCCCGCAATCGGCGCCCTGAGCGTCGTCTCGGCCAGCGCCAGGCGGTCGTTCGCGACCGTCGTCTGAGCGTTCTCGACACCCCCCTGAGCGCTCGCGAGCGTTCCCGCCGTCGCAGGAGCCTCCTTGACCGCGTTCCCCGCGATGGTGCTCTCGAGCGACATCTGCGCGCTCTGGAGCGACTGGCCGTCCTTGATCCGACCCGACTGCAGGCTGCGCACAGCGCTCGCCACGGAGCTCTGGGCGTTGGCGACCGACTGGGCGCTCTGGATGCCCTGTGAGCTCTGGCTGTTCAGCGCGCTCTCGAGGCTCGCCTTCGCGCTCGCCACCGACTGCGCGTCCTTCTGCTGCTGAGCCGTCTGGCTGTTGAGGGCGCTCGTCACCGCATTCTGGGCGCTCTCGATCGACTGCTGATCCTTGAGCTCGCCGGAGGCCTGGTTCTGCAGCGCGCTCGTGACTGCATTCTGGTCCGACCGGAGCGTCGTCACGTTCTGAGAGTTGTACGTCTGGTCGTACGCCAGCTGCGAGTTCGCCTGGTCGACGGCGTTCTGGTAGCTGATCGCGTTCAGGGCCACAGTCGCCTGGGTATCCGCCAGGCTCTGTCGAGCCTGGTAGACCGACGCCTGCGAGGACAGGGCGTCCTGGCTCGCGGTGCTCTTTGCACTGGCGACGCCGGCCCTCGCTTGCGCGACCGAAAGCGCGCTGCTGCGAGCCGATGAAGCAGCGGTCTGCTTCGTCATGGCCAGCGCGTTGCGCGATTGCGTCACGGCCGCGCCCAGCGTGGCCAGATCCGTGACGTTCGACTGCTTCGTCGAGACGACCGACTGCTGTGCCTGAGCGGCGGAGATCGTGTCCTGCCGCAGCTGCGCCGGTGTCAGGCCCTGCTCGGTCTGCTGGAGCGACGCCCGGGCACTCGCCAGGGAGGTGAGCGCCGAGGCTAGCTGGCTCTTCGCACTCGTCGGGTCGATCTGCGCCAGGGCAGCGCCGGCGGAGACCTTCTGACCGGCGTGCACGTCCACCTTCGTCAGCAAACCGGCGGAGGTGAAGTTGACACTCACGTTCTCGGGCGCCTGCAGGTTGCCCGTGCCCGAAACGAGCGACTGGACCACACCGCGCTGCACCGTCGCCGTCCTCACGGCAGCGCTCGCCGAGCCGGAGCTCGGCTGCCCGAGGTTGATGCCGGCAAGTGCGGCGCCGGTAGCAACGGCGACGACGAGGGTGCCGTTGACGATCATCATCTTGCGAGTCATCGGATCACCACACAATCGACAGGGGCCGGGACGCAAGTCATCAAGCGCACCTAATCATCCGAGCATGAGAGCGGACGAAGGATTGATTAAGAAACGCCTAAGTCGCGCACGTTGCGGCGAGGCCGGATCCCCTGCGCGAACGCCGATCCTGCGGCACAGCGCGAGGCCAGGCGGGACCGGGAAGGGGCCCGAGGTCGCTCATCGACCGCCGGGCCCGCCTCGGCCGCGCCCGGCTCGCGGCGGCGTGGACGACGGGGCCGGTACGTCGGCCTCGTCGTCCGGGCTGTTCGAGGACACGGTCGCGTCCGGCGAGATGATGACCGTGCCGCCGGTGGGGTTGTAGATCCCGCCGCCGCCCTGCTGGGTGAAGGCCAGGTTCTGCGTCACGGACGACCCGGCGCCGACGTCGAGGGTCGCCTGGGCATAGTGACCGTTGTTGTAGATCCCGCCGCCCCAGAGCGCCTGCCCGTAGACGACCCCGCTCCCGTCCAGCGAGACGGTCGAGCCGGCCGTGGTTCCGCTCGTGAGCGCACCGTTCGCCACGTTGCCTCCAAAGCCGTTACCGGCCCGGTTCAGCCGGAGCGTGGACGATGCGAGAGTCACGGTGGCCGCGTGCCTGCCGACGCTGTCGTTGGCGATGCCGCCGCCCTGCACGTCGGGCCCCGGGGCCGTGTTGTCGGCGACGGTCGTGCCCGTGAGGACGATCGACGAGTCGCCGTTGAACGCCTCGTTCACGATTCCGCCCCCGTTGCCCTGCTGGGAGGTGTTCCCACTCACGATGCAGTTGGAGAGGCTCAAGCCCGGACTCTCGCCTCCGACGTCGGCGATCCCGCCGCCGTCCCCGGTCGAAGAGTTGCCGGAGATCGTCGTTCCGGTCAGGGTGGCCGCGGTCGAGGAGAGGTACAGGCCGCCGCCGGTCGCCGACGTGTTGCCGGAGATGGTGGAGTCGGTCGCCGACGTCTTGCCGGCGCTCGCAAGGACGATGCCGCCGCCGTTCCCGGCCGCGACGTTGTCGTTCACGCTCGAGCTCTCGAGCGTCAGCGTGCCGCCGCTGTAGATGCCGCCTCCCGGGCCTGTCGACGAGTTGCCGATCACATGCGATCCGTCAATCGAGAGCGCGCCGAAGCTGACGATGCCGCCCCCGTAGCCGGCGCTGTTGCCGTCGGCGGCCAACTGCCCTCCGATCGTCGAGGCGGTGACGGTCAGCGAGCCCGCGTTGAAGATGCCTCCTCCGAGAACGCCGGCAGCGGAGTTCCCGCTCACGGTGGACGCGGAGACGGTGAGCGTGCCGAGGTTGTCGATGCCGCCGCCGAAACCTTCCGTCGAGTTCCCGCGCACCGAAGCGTTGCTGAGCGTCAGCTGGCCGCTGTTGTTGACGCCGCCTCCACGCAAGCCGGAACCGCCCGTGATCACCAGCCCGACGACGGTGACGCGGCCGGAGTGGATCGTGAGCGTCGTGCCGGCCCCCTGGCCGTCGAGGGTCGCGCCCCCTGAGCCCGCCTGGAGAGTGATCGCCCGTCCGATCGAGAAGGTTCCCTTGCAGACCCCGTCCACGACGAGAGCGGCGTTCGATCCCTGGTGCGCCTTGATCGCCGTTTGCAGGTTCGCCCCGGCACCGCAGTCGACCGTGAACCTCGGTGCGCTCGCGCCGGCGCCGCCGCCGCTTACGAGCATTACCAGGGCGATCGAACCGCCGACGAGCGAGAGACGGAGGATGGTCACGGTGCCTTAGCCCATCACGGCCGTATGAGGATCGGCTGAGCGGAGCCTGAGAGTTCCGCCGGCGCGCGATGGTTCGCGGCGGCAGCGTGTTGCGTTCATGTGCGAGATCAAACCACGGGTTCCTAAGGGCAGTCTGAGCGGGTCCTAAGAACCGCTCTTACCAACGACGCCTCGCGCCGCCTCGTCGAGAACGGCGTCCGAGAGCCGCGGCCAGGCGTCGAGCGCCCACGCGTCGAACTCGCGGTCCGTAAGGCAGACGCAGGCGATCCGTGGCTCGGGGTCGACCCACAGGAACGTGCCGCTGCCGCCGAAATGTCCGAACGTGCCCGGCGAGGTTCGGCTGCCGCTCCAGTGCGGCTCCTTCGCGTCCTTGAGCTCGAAGCCGAGCCCCCAGTCGAGCGGATCGTAGCGGCCGATGCCGGGCAGCACCCCCGCCAGGCCCGGGAACTGGACGCTCGTCGCCTCGGCGAGGGTCTCGGCGGAGACGAGCGTGGGCGCGAGCAGCTCGCGCGCGAAGCGGACGAGGTCGTCCAGGGAGGCGTGGACGTCCGCGGCCGGCGAGCCGCGCAGCTCGGCCTCGAGCTGCAGCGGCCGGAAGACCGCCTCGCGCAGGTAGTCGGCGAAGGGCATCTCGGCCCGCTGCGCAACCGCGTCGGCGAGCACCTCGAAGCCCGTGTTCGAGTAGATCCGGCGCGTTCCCGGCCGGGCGATCGGCGGGCCGTGCCCCTCGAACGGGAGCCCGGACGCGTGCGCGAGCAGGTGCCGGATCGTGGACCCGGGCGGGCCGGCGGGCTCGTCCAGGTCGATCACGCCCTCCTCGGCCGCGACCAGAGCGGCGAGCGCCGTCATCAGCTTCGTCACCGAGGCGATCCGGTAGACGCGGGTGCGATCGCCCCGCGACCCCAGCTCGCCTCCCGGCCCGAGGACGGCGACCGCAGCGTTCTCGACGCCCCACCCGTCGACCTGACGCAGCGCGTCCATGCGGTTGATACTAGGGACGTGGAGCGGCAACTCGTCCCGGCTGTCTCGCCGATGGCGGCCACCGTCGGGTACTCGCGGGCCGTGCGCGTCGGCGACGTGGTCTCGGTCGCCGGGACGGCTCCGGTCACGCCGGACGGCGGGGACCCGCCCGCGGACGCCTACGGCCAGGCTCGCCGCTGCCTGGACATCGTGCTCGCCGCGCTGGCGATCGTCGGCGCCGGCCCGGAGCACGTGGTTCGCACCCGCATCTATCTGACGCGGGCCGAGGACTGGGAGGCGGCCGGCCGCGCGCACGGCGAGGTGTTCGGCGACACGCGTCCTGCGACGACGATGGTGGTCGTCGCCGGCCTCCTCGACCCGCGCTGGCTCGTCGAGATCGAGGCCGACGCGATCCTCGGTTAGCGACCTGCCGTAGCATCCACCCATGGCGAGCGTCGTCCCGCCCAGCATCACCGGCAAGGGGCTCGGCACGGCCGGAAGCGTGTACGAGCATCGCTTCGGCGCGGGCGATCCGTACACGCTCGGCGTCTAGGAAATGGTCAAGTGCGAGTGAGGGCGAGGCGTTGACGGGTGGGGCGAGGCGAATCGTTAGTGCCCCACGATAGGCTACAAGTGCGGGAAGTTCCGACCTGGGCGAGGTAGGCCGCCAGGCCATCGAGGAGCCTGGTCGCGTTCGGTTCGGCTCCAGAGTGAAGGGGATGAGGTTTCTATGGAGCGTCTTCGTAGACTGGGACGAGCCGGCAGACTGCTGCTGGCGCTAGGGGTGGCGGGAGGCGTGTTCGGGATCGCGACCGCCGTGCAGGCGAGCATCCCAGACGCGAACGGTGTGATCCACGGCTGTTACAACACCAGCCTGGCGCACGGCAATCCGACCGGGGCGTTGCGGGTGATTGATACCGCCAGGGTCAACGGTGTCTGTGCGTCGTGGGAGACAGCCTTGAACTGGAACCAGACGGGGCCGACCGGACCGCGTGGCGCTACGGGAGCGCGTGGAGCGACCGGAGCGAAGGGTGCGACCGGCCCGAAGGGATCCACGGGCTCACGCGGGCCGACCGGATCGAAGGGCGCGACCGGATCGAAGGGTTCCACTGGAGCTAAGGGCGCCACCGGTGCGCGAGGCCCGACCGGTTCGCGAGGACCGACGGGTTCTACGGGTACAACGGGGTCGGCGGGCGCTTCCGGTCCAACGGGCCTAACCGGACCGACCGGAGCCACGGGACCCTCCGACCTGTGGGATGTCAACAGCGCCGCGAGCGTTCAGCTAGGCCAGACGGACACGCCTTTGGCCTCGATCCCGCTGCCGGCGGGCAACTTCTTCGTCGAGGCATCGCTCGACTTCGGCAACTTCGCCGCCCAAGCCGCCGGCATCCGCTGCCAGATCGAGAGTTCGACCTCCGTTTACCAAACTGACGCCGCCGACCAGACGCCCGGCCACATCACAGCCCTACCGGTACAAGCCGCCGCGACCCTCTCGAGCCCCGACACGATCTCGCTTGTCTGCCACAGCACAGAGCCGGCTAACACATTCGCCTTGGCCTGGACTCTGGACGCGATCAAGGTCGGCGCGATCCACTGACGCATTGGAACTCCGAGCGGGCGGTTCGGTGACGAGCCGCCCGCTCCGTCTCATACGACGGGCCGCTCATGGCGCGGACTCTAGCCGGGCGGGTGCGGGTTTCTTGCCAGTTGACGGCTTGACGCAAAGGGCGCGCGCGGTGCGGCAGTGAAAGGTAGTCGTGCAGGCTCCGCCTCGGAGGGAACAAGGAAGCGGAGCCTCGCTCTTCTCGGCCCTCCCGGTTCGCGAGGTGCGCAGGTTGCGGGCATCCGGCTAGCCCCGGTCGAGCGATCGGGTTAGCGCCGAGCGGCTTCCATGTGGTGCCTGACACCCACGGGCACCGCATCACCACTGGGCGCCGGAATCGCGCTTGGTTGCAGGCGAAGGCGGTCGAGCGCTGGCCGCGTTGACGGCGTTCCGCGTGGAGGAAGAGACTCGGTACAACAGAAGAATTTGCAGAACCGAAAGGAGAACTCGGATGCATCGACTTCGAGGCCTCGGCCGCGGTGGGCGTCTTCTTCTCGCGCTCGTCGTCGGCGGGGCTGTGTTCGGGATCGCCAGCGCCGTGCAGGCGAGCATCCCGGACGCAAACGGCATGATCCACGGCTGCTACAACACCAGCCTGGCGCACGGCAGCCCGATCGGGGCGTTACGTGTGATCGACACCTCGAAGGTGAACGGTTTCTGTGCGGCGTGGGAGGCTCCGCTGAACTGGAACGCAAACGGTGTCACAGGCGCGCGCGGGCCAACCGGCGCTCCAGGGCCAACCGGCCCGAAGGGCACTACCGGGCCGAAGGGCACCACCGGGCCGAAGGGGCCGACCGGTGCCAGGGGCTCGACAGGATCGCGCGGCCCGACGGGCGCGAAGGGCACGACCGGGCTGAGAGGCCCGACTGGAGCGAAAGGTACGACGGGCGGTCGTGGGCCGACCGGGTCACGTGGGCCGACCGGGTCACGTGGGCCGACCGGCGTACGAGGCCCGACAGGGCCTAACGGCACCACCGGGGCGAAAGGGGCGACCGGCCCCGCCGGGTCGCCTGAATACGCCTACATCTACGACCTCAGCCCACCCGACGTTGCGGCGACCGTCGCCCCCGGGACCGACGTGCCCTTTGCTCGCAACGGCCCCAAGACGGCCGGCATCACCTACGCGGCGAACGGTCAGATCACGATCGCAACTGCCGGCGTCTATCGCATCGAGTTCATGGCGAGCATCGACGAGGCCGGGCAGCTCATGCTGACCCAGAACGGAGCCGAACTCGCTTCAACGGTCTACGGGCGTGCAACCGGCACCAGCGAGATCTCCGGTCAGGCCACCCTCTCGGTTGCCGCCGGTGACGTCGTCACACTCCGGAATCCATCCGGGAACAGCACGGCACTCACCTTCACGCCGATCGCGGGCGGGACGCACCCCGACGTGTCCGCCTCGATCCTCATCGAGCAACTGAGCTAAAGAATCGAAGCAGACCGGGTGGGGACGGCTGACAGACCGCTGCTTGGCCGCCCCCACCCCGCCGGAAGGAGCCGGGCGAGACTCAGCGCCGCAGCCGCACAAACAGGTCACCCGACTCCCCACACCCGCCCGGTCAATGCGACGACCTAAGCGGCCCATTCCGAAAAGAGTTCTAGGTCAACCTGCCGTAGCATCCAGCCATGGAAAGCACCGTCTACGACCACTCCTTCGGGAAAGGCGATGCTTTCAGCGTGGGCGTCGAGGAGGAGTACATGCTGCTCGACGCGACCACGTTCGACCTCGTCCAGCACATCGACACGGTCCTCGCGGCCGTCGAGGGCAGCGAGCTCGAGGAGGTCATCCGCCCCGAGCTGATGCAGTCCGTGCTCGAGATCTCGACGCCGGTCTGCCGGACGATCGCCGACGTCGACCACCAGTTGCGCAAGCTACGGACCGCCGTCACGCAGATCGCGCGCGAGATGGGGCTCCGTGTCGGCTCGGCGGGAACGCATCCGTTCAGCCTGTTCGAGCGGCAGCGGATCACGGCGCGCGACCGCTACCGGGCGCTCGTCGACCAGCTGCAGTACGTCGCGCGGCGCGANNCTGATCTTCGGCATGCACATCCACGTCGCGATCGACGACCCGGAGAAGGCGATCAAGGTGGTGAACGGCCTGCTCCTCCACCTGCCGCAGTTCCTCGGCCTGTCGGCCAGCTCGCCGTTCTGGCGCGGCGAGGCGACCGGCCTGGCCTCGACCCGCCAGCTCGTCTTCGCCGCCTTCCCGCGCTCGGGGCCCCCGCCACGCTTCCGCGACTACGCCGACTACGCCGATGTGGTCGGCCAGCTCGAGCGCACCGGCTGCATCGCCGACTACACGCACATCTGGTGGGACATCCGGCCGCATCCGCGGCTGGGGACGGTGGAGATGAGGATCTGCGACGCTGTGACCCGCGTCGAGGACGCCGTCGCGATCACGGCCTTCTGCCAGTCGCTCGTCAAGCACTACTGCGAGCGGTACGACGCGGGCGAGGAGATCCCCACCTACCACCGCATCCTGACCAGCGAGAACAAGTGGCTGGCGGCGCGGTACGGGCTCGAGGCGCCGATCATGGACCTGGCCACCGGCCGGCGGAACCGCGTGCCGGTCTCGCAGCTCGTCCGCCGCACGCTCCGCGACATCGAGCCGCACGCACGCGAGCTCGGCTGCGAGCGGGAGCTCGAGGGCATCCGCGACATCCTCGCGCGCGGCTCGAGCGCCGACGGGCAGCTGCGGATCTTCAACGCGAACCGCGACATCGTCGAGGTCGTGCACGCGATCGCGGACGCGACCGAGGCGGCCGCCGTTCCTGCGCCGGTCACCTAGCCGGTCGCAGGAACGGGTCGTCGGACCTCGCGCAGGCCGTCGCGCGTAATTCCGGCATGGACCTCGGGGGCCCCTCGGCTCGTATTGTTGGCGCGCGATGGTGGGCCCGAAGGGCGACGAGCGCGCCTGGGTCCGGGGCGCTCAGGCGGGATCGGCCTCGGACTTCGAGGCCCTGTTCCGCGCGCACTGGCCTCGGGCCTATCGAGCGGCGTACCTCGTGGTGCACGACGCCGCCGCGGCCGAGGACATCGCGCAGGAGGCGTTCCTGGCGGCCGTCCGCAACCTCGACCGCTTCGACCGGCGTCGCCCGTTCGGGCCGTGGTTGCACAGGATCGTCGTCAACCGGGCGATCGACTGGTCGCGCCGACGGGCGCTGCGCGGCGAGGTGGAGCTGCACGAGTCGCCGGTCGAGCAGCGTGACCGCGACGTCGGCTCGGACGCGGTCGCCGTCATGCAGCAGCTGTCGCCGGAGCATCGGGCCGTGATCGTGATGCGCCACTTACTCGGCTACACCCCGGGCGAGATCGCGCGCCTGCTCGATCTGCCGCGCGGTACGGTGAACTCGCGCCTGCGCCGCGGGCTCGACGAGCTGAAGGGACGGCTGTGAAGCTCCGGCTCGACGACGTGGCCATCCCGGACGACGCCGAGGAGCGCGCGCACGGAGTCGCCATGGCGGCCTTCGCCGAGCGCAAGCCGACGCCGCCGCAGCGCCGCTACTGGCGGCCGGCCGTCGTGGTCGTCGCGGTCGCGGCCCTGGCCGGAGTGCTGGCGAGCCCGCCGGGGCGGTCGGTGATCCAGTCGATCCGGGAGGCGGTGGGGGTGAAGCACTCAGCGACCGCGCTGTTCGGGCTGCCGGCGCCCGGCCGGCTGCTGGTCAACTCCTCGCGCGGCCCCTGGGTCGTCCAGCAGGACGGTTCGAAGCGCCTGCTCGGCCCCTACCACGAGGCATCGTGGTCGCCGTTCGGCCGCTACATCGTCGCGACTCGCGGCAACGAGCTGGTGACGATGGAGCCGAACGGAAAGGTGCACTGGACGCTCGCGCGCCCCGACCTGCGCCTGCCGGCCTGGGGAGGCGAGCACGACAACACTCGCATCGCCTACCTCTCGCGGAGCATCCTGCGCGTCGTCGCCGGCGACAGCACGGGCGACGCGGCCGGGTGCGCTGACACGGTCCCGGCCGTGGCTCCGGCCTGGCAACCGAACTCGTTGAGCGTGCTCGCCTTCGCGACAAACGGACAGGTCGCCGTCTACGACGTCACGAATTGCAGGCAGCTCTTCCGGAGGAGCCCGACGCCGACGAAGCTGACATGGTCGAGCGACGGGAAGCTCCTCCTCTCCCTCTCGGCGTCAGGCCTCCGCGTCTATGATCTCACTGGTCGCGTCGTGGCCCAGGACGCTCCTGCCAGGGACGCGACCTTCCTCGGCCGCACACACAACGTCGCCGTCCTCGCGACGAGTGGCGACGTCCTCGTCGGACAGCGCGTGCTCTTCCGCGCCGCCGGATTGCGACAGATCGTCTCCTCGCCGGACGGGCGCTGGCTTCTCCTCACCTGGCCGGCGGCGGACCAGTGGGTCTTCGTGCGCGTCCAGGCGCCGCACACCATTCGCGCCGTGTCGGGGATCAACCGCCAGTTCGGTAGCGGGAGCTTCCCCGTGGTCGCCGGCTGGGTCGGCGAGTAGTCTCCAGGAGTGCGTCTGGCGACCGCTCTCGGCGCGCTCGCGCTCGGCGCGGGCGGGCTCACGGTGACGACGCTGCCGCGGCCCGCCTTTCCCGGCCCGGCTGCGGCCCCGAGTGGGCAGCACCGGCTCGTGCTCGTCTCGTCGCATTACGCCAGCCCCGGGATCGTCCAATCCGGACAGGAGCTTCGAGCCGGACCTGACCATTTCCTCGGCCTGCCGCTCGAAGGCGGTGTCAATCAGACCGGAAGGACGACGTTCGCGTTCTACGGCCGCGACTCAGCATCGGCACACCTCATCCTCGCGCTGGACAACATCACGCAGAAGAGCCGTTACGCGTTCGACTTCAAGAACTACGTCTGGCCGCCGCGGATCCGGCCGGCCGATCGTGAGTTCGTCTACGAAAGCGTGGTGTGGGCGCACGAGGCGAACGGGGCCCTCTACGTCGAGAACGCCCACCTCACGTACGCGAGCTCCTCGTACGGGCAGAACGCGTACATCACGGCCATCGACCTGAAGACGCGGAAAGCGCTCTGGCGCAGCCCCGCGCTCGTCGCGAACGCGAACACCTTCCTCGTCACGTCGCACTATCTCGTGACGGGCTACGGCTTCACCGCCGAGCCGGACTACCTCTACCTCCTCGACCGCGCGACCGGCCACGTCGTCGACCGGCTGCTGCTGCCGAACGCGCCCGAGAAGATCACCTGGCAAGGCAAACTCCTCCATGTGCGCACCTACGACCACAACCTGCTCGTCCGCCTGGCGGGTGCCTGATGCTGGCGGTCGGTGACCTGGTTCCGCTGGAGGCCCGAGTCTGGCTGGCGCCGAACGAGCAGCACACGTTCGGCGAGATCGTCGCGGACGGTCCGGTGCTGCTGCTCTTCTACCTGTTCGACTGGACCGGCACCTGAACGAACGAGATGGAGCTCCTGCGTGACAGGAGGGAGGAGTTCGATCGAATCGGGGTGAAACCGCTCGGTGTCTCCCGCGACTCGCCGTGGACCCACATCTCATGGATGCAAGCGCTCGATCTCAACTTCGGACTGCTCTCGGACTGGAACGCCGAGGCGGTGCTGGGCTTTGGCGTCTCTCGCGATTTCCGTGGTTTCAAGGACATCGCGCGGCGAGCCGCGTTCCTGGCCGACGGCGAGGGCCGGGTTCGGGCCGCCTGGAGCTACGAGGACTCGGAGGTCCCGGACTTCGACGACTTGATCCGCGCCGCGCAGGCTTTGTAGCGCTCGCGCTCGCGGTCTTCGCCGCCGCCGCCGTGCTCGCGGCGATACCGGGGATCGAGCACATCGGGAGCAGGTTCCTGGCCGGCGGCGCACCCGGCTACGGCGAGGCGGCTCCCGGGGACCATCTGCAGACCACCTACCACCTGTGGCTCTTCGGCGACCAGATCGAGCACGGTCGCTATCCGTGGCGCGACCCGTACTCGTTCCGCCCCGAGGCGAAGCAGACCGTGAACGCGGCCGTGTGGCCGTACGGCGTCGTCTTCTGGCCGCTCTACCGCGTGTTCGGCCTGGTGCTGGCCTGGAACCTGTTCGTCCTCCTGACCTTCGTCGCCGCCGGCCTGGTCGCGCTCGCCTGGCTGCGCGAGCTGGGCCTGCCACGCGGACCGGCATTGCTCGGCGGGCTCGCGTTCGAGATCGCGCCGTACCGGACCGTGCAGAGCGCCGGCCACCTGCTCGGGCCGATCGCGGTGCTCTTGCCGCTGTCGCTCTGGGCGCTCGAGCGCGGCCGGCGAGGGAACCCGCTCTGGCTGCTGCTCTCGGCCCTGGCGATCGCGTCGATCCCGCTCTCCGGCCAGGCCCACCTGGCGATCGGTGCCGTGCCGTTCTACGCCGCCTACGCGCTCGTGCGGATCCCGGCCGTGACCCGCCGGCTCGCCCTCTACCTGGGCGGAGCGGCGCTCGGGGTCGCGCTCTCGGTGGGCGCCGGCATCCTGATCGACCGCGTCGTCGTGCAGGGCTCGGTGGCCGCGCACGGCCGGTCGCTGAGCGCCGTCTCCGCCTACTCGGCCGACTGGCTCGACTTCTTCACACGCCACGAGCGGCACGGGAGCGAGAGCTTCGTCTTCATCGGCTGGGTGACGCCGCTCGCCGCCCTGCTCGGCCTGTACGTCCTCGTCCGGACCAGGCGCTCGTGGCTCGCGGGATTGCTGGCCGTCGGCGCCGCCGTCCCGATGCTGCTCGCCCTCGGGACGAACACGCCGCTCTACCGGCCGGTGCACGCGGTCGTCCCCGGGCTGAACTACCCGCGTGTCCCGGAGCGGCTGATGCCCGTGGCATGCCTGGCGATCGCGGCGCTCGTCGGCTTCGCGCTCGAGCTCGCCTCGGACGGCCGCGTCTGGTCGCGCTTCGGCAGGCTGACCGCTGACGCGGCCCGGACGGCCGCGGTCGTCGCAGGCGTCGCAGTCGTCGTCGTGGCGGTGGATCTGCACTTCGATGCCCTGAAGACAAGCGCGGCGGACGCCGGCAACACGGCCTACAAGGCGCTCGCCGGCGGCCCCCGCGGCGATCGCCTGCTCGAGCTGCCGGTCTTCCTGCCCGACACCGACTACGGGAGCGTCTACCAGTACTACGACATCGGCGCGCAGCGGGAGCGGCCGGGCGGCTACTCGACCACGGCGCCGGTGATCGCCGACGTGGTCGCGCGAAAGCTGCAGGCGCTGAACTGCGGCGACTGGACCTCGCGTCCCGGGATCGAGCTGCAGCGGCTCGGCGTGCGCGAGATCGCGTTCCACAAAGGCCTGTTCGTGCTCGATCCGGCCGTGCCCGGAAGGACGTGGTTCGCCTGGCAGGGCCTCGTCCAGCACGGCTACAGGCCGTGGGCCCGTGACGGCGCGATCACGATCCTCGACCGGCTGCACGGCCACGGGCCGCCGCCGCCCGCTCCCGTCCACGAGCCGCCGCACGACACCGCGCAGTTCTGCGCCGGCTGGTACTCGAACGACGGCAACGGCCGCGCCATGTCGGCCGGCCACGCAGCGCTGTGGGTGTACGGCAGCGGCGCGGTTCGGCTCGTGATGCGCTCCTACTCGCCCGTCTCGGTCACCTTCTCCGTCGGCGGCCATCGCCGTTTCGTCCGCCGGATCTCGGCGCTCCAGGAGGTCCGCGTGCCGCTCGGCGGCGCAGGCTGGCACCTCGTCTCGCTCGACACGCCGACGCTGCCCGAGGTCGACGGCCGCAAGGAGGGCGCGCGGCTGATCGCCTACTCGCTGGGTTGACCGGCGTCAGGCGTCGCTGGTAGAAACGCGCCATGCTCGGGGTCACGACGTACCAGTGGTTCGAGTCTGCGCACGTACTTTCCGCCCCTGTCGCTGATGGTCGTCGGGCTCGGTTTCGGGATGGTCGAGAACGGCGAGCAGTCGAAGAAGCTCGCGAAGCTCCTCGACGTGCGCAGCCCGGAGGACGCGGAGGTGCAGGGGCTGATCAGGCGCATCCTGCTCGCGGCGCGCTTCGACGCGGTGCTGCTGCTCTTCATCGTCTTCGACATGACCGCCAGGCCGTGGTCGTAACGGCACGGCCCTGACCGTCGCGTCCCTGTTCGGCAGGCCACTTCCCGACGGCGGGACGATCGGCGTCGCCTCGCCCGCGACCGGCGTGTTCAAGCGCTCCGAGGTCGAGCGCGGCGTCGAGTGGTGGAAGTCGCAGGGCTACCGCGTCAAGCTTGCCGAAGCCGTCCACGCGTCTGACGACTGGCTGGCCGGCACGCCCGAGCAACGAGCCCGCGACCTGGAGGCGCTGTTCGCCGACCCCGAGGTGGACGCAATCCAGTGCTTCCGCGGTGGTTACGGCTCGGCGCAGCTGATCCCGCTGCTCGACTTCGAGCTCGTCGCCGCCAACCCGAAGCCGTTCGTCGGCTACTCGGACATCACGGCTCTGCACGAGTCGATCCGGCAGCGAACCGGACTGGCCACGTTCTACGGGCCCCATTTGCAGTCGGTCGGGCACTGCGACGCGACCGAGCTCACGCGCGGGCAGCTGCTCGCCCGCCTGCGCGGCGCGACCGGCGAGGTGCCGCGCTCGCCCGACGATCCGTACGTGCGATCGATCGCGGGAGGGCGGGTGACGGCTCCCCTCGTCGGCGGCTGCCTCTGGCTGCTCCAGCACACGATGGGCACGCCCTGGGAGTTCCGGGCCGACGGGGCGATCCTGTTCTTCGAGGACGTCAAGGCGGCCTCGTGGCAGATCGACGGGATGCTGGTCCAGTTCCAGGCGGCCGGGAAGCTGGATGGCATCGCCGGCGTGGTCGTCGGTGAGATCGCGAAGTCGGAGTTCCCCGACCTGCGTTCCGGCTTCCCACGCGTGAAGTCGATCGAAGAGGTGCTCGAAAGCCGGCTCGGCCGGCTCGGCGTGCCCGTCCTCTACGGGCTGCCGCTCGGCCACGGCAAGCATCTCGCGACGCTGCCCCTCGGGGTCGCGTGCACGCTCGACGCCGACGCGCGCACGCTCACGGTCGACGAGCCAGCCGTCCGGTAGCCCCACTCCTTTTGGTTCCCCGGGGCCTTCGGCGCGCTGCTCTGTTTGCTTTCCCCCCGGGGCCTTCGGCCCTAGCCCCCCGGTTTGAGCGTAGCCGCGAAACTGTGACGCGTGTGAAACGCGTCTACGACAAATGCTGCGCGCTGCGGCTCGCTTCGCCGAGACTGTCTCTGAGACCGGGAGCTACTTCAGGAGCGAGCCGATGACGGCTGCGGCTCCTCCCTCCGCGGCGGTCTCGGTGACGATGTAGGGCTGGAGCGCGTGCGCGAGGCCGGCGAGCGTGATCGACTGCAGCCACACCTCGCCGGGGCCGGTCAGCTGCGCGAGGAAGAGCCCGTCTCCCCCGAACAGCTTGTTGCGGATGCCGGGCACCGTCGTCAGGTTGAGGCTGCACGTCGCCTCGAAGAGGCCGAGGTGGCCCGGATGGACACGGAGCGTCTGCCCCGGGTCGAGCTTGAACGCGACCACCTGGCCGTGCAGCTCCACGAACGCCTTCCCGTTCCCGGACAGCTTCTGCAGCAAGAAGCCCTCGCGGCCGAAGATGCCGACGCCGAGCTTCTGCTGCAGGAAGATGCCGAGCTCCACGCCCTCCTCGCAACACATGAAGCCGTGGCGATGGACGACGTACTCGCGGCTCCCGTCGAGTTGGAGCTCGCGGATCTCGCCCGGCGCCTTGACGGAGAACGCCACGAAGCCCTGCGACGGCGTCGAGTACCGGGTCATCCAGAACGTGCCGCCGCCGATCGCGCGCTTGGCCGCGCCGAACAGGCCGCCCTTCTGGCTCATGCCGATCGAGCGCCCGGTTTCCAGCGCCATGTCGCCCCCCATCCAGGACAGCTCGCCCGACTCGGCGATCACCGACTCGCCGTGGCCGAGTGAGACCGTGAGGACGGGCGCCAGCTGGCCGGTGATCTGCGTCTCCATCGAAAAAAGCTCCTCTCGCGGGTGATGACCTTTCGCGCCGAGTGTACGCACGACTCGACGACGGCACTGCGTTCACAGCAACCTCTCAGGATCGGACCTGCCATTCTCAGCAGACTCACAGGATCGAGTGCGACGGTGAAGCCATGACACAGGCAACTGCAGAGCACCGGATACTCGTCGTCGACGACGAGCCGTCGATCGTCGACGCCGTCTCCACCGCCCTCCGCTACGAGGGCTACGAGGTCGAGGAGGCGACGACGGGCCGCCAGGCACTGACGGCGGCGACCACGTTCGATCCCGACCTGATCGTGCTCGACTGGATGCTTCCGGACGTGGAGGGGATCGAGGTCGGGCGCCGCCTGCGCGACCGCGGCTTCAAGACCGCGATCCTGTTCCTGACCGCCAAGGACGCGACCGAGAACAAGGTCGAGGCGCTGCGCGCCGGCGGCGACGACTACGTGACGAAGCCGTTCAGCCTCGCCGAGCTCGTGGCACGGGTCCAGGCGATCCTGCGCCGCACGTCCAGCGAGCTCCCCGGCGACGTCCTGAGCTTCGCCGACCTGACCCTCGACGAGGGCCGCCACGAGGTGTTCCGGGGCGAGATGCCGGTGCCCCTGACGGCCACCGAGTTCAACCTGCTCCGCTACTTCCTGCTCAACCCCCGCCGCGTGCTGTCGAAGTCGCAGATCCTCCAGAACGTCTGGCGCTACGACTTCGGCGGCAACTCGAACGTCGTCGAGACCTACGTCAGCTATCTGCGGAAGAAGCTCGACGCCGCCGGCCCGCCGCTGATCAGGACGGTGCGGCAGGTCGGCTACATGCTCGAGACCGAAAGGGACTAAGCCGTGCGGAGCCTGTCGCTTCGCACCCGGCTCGTGCTGGGCCTGCTCGTCCTGGCCACGGCCGGGCTCGTTGCGGCCGACATCGCGACCTACAAGTCGCAGGAGTCGTTCCTCTTCCAGCAGACCGACAGCACGCTCCAGAACGAGCACCAGTTCGCCGATCAGGGCCCCGGCCCCGGCGGGCGGAGCCGGCCTCTTCCGCCCGGCGTTTACGTCGAGATACGGAACCTCGCCACAGGCCAGGTCGTCTTCCACGCCCAGGGCACGTTCCCCGGCTCGAAGGCTGCGTCGCCACCCCGGCTGCCGAGCACGATCCAGCTCCATCGTCCTACGCAAGGCGAGCCGGATGCCGTGACGTACTTCACGGCCTCGGCCAAGAGCGGCGGTGGTCGCTACCGCGTTCGCGCTTCGATCGAGGTCGGCGATCCCGGCCAGCTCGTCGTCGTCGCGACGACGCTGCACGACGTCGACGCGAGCCTCCACCGTCTCTTCCTGATCGAGCTCTTCGTCACGCTTGCCGTCCTCGCAGCGCTCGTCCTGCTCGCGCTCTGGGTCGTGCGGATCAGCCTGCGGCCGCTCGTCGCCATCGAGCGGACGGCCGCCGCGATCGGCGCCGGCGACCTTTCACGACGCGTCGAGCGGGAAGAGCCGAACACGGAGATCGGGCGGCTCGGGCTCGCGCTGAACGCCATGCTCGGCCAGATCGAGCGCGCGTTCAGGGCACGCGAAGCGTCCGAGGACAAGCTGCGGCGCTTCGTCGCCGACGCCTCGCACGAGCTGCGCACGCCGCTGGCCGCGGTACGTGCCTATGCGGAGCTGTTCCGGCGGGGTGCCGCCACACGGCCAGACGATCTCGAGCGGGCGATGAGCGGCATCAGCCGCGAGTCGGAGCGGATGAGCCTGCTGGTCGATGACCTGCTGCTGCTCGCGCGGCTCGACGAAGGGCGGCCGCTCGAACGCGAGCCGGTCGACCTGAAGGACGTCGTCGGCGAGGCGGTCGAGACCGCGCGGACGGTCGAGCCCTCGCGGCCGATCAGCCTGGACGCTGCGCAGGCCGTCGTGCTCGGCGACCGAGACCGGCTGCGACAGGTCGTGGACAACCTGCTCTCGAACGTCCGGGCGCACACACCGGCCGGAACCCCGGTCCACGTGCGCGTCCTCCGGAACGGCAGCGACGCCGTGATCGAGGTCGAGGACGCAGGCCCGGGGCTCGGCGAGGAGGAGGTCAGGCAGGTGTTCGAGCGCTTCCACCGCGGCGATCCGTCGCGATCCCGCTCGAGCGGCGGCGTCGGGCTCGGCCTGTCGATCGTCGCCGCCGTCGCGGAAGCCCACGGCGGAAGCGCCTCGGCCACCTCGATCCCGGGCGACGGGTCGACGTTCCGGATCACTCTGCCCCTGCTCCCGGAAACGCGCTGACGCGCCCGCCCGTTCTCTGCTGTAATCAGCGGCACCAGCCGATCGACCCGAGGAGGGAAGCAATGCGCGCAGCCTTCATGTCCAGCCAGTTCGGAGTCACCACTCATCCGGAGGACATGAGGCTCGATGCGAACCTTGAACCTGGGGATCCTGGCGCACGTAGACGCCGGTAAGACGACACTCACCGAACGGCTGCTCTACGCGGCCGGCGTCATCGACGAGATCGGCAGCGTCGACGAGGGCACGACGCAGACGGACTCGCTGGCGCTGGAGCGGCAGCGCGGCATCACGATCAAGTCCGCCGTCGTGTCGTTCGCGATCGACGACGTCACCATCAACCTGATCGACACGCCCGGCCACCCGGACTTCATCGCCGAGGTGGAGCGGGTGCTGAGCGTCCTCGACGGCGCGGTGCTGGTGATCTCCGCCGTCGAAGGCGTCCAGTCGCAGACACGCCTGCTGATGCGGGCGCTGCAACGCCTGCGCGTTCCGACGCTCATGTTCGTGAACAAGATCGACCGCGGCGGCGCGGGCTACGAACGTGTGCTGGAGGCGATCTCGAAGCGGCTGGCGCCGGCGATCGTCCCGATGGGCTCCGCTCGGGCACTCGGCATGCGGGCGGCTGAGTTCGAGCCCTGGGGCGCAGACGACGACGCCTTCCGCGCCCGGCTCACCGAAGCGCTGGCCGAGCGCGACGACGGAATCCTGGCTGCCTACGTCGACGACGAGGCGAGCGTGCCCTACCGGCGGCTCCGCGCGCATCTCGCGGCCCAGACCGGGCAGGCCCTCGTGCATCCGGTGTTCTTCGGCTCGGCGCTCACGGGCGCAGGCGTCGAGTCGCTGATGGCCGGAATCGTCGAGCTGCTGCCGGCCGCAGGAGGCGACGTCGAAGGCCCGGTCTCCGGCGCCGTCTTCAAGGTCGAGCGGAGCACGACCGGCGAGAAGATCGCCTATGCCCGGATGTTCTCCGGAACGGTGCGAACACGCGACCAGCTGGGGTTCGGTCGGGATGTCGATGGCAAGGTGACGGCGATCGCCGTCTTCGCCAGCGGCTCCGCCGAGACGCGCGGGGCCGTGTCGGCGGGAGAGATCGCCAAGCTCTGGGGCCTCGCGGAGATCCAGATCGGCGACGCGATCGGCGTGCCGCGAGCGGACGCGGAGCACCAGTTTGCTCCGCCGACGCTGGAGACGGTCGTGACTCCCGGGGATCCCGGCGACAGGGCCCGGCTACGGGTCGCGCTCGCCCAGCTCGCCGAGCAGGATCCCCTGATCGACGTCCGGCAGGACGATGACCGCCAGGAGCTGTCCGTGTCGCTCTACGGCGAGGTCCAGAAGGAGGTCATCGAGGCCACGCTGGCGAACGACTTCGGCCTCCACGTCGGCTTCCGCGAGACGACGACGATCTGCGTCGAGCGACTGGTCGGCACCGGTGAGGCCGTCGAGATCCTCCGCGCCGACTCGAATCCGTTTCTTGCCACGATCGGGCTGCGTATCGAACCCGCGCCGAACGGCACCGGCATCGAGTTCCGGGTGCAGGTCGATCCTCGCGCGGTCCCGCTGTACATCTACAAGACGCTCGAAGGCTTCACGGAGCGCATGGGTCAGTACGTCCACGAGACGCTGCGGGAGGGCCTCTACGGCTGGCAGGTCACGGACTGCATGGTGACCATGACCAGGTGCACGTACAGCGTCCCCGACGGTCCTCCGTCGAAACGGGGACCGCTCAGCACGGCGGCCGACTTCCGGAAGCTCACGCCGCTGGTCCTCATGCACGCGCTCGAGCGCGCCGGGACGGTGGTCTGCGAGCCGGTCGTCCGAGTCAGACTCGAGATCCCGACGGGGACGCTCGGCGCGGTTCTGGCCGCCCTGGCGCGGCTCGGCGCTGCTGCGCAAGCGCCGTCGGTGCAAGGGGATCTCTCGACGATCGAGACAGTGCTGCCCGCAGCCCGAGTCCAGAGCCTCCAGCGCGAGCTGCCGGCGCTGACGGGGGGCGAAGGCGTGCTCGAGTCCGACTTCGAGGGCTACCGGCCAGTCGGCGGCGCAGCACCGACGCGGCGGCGGACGACGCCCAACCCGCTCAACCGGCAGGAGTACCTGATGCACCTCGCACGGCGCGTCTAGGAGGCGATGCTCGGGAGCTACATCCCCATCGAATGGAACCCCGCGTCGACGTACAGCGTCGTCGCGGTGACGTTCCGAGCCGCGTCCGAGAGCAGATACGCGGCGGCCGCACCGACGTCGTCGGCGTCGATCTGGCGGTGGAGCGGCGAGCGCTCCTCGACGATCGCCTCCATCGTGGGAAAGCCGGAGATCGAGCGGGCGGCCAGCGTGCGCACCGGGCCGGCCGAGACGGCGTTGACGCGGATGTTCTTCTGCCCGAGGTCCCAGGCCAGGTAGCGAACCGACGCGTCGAGGGCGGCCTTGGCCACGCCCATGACGTTGTAGTGCGGCACGGCGCGCTCTCCGCCCAGGTAGGTCATGGTCAGGATCGAGCCGCCGCCGCGCGCCTCCATCAGCGGCTCGGCCGCGCGGGCGCAGGCCACGAGCGAGTACGCGCTGACGTCGAGCGCGAGCCAGAAGTTCTCACGCGGCGTGTCGGTGAAGCGGCCGGCCAGATCCTCGGCCGCCGCGAACGCGACCGAGTGCACGAGCAGGTCGAGCCCGCCGCCGAACGCCTCGCCCACCTCGCCGAACACCCGCTGCACGTCCTCGTCGGAACGAACGTCGCAGGAGGTGACGAGCGGGCTCGAGACGCTCTCAGCCAGCTCGCGCACGCTGCTCTCGATCCGGTCGCCCTGGAACGTGAACGCGAGCTCCGCGCCCTCGTCCGCCAGCGCGCGTGCGATCGACCAGGCGATCGAGCGCTTGTTGGCGACGCCGAGCACGAGCCCCTGCTTGCCTTCGAACCTCCGAGTCATGCCGGGCGCGAGTCTATCCCGGCTCCGGTACGCTAGGCGCCGCCCGTGCGCCGGACCCTCGTCCTGATCGCGCTCGTCTCGACGCTCGCGAGCGGCGCGTCCGCATCTGCGTCGCTGATCCCCCTCCGCCGCCATTTCGGCGACGTGACTATCCCGCGCCTCAGACACGGGACGATCCAGGTCCCGGCCGGGCACGCGAACGGGACCATGCGCGTGATCGTGACGCTCCGCCTCGCGCCGCTCGCGCAGGCCTACGGCAACGAGCTCGGGTACCGGCTCGGCCAGCGAAAGCTCGACGTCGCCAGCCGCCCGTCCCAGGCATACCTGGCCCGGATCGACGCTGCCCAACGCCTGGCCGTCTCCGAGCTGCGGCAGACGATCCCGCAGGCACGCGTCTCCTGGCGCTACCGCGTCGTGCTCGACGGCTTCACGGTCAGCCTCCCCGCAGCGAAGCTCCCGCGGCTGCTCCGGCTCGGCTTCGTCGGCCACGTCTATCCGAGCCTCCGCTACACGTTGTCGCTGAACAAGAGCCGCGACGTGATCGGCGCGACGCAGCTCGAAGCGGCGACTGGCGCCGACGGCAGCGGGATCAAGATCGGCGTCGTCGATGACGGCATCGACCAGACGAACCAGTTCTTCAACCCGACCGGCTTCTCGTACCCGCCCGGGTTCCCGAAGGGCAACACGACCTTTACGACGCCGAAGGTGATCGTGGCGCGCGCCTTCCCCGGGCCCGGCTCGGGAATCGCGGGCACGCTGCCCCTCGACCGGCAGGCCTCCTTCCACGGTACGCATGTGGCCGGCATCGCCGCCGGGGACGCGAACACGACCGCTCCGCCCGGACGTGACCATCCGGTCGTGACGGGACTGTCCGGCGTGGCGCCACGCGCCTGGCTCGGGAACTACCGCGTGTTCAACGTCCCCGCCCCGCTCGTCGGCGGCGACTTCGCCGAGACGCCCGAGATCGTGGCCGCCTTCGAGATGGCGGTCACCGACGGGATGGACGTGATCAACTTCTCTGGCGGCGGCCCCGAGACCGAGCCGGCCAACGACGCCATGATCGAGACGATCCGCAGCGTCGCCGACGCGGGCGTCGTGCCGGTGATCGCGGCCGGAAACGACCGCGACGACTTCGGCCTCGGCACCGTGCAGTCTCCGGGCTCGGCGCCCGATGCGATCACCGTCGCTGCGGTCACGAACTCGCACTTCTTCGGCCAGGGGCTGACCGTCGTCTCGCCCACGCTGCAGGGGTCGAGCACGTTCCCCGTCACTCCCACCCAGGACGGCATCCCCGGTAGCTGGTCCGATTCGCCGCAGACGGTCCTCGACGTCGGCAGGCTGACCGGCGCGAACGGAAAGGTGGTCGACCGGCATCTCTGCGGGCCTTCGTCCGACCCGAACCTGCTCAAGGCGACGCTGAAGCCGGGCGCGCTCACCGGCAAGATCGCGCTCGTCGAGCGCGGGACCTGCAGCTTCGTCTCGAAGGCGTACCGGGCGGTCAGCGCCGGTGCGATCGGGATGATCGTCTCGGACAACCGGCCCGGCGACCCGAACGGCATCCCGCTCGCGCTCGGGTTCCCGATGGCGATGATCTCCGACCTCGACGGCCAGCGACTCGTCGCCGCCACGGCCTCGACCGGCGGCGTGGCGCAGATCACCATCGGTCGCGGGATCCTCGAGATCCAGACAGACCGGGCCGGCGTGATCACGAGCTTCTCGTCCGCCGGGCCGACCGACTTCGGCCACCTGCTGAAGCCGGACATCTCGGCCCCGGGCGCGCAGATCCTCTCGTCGACGCTGCCCGAGTTCGCCGGCTCACCGTTCGCCGTCTTCGACGGAACGAGCATGGCGACCCCGCACATCGCCGGCTCGGCCGCCTTGCTGCTGCAGCTACACCCGAGCTGGACGGTGAAACAGGTCAAGTCGGCGCTCATGACGACCGCCGGACCGGCCTTCTCGGACACGAGCAAGACGACCGAAGCGTCGGTGCTGGAGGAGGGAGCCGGTCTCGCCTGGCTGCCGACGGCCGACAACCCGCTCGTGTTCACCGACCCGCAGTCGCTCTCGCTGGGCGAGCTCGCGGTCACGAGCGGCGCACAGAGCAAGCAGATGCTCCTGACCGTCTCCGACGCGGGCGGGGGCGACGGCACCTGGCAGGTCGAGATCCACCCGCAGAGCACCACGACCGGCGTCTCGCTCACCGTGCAGCCGATGGTGCTCCTGGCGCCCGGTGGCAACGCGAGCATCACGGTGACCGCGAGCGCCGCCGCCGACGCGGTGGCCGGAGACGAGTACGGCTTCCTCGTCCTCCGGCGCGGCACCGACACGAGACGCGTGCCCTACGACTTCACGGTCGCGCGTCCCGGGCTTGCCGCGCAGACTGCGATCCCGCTCGAGCCCGTCCAGTCGGGCGACACCCGCAAGGGCCAGAACCTCGCCTCGGCCTACCGCTGGCCCTCGGCGCCGTTCGGCCTCCCGCCCAGCTTCACGGGCCCGGCGATGGACGAGAACGGCAAGGAGCACCTGTACGTCACGACGCTCGACAAGAAGGCCGTCAACTTCGGCGTCTCGGTCGTGTCGTCATCGGCGGGGTCGCTCATCGAGCCGTGGCTGCTCGCGGCGCCGGACGAGAACACGGTCGAGGGCTACGCCGGCACCCCCGTGAACGTGAACGGGATCATGTTCGACTACCTCGGCGACATCGGGACCGCCGGCGCCGTGTTCGCGAACCCGGGCCGCTACTACTTCTCGGTCGATTCGCGCCGTGACCCGTTCACGGGCAAGTCGCTGGCGGGGAGCTACGTCCTGCGTTCGTGGGTCAACGACATGACGCCGCCGCGGGTTTCGCTGCTGACGACCAGGGTCGCGGCCGGCCGGCCGACGATCGCGCTCCATGTCACGGACTCCCAGTCGGGGGTCGACCCGTTCTCGGTCGTGTTCGGCTACGGCAACCAGATCGTCGGTGCCGCCGCGTACGACACGAAGACGGGCACGATCGTCATCCCGCTGCCGTCCAGCGCCTCCGCGCTCAACGCCGGCCACCCCAAGGTGGTGCTGCTCGCCTCCGACTACCAGGAGGCGAAGAACGTGAACACGATCGGCCCGAACGCGCTCCCCAACACGACGATCAAGTCCGTGACGCTGACAGTCGTGAACGGGCCGGCGATTACCTGGATCGCCCCGCAGGCGAGCGCCTGCGCGCTGAAGAAGGAGCGGCTCGTCGTGCTCGCGAGCGACACGTCCAAGATCTCCGCGGTGACGTTCTACGACGGCGCGAAGAAGGTCGCGACGGTGAAGACGGGCTCAGCCGACCTCTACGGCGCCAACTGGAAGACGAGCGGCCTCGCGCACGGCCGGCACAGCCTGCGCGCCGTCGTGACCGACCGGGCCGGGCAGCAGGCCACGGCCACCCGCTCGGTTCGCGTCTGCTGATCGCCGATCGGCGAGACTCCACCCCATGCAGCAGATCGCAGTCGTCACCGGCGGGTCGTCCGGCATCGGGGCAGCGCTCGCGCGGGCGCTCGCCGGGCGCGGGTGGCGCTGCGTGCTCCTTGCGCGCCGCGAGGAGCCGCTCCGGAAGCTCGCCGAGGAGGTCGGCGGCGAGCACGAGGTCTGCGACGTGGCCGACCGGGACGCCGTCGCGCGGACAGCCGCCACCGTCCTCGAGCGCCACCCCGAGATCAAGCTGCTCGTGAACAACGCCGGCATCCCGGGACGGACGGGCTTCGTCGACTCCGACCCCGAGCGGATCGACCTGGTCACCCGCGTGAACTACCTCGGCAGCGTCTGGTGCCTGAACGCCTTCCTCCCCGGCCTGCTCGCCGCTGTGCCCTCCGACGTCGTCAACATCGCCTCGGTGGCCGGAACCGTCACGGCTGGGACGTCCGGGCCGTACAGCGCGTCGAAGCACGCGCAGGTGTCGTTCTCGCGCGCCGTCACCGCCGAGCTCCGCCCGCGCGGCGTGCGCGTGCACACCGTCCTCCCCGGGTTCGTGGAGACCGAAGGCTTCCCGCAGCGGTCGGTCTTCCCACGCTTCATGCACAGGGTCATCGCCGAGCCGGAGGACGTGGCCAAGGCTGTTCTGCGCGCGATCGACCATGACAAGCGCGAGGTCTACGTCCCCCGCTACTACCGCTTCGCCACGCTCGCGCAGGCGTTGTTCCCGGGCTCGGTGGCTCGAACGGCCGCGTCGGGCCGGTTGAAGAAGCCGGCCTAGAGCCGCTCCAAAGTTTGAGATTTTCAGGGATTTCGCCGGAGCCGCCGTCGACGTAGTGTCGGCGGCATGGCCGAGTATCTGGTCGAGCTCTATATCTCACGCAGAGACGGAGGCGCCGTCGAGAGCAGCGCTGCAAAGGCCCGCCTTGCCCCGGAGGAGCTGACCCTGGAGGGAACGCCGGTACGCTACCTGCACTCGATCTTCGTTCCGGAGGACGAGACCTGCTTCTTCCTGTACCAGGCCATCTCGGCCGACGACGTTCGCGAGGCCGCCCGCCGTGCGGCGCTGCCGTTCGAACGCACCTCCGAGGCGGTCGCCGAATCGAAAGGAGTCGAACGATGAACCACCTGCACACCTCTCACCGACCGCGGCTGTCGCCGGCGCTGGTCGTGGCCTGCCTGGCGTTGCTCGCCGCGCTCGCCGGAACGGGCGTCGCCGCCGTAACAGCGCTGCCGCGAGGAAGCGTCCATACGGCGGCACTCGCGAACGGCGCTGTCACGTCGGCGAAGCTCGCGAATCATGCCGTCACGCTGAGCAAGCTCGCACCCAGTGCGAAGATCGCCGGCCCGCAGGGCCCGAAGGGCCCGAAGGGCGACACGGGGACAGCAGGCCCGGCGGGCGTCACGAACGCGTGGACCGGGTACGCGTATCCCGGCACCCCGGCAAGCGTCTATTCGGCCGGCGGCGCAGAGCTCGCCCACCTGACGTTCACGTCACCTGCGGCCGGCTTCACCGTGGTCAGTGCGAACTTCGCCACCCGCATCCACGAGGCCACTGCAAGCGACTGCCGCGTCCAGACGCAGATCGCACCGGCAGCGGGGGTCCCCGACCAGACCGCACCGGGCTTTGTGGACCAGTGGATCAACGGCAACCTGCCGACGCAGTTCGGCGCCGGGACGTTTCTCGGGCTGAACGCATCGGCGACGCGGGTCCTCCCGGTCGTGAACGGCTCGAACACCGTCTACCTGAACGGGAAGAGCGATTGCACCGCCGCTCTGCTCGGCCCGGTGACGCTCACGGCCGTGCTCGCCCAGAACAACCCGTCGTCCACGCTCGTCACGCCGTAGGCGAACGCGAGGCCCGGGGGCGGAGCACCGCTCCCGGGCCTCTCAGATCTGCCAGGCGCCGCCGCGCAGCAGCGGAATCCGGTCGCCGCTGCTCGTCATCCCGGTCACGTCGACGTCGTCGCCGCCGATCATGAAGTCGACGTGGATGCCGCTCTTGTTGATCCGCGGCAGGTCGTCTTCGGCGACCGCCTCCTCGTAGGCCGACCCGAGAGCGATGTGGCTGGTCGCGTTCTCGTCGAGCAGCGTCTCGTAGAAGACCGTTCCCAGCTGGCCGATCCGGCTCTCGCGGTCGACCAGCGCCACCTCGCCGAGCCGGGCCGCGCCCTCGTCGCGGGCCGTCCGCGCCCGCATCAGCTCGCCGCCCTCCTCGGCCTCGACCTCCACCGCCCGCCCGCCCTCGAACCGCACCTCGAGGCCGCGGACGATCGACCCGTCGACGAGCACGAGCGGCTTGGTCGAGCGCACGCGACCCTCGGCACGTGTCGGGTCGGGGGTGGTGAACACCTCCTCGGTGGGCACGTTCGGGAGGTGCTCGAGCCCGTCGATCGTCGTGGACAGCGCCCCGACCCAGCTCGAGCTCGGCAAGAGGCCGATCGTCAGGTCGGTGCCGGGGCCCTCGAACCGGAGCGCATCGAGCCGGAGCGCGTTCAGCCTCGCTCCGACCGCCTGCAGCTCCTCGACGCGAGCCCGCCAGGCCGCTGCCGGGTCGGGCTCGTCGAGCCGGCAGACGTGCACGATGTCGCGGGTGAGCCGGTCGAGCGCCGCCTCGTCGTCGAGCTCCGGGTAGCAGAGCCGCGCCCAGCCGAGGGTCGGGTAGGGCAGGATCGTCCAGTTGACCGTGCGCTCGCCGAGCACCGCCATCCATTCCGGGATCGCCGGCAGCTGATCGCGACCGAGCCGCGCGGGATCGAGGCCCCGGAGCGCACCGGGGTCGGTCGAAGCCACGACGGCGACACGGGCGCAACGGCTGCGTCCGAGCTCGAACACCCGCTCGCCGTACCAGGACGGGACGAACTCGAGGGTGTCCTCCGCGGCCCGCTCGATGCGCACCCTTTTCAGCTGCGGGTCGTAGTACGTGACGTCGACGAACTTGGCTCCGCCACGGTAGGCGCGCGCGGCGATCTCGCGCGTGAACTCCTCCAGCCCGAGCTCTGCGGAGACCGTGACGACCTGGCCAGGTTGGACGTTCGCGCCGAGGGCGACGGCCAGGTCGGCCAGCTGCTCCGCCAGAGCGGAGGCCGTCAAGCGGCGTTGACGGTGGTCAGCTGCCAGACGCCGCCGCGGAGGACGGGGACGCGCTCGCCCTCGCGCGTCAGCCCGGTCACGTCCACGTCGTCGCCGCCGATCATGAAGTCGATATGGACGGCGCTCTCGTTGACCCGGGCGCGGTCCTCGTCGGTCTCGACGGCGAAGGAGAACCCCGAGCCGAACGCGATGTGGCTGGCCGCGTTCTCGTCGAGCAGGGTCTCGTAGAAGACCGTGCCCAGCTGGCCGATCCGGCTCTCGCGGTCGACCAGGGCCACCTCGCCGAGCCGGGCCGCGCCTTCGTCGATCTGCGTGCGTCCGCGCAGCACCTCGGCGCCCTCGTCGGCCGTGATCTCGACGGCCCGCCCCTGCTCGAAGCGAACGTGGAGCCCGCGCACGAGCGTTCCGTCCGAGAGCACGAGCGGCTTGGTCGAGCGCACGTGGCCGTCGACGCGCATGGGATCCGGCGAGGTGAACACCTCTTCGGTCGGCACGTTCGGCAGGTGGCGGATCCCGTCGACCGTCGACCAGCGCGCCATCCGCCAGATCGAGGTGGGCAGCAGCCCGATCGTCAGATCGGTGCCCTCGCCCTCGAAGTGGACGGCGTCGAGGTGCGCCTCCGTGAGCGCCTCGGATGCTCGCTCCAGCTCGTCCAGCCTCGCCTCCCAGGCCTGGAGCGGATCGGGCTCGTCGAGACGGCTGACGTGCTTGACCTCTTCCCAGAGCCGCGCGAGCGCAGCCTCGTCGTCCAGGTCCGGGTAGCAGAGCCGTGCCCAGGGCAGGGTCGGGTAGGCGACGATCGTCCAGTTGACGGTGCGCTCGTTGACGACGACGTTCGTCTCCTTCACGCGCGGCAGCTGGTCGCGGCCGGCCCGCTTCGGATCCAGGCCGTCGAGCGCTCCCGGCACGGTCGTCCCCCTGATGGTGATCACGGCGGCGCGCTGCTCGCCCAGCGCCAGGACACGCTGTCCGTACCACGGCGGCACGTACTCGAGGCTGTCGTCGGGCGCGAACTCGATGCGTGCCCGCTTGACGAGCGGATCGATGTACGACACGTCCACGAACTTCGCTCCGTGGTCGTAGGCGCTCGCCGCGAGAGCGTGCACGAAGTCCCGATGGTCGAGCTCCGCGCTGACGCCGACGATCTGTCCCGGCTGGACGTTCGCGCCGACCGAGACCGCGAGGTCGGCGAGCCGCGAGAGATCCGACTCGGTCACGCGCGGAAGCTTACGTGTCAAGGAACCGGCTTGGCTGCCAGATACCAGCCGACCGCCGCAACCAGCTGCGACGGCGCGCTCTCGAGCGCCCGCTCCCGGGCCGGCCCCTCGCACCCGGCCAGATCGAGATACGAGTCGAGCTCACGCGGCTCCTGCTCGACGTGGGAGGCGCGGAGCACGAGCCCGTTCGCGTCGAGCAGCGAGCAAATGTCGACGTCCGGGAGGAGGCGCGTGTGGGAAGGGTCGCGGACCCGCTCGAAGCGGTCGAGCTCGAGGGCAGCCAGCGGATCCGCGGACGCGATCTGGTCGATGATGAGCACGCGGCCGCCGAGGCGGGTCACGCGTGCCAGCTCCGAGACCGCCAGCTCCGGCCGGGCGATGTGGTGGAGCGTCCGGTGGCAGCCGGCGAGGTCGAACGAGTCGCGCTCGAACGGCAGCGCGGTCGCGTCGCCCTCGACGAACGTGACGTTCGGGAACTCGGCGGCGGCCTGACGGCCCAGGTCGAGGAGCTCCGGGACGAGGTCGAGCGCGACCACCTCGCGGACGAGCGGTGCGAGGGCGAACGCGAGCGCGCCGGTGCCGGCCCCCGAGTCGAGCACGCTCTCCTCCCCGGACAGCGGCACGAACCGTCGCAGCTTCTCCCGGAGCGCTTCGCGGCGGCCCCGCTCGCGCTCGGCGATGAGCGCCGCGGTGCGCGCGAACCGCGCCTGCACCTGTTCGGCGTGGGCGATCTCAGCGTGGGTGTCGTCGGACAAGCTCGAACGCCTCCTCTCTGGTCGAGATGGTGCCTGCTGCGCGCTCCTCGGCGATCAGCTCGAGCAGCGCGCCGATCTCCGGCCCCGGGGGAAGCTCGAGCTCGTCGCCACGGACGAGCGGCTCGCCCGGGTCGGCTGCCCGCGCCTCGTTCAGCGCGCCGGCCAGGTCGAGACGCCCGTGGAAGGCTAGCGCCTCGAGCGCCCACGGCTCCGTCCACCGCCGGAAGCGATGCACCGAGCGGGGAGACGAGTCGGGGGGCGGCGAGCTGCGCAGCAGCGCGACGGCGAAGCGCCGCAGCTCGCGAGAGATCGGCAGCAGGCCGAGGGAGTCCTGCAGGAAGACCACCAGGCGGTAGTCGGCCGAGTCGACGGCGTCGGCACGGTCGGCGTGGTCGAGCGAGCCGCCGAGCGGCTGCAGCAGGCCGAGCCCGTCGAGTCGCCGCCAGCCCGCGACCCCGAGCCGGGTCAGGACCTCGAGGATCCGCTCGCCGGCCGGCCGGCTGACCAGCTTGGCCTGCTCCCGTACCAGCCGCTCGGTGCGACGCTCGATCGTGAAGCCGAGCTGGTCCTCGAAACGGACGGCGCGGAGCAGGCGCAGCGGGTCCGCCTCGAAGACACCGGAGGCGGTCGCGCGCACGAGCCGCGCCTCGAGGTCGTCCAGCCCGCCGAACGGATCGATGTGGTCGCCTCCCGCCAGCGGCCGGGCGATGGCGTTGATCGTGAAGTCGCGCGTCGCCAGGTCGTCCTCGATCGAGCCGCGGAGAGGCGTGAAGTCGACGGTCCGGCCCTCGGCGAGCGCCACCCGCCAGCCGCCGTGGGCCGCCGAGAGCGGAAACGGCGCGCCGTCGGAGAGGCGCGCGTATGCCTGGGCCACCTGCTCGGGCTCGGCGCACGCGATGTCGACGTCGACCACCGGACGGCCGAGCAGCTCGTCGCGGACGGTGCCGCCGACGACGTAGGCCTCCTCGCCGGCGAGGAGCTCCCGCGCGCGCTCGAGCACGGCGTCAGGCATCGACGACCACTCGAGTCGCTCGCTCGGCGCTCGCCCGGATGCCGCAGACGAGCTCGTAGGTGATCGTCCCGGCCCGGCGCGCGTGCTCCTCGGCGAGCAGCCCGTCGCCGATCAGCGTCACCGGCGTGCCCGGCTCGAGCGGCCGCTCCAGCTCGACCGCGAGCGAGTCCATCGAGACGGTGCCGACCACGGGCCGCCGCTCGCCCGCGACGAGCACCTCGGTGCCGGTCAGGTCGCGGCGGAAGCCGTCCGCGTACCCGACCGGCACGATCCCGATCCACGTCGGCCGCTCGGCGACGAAGGCCCGGCCGTAGCCGGTGCTCTCGCCGGCCTCCAGCTTCTTCACCTGCGCCAGCTCGCTGCGCCAGCCGAGCACGGGCTCGAGGCCGTCGTCCGCCGGGTCGGCGCCGAACGGCGACAGCCCGTAGATCGCGATGCCGCACCGGGCCGCACCGAGCCGCGACGACGGCAGCCGCAGCGCCGCGGCGCTGTTGGCCGCGTGCAGGGTCAGACGCGGGTCAGACCCTGCTGTGGCCTCGCGAAAGCGCTCGAGCTGCCGCTCGGCGAAGGCCGGGTCGCCGTCGGCCGTGGCCAGGTGCGTCATCAGCCCGACGACGTTCGGCGTGAGCGCCGGCAGCCGCGCGAACCCGTAGCGGCCCATGCCCGTGTCCAGCTTGACGTGCACGGGCACGTCCTCAGGGATCGGCCCGTCGCCGACGACCAGCTCGAGCCGGCCCTCGCGCGCCTCGCGTATCCGGCGGGTCGGGCCGAGGACGAGAATCCGCGGTCCCGGCAGGACACGTCTGAGGGACAGACCCTCGGCCAGGGTCGCGACGCACAGGGCCGCCGCGCCCGCGTCCACGGCGGCCGAGGCCACGTCGGCCGCGCCGTGCCCGTACCCGTCCGCCTTGACCACGGCCCAGAGCTCCGTGCCGCCGAGAAGGCCGCGGAGACGCCGGACGTTCCGCCCCAGCGTGCCGAGATCGATCGTGATCTCAGAGCGGGCCACGGAGCACGCCCGGAAGCGCTTCGATCACGTCGCTCGCGATCAGGCCGTCCTCGAGCTGCGTCGCCCTCGCAGCCCACGTGTGAGCCGTTGCCGCCGCGGCGGCCGCGAGCCGCGCGTCCATCCCCTTGGACAGGAAGGCTGCGACGATTCCGGTGAGCACGTCGCCGGTTCCCGCCGTCGCCAGCGTGGGCCACCCCTGGCAGACGAGCGCACCGTGGCCCGGGGCGCCCACGAGGGTTCCCCAACCCTTCAGCAGCACGACGCAGCCGAAGCGCTGCACGGCCCGGTCGAGCGCTTCCAGCCGGTGCGCGTCGACCCAAGCCGCGTCGACGCCGAGCAGGCGTGCCAGCTCGCCGGAATGAGGCGTGAGCACCGTCGGCGCCGAGCGCGAGAACGGTTCCAGCCCGAAGAGAGCATCGGCGTCCACGACGGCCGGCAGGTCGGTTTCCTCGAGCAGCCTCCGGACGAGCGCCCGCTGCTCGTCGGCGCGCCCCAGCCCCGGACCGAGGGCCAGCGCACGCGCCCGCCCGGCCGCCTCGAGCACGTCCTCGAGCGGCCGCTTCACCGCTTCCAGCACGAGCGTCTCGAGGACAGGGATCGACTCGACGGGCGCGGCGATCGCGACGTAGCCCGCGTCGGCCCGGAACGCGGCCCGGGCAGCGAGCGCCGCCGCGCCGCTCATGCCGCGCGAGCCGCCGACGACGAGCACGGACCCTGCCGTGTACTTGTTGTCGCGCTCGCTCCGGCGGGGGACGAGGCTCAGGATCTCCTTGCCGGCAACGCGTGCATGCCGGGTCGGCACCGGCTCGAGGCCGATATCCGCGACCTCCGAAGGCCCGCGGGCCAGAAATGCGCCGGGAGCGACGGCGAGGCCCACCTTCTCACCGTGGAACGTGACGACGGCATCTGCGTCGACAGCTGCACCGGCAACCTCCCCTGTCGACGCGTCGACTCCGGAGGGCACATCGACGGCGACGACGGCGACGCCGAACGCATTCACCGCGTCGATCAACCGCGCCGCGTCCTCCCGCGGCTCCCCCGAGAAGCCCGTGCCGAACAGGGCGTCGACGATCAGGTCGGGCTCGCCGAGCTCCGTCTCCCCCGCCTTCGCGTCGACGACCCGCACCTCTCGGCCCGCTTGCTCGAGGTGGCGCGCCGCCACGCGCCCGTCCCCGCCGTTGTTGCCCCCGCCGCAGACGACCGTGATCCGCGTCGCGGAGGCGAAGCTCTGTAGGACATGGTCGGCGACGGCCTTCCCGGCGCGCTCCATCAGCTCGGGCACGGTCTCCGGGTAGCCGGGAAACCGCTCCTCGGCCGCGCGCATCTCGGCCGCCGTGTAGAGCGGCTCAAACATCGACGACCGCCACGGCGGCGGCGAGCTCCTTCGAGTGCGTCATCGACAGCTCGATCTCGCCGGCGCCCAGCCGCTCGGCCCGCTCGAGCAACCGCCCGGACAGACGCACCGAGGGCTTCGGCCGCCCGGCGATCTCGATCTCCCGCCAGGCGAAGTGGACGGCGACGCCGAACCCGAGCGCCTTCCCGACCGCCTCCTTGCCGGCGAACCGCGCCGCGTAGTGCTGGGCCGGGTTCGGGCGCGAGTCGCAGTACGCGCGCTCGGAGTCCGTGAAGCAGCGCGCCCGGAAGTCGGCGTAGCGGGCCAGCGTCCTGCGCACCCGCTCGATCTCGATCAGGTCGACGCCGACGCGCATGGGCCGACGACTGACGCTTGCAGCACAATTGACGCCATCGAGGGCGAGTCTAGTGCGAACAGGATTCCGGTCACGCGGGGCGCCTCGATCGCGCGCTCCGAGATCCGGTTCCGCACCTCGCGGTCCAGCGGCCCTGGCGGCCAGCACGCCCAGAAGACGGAGACGCGCGTCGAAGCGCTGTTCGACGTCGAGGCCTCGCCGTCGCTGACCGAGAAGCAGAAGGAGCGGGTGATCGCTCGCGCGGGCGCCGTGCTCAGGGCGGTCGCCGAGGACGAGCGGAGCCAGCTGCGAAACCGGGAGCTGGCGGTCGAACGGCTGGTGGCCTCGCTCCGGGAGGCGCTCCGGGTGCGCCGTCCTCGCCGCGCGACGCGCCCACCCCGGAAAGCGGCCGAGGAGCGGCTGGCGGCGAAGCGGCACCGGAGTGCGGTCAAGCGTCTGCGCGGCCCGGCGGACGACGAGTAAAACCGGCGTTGAGGTTCGTTAGGGGTCTGTTAGAACCTCCTCTCCGCCCGGGCAATCTCGGTATGGTCCGTGGGCTCGCCCGTCGAGCCGCCGCTCTATGACACGGACCCGCCTCATTATCGGCTGCCTGCTCGTGCTCGCCGCCGCGGCGCCCGCAGCGGCTCTGGGCGCGTCGCGGATGCCGGTCGGCTTCCAGGACGATCCGTCCTTCCGCTGGCGCGACGACCGCATGACAAACCTGGACAATGCCGCCTCGACGGGCGCCACGATCATCCGCACGACCGCCTACTGGTCGCGCATCGCTCCGGCGAGACCCGCGAACGCGACCAACCCGCGCGACCCGGGGTACCACTTCGAGGACATCGACGAGCTGGTGCGCAACGCCGCCTTGCGCGGGATGACGGTGCTGCTGACGATCTGGGGCACGCCCGGCTGGGCCAACGGCGACCAGGGCGAGAACCACGCGCCGACGAACATGGCCGATCTCCAGAACTTCGCCCAGGCGCTCGCCACCCGCTATTCGGGGCGCGTTCCAGGCATCCCGTACGTCGGCCATTACTCGACCTGGAACGAGCCGAACCTCGCCGAGTTCCTGGCGCCCGCCTACACGAACGGCAAGCCCTCCTCGCCGGCGGTCTACGCGCGGCTCGCAAGCGCGGTGTACGCCGGCGTCAAGGCCGGCAACCCGAAGGCGCAGGTGGCCGCCGGCGAGACCTCGCCGAGAGGCCGTCAGAAGCCGCTCGGCTCGGCCACGAGCCAGGACACGATCGCGCCCGGGCTCTTCGCCCAGCTGGTCGCGAAGGCGAACCCGCACCTCAAGTTCGACGCCTGGGCGCATCACCCGTACTCGGCGCTCGGGCAGGGGCCGAACGCGAAGGTCGCCTTCCCCAACGTCAATCTCCCCCAGCTGCCCACGTTCGAGAAGAAGCTCGCCCAGTGGTTCAAGCGCAAGTACGTCCTCATCTGGATCACCGAGTACGGCTTCGAGACGAAGCCCGGCGAGCCGAAGGGCGTGACCCTCGCCCAGCAGGCCGCCTATGCCAAGCAGTCGTTCGCGTATGTCCGGAACGACCCGCTCGTGACGATGTTCATCTGGTTCATCTTCCGCGACGATCCGACGAGCACCTGGCAGAGCGGCCTCGAGAACCAGGACAACTCGCACAAGCCGGTCTTCGCGGCGTTCACGGCCGGCGCGAGATCCCTCGACATCCGCAGCCCGCTCAGCCACGTCAGGCCGGGCACGTCGAACCCGACGATCAGGCTGCCCGTCTGGGAGCTGCTCGCCCGGGACGGCGTCGGAGCCACGCTGGGCTCGACGATCTCCGTGACCTACCGTGGGCGCTCGATCTCGGTCTCGCAGCCGACGTCGGTGATCACCGTCGACGGGTACGCGTCGTTCCGCGTCCCCATCGTCAAGGCGAAGAAGAACGGTCTGTACGTCGTCTACTTCAGGATCGGCGACGCGAACGGCAACCAGGTCACCCGCGTCGCCGAGATCCTCTCCAGCTGACGGCAGCTTGCTGCGACAGCTCGCCGCGCGGGTCTCCTCCGCGAGTCGGCGGCGGAAGCTGGAGCTCTTCCTCGAGGCCATGGGGCCGACCGACGGGACCACGATCGTCGACGTCGGCGTCAGCGACGGCGGCTACGGCGCGGACGCGTACGGCACCGCGAACTTCTTCGAGGCGCTCTATCCGTGGCCGGAGCGCATCGTGGCCGTCTCGACACAGCACCTGACCCTCTTCAAGCAGGCGTTCCCGCAGGTCCACGCTGTCCGCGCCGACGGGCGGTCGCTCCCGTTCGACACCGGCCGCTTCGACATCGGCTTCTCGAACGCGGTCGTCGAGCACCTTCCCGATCTGGACTCCCAGCGCGCGTTCGTCCGCGAGCTCTGCCGTGTGTCGCACCGGGTGTTCATCACCACGCCGAACCGCCGGTTCCCGATCGACACGCACACGCTCGTGCCGCTTGCGCACTGGCTTCCGGACGATCGGCGGGACGCGATCTACCGGCAGCTCGGACGCACCGAGGGGCTCGGCCTGCGCCTCCTGACCCCCGCGCAGCTGCTCGCTCTCTTCCCTTCGACGGCCCGGCCGCGGCTGCTGCGGCGAGGCATGACACTCGCCGCCGTGGCCGAGACGTCCTCGGTGTCCGGCCCTCGCCCGATAGGCGCTTCGCCGCTCACCCCCTCGCCCGAGGGATAGGTCGACCCCCGCCCTCGCGCCGATCCCTCTCGTGAGCGATTCGACGCGAGCGCCCCGTGAGCCAACCGAACCCTGCCAGCCAGAAACCGCGCACTGCCAACCCGGATCCCGTCGAGGAGACCGAAAAGGGATTCGGCAGCGGGCTGCGCGCACAGCTCGACCGGGCTCGCGAGCGTTCCGGCCCTCCGAAGAGCCGCCGCTCCGCTCCGCCGGCTAAGACGCCACGGTCCGCGAAGGCGGAGCAGGGCGCGGAGGTCGACGACGAGCTCGTCCGCGAGCTCGCTCGCCGGAGTGCGGAGATCGACGAGCTGGCGGCCGCCCAGGATCAGCGCGAGACCGAGCTCGAGCAGCTTCAGGCCGACCACGAGACCCGGGTGGCATCGCTGGACGAGGGCCTGGCCGACGTGCAGCGCCAGCGCGACGAGCTGCGGGAGCGCGCGGCGGAGGTCGAGCGGCAGGCGGCCGAGCTGGAGAAGAAGGAGCTGCGGGTCGCCAAGCTCGAGGAGAGCCTCGAGGCCCGCAAGAAGGACAAGTCCGACTACGAGCGCCGACTCGACGCCGAGCTGAAGGAGCGCGACCGCAGGGTCGCCGAGCTGGAGCGCGAGCTCGATCGGCGCGAGCGCGACCTCGACCGTGACCTCGAGCGGCGCGGGCGCGACCTGGAGGCGGAGCTCACGCACCGTCGCCGCGAGCTCGAGAAGGAGCTCGCGGCGCACAAACAGGAGGTCGAGCGCGAGCTGGCCGCCGAGCGGAAGAGCCTGGCCGCCGAACGTGACCACCTGACCACGGGCACCGGCGACCTGCAGGCGGACCGCGAAGCCGTGACCACCCAGCGTGCCGACCTCGAGACCGAAGCAGCGCACCTCGCGCAGGAGCGCCACGACCTCGCGGGACGAGCGGCCGAGCTGACCGAGCGGGCGCGGAAGCTCGACCAGCGCGGAGCGGAGCTCGCCGAGAAGACGGCCGGGCTCGAGCGCGCGGAGGAGAACGTCTTCCGCGGACGCGAGTTACGAGACCTCCAGTCCGAGCTCGACCGCCGCGCGACGGAGCTCGAGCAGCGCGCAGCCGAATGCGTCCGCGGCCGCAACCTCGACGCGCTGGCCGTGGAGCTCGAGGCTCGGGACCGCGACGTGGTGCGGCGCGAGGGCGAGCTCGGCAAGTCCGAAGAGCTGATCGAAGCCGAGCGGAAGCGCGTCGAGCGCCGTGCCGAGCGCCTCAAGGCGCGCGAAGCGGATCTCGCCGAGCGAGCGGACGAGATCGAGGAGCGCGAGGCCGCGATCCACGAGCGCGAGCAGGAGATCGCCAACCACCGGGCCAAGGTCGAGGTCGACATCGAGCTCGAGAGCGAGCGGCTCGACCTCCAGGAGCAGGAGCTGAAGCTCCGCGAAGCGCGGCTGAAGAAGAAGGAAAGCGATCTCGAGGCCTTCATCGGCCAGGCCCAGGGCGAGCTCGGCAAGCGCGAAGCCGCGCTCAAGAGCGCCTAACCGCCAGACTCGAGTACTAGGATGCGGTGCGGTGGACGCCATGATCAGCGTCCGTGGTCTCCGTAAGAGCTACGGCGCACTCGAAGCTGTGGCAGGCATCGATCTCGAGGTCTCGCGAGGAGAGATCTTCGCGTTCCTCGGCCCGAACGGTGCGGGGAAGACGACGACGGTGGAGATCCTGGAAGGGTTCCGGGACCGGACCGCCGGCGAGGTGAGCGTGCTGGGCGCCGACCCGGCGCGGGCAGGCGGTGCCTGGCGTGACCGGATCGGCGTCGTCCTGCAGGAGTCGCAGCCGGAGCCCGGCTTGACGGTGCGCGAATGCCTGGAGCTGTATGCCGGGTACTACAGCACGCCGCGCGACATCGCCGAGACGATCAGGCTGGCGGGGCTGGAGGAGAAGGCGGACACGCTCGGCGAGCGGTTGTCCGGAGGGCAACGCCGGCGCCTCGACGTGGCGCTCGCGTTGATCGGCGATCCGGAGCTGATCTTCCTCGA
>PLBK01000051.1 GCA_003134505.1 Actinomycetota bacterium | reverse complement strand
GCAGCGCCGCGCCGCTTCCGTCGCAGACGACGAGCTCGGGCCGGCGCGCGGACGCGAGCGCGAGGCCCTCGAGCACGTTCGAGATCCAGGTCTCACCCGCGAGCCCACCGCCACAGCGGCGGCAGCCGACGGTCACGACACCGGCGACGACGGCGGTCTCGAGGTAGTCGGACGCCGCGTGCGCACCCGCGCGAGCCCTGGCGACCAGCTCGTCCACTCCCGGCGGCGACTCGACCACCTCGGGCTCGCGCGGGCCGCCGCGCCCCATCGAGACGACGACCACGTCCTTCGTCTCGGCGGCGAGCCGGGCCAGCTTGCCCGTGACCGCCGTCTTGCCGACGCGCTTGCCGGTGCCGGCGACGGCGATCGAGGGCACGTCGAGCGGGACGAACGAAGGCGGGTCGAGCCGGAAGTCGGCGCCCGCGTACGGCAGGCCGAGCGCGAGCGCGCGGCTGGCGAGCCGGAAGCGCGCGGCCGGCCCCAGCACGGGCTCGTCCGAAAGGTCGACGACGATCTCCGGCACGTAGTCTGCCACCGCGTCCTCAAGGCTCGTCGCGAGCGGGATGCCGTAGCCTTCTCCGTCGCGCAGCTTCTCGGTCCCGCCGGCGAAGACCGCGGCGACGAACTCGAACGGGAGCTCAGCGAGCGCCTGGCGCACGACATCCGGATAGTGCTCCCCGTCGATGATCGCCACGGCCCTCATGTGCGGCTCGTCACCTCGGAGTCGATGCGGGCAACGTGCTTCTCGTAGGCCAGCGTCTCGGTCGAGAAGCGGATGATCAGGTCACGGCCGTGGTAGGGGTACTGCCGCCAGACCTCGACCTGGCTCCCCTCGACCTGGACGACGTTGTAACAGGGCCTCGTGTTCCCGCGCAGGCGCAGCGACGAGACCGTGCCGGTGTTGACGATGAACATGTCCTCGAGCCGCCACGCGTAGGGAACGTGCTTGTGCCCGCAGAGGACGAGGTCGACGCCGGCCCGCAGCAGGCACTCGATTGCATCGCCCGCGTCGTAGACGACGTTCCGCTCGCGCCCGGTGCCGGGCACCGGCAGCAAGTGATGGTGCAGCACGAAGATCTTCAGTGCCGCTGCCGGTGCGAACTGCTCCTCGATCCAGGGGTAGCGCCCGCGGCCGATCTCGCCGTGGTCGAGGTCGGGCTCGGTCGAGTCGACGGCGACCACCGAGACGCCGTCGACGTGGAGCACCGAGCTCCGGGCGCCGAACATCTCCTCGAAGTGGACGTAGCCGACGTTGCGCGCGTCGTGGTTGCCGGGCACGATCACGATCGACTCGCACTCGATCTTGTCCAGATAGGACTTGGCCTGCACGTACTCGGGCTTGAAGCCGAAGGTCGTCAGGTCGCCGGAGCAGACGACGAGGTCGGGCTGCATATCGTTGATCTCGCTGATCGCCCGCTCGAGCAGCGCGGGCACGAAGTGGACACCCCCGCAGTGCAGGTCGGAGATGTGGGCGATCCTGAACGAGCCGTTCACGCCCGCCATGAGCGCAGTCTACGCGGGAAGTTCGTAGATCTGGCCGAACTTGGCGCGCAGGTAGGCGAGCAGCGGCTGCGGGTCGAGGCCGCCGCCGACCGTCCGCTCGAGCAGCTCTGCCGGCATGTACTTGCGGCCGTGCCGGTGGACGTTCTCGCGCAGCCACTCGCGCAGGTCGCCGAGCTCCCCGGCACGCGTCCGCTCGTCGAGGTCGGGCAGCTCACGCCGGATCCGCTCCCAGAGCTGTCCGGAGATGACGTTGCCGAGCGCGTAGGTCGGGAAGTATCCGATCGCGCCGCCGGACCAGTGCATGTCCTGGAGGACGCCGTCGGCGACGTCCGGCACGTCGATGCCGAGGTACTCCTCGATCTTCGCGTCCCAGGCCTCGCGCGCGTCGGCGGGCGCGAGGCTGCCGTCGACGAGCGCCTGCTCGAGCTCGAAGCGGAGGATGATGTGCAGGTTGTACGTGACCTCGTCGGCGTGGATGCGGATCAGCGACGGCTGGACGCGGTTGACGGCGCGGTAGAAGCCCTCGGCGTCGAGACCTCCGAGCCGACCGGGGAACGCGTCGCGCACGGTCGGGAAGAAGCGCTCCCAGAACGGCAGGCTCCGACCGATCATGTTCTCCCACATGCGGCTCTGCGACTCGTGCACCCCGAGCGAGGCGCCGCGGCCGAGCGGCGTGCGATAGAGGTCGCGGTCGACCTGGTACTCGTAGAGCCCGTGCCCGAACTCGTGCATGCACGCGAACAGCGATGTCAGGTTGTTCGCTTGATGGTGCGTGGTCAGCCGCACGTCGCGCGGGCCGCCCTTCGAGGCGAACGGGTGCGCGGTCTCGTCGACCCGCCATTCCTCGTCCGCGAACCCGAAGGCGTGCAGGATCGCGGCCTCGACCTCCTCCTGCCGCTCGAGCGGGAAGTCGCCGGTGAGCGCCGAGTCGTCGACAGCGTCGGTGCGCTCGGCGATCGCGGCCACGAGCGGTACCAGCCCGTCGCGTAGCTCGGCGAAGACGGCGCGCACCTCCGCCGTCTTCATGCCCGGCTCGTAGTCGTCGAGCAAAGCGTCGTAGGGCTCGTCGACCGGCTGGAAGCATTCGATGTAGCGCTTCTTGAGCTCGATCGCCTCCTCGAGATAGGGCAGGAAGAGCTCGAAGCTCGACGTCTTCCGCGCCTCGCGCCAGACCGGCTCGGCGAGGGCCCCCGCCCGCGCCATCTCCCCCCGCAGCTCGAGTGGAACGCGGACCGCCTTCTCGTAGTCGCGGCGCGTCACGCGGATCAGGCTCGCCTCGAGCGAGTCGCGGTCGAGGGAATCCTCGTACGGGCGGAACTCCTCGAGCAGGCTGCCGATCTCGTCCGCCGTGAAGCGCTCGAACGCGAGGCGCGTCAGCGTGGACAGCTGGTCAGCGCGGGCCGCGGCTCCGGCCACCGGCATCTTCGTCCGCTGGTCCCAGGCGAGCACGCCCGCGGACGAGGCGATGTCCTGCACCTCGCCGAGGCGTTCGACGAGCTTCGCGTACGAGGCCTCCATCGGCTCCTGATCCTACTCGGCGCGAGGATGTCCGCCGCGGCCGCGTCCGAGGCCACTGCTAGCCTTGCTCCAGTGCCGTTGGAAATCCCGGATTTCCAGGCGTATTGCGGGCAACAACCGCCGCAGTTCCAGAACGAGGCGGAGCTCGAGTGCGCGAAGATCCTCGACTACTACGCGATCCCGTGGGAGTACGAGCCGCGGAGCTTCGTCCTCGAGCAGGACGAGGACGGACGCGTCGCCGAGGCGTTCACGCCCGACTTCTACCTCCCCGAGCAGGATCTCTACCTCGAGGTGACGGTGATGAAGCAGTCGCTCGTCACCCGCAAGAACCGGAAGCTCCGCAAGCTCCGCGAGCGCTATCCGGACGCGAACGTGAAGCTCTTCTACAAACGTGACATCGAGCGCCTCGCCCGGCGCTACAGACTCGACATCGCCTCCTAGTGGCACGCGCAGCGGCCGCCCGGGCCGACTTGCCGCCTCTCGCCGACGGGCGGATCGGCGAGGTCTACCTGTCGGCCGGCGAGATCGCGACGCGGGTCGCGCAGCTCGGCGAGCAGATCGGCGACGACTATGCCGGCCGGGAGCCGATCCTGATCGGATGTCTCAAGTCGAGCTTCATCTTCCTCGCCGATCTGTCACGGGCGCTGCCGATCGTGCATCGCGTCGATTTCGTCGAGCTGGCGGGCTACGGCGGCCGCGGCACCGGCGGCTCGAGCGCGATCCGGCTGCTCAAGGACCTCGACCTGGACATCGTCGGTCAGGACATCCTGCTCGTCGAGGACGTGGTCGACACCGGCCTGACGCTGCACACGCTCGCGAAGACGCTCAACCTGCGCGAGCCGCAGTCGATCGCCGCCGTGACGCTGCTCGACCGCCCCTACCGCCGGCTGGTCGACGACCTGCCCGTGCGCTACGTCGGGTTCACGGTGCCGGACGAGTTCTTCGTCGGGTACGGGTTCGACCTCGACGAGCGCTATCGCAACCTGCCCGACCTGCACCTCGCGGTCGACGACCAGGGCAGCTGAGGCCAGGTCCAAGTGACTGTCCCATGGGACAGTCACTGAGCCTTGTCCTGAGGGGCCACGGTCGAGGTTTAGAGTCGTCTAAATTGCGCTAAACTCGACCTCGATGATGGCTACGCGTCAGGGGGCGTTGGCGCGGACGCCCGGCGCGGGCGAACGTGTCCTCCGCGGCCAGCGCCGCCGCTTCAGCGTCTGGCCCTTCCTCGGGCCCGCCTTCATCGCCTGCGTCGCGTACATCGACCCGGGCAACTTCGCGACCAACATCGCCGGCGGATCGAGGTTCGGCTACACGCTGCTCTGGGTGATCGTCGCCTCGAACCTGATGGCGATGCTGATCCAGCTGCTCTCCGCCAAGCTCGGCATCGCGACCGGGCGCAACCTTCCGGAGCTCTGCCGCCAGGAGTTTCCGCGCCGGGTCACGATCGGGCTCTGGCTGCAGGCGGAGGCGATCGCGATGGCCACCGACCTCGCCGAGTTCCTCGGGGCGGCGATCGGCTTCCACCTGCTGTTCGGCATCGGCCTGTTCCCGGCGGCCGTGCTCACCGGCATCGCCGCCTTCCTGATCCTCGGCCTGCAGCGCTTCGGCTTCCGCCCGCTGGAGGCCGTGATCGCGGTGATGGTGTTCCTGATCGGCGTCTGCTACCTCGCCGAGCTCTACTACGCGCACCCGCCGTTCGGGCTTGCCGCCAAGCACGCCGTCACACCGATGTTTTCGGGCAGCGAGTCGGTGCTGCTCGCGGTCGGAATCCTCGGCGCGACCGTGATGCCGCACGTCATCTACCTGCACTCGGCGCTGATGCAGAACCGCATCGTCCCGGAGTCGGACGCCGAGGCGAAGCGGCTGATGCGCTACACGAAGATGGACGTCGTGATCGCGATGACGATCGCCGGCCTGATCAACATGGCGATGCTGGTCATGGCCGCGAGCGTCTTCTTCAAGAGCGGCCTGCACCACGTCGACTCGCTCGAGACCGCGCACCGCACGTTGCAGCCGATCCTCGGCGGCGCCTCGAGCACGCTGTTCGCGCTGGCGCTGGTGGGGTCGGGGTTGTCGAGCTCCGCGGTCGGCACGCTTGCGGGGCAGATCGTGATGCAGGGGTTCGTCAAGCGCCAGATCCCGGTCTGGCTCAGGCGCTTCGTCACGATGCTGCCGGCCTTCGTCGTGATCGGGATCGGCGTCGACGCCACTCGGACGCTCGTGTTGAGCCAGGTCGTGCTGTCGTTCGGGATTCCCTTCGCCCTGATCCCGCTCGTGCTCTTCACGAGCCGCAAGCGGCTGATGGGCGCGCTCGTCAACGGCCGACCGACGATTGTCGCGGCGACGATCGTCGCCGGCCTGATCGTGGCGCTCAACCTCTTCCTGCTGGTGCAGACCTTCGGGTTCTAGCGCTCGAGGGCTCGCAGAGCGTCGCCGGCCTGGCGGCGGAGCGGGCCGATGGTCGTGCGGTAGTCCTCGTCCGAGATCTTGCCGGTGCGGTGGTCGAACTCGAGCTCCTTCAGGGCGGAGAGCGCGCGGTCCCGTTCCTCGGCGAGCGACAGCCGCCGGCGCTCGGCCGCGTCGGGCTCGTACAGGCGGTCGGCGTCCGCGGCCAGCGCGGGCTCGCGCAGGAACGGCCGCGACACGGCGACGACGCAGCCGATCGCCAGCAGTGCACCGAGGACGAGGCCGAACGTCGTCACGCCCTGACCCGTGCCCCAACCTCGCCGTACCGCTCGGCCAGCCGGCGCACCTCCCGCGCGTCGGGCCAGAGCGTGATCAGGCAGCCGGCGACGAAGATGAAGCCCGCCAGCCAGATCAGGTTGATCAGCGGCTTGACGAGGATCTTCACGAACACGCCGCCGGTCTTGGTCGTCCCGCCGAGGATCATGTCGCGGTCCTCGCCGGTGAGCCAGCTCGACGCGATCGACATCTCGCTCGAGGTCTGCTGCTCGCGGAAGTAGAAGTTCTGGCCCGGAGCCTGCCGCCCCAGATAGGTGTTGCCGCTGTAGACGTCGAAGGCAGCTCGCAGCTCCCGGTGGTTGCCGACGTTGGGCCGGACGGTCAGACCGCGGAAGACGTACCGGTCGCCCGCCACCGTCACGGAGTCGCCAGGCATCAACGCCTTCGTCCCCGTCTCGTAGGTCGACTGGTAGGCGCTCGAGCCGGCGATGCCGATGGCCAGGAACACGATCGCCGCATGGACGACGTAGCCCCCGTACCTCCGCCGGTTGCGGGCGACGAGCTCGACGAACGCGGCTCCGTAGCCGCCGCCGGCCACCGCCTGCCGTGCCATCGTCCCGCGGACGAACTCGAGCAGGATCGACGCCAACACGAACGCCGCGAACGAGTACGCGAACAGGCCCGGAAGCGACGAGCCGGCTCCGAGCCCGATCAAGGCCCCACCGACGGCGAGCGAGACCGCGGCCGGAATGCCGAGGATCCGGCGCACCGAGCTCCACGAGGCGCGCCGCCAGGCGATCAGCGGCCCGATCCCCATCAGCAGCAGCAGCGGCAGCCCGAACACGCGCAGGAAGAAGTCGTAGTAGGGCCGCCCCACGGTGACCGTCTGGCCGAGCACGGCCTGCGTGAGCAGCGGATAGGTGACGCCCCAGAGGATGGTCAAGCAGAGCGCGACGAGCAGCAGGTTGTTGTAGAGGAACGTCGCCTCACGCGAGATGATCGACTCGAGCTTCGTCTTGGCGCGGAGAAGCGGCAGCCGCTTGAAGACGAGCAGCAGGCTGGCCGTCGTGATCAGGCAGATAAAGCCGAGGAACCAGGGGCCGATCGAGCTCTGCGTGAACGAGTGGATCGAGGTGATGATCCCGGATCGGGTCAGGAACGTGCCGAAGATCGACAGGCAGAACGCGAGGACGACGAGGAGCATGTTCCAGACCTTCATCATCCCCTTCTTCTCCTGCACCATCACCGAGTGCAGGAACGCCGTCGCCGCCAGCCACGGCATCAGCGCGGCGTTCTCGACCGGGTCCCAGCCGTAGTAGCCGCCCCAGCCCACCTCGACGTACGCCCAGTGCGCACCCAGTAGCTGACCGACGCCGAGGAACGTCCAGGCGCCGAGCGTCCAGCGGCGGGTAGCGACGATCCAGCGCTCGTCCGTCCGGCCGGAGAGCAGCGCGCCCATGGCGAACGCGAACGGCACGCTCAATCCGACGTAGCCGAGGTAGAGCATCGGCGGGTGGATGGCGAAGTACGGGTTCTGCAGGCTCGGGTTGAGCCCGAGGCCGTCCGCGGGCGCGGCCTGCGTCTGGAACGGGTTGGCGACGGCGACGAGCAGGAGCGCGAAGAACGAGGCGATGACGCCGAGCGTCGGCACGACCCAGGCGATCACCTCGCGCGCCGCGACGCGATTGAAGTAGACGGCCGCCGAGGCGTACCCGAGCAGGACGAGCAGCCAGAGCAGCAGAGAGCCCTCCTGGCCGCCCCAGAACGCCGAGAGCGCGTAGAGCGTCGGCAGCTTCCGGCTCGTGTGGTCCGCGACGTACGTGAACGAGAAGTCGTGCCGGGCGAGGGCGCTGAGCAGCACGGCCGAGGCGACGGCTGCCGCGCCGAAGGCTGCGATCAGGGCGTTCTGCGCCGAGACCGCGAGCCGGCGGCGCCGCTCCCGGGCGGCCAGAGAGCCGGCCACCGTCGCGTACAGCGAGAGCCCCAGGCAGAGAATGAGCGCGGCGCGGCCGAGCTCAGGCATCGATCGCTAGGGGCTCTTCTTCGGGATGTACTTCGACGGGCACTTGGTGATCATCGAGTCGCGCTGGGCGACGAAGACCCCGTCCACGAGCCTGCCCGTCACGAGGATGTTCTGTCCGACCTTGAACAGCGCTCCGACATCCCCGGTATAGACGACCGGCACCGTCGCCTTTCCGCCGATGTCGCGCATCCCGAAATGCAATCCGCCCGGCTGGTACGAGTTCCCGGTGACACGGCCGACCACGTTGCCGACGAGCTGCACCTTGCCCGAATGGGTGGCGAGCTCACTCGGCCTGATCGTCGAGACTCCGGCGCCAGCGATGGCCGTGTAGATGAGGAAGATCGCCAGCGCACCGGCGATCGAGAGCGCGACCACGAGACGCACGGGGCTGCGCGAGGAACGCACGCGCCGATTCTAGCTCTGCGGCTCGGCGGCCGGTGCAACTACGTCTGCGGCGTCTCGGCCTTGCGCGGCGGCATGCGGTAGCCGTGCTCTCGCACGGGGGAAACCCATGGTTCCCCCGTGAGCCCCCTCCTTCACAGCTCCCTTCGAACTACCGCCGGTTGGCTGCGCTCGGGCAGAGCCCGGCTCCGCCTCCGAACGGCGGCTCATCGCGACCCAGTCGAGGCCTGAGGACGCTTCCGTGGGAGCTACGTCTGCGGCGTCTCGGCCTTGCGCGGCGGCACGCGGTAGCCGTGCTCGTGGCAGAGCTCGCCGGGCGACTCTTCAGTCAGCGCGTCGCAGTAGCCCTTGCCGTAGGCGGCTCGCATGAACGCGGCCACGATCTCGAGATTCCACTCCGTGATGTCGTCGGCCTCGCGCCACAGATCGGCGAGCCGGAGGTCGATGTCGAGCTCGAGCAACTCGATGCGAGACGGGCGCTTGGACATGAAAGGAGCGTAGAAAAACCGTCGGACGGAACCTCTCGGCCGGCCGCGCGGAACGCGTCGCGGGGGAAAGCGATCTAGTCCGCCTCGCCCGCGAGTTGTGACCGCATCGCGGGCGGCAATCCAGGCGCCAGGGCCATCGCGGCCGAGAATGCTCGCGCCTGATCGTCGCCATCTCTGAAATCCGGGCGGGCGATACGCGCGAGGGAGCCGAGGCGGGCGAGATGGGCGATTGCGGCCTGCCTGGCATTCCAGAGCTCAGCCTCGGCCCGGTGGCGCTCGATCTCCTCGCGGGCTTGCTCGCGCAGAACAGGATCGGCGATCGCTGCCACGTCGACCGCGTTCGGAAGATCGATTCCCGGAGGCAGGCTCGGCGTCACCGAAACAGATTCGGGTCCGCGTTCAGCGTCCGCTCCGAGCCGGAGCCAGGCCAGCAGAAAGAGCAGACGGATGCGAGCGTGGAGCGCGGGGTCCGGTACCGCGGCGACCAGCGCGAGCAGATGCTCCGCGCAGCAGGCCCGCGACTCGATAAGGGTCGCGTCGTCCCGGCGCAACGTCGCGCTGGCCAGTGCCAGCAACGCATCGACATGCCCTGGCGACTCAGCGGCGGCGCCGACGTCGTCGAACATCAGGCAAACAGCGCGGTCGTACTGTGGCCGCGTCAGGTCACGCCAAGCACGTTGTTCCCGCGCCAGATACTGCCGGGTTTCTGTTTGACGCGCATTCACGCCTACGGGGTGCGTGCGCGACTGGCCCCTTCTTTGGAGGTGGTCTCCGCGCCGGTCGCCCCGCTCATGATCTGCGAGTGATTGGCTGTACTGTAGACGGTCCCGCTTCCGGAACTGCCGGCAGCGCGAAAGGACTGCGGGATTGCCCACAGGAAGGTGCCCGGGCTGAACGGACCAGGCGCGCCAGGGGGACCGGTGCCAATGGTGTCGACCAATCCACTGTTCGCAGCATCGGGCGAGAGCCACGGAGTCGTCGGGTGCACGAGACCGTTCCACGAAAGTGCCGTGTCGTAGTAGCCGGTGGCGACTGCGCTCACCGTCTCCTCCCGTAGCTCGGTACGCGTGAACGACACCTGCGTGGGCATGATCACGACGCTGGCGGTGAAGCCGGAGCCGGCCAGGCCGGCCGTGTACGCCCGGTCGCCGTTCTTCGTCAGCGCTCGCGAGCTAGGGGGCACCACGGTCATCGACGCCGAGCAAGGTGCTCCGGTTGCCGGTGTGGCGGTTATCGAGGCCGTCCCGCCCGCGCCTGGCGCCGTCCAGACCATGGTCCTGCCGGCTGCGGGCCTGAACGTACCGCTGCTCGCGGCCCACACCGCCGATGCGGATGCCGTCATCTCGACCTGCTCGTTGACGCCAACCCGCTGCCGTGCGTCGGTCGTGCCGCCGGGCGCGGCGACGAGTGTCCTCGTGGTGATGGTGCATGGTGGCGGGGGAGGCGAAGCAGGCGGAGCTGGTACTCCGCCGGGCAGTGGAACCCCGGCGTCGCTTGGGCCGCCGGCATCCATGGAAGTCAGTGGGGCGCCGGCGTCCAGCGACTCGGACACGGGACCGGGCTGATCGTGAGGTTCCGCCTCTTCCGCCGTATACGAGGCCGGCGCGTCACGGCTCCAGATCGGGATTCGCGAGAAATCATGGTTGCCCGCGCACAAAGCGTCGTGGTTCCGACCGACATGGGCGCGACCGGACGCAGTCGATCTCGCGGATACCGCCTGCTCACCCGCCTTCGGTTCCTGTGCGAAGGTGCGCATCGAGAATCCCCGCTAGCTCGATGTCGGTCGGACGCCTCTCGGTCCGGGCATCGAGAAGGGTAACACTCCCCTTGATTGCTCAGCGAGATCTCTCTGGCGTCGCGGCGGCGGCGACGTCACGGCACCAGCCACGTACGATCGAGCCAGCGGAGCCTGCAAGACTTTCGACGTGATGGCTGAGATCCGCATCGGTCCCGCGCGTGTGCCGTCCCGTGACAGCGCCGAGGAGGCAGTCCGGCTGCTCCAGGAGCGCCGCTACACCGCCGGCGAGATCGACTGCGAGGGCGGCTTGAGCACGGGGAAACCCATGGTTCCCCCGTGGGCCCCCTCCTTACTCCGACCCGCATCCGACCCGGCCCGGGCTCCCGCCGGGCAAAGCCCGGCTCCGCCTCCGAACACCACGTCCCGCTCGTGCGACGGAGACCGATGAGCACGATCCGCATCGGCCCGGCGCGGGTGCCGTCGAAGGACAGCCCCGACGAGGCTGTCCGGCTCCTCCAGGAGCGCGACTACACCGCCTGCGAGATCGACTGCGAGGGCGGCTTCTGGATGGACTACCCGTTCGCCGCGCGGTTCGGGGAGCTGGCGCGGGACGCGGGAATCGTCCTCTCGGTGCACGCGCCGATCGCGGCCTTCCTCGGCCACCGGGAGCGCGAAAAGAAGTACCGCATGGCGATCGGCATGCTCGACCACTCGGCCGGGATCGCCGTGGCCGCGGGCGCCGAGCCGGTCGTCTTCCATCCCGGCTTCCTGCTCGAGCGCCCCCGCGAGGAGGCGCTCGCCGCCGTCGTCGAGCAACTCGCCGAGCTCCGCGAGCGCCTCGAGGGCAAGGGCCGGGCCGTTCCGTTCGGGGTCGAGATCATGGGTCGTGTCCGCGACTTCGGCACCGCCGAGGACGTGCTCGGGATCGCCGCGCAGCTCGGCTGGGTGCGACCCGTGCTCGACTTCGCACACCTGCACGCGACGTCGGACGGGGGCTTCACCGAGGCGGGGGCGTTCGCGAGCGTGCTCGCGGCGGCCGACCGGATCCAGGAGCCGGGCACGCCGTTCCACATCCACTTCTCCGACATCGCGTTCGCGAACCGCAACGAGACGAAGCACCTCCCGTACGGCGAGGGCACGCTCCGCGTCGAGCCGCTACGCGACGCGCTGGCCCGGTCCGAGCGGCCGGCGACGCTGATCAGCGAATCGCCGGACGAGGAGTCGAGTCAGGCGATCCGCTCGGCTCTGCTCGCGAACGCGGCGCCGATCGCCGCGACCGGCGCCAGCTCGAGCAGCCGCCGCTCGAAGACGGCGGCGTCCTCGTCGCGGCCACGCTCGCGGAAGAACTGAACGAGCGCTTCGAGCGCGCCGAGCTCCGTCTCCCGGAACCCGGTCGCGGCCAGCGCGACCTGCGCCTCCCGGAGCAGGCGCTCGGCCTCCTCGTCACGGCCGCCCTGGGCCGCCCGCACGACCCCCAGCGTCATGGTCGTGGTCGCGACCGAGATCCGATCGTACGGCCCCACCGTCTCGATCGCGTCCAGGGCGAGGCGCTCCGCCTCGTCGATCTTCCCCTTGCCGAGCAGGATCTCGGCCAGCAGGCGCTGACTCTCACACAGCGAGCCGCGGTCCTCGAGCGGCTTCAGGATGCGGATCGACTCGCGCAGCAGGCGCTCGGCTTTCGCGTCCTCTCCCTTCCGGCGCGCGATGTGCGCGAGGAAGAGCAGGATGCGCGCCAGGCGCCACGCCGAGCCTGCCTCGGCCAGCAGCTCGCGGGCCTGCTCGCCGACCTCCTCGGCCTCGTCGAGCTCCCCCTTCAGGTAGTGGAGGTTCGACCAGGAGCCGAGCGCCATCGCCCTGGCGACGATGCTGCCGCTCTCCTCGGCGAGCTCGCGGGCACGCTCGAGGAGCGGCTGGACGCGATCGAGCTCGAGCCGGATCCGGTAGACACCGGCGAGCTCGTGGGTGGCGACGCTCTCCGCGTGCTTGAGACCGGCCTCGCGGGCGAGCTCGAGCGCGGCCGTCCAGTCCCGCTCGGTCTCGGTGAGATCGCCCAGCCACCAGCCGATGTTGGCGCGCATCGACAGCGCCTCGAACCTGGCGGCGGCATCGGCGTCTTCGAGCGCCTCGAGCGCCAGCTCGACGAGGTCCTTGGCCTTCAGCACGTCGGCGTCGCGGAGCAGCGCGGCCTCCGCCAGGCCGATGAGCGCGAGCCCGTAGATCCGCTGCTCCCCGGCCGCCTCGGCATCCCGGGCGACGAGCTCCATCTCCGCGGAGAGCGCCGGCAGGTCGGCCAGCCGCCGCGCGGCGAGGGCGGCCCGGTACCGGTGGATGAGCGTCGGCTCGAGCTCGGCAGCGCGCACGAGCAGTTTCCGGGCCGACCGGTTCGCCTCGCGCGCAAGCGCCCGCCTGCCCGCGCTGTGCAGCGCGTCGGCGGCCTGGTGCGCGAGTTCCGCGGGAGCGGCGCCGTCGAGCTCGGCGAGCAAGGACACGGCGTGGTCGAGGTGGTAGGCACGGATCTCGATCAGCTCGTCGCCGGCGCGCTCCTTGAGCCAGGCGGCGAACCGCGCGTGGTGATCGGCCCGGGCCGATTTGGACAGGCCCGCGTAGGCCACCTCGCGGATCAGGACGTGCTTGAACCGGAACGCGACCTCGCCGCTGATCGAGGAGCGCGCCTCGGGGAGCAGGAAGTCCCGCAACAGCAGGTCGTCGACCGCCTCGCCGACGTTCTCGACGTCCGGCGAGAGATGCTCGAGCGCGCCGGCCCAGAAGACGCGACCGATCACGGCAGCACGCCGGAGCAGCGACCGGTGTGTCGGTGGCAACCGGTCGATCCGGGCGCCGATCAGCGCCTGGAGCGAGTCCGGAATCCGCTCGACGGCGCCGTTGCCACCGCTCCCGCGCTCGAGCACCATCCGGATCGTCTCCTCGACGAACAGCGGGTTGCCCTCGGTCTTCTCGAGCAACGCCCGGCGCACGTCGGCTCCGAGCGCTCCGTCCTCCCCGGCCAGCAACGCCTCGACGAGCTGCTCGCTCTCCAGGACGCCGAGCGCCTCGAGCTCGATCGCCGTCGCGCGAACCCGCCCGCCACCCCAGCCGGGATGGACCTCGAGCAGCTCGGCGCGGGCGAGGCAGAGCAGCAGCAGCGGGGCGCGCACCCAGTCGGCGAGGTGCTCGACGAGCTCGAGCAGCGGCTCCTCGGCCCAGTGGATGTCCTCGAACGCGAGCACCACCGGTTGCGTCTCGGCGAGCTTCTCGACGAACGCGCGCGCCGCCCACGCGATCTCCTGCGGTGAGCGGTCGCCTTCGAGCGCCTCGAGCACGCCCGAGGCGAGGCCGAGCAGGTCGGCGACGGCCTCGTCCTCGCAGCAGGCCTTCAGCTTGTCGAACGCCTCCTCGATCGGGTCGTCGTCCGAGATCCCGGCGACCGTCTTCACCATCTCGGCGAGCGGCCAGTACGTGATGCTCTCGCCGTAGGGCAGGCAGCGGCCGACGAGCACGGTGGCGCCCTCCACCCCGTCGACGAACTCGCGCGCCAGCCGGCTCTTGCCGACACCGGCCTCGCCGTAGATCGTGAACAGGTGAGCGCGCCGGTCGCGGACCGTGCGGTCGAAGGTGTTCGCGAGCAGGTCGAGCTCCGACTCGCGGCCGACCAGCGGCGCGCGGACGCTCGACGAGCGGCGGGAGCCGTCGCCCGCGCAGACTGCGCGCCAGACGGGGATCGCATCGCGGAGCCCCTTCAACTCCACCGGGCCGAGCTCGTCGGCGTCGATCGCCTGGTACGAGAGGCCGCGCGCGACCGGGCCGATCAGCACCTCGCCCGGGTCGGCCTGCTGCTGCAGTCGCGCGGCGACGTTGGCGGCCTCACCGGTGACGAAGGTCGACTCGGCGTCGTCGACGACGACCTCGCCCGACTCGATCCCGATGCGCGCCTCGAGCCCGAGCTCGCGCACCTGGTCGAGGATGGCGAAAGCGGCCTTGATCGCGCGCTCGGCGTCGTCCTCGTGGGCCTGGGGGACGCCGAAGGCGGCCAGCACCGCGTCGCCCGCGAACTTCTCGACGACGCCGCCGTGCGCCTCGACGCAGTGCGAGACCTCGTCGAAGTACCGCGTCACGCGGCGGCGCACGACCTCCGGGTCGGTGCTCGCCACGAGCGCAGTCGAGCCGACGAGGTCCACGAATAGAACCGTTGCGAGCTTGCGCTCCATACCTCTAAGTGTAGGAACGAGCGAGGAGGGCCCGTACGTCCCGGGTGGCTACCGCGAGAGCAGCGTGAACGACGGGCTCTTCACGCTGTTCAGCACACGTCCTGTCGCGAGGTCGAGGACGTCGAGCCGCCACGTTCGTCCGGCCAGGAGCCACACATACGCCGTGCTGCTCGCGACCGAGGCGCCGCCGACCGTGCCCGCGAGCCGGAAGCGCAGGTTCCCGGCGAGGTCGTAGGCGGCGAGCCCGAGCGTCTGACCGGAGACGGTCTCGAACGCCAGCAACGTGCCCGGTCCTGTGCTGAGGTCGTCCGCCTGCGGATCGACCTGGCGCCACGTCCATGTCGCCGTGTCGATCAGGTCGAGGCCCGACGGGAGCTGCGCGTCCGCCGTCGGGTTGTCCTGGCCGGCGACCGCGATCAGGCCGTTCCCGGCCCATTCGGCGTCGCGCCACGAGCCGGTCGACGACTTGGCGAGCGTCCGGCTCCCTCCGTGGTACACGACGGCGAGCGTCTTCAAGTCGACCTCTGCGACCGGCTCGCCGGCCCCGACGACGTACGCGCGGTCCGTCGCCCGGTCGACAGCGAGACCCGGCACCTGCTCGTCGACCGCGGACGCGTTCGGATCCGTCTCGTGGATCCCCGAGCGGATCTGGTCGAGCAGCACGGAGCGCCGCCGGCCGGCGGCGTCGATCGTCGTCAGCGTGGTCGGTCCGATCTCGTCGTAGCCGGGCGACGAGAGGAGGACGAAGCCGTCCGGAGTCGCGCGCAAGCCCAGCGCCCCGTCCGGAAGCAACCCCGACCAGACGACACGCCGCCTCACCGGATCGATCCGGTAGACGGCGACACTCGACTCGCCGAGGATCGCGCGCGGCGTGACCCAGGAGAGCGCGTCGACCTCGCTCGCGTTGAGACCGAACGTGTTGACCCGCTTCATCGTCCTCAGGTCGACGATCCGAACGGCAGCGGGCTGGCTGGCGGCCAGCGCGACCTGCGAGCCGGACGGCGAGCGGGCCGACGGGAAGCCGAAACGACCGACCGGGACCGACGCGCCGACCGGCTTCAACGTGACGGCATCGACGTGACCCAGGTGCCCGTTGACGACCGCCAGGACGACCGGGCGGCTCGCGGACTCGGCGCCGCCCGCAGCCCCGGCCGCGGCCGCGACGACGGCGAGCAGCCCGAGCAGCAGGAGCCGACTCACGCTGCGGGTCCTCCGCCTCACGTCCCGTCTCGGTTCCATAGCATCAGGCCTGTGCTCGATCCGAACGTGTTCTAAGCGTACGACGTGCGCGGGCTCTGCGGGAGCGAGCTCGACGAGGAGGGCGCGCACGTCCCGCTCAGCTCGACGGCGCCAGCAGCTCCAGGATCTGCGTCGAGCGATCATCGAGAACCGCCCCGGTCGTCGGATCGATCACGGCCACGCGGTGTGTGGGGAGCAGGAAGCTGAACCACGCATAGGCGAGACCGTCCGCGGTCGTCACGGACACCTGTGCCGAGCCGAAGAGATGGAGACTCGGGTGTCCGTCCAGGCCGTAGACGGACAGGCCGGATCTACACCACGAGGCCACGCATGTTCCGTAGCATCGGCCTGTGCTCGATCCGAAGGCGTTCAAAGCGTACGACGTGCGCGGGCTCTACGGGAGCGAGCTCGACGAGGAGGGCGCGTACGCCGTCGGGCGAGCCTACGTCGAGCAGTTCGAGCCGTCCCGGATCGCGGTCGGACGCGACATGCGGCTCTCGTCCCCGTCGATGGCGAAGGCCGTGATCGACGGCGCACGCGACGGTGGCGCCGATGTCGTCGACATCGGGCTGGCGGGGACGGAGATGGTCTACTTCGCCGTCGGCTCGCTGGAGCTCGACGGCGGCATCGCGGTCACCGCCTCGCACAATCCCAAGGAGTACACGGGCATGAAGATCGTCCGGGGCGGCGCGCTGCCGGTCGGCGGCGAATCGGGTCTCTTCGACGTGCGCGACCGTGCGCTGCGCGGCTTCGGCGAGGTCACGCGCCGCGGTGACGTGTCCGAGCTGGACATCTATCCCGCCTACGTCGACCGGGTGCTGTCCTTCGTGGACGTGACCGCTATCCGGCCGCTGCGAGTCGTCGTCGACGCGGCCAACGGCATGGCCGGCGCCATGCTCCCGCCCGTCCTGGAACGGCTCCCGATCGAGACCGTGCGCTGCTACTTCGAGCCCGACGGCAGCTTCCCGAACCACCCGCCGAATCCGCTCCTCCCTGAGAACCGCGAGTTCATCGTCGCGAAGACGCTCGAGGAAGGAGCCGACTTCGGCGTAGCCTTCGACGGCGACGCCGACCGCTGCTTCTTCGTCGACGACGCCGGGGAGTTCGTGCCCGGCGACTTCGCCACGGCTCTGCTCGCCGGGTCGATCCTGGCCAGGGAGCCGGGCGCGAAGATCATCTACGACATCCGCGCGAGCTGGGCGGTGCCGGAGACGATCGAGGCGGCCGGCGGCGTGCCGCTCGTGAACCGCGTCGGCCACGCGTTCATCAAGCACCGCATGCGCGCCGAGGACGCGGCCTTCGGAGGGGAGGTCTCGGGGCACTACTACTTCCGCAACTTCTGCCAGGCCGACTCCGGGGTCGTGCCGTTCCTGCTCATGCTCGAGCTCGTCTCGCGGCAGACGCAGCGGCTGTCCGAGATCCTCCGTCCCTACCGGGAGCGCTACTTCATCACCGGCGAGCTGAACACACCCGTCCCGGACGTGGCCCTGAAGCTGAGGGAGCTCGAGGATCGGTTCGGCCCCGAAGGCAAGGTCTCGCATCTCGACGGCGTCTCGGTCGAAGCGGCCGACTGGCACTTCAACGTCCGCCCGTCGAACACCGAGCCGCTGCTGCGCCTGAACCTGGAGGCCCGCTCGAGCGAGCTGATGGAGCGCAAGCGCGACGAGGTGCTCGAGGTCATCCGCGGCTGAGCCGAACGGCCTCGGCGAGCCGCTCGACCGAGCGCGGAGTCATCGGGTCGAGGATCACGATCGCATGCCCGAACCCGAGCTGCTCGTGGGCCGAGAGCAGGCCGGCGAGCTCGGTCAGGCTCCCGGCGAACGTATCGTCGTCCGCTTCACCGTCCGCGGGCTGGTCCGGGTCGCGGACGATCAGGCCGACGGTCCGCTCGAGCCCCGCCGGATCGCGCCCCTCGTCCGCGAGCGCTGCGTCGAGGTCTCGCAACCGTTCGGCGAGGCGGTCGTCCGGAAGCCCGAACCAGGCCGTGTTCCAGGCATCGGCGTGGTGAGCGACGAGCCTCAGCATGCGCGGCTTGTTGCCGGCGACGAGGATCGGGATCCGCCGCTTCGGCGCGGGAGCGAGCACCGCGTCATGCGTCTCGTACCAGCTGCCCTCGTAGGTGACGCGCTCCCCGCGGAGCAGGCGGACGACGATCTCGAGCCACTCCTCGAACCGGCCGACGCGGTGGTCGGTCGGGATGCCGAACGCCTCGTACTCGGGGTCGTGCCAGCCCGCGCCCACGCCCAGGATCAGCCGCCCGCCGGACACGAAGTCGAGCGTGGCAGCCATCTTCGCGACGAGCCCCGGGCTCCGGAACGAGCTGCAGAGCACGAGCGGCGCGAGCTCGATCCGCCGGGTGGCGGCGGCGACGGCGCTCAGGAGCGTCCACGACTCGTGCATCCCCTGGATCTCGCCCTCGGGCGGCTGGTAGTGGAAGTGATCGGCGACCCAGGCGGAATCGAGCCCTTCGGCCTCGGCCCGCACGGCGAGCTCCTGGATCTCCGCCCAGCCGGCGGGGCCGTCCATCTCCCCGACCGGAAGCATGATCCCGACCTTCACGCGGCCAGTCTACGAGTCGGGCTCGATTAGGCTCACGCGGCAATGACGAGCTCGAGCAAGCCGCCGTTCAAGCACTCGGCCCGCACGCGGGTCGGCTTCTCGGAGACGGACGCGCAGGGGATCGTCTACTACGGCCGCTACAACCCGTACTTCGACCTCGCCCGCGTCGAGTACCTGCGGCGGCTCGAGCTGTTGCACCTGCAGACGGACGTGGACTTCGTCATGCGGGCGAACACGGTCGAGTACTTCGCACCGGCGGTCTTCGACGACCAGATCGAGGTCTTCTGCCGGATCGCGCGGATCGGCCGCACGAGCCTGACCTACGAGTTCGCCGCCTACCGCGAGCCCGACGACGTCCTCATGGTGACGGCCTCCCAGACGCTCGTGCTGGTCGACCTCGAGCAGCGCCGCGCCCGCGAGATCCCCGCCTGGCTCCGCGAGCGCATCCGCGCCTTCGAGGGGAGCGACCTGGATGCCTGACCGACACTGACCTAGCTACCCCGTTCGAGTGACGCCGGGCCACTGACCATGGGGGTTTGCGCGACCGATCCCTCGAAAGGGTGACCCCGCTCCTTCGCGACTCGACCCCCGTTCGAGTGATCGTGCGCGGATCCCTCGAACAGGGTACGGACGACCCTAATCCGGCTGCTCGATCCGCTCCGCGACGTAGACGTCGGTCGTGTAGGGGATCGAGATCGGCTCCGGGAGCCCTTCCGCGGCCTCCAACACCTGGCTCAGCACCTCCGCGCGGGCGTCGGGGTCGAGAATCGCGATGTAGCTCGTCGACGCGATCCGGTCGACGAGGTGCGCACGCGAGAGGCGCTGCACGTACGGCCAGGATCGGTGCGCGACGGGGCCGAACAGGTCGCCGGCCAGGAGCTCGGCCGGCTCGATGTCGCGGTGCGACCGCACCTCCGCTCCGTGCGGGGCCAGGATCTTCTGGACGCGCGCCTGGAGCGTGTCGGACAGGTCGCGGACGTTCCAGACGAGCGCGAGGGCGCCGCCGGGCCGGAGCAGCCGGTGGATCTCGCGCAGTGCCTCCTCGACCCGGAACCAGTGGAACGCCTGCCCGCAGGTGACCGCGTCGACGCTTCCGTCCGGGAGCGGGATCGACTCCGCCGTGCCGTCGAACGCCTCGACGTCAGGGAGCGCGGCGAACAGGTGCTCGCGCATCTCGTCGATCGGCTCGACGGCGATCACACGGGCTCCGAACGGGACGAGCGCCCGCGTCAGCTTGCCGGTGCCGGCGGCGAGGTCGAGGACATCGCGTCCCGGCCGGAGCTCGAGCCGCTCGGCGATCCACGCCATCGCCTCCTCGGGATAGCCCGGACGGCCGCGCTCGTAGGCGTCCGCAGCCGCCGAGAACCCGAACGCCGCCGCCGGATGGAGCTCGCTCATGACGGCGTCACGCGATAGGCGTCGAAGACCGAGTCGATGTTGCGGAGCGCGTTCAGGAGCGGGCGCAGCGACTTCACGTCGCCGATCTCGGCCGTATACCAGTTCCGTGCCAGCTGGTCCTCGACCATTCCTCCGTAGGCGACGATGTTGGCGCCGTGCTCGGCGAAGGTGCGGGCGACGTCCTCGAGCAGCCGGGGCCGGTCCCACGAGGTGACGGCGATCTGGACGCGGAAGCTCTGCGCCGCGTCGCCGTCCCAGTCGACGGTGGTCAGCCGCTCGGCGTTCCGTCGCAGCGCCTTCACGTTCGGACAGTCGTCGCGGTGGATCGTGATCCCCTTGCCGAGCGAGATGTAGCCGAGGATCGGGTCTCCCGGCACCGGCGTGCAGCACTTGGCGAGACGGACGAGCACGTCCTCGACCCCGTCCACCTTGACCCCGTACGCCTGACTCGCAGCCGGTTTGGCGCGGGTCGGCTTGAGCGGGACGGACTCCTCCTCGGCGACCTCGGTCGTCTTCAGCCGCTGGATCACCTTGCGGACGATCTGGGTCGGCTGCAGCTTGCCCGAGCCGAGCGCGATGTAGAACTCGTCGGCCTTCTTGAACCCCGTCTCGCGGATCACCTGCGCGAGCACCGCCGAGCCGGCCAGCTTCTTGATCGGCAGGTTCTGCCGCTTGAGCGCCTCCTCGAGCGCCTCGCGGCCCTTCTGCTCGGTCTCCTCGCGGGTCTCGCGCGAGTACCACTGGCGGATCTTGTTGCGCGCCCGGGACGAGGCGGCGAGCGAGAGCCAGTCGCGGGACGGGCCGCGGCCCTGCTTCGAGGTGAGGATCTCGACGAAGTCGCCGCTCTGCAGCCGGTAGTGGAGCGGGACGATGCGGCTGTTGACCTTCGCGCCGGCCATGCGGTGGCCGACGTCCGTGTGCACCGCGTAGGCGAAGTCGACCGGCGTCGAGCCGGACGGGAGCGTCTTCACCTCGCCTTTCGGCGTGAACACGTAGACCTCGTCGTCGAACAGGTCGGTGCGGAAGGTCTTGATGAACTCGCGCGGATCGGCCTCGTCGGCCTGCCAGTCCATCACCTGCTGCACCCAGGTCGTCCACTCCTGATCGGCCTTGCCCTTGCGCCCGCGCTTGTAGATCCAGTGCGCGGCGATGCCGAACTCGGCCTCCCGGTGCATCTCGCGCGTGCGGATCTGGATCTCGAGCGGCTTGCCCTCGGGCCCGATCACGGTCGTGTGTAGCGCCCGGTAGCGGTTCAGCTTCGGCATGGCCACGTAGTCCTTGAAGCGGCCGGGCATCGGCTTCCAGAGCGAGTGGATCAGGCCGAGCGCGCCGTAGCAGTCGCGCGTCCCCTCCTCGCCGTCGCGCTCGACGATCACGCGCATGGCGGTCAGGTCGTAGATCTCGTTGAACTCGCGGCCCTTGCGGACCATCTTGTCGTAGATCGAGTAGAAGTGCTTCGGGCGGCCGGCGATGTCGGCCGGGATGTCCGCCTTCTCGAGCTCGCGCTGGAGCACCCGCGAAGCTTTCTTGACGTGCTCCTCGCGGTCGCCTCGCCGCTCGGCGACCATGGCGGTGATCTCCGAGTATTTGCGCGGATGCAAGGTCTCGAAGGCGAGGTCCTCGAGCTCCCACTTCATCGCGTGGATGCCGAGCCGGTGCGCGATCGGCGCGTAGACCTCGAGCGCCTCCTTGGCCTTCTGGATCTGCTTCTGCTTGCCGAGGTACTCGATCGTGCGCATGTTGTGGAGCCGGTCGGCGAGCTTGATCAGGATGACGCGCGGGTCCTGCGCCATCGCCACGATCATCTTCCGGTAGTTCTCGGCCTCGGCGTGCTCGCGGCTCTGGAACTGGATCCGGGTCAGCTTGGTGACGCCGTCGACGAGCTTCGCGATCTCGTCGCCGAACTCGGCGCGCAACTGATCGGCGTCGACGCCGGTGTCCTCGACGACGTCGTGCAGCAGCGCGGCGGCGAGCGTCTCCTCGTCGAGGTGGAGCTCGGCCAGGATCCTCGCGACGGCGAACGGGTGCTCGATGAACGGCTCGCCCGAGCGCCGCTGCTGGCCCTCGTGCGCGCGAGCCGCGAAGGCGAAGGCGTGCTCGAGCAGGGTCCGGTCGACGTCGGGCTTGTACGCGCCGACGTCCGCGACCAGCTGGTCGACGAGATCCTGGTGCTCGGCAGACTGGACGGCTGCCATGCCTCAAGTGTACTTCCGCCCCCAAACGGAGGATCGTGGCGGCCGCCCTCGGCGCCGAAGGAGGTGGTGGGTAGAGGACGAAGATGACCGTCTTGCGCGCACGACTGACCGAACGGCGGCGGCGACGCCAGCTGCGCCGCGTGGCGAGACTCCTCCTGGAGCTCGACGCGGCAGGCGTCCGCCCGCGCCGCGCCCGTGCGACGCTGCGCGCAGCGGTCCGCTACTAGGCGGCTTCGGCCAGTGCCGGATGCGGGTCGAGCAGCCCTCGGAACGTCTCGGACTCGAGCAGGCTCCGCCAGCCGGTCTCGTCGAGCGCGAGCTCCCCGAAGACCGCCCTTGCCGTCTCGCTCCACTGCTCCGGCCCGGCGCGCCACTCGGCGGCGAGGTCGGCGCGCAGCTCCCGGTAGCGATCGGGCGACTCGAAGATGCGCCTGACGACGAGCTGCGGAGCGGTGGTGCCGTTCCAGGTGTTCGCCTCGAGCCGGAAGGCGAGGTCGTAGGCGCCGACGCGGCGCCAGCGGTCGAGCTGGGAGCCGAGCCCGAAGGCGATCGCGCTGCCGGCCGTCCCGCCCTCGTCGACGGCCCGGAAGCGGAGGTGCTTCCCCTCCCCCACCGTCTGGAGATCGGTGAGCTCGCAGCCGGCGACGAGCAGGGTCACACCCGGGTTGCCGAGGCCGAACGGCGCCAGCCGCCGGAGCTCGCCCGCGAGCTCGAGCGTGCACGAGCGGCCGGGCACGACGGCGTCGACGACGAGCGGCGGGCACAGATCGTCGTCCGCCAGCAGGGAATCGGCATGCGCCGCGAAGGCGGCCGCGAATGTCTCGACGTTCTCCGCCCGGATCGAGAGACCCGCAGCGGCGCGGTGGCCGCCGAAGCGCTCCAGGTGCGAGGCACAGGCCCCGAGCGCGGCGTGGAGGTCGAAGCTCGCGATCGAGCGGCCGGAGCCCTTCCAGTCGCCACAGACGTTCGAGCCGGCAGAGCTGCCCGCGATCAACACGACCGGCCGCCGGTACTTCTCGACGAGCCGCGACGCGACGATGCCGATCACGCCCTCGTGCCAACCCTCGTCGGCGACGACATAGCCGCGCTGCGCCCGCTTCGCCTGCGGCCAGGACTCGATCTGCTCGACGGCGGAGCGCAGGATCCGGTCCTCGACCATCTGCCGGTCGCGATTCAGCTCCTCGAGGCGCTGCGCGAGGCGTGCGGCCTCGTCGGCGTCGTCGGTGAGCAGGAGCTCGAGCGCCTCCTCGGGCCGGCACAGGCGGCCGGCCGCGTTGATCCGCGGCGCGAGCCGGAACGCGACCGCACCCTCGTCGACCGTGGCCGGATCGACGCGCGCCGTTCGCATCAGCGCGGCGATGCCGGGGCGCTGCGCCAGCGCGAGCCGCTTGAGGCCCGCGATCGCGAGCACGCGGTTCTCGTCGATGAGCGGCACCACGTCGGCGATCGTCGCCAGCGCGACGAGGTCGAGGTGCCCGTCGAGGCCGGGCGCGCCGAGCGCCTGCGCGAGCTTGAACACGACGCCCGTGCCGCACAGCTCGGGGAACGGGTAGTCCGACGGCCGCGTGGCGACGATCGGACAGTTGGGCAACCGCTCGCCCGGCCGGTGGTGGTCGGTGACGACGACCCGGAGCCCGAGCCTGGCCGCCTCGTCCACCTCATCCGCCGCCGTGATGCCGCAATCGACGGTGAGGACGAGCCCGTACCCCTCCTCGGCGATCCGCTGCAGCGTCGCGCCCGACAGCCCGTAGCCCTCCTCGAAGCGGCTCGGCAGGTGCCAGCCGACATCGGCGCCGAGCTCGCGCAGGCAGATGACGGCGAGCGCCGTCGCGCAGATCCCGTCGACGTCGTAGTCGCCGTGCACGCAGATCCTCGTGCCGGACGCGATCGCCTCCCGGATCGATCGGCACGCGCCCTCGACGTCGCCGAGCAAGTGCGGATCGTGGCTCGGCAGGCGCCCCTCGAGGAACGCTCGTGCCTGCTCCACGTCGCCGTAGCCGCGCCGGAGCAGCACCCGCGCCGTGGTCTCCGTCACGCCGAGCGCCTCCGAAAGACCGCGGGCCTCGCGAGCCGATCCGGGAGAGACCGTCCACTGCACGGAGTCCACGCTAGAACGGCCGCCGGACGAACCCCGCCCCGCGGCCGGGGCTATTCTGGCCCGAGTGTCAGAGACGAACTACTGCTCCGGCGAGGACTACGAGGTCGAGTTCCTCTCCTACCGGTTCCAGTTCAACCGCCAGGA
>PLBK01000019.1 GCA_003134505.1 Actinomycetota bacterium | reverse complement strand
TTCGACATCTACTCGCGGCTGCTCCGGGAGCGGATCGTGTTTCTCGGCACGGAGGTCGAGGACACGTCGGCCAACCTGATCGCGGCGCAGCTCCTCTTCCTCGAGGCAGAGGACCCGGAGAAGGACATCGAGCTGTACGTCAACTCGCCCGGCGGATCGGCCTACGCGGGCATGGCCATCTACGACACGATGCAGCACGTCAAGCCGGACGTGCGCACGATCTGCCTCGGCATGGGCATGTCCGCGGCGGCGATGATCCTGGCGGGCGGCGCACCCGGCAAGCGCTTCTGTCTGCCGAATGCGAAGGTGATGATCCACCAGGGCTCGGCGGGCGCGCGCGGCACGCCGAGCGACATCCAGATCGCCGCCGACGAGATCGTCGAGATGAGGCGGAGGATGGCCGAGATCATCGCGCGTCATTCCGGCCGGCCGGTCGAGACCGTGCTCGAGGACATCGACCGCGACCGCTTCATGTCTCCGCAGGAGGCGGTCGAGTACGGTCTCGTCGACGGCATCCTCGAGCCCCGCAGCGGGCGGGCTGGATAGCATCGAGGCGATGGGCGTGAAAGGGATCCACCACCTGGCCGTCGCCGTCCGCGACCTCGACGAGGCGATCGCGACCTACGGCCGGCTGTTCGGCGCCGAGCTCGAGTACCGCGACAAGGTCTCCGAGCAGGGCGTCGAGGCGGCGGCCATGCGGGTCGGCGAGAGCCGGATCGAGCTGCTGGCCGCGACTGCCGAGGACACGCCGGTGGGCCGGTTCCTCGCCAGGCGCGGGCCCGGGATGCACCACGTGGCCTTTGAGGTCGACGACGTCGAGGCCCAGCTCGCCGCGCTCGACGAGCAGGGAGTCGAGTTGATCGACCACGAGCCGCGCCGGGGCCTCTACGGTATGCAGGTGGCGTTCGTCAATCCGGACTCGCTCGACGGGGTGCTGGCGGAGCTGGTGAGCAATGGCCGCTAGCGACGATCGCGTGCGCCTCGACATCGGCCTCAAAGGGGGCTCGACGCTGACGGTGGTCGTGCCCGGCCGCGAAGCCGATTCGCTCGAGCAGCATCTGCGCCAGGGGGACGCGGGCGTGGCCGAGCTGGACACGGAAGACGGGCGGCTCCTCGTCGTGCTCTCGCACGTGCTCTACGTCCGCCACCACGCCCGCGGCAGCCGCGTCGGCTTCAGCGCCGCCACCTAGAAGCGCCACTTCCGGCACGGTCCCGTCACACACGCGTGACGATTTCTCGTCTACCGTGACAGAAGGGACATTCGCTCCCCCCGAGGGGGTGCGGTGTCCCGGGCCGGTACGTTTCGGGCATGGCTCTCGAGGTCGGGATCGTCGGGCTGCCGAAGTCCGGCAAGACGACGCTGTTCAACGCGCTCACGCACGCCGGCGCGCACGTGCACGAGGCAAAGCCGCACGTCGGCATGGCGCCGATCGCCGATGGGCGGCTCACGCAGCTCGCGCCGGTCGAGCGCTCGGCGAAGCTGACGCCGGCGGTGATCCGCGTCCAGGACGTTCCCGGAACCGGCCCGGCGCTGCTCGGCAACCTGCGCAAGGTCGACGCGCTGCTCTGCGTGTTGAACGGGTTCTCCTCGGGAGCGGATCCGGCCGCGGACCTGGAAACCTTGAAGCTCGAGCTGCTCGTCGCCGACCGCGACCACGTCGAGAAGCGGCTCGAGCGCGCGCGCCAGCTGGCCAAGTCGGGCGACGCCAAGCTGAAGCAGGAGGTGGCGGGGCTCGAGGAGCTGCTCGCGCACGTCGATGCGGGCGGCACGATCGCCGGTTACAGCGACGAGGTCTCCGACGCGCTCGAGCCGCTGACGACCAAGCCGATCGTCGCGGTCGAGAACGGGCCGGGTGGGATCGACCTGCAGCTCGAGGCCGAGCTCGCCGAGCTCTCGGAGGAGGAGGCGGCCGCGTTTCGCGACGGCCCTTCCGCGCTCGAGGAGGTTGCGCAGCGGCTGATCGAGTCGCTCGGGCTGGTCACGTTCTTCACGATCGGGCCGACGGAGGCGCGCGCATGGACGCTCCGGGGCGGCAGGACCGCACTCGACGCGGCGGCCGAGATCCACACGGACATCGCGCGCGGCTTCATCCGCTGCGAGGTGATCTCCTGGAACGACCTCGTCGAGTGCGGCTCCCGCGCGGAGGTGGCGAAGCGCGGCCTGCAGCGGCTCGAGGGCAAGGACTACGTCGTGGCCGAAGGTGACGTGCTGAACATCCGCTTCAACGTCTGACCGTCACCGCCAGCTCGCGGCCAGGGCGACGAGCTTCTCCTTCCCACCCGTGGAGGCACGACCGTGACCGCTGGCGACGAGGTCGACGTCGAGGAGGGCCAGCTTCTCGATCGAGCGTCGAGCCTCGGCTGGATCGACGCAGAACCTCGCCACCGGCTCGCGGAAGCTCGGGCCTGTGATCACGGCGTCGCCTGCGAGCAGGGTCGTGCCCAGCCGGTACGCGGTGTGGCCCGGCGTGTGACCAGGTGTCGCGATCGCCTCCAGCCCGGCGACGACCTCGCCGGCGTCGAGCCAGCGATCGATCCCGGGCCGGTGGGGAGCGCGGCCGCGGTTGACGCCGCGGATGAGCACGCGGATGAGCAGGCGCCGGCGCGCGGCTCCCGCCAGCAGCGGCCGCTCGGCGGCGGGGGCGCAGACGGTCGCGCCCGTCGCTCGCCGGATCGCCTCGGCTCCGCCCGAGTGGTCGAAGTCGGCGTGCGTGAGCAGCACGAGCTCGGGCGATGCCCCCTCCGCCCGCAGCTCGTCGACCACCGCGGGCCCCTGCCTCTCGGTTCCCGTGTCGACGAGCACCGTCACGCCGGCCTGGACGAGGAAGATGTTGACCGTCCGGCCCGTGCTCTCGAGCTGGAAGATGCCGTCGCCGAGCTCCTTCACGGCGCGAGGCGGCGGCGCAGGTTCGCCTTCACCGCCGGCCAGTCGTCGTCGGTGATCGCGTAGTAGGCCGAGTCGCGGAGCTGCTTGTGGTCCTCGCCGACGAGCATGTGCTTCCGGAACACGCCCTCGAAGGCGGCCGGCAGCGCCTCGAGCGCCCGCCGCGATCGCTCGTTCCGCGCGTCGGTCTTGAACTCCACGCGCATGCAGCCCTGCCGATCGAACGCGTGCTCGAGCTGGAGGAGCTTCGCCTCCACGTTCGCTCCGGTCGACCAGTGCGAGCGCCGGAGCCAGGTCCAGCCGATCTCGAGCCCGCGGTGCTCTGGTCGGAGGGCGAGAAAGCGTGTGCTCCCGATCGGGTCGCCGCTCGCCGCGTCGAGCGTCACGAACGCGATGTGGAGCCCGGAGCGGGTGCCCTCGATCGCGTCCTCGACCCAGCCGTGGAAGACCTCCGGGTCGCGCGAGGCGTCGTAGAACATCCAGCTCCAGTCCATGTCCCGGGCGGCCTCGTACAGCCCTGCCTCGTGCCGGTGCTCGAGCGGCTCCAGCACGACGAGCCGACCTTCGAGCCGGGCTGCGAGGCCCTCCCACACGCTGCGACGTTACCCGGCTGGAGTCTCGACGGGGCGCGTCGCGGCCACGGCGTCGAGCTGGTTCGCGTGGTAGAGGCAGGCGGCCTCGGCGGTCCGAGCGGTCCGGGAATCGTGGTGCGAGCCGACGGCGTGCAACAGCTCGGTGCGCGCGTCGACCTCGAGCGGCGCGGCCCGCTCCTCGATCAGCCGCAGGCCGAGATGGACGTGCCCGAGCAGGCGCCCCTCCGCCGTGGGCTGGAAGGTCGGGCCGGGGCGCAGCTCGATCGTGCGGCCGACGTCGTGGACGAGCGCGGCGGCGAGGAGCAGATCGGCTCGCAGCCGCGGATGGAGCTGGCAGAGCTCACGGCAGATCGTGGTCACGCCGACCGTGTGCTCGAGCAGGCCGCCCGCGTAGAGGTGGTGACCGTCCGGGGTCGCCGGCAGGGCTCGCATCCGCTTCCTGGTCTCCGCATCGAGGACGGCGGCGACGGTCGCACGCAGGCCCGGGTGCGAGATCTCGGCGGCGAGGAAGTCGAGGAACCCGTCCAGCTCGTCGGGGTCGCGTCGCATCGCCGGGGCCAGCGAGGCCGGGTCGGCGTCGGCCTGCTCGATCGAGCGGACGTCGAGCTGCAGCGAGTTGCGGAAGCGCTCGACGCGGCCGAGCACGCGCACGGCGTCGCCTTCGGCGAAGCGGGAGTCGAGCAGCTCGACGTCGTGCCAGACCCTCCCTTCGATCCGCCCGGTCGGGTCGACGAACTCGAGCGCCAGGTAGTCCGACCCCGACCGCGCCCGCAGCCTCCGCTTGCGCGCGACCGCGTACACGCCCTCGACGACCCGGTCCTCCGCCAGCTCCGCGATGGCGCTCACGGAGCCGAGTCTAGGCTCGAAGGCGGCTGGTAGCCTGCGCGCCGTGGCCCGGGTCTCGCGCTTCCGCGCCGTCCGCTACGACGAGCGCTCGGCGGGGCCGCTCGCCCGGCTCGTCGCGCCGCCCTACGACGTGCTGGGGCCGGAGCAGCGTGCCCACTATCTCGCCGAGAGCCCGTACAACGTCGTCCACCTGACCCTGCCGGACGACGAGCAGCGGGCCGCGTCCCTGTGGCGCGACTGGCAGGCCCAGGGCGTGCTCGCCCGCGACGACGAGCCCGCGGTCTGGTGGCTCCAGCAGGACTACGTCGGCCCGGATGGCGTCGCGCGCACGCGCAGCGGCCTCGTCTGCGCCCTTCGCGTCGAGCCCTACTCGGCCGGTGTGATCCTCCCGCACGAGCAGACGCACGCCGGCCCGAAGGAGGAGCGCCTGCGCCTGCTGCGCGCGCTCCGCGCCCACGTCGAGCCGCTGTTCTTCCTCTACGAGGGCGCGCTCGATGGGCCTGGCGGCGACCCGCTCCACGACGTCGGGCTCGAAGGCGTCCGCAACCGGCTGTGGCGGATCGAAGGCGAGCCGCCGGCGGAGCTCGCCGGCGCGCAGCTGCTGATCGCCGACGGCCACCACCGCTACGAGACGACGCTCGCCTTCCACGAGCAGGAGGGCACCGAGGAGAGCGCGTGGCTGCTCGCGGTCGTCGTCCCGACCGAGCAGGAGGGGCTGACGATCTTCCCCACGCACCGGTTGGTCGAGGACGTCGACCTGAGCTGCACCGAGCCGTCCGACGAGCCGCCGCTCGAGCTCCTGCGCCGCGGCGACGGGCCGGTGCTCTACCGCGACGGGCAGAGCCATGTCCTCGTCACCGAGGCAGCGCAGCTCGACGCCGCTGCCGTCGAGCCGCTGATCACGCGGACGGTGGGCTACACGCCGCGGGCCGAGGAGGCGGTCGAGCGCGTGGACCGCGGCAAGGCGGGAGCCGCGCTGCTGCTGCGACCGCCGACGATCGAGCAGGTCCGCGAGGTCGCTCAGCGCGGCGAGACGATGCCGCAGAAGAGCACCTACTTCTATCCGAAGCTCCCGTCGGGGCTCCTGTTCCTGCCGCTGTGAGCGTAGGCTTGACGGAGCTCNNAGCTTGGCTGGCGCCGGAGCGGGGGATGACCGACTGGCTCGCTGCTTGCCGGGCCGCTGCCGAGGGCGTGAGGAACGTCCTCGCCGAGATGTCGGATCGGGATGACCGGGAACGTGTCGTCGGGCTCGGGGAAGGTGGTGACGAGACGACGGCGATCGACGCCGAGGCGGAACGGGTGGTCGTGGAGCGGCTCGACTCGACGGGAGCGGATTTCACGCTCGTGTCGGAGGAGCTCGGGATCCGACCGGCGCGCGGAGACAGCACGATGTACGTCGTCGTCGATCCGATCGACGGCTCGATCAACGCGAAGCGCGGCATCCCGTTCTTCTCGCTCTCGATCGCGATTGCCGACGGGCCGACGATGGGCGACGTCCACTTCGGCTACGTCTACGACTTCGGGTCCCGCGAGGAGTGGGTTGTGTCCCGCGGCCACGGTGCCCGGATGAACGACGAGGAGGTGCGCGCCTCCCCGCACGAGCGGATCGAGCTCCTCTCGATGGAGGCGACGAAGACGGAGCTCGTCGCCCGCTACGCGCCGGCGCTTGCGCCCGTTGCGTACCGGGTGCGCGTGATGGGCTCGCTCGCGCTGTCCCTGTGCCATCTCGCCGCCGGCCGCGTGGACGCGGTCTGCTCTCTCCGCCCCGCTCGCTCGGTAGACATCGCGGCAGCCCAGCTGCTCGTCAAAGAAGCCGGTCGCTATGTCGATCTGATCGACGGCGGCCCGCTCGACGCGGCACCGCTCGACCTCGTGGGCCGTTCGCGCATCGTCGCGGCCGGAAGCCGGGAGCACTACGAGCAGGTCGCCGCCGCGCTGCGTTGATGCGGGCGTAGCATGCGAGCCATGCGGCGCGGGGCTCTCGTCGTGGCACTGCTGGCGCTGCTCGCAGCGGCGTCGGCGTCGGGCGCTGCGAAGCTGCCGTTCAAGGCGACGCTGACCGCCCCGGGCCACACGCCGAAGGTCAGCGTCAAGTGGTACTACACGATCCGGGTCACCGACCTGAGCGGCAAGCCGATCGCCGCCCGGCTGACGGAGGTCGTCAAGGATCCGACAGGGCAGGTGCATCCCGTCCGGTACGGCCCGACGCAGAAGGTCATCACCAACTGGCGGTTCACCGGGCGCTTCCGCGATTACATCATCTGGCCGGCCGACTCGAAGCTGGCCGACTACCTGGGTGGCCTCGTCCTCAGGGCGACCATCAAGGCACGTGGTGGGACGGTCGTGCTGACCTACCGGGTCAAGCCGCGGTGACGGGCGGCGGCGCCGAGGTCGTCGTCGACCACGTCTCGAAGTCGTTCGAGGACGGGCGCATCCGGGCGCTCGCGGACGTCTCCTTCAGGCTCGAGCCGGGCGACTTCGTCTCGCTGACCGGCCCGTCCGGCGGCGGAAAGAGCACCTTGCTGAACCTGATCGGCGCCCTCGACCGGCCGGACGCGGGCTCGATCGCGGTCGGGGGCGAGCTCCTCGAGCGGCTCGCCAATCCGTCCGAGTACCGCGCTGCCACGGTCGGGTTCGTCTTCCAGTTCCACCATCTGATCCCGACGTTGAACGCCCTCGAGAACGTCCAGCTGCCGATGATGGGCCGAGGGCCGACGCGCGCGCAGCGCGAGGCGAAGGCGATGGAGCTGCTCGAGGACTGCGCGATCGCCCATCGCGCCAAGGCCTCCCCGAACACGCTCTCGGGCGGCGAGCGCCAGCGGGTCGCGATCGCACGCGCGCTCGCGAACGGGCCACGGCTGCTGCTGGCGGACGAGCCCACCGGCGCCCTCGACTCGGCGACCGGCGGTCAGATCATCGAGCTTCTGCTCTCGCTGCGCGCCCGTCGAGGCATGACCATCCTGCTGGTCACGAACGACGAGGACGTCGCCGACCTCGCCGACCGGACGCTCCGCATCCGGGACGGGCGAGTCGAAGCCGCCGAGCCTACTCGCGTCGCAGCGCCTCGATCGGCGTGAGCCGGACCGCGCGCCAGGCCGGGTAGAGCGCGCCGATTACGGCCACTCCGAGCGCGAACGCGAGCCCCCAGGCGAAGACGCCGGGCGTGAAGTCCGGTGTCGCGAGCTCAGAAAGGTTCCCCCGGCGTACGAACAGCTCCGCTGCGCCGTAGCCGGCCGCGAGCCCGGCGGCGAGCGCGAGCAGCCCGATTCCGATCGCCTCGCTGACGATGAGGGCCGCGATCCGCCGGCCGGGCCAGCCGACCGCCCGCATGATCCCGATCTCGTGGATCCGCTCGAAGACGGACATGGCCATCGTGTTCGTCACCCCGATCCCGCCGACGATCAGGGCGAGCAGCGAGAAGATCCAGCCCGTGTCGATGATCAGCCGGCTCGACGTGTCGACGTTGACGACCTGGCCCGGCTCGGTGACCGCGGTCACGCCGGGAAAGCGGTGCTCGACCAGCCTGGCGACGTCGCGCGGCCGCTTTCCGAGCTGGATCGTGATCCCGAACGTGGTCACCTCCCCCGGCCGCGCTGCGAGCTTCTGGACGACGGGGAGCGGCAGCACGGCGCCGATGTCCTCGAAGTGGTTGCCCGAGTGGTAGAGGCCAGCGATGCGGTACCGCTCGTTGTCGACGTGGAGCAGGTCGCCGGGCCCGAGATGCAGCGACTTCGCGGCCTGGTCGCCGAGCATCGCCTCGTCGTCTGCGGCCCGTCGCCCGGCGACGATCACGAAGCGGCGGTAGGCGAACTCGTTCTGGCGGAGGCCGAAGACGAGGAACGCGTCGCGGTGCTCGACGCGGCTGACCCGGAGGAAGATGGCGGCGACCCCTGTGATGCCGGGCGTCGCCCGGAGCTTCGCGTCCAGCGACTCCGGCAGCAGCGAGCGGGTGAGATCGGAGGCTCCTTGCTGGAACACGCCGAAGTCGGAGCGACCGACGTGGATCAGGTCGCCGGCCGTCCGGCGCACGCCGGCGGCGATCGAGAGCAGCGCGACGATCAGGGCGACGCCGATGGCCACGCCCGCGGAGGTGAGCGCCGTCCGCGCGCTGCGGCGCATCAGGTTCCGCCAGACGAGCCCCGGCCACGTCACCGGCCTATCAAAGCACTGTGGACGAGAGTTGCCGCGGTTCTTCCCCGCGGGAACGCCTCCGAGGCGGCGGACTTCGGGCGGAGGCTGCCAGGTAGTCTCAATCTCGATGGAGCCATCGCGCGACGAGATCTGGAAGGCGCTCGAGCAGGTCATCGACCCCGAGCTGCGGCGTCCCGTCACCGACCTGGACATGGTGCGGGAAGTCGCGATCTCGGGCGGCGACGTGACGGTGACGATCGCCCTGACCGTAGCCGGCTGTCCGCTGCGGGCGAGCTTCCAGGACCAGGTCGCCGAGCACGTCGGCGCCGTCGCCGGGGTCGAGCGCACCTCGGTCGCCTTCGACGTCATGTCCCCGGACGAGAAGGCGGCGCTGACGACGAAGCTCCGCGGCGGCGTCGCCCAGCGCTCGAAGGGGATCGCCGTCGACCGCTCGACGCGAGTGCTGGCGATCGCGAGCGGCAAGGGCGGCGTCGGCAAGTCGTCGCTGACCGTCAACCTGGCTGCGGCGCTGTCCTCGCTCGGCAGGCGCGTGGGCGTGCTCGACGCGGACATCTACGGCCACTCGGTCCCGCACCTGCTCGGGGTGTCCCAGCGGCCGGTCGTCGTCGACCAGATGATCGTGCCTCCGGTGGTGAGGGACGTGAAGCTGATGTCGATCGGCTTCTTCCTCGACGAGAACTCGCCCGTCATGTGGCGCGGGCCGATGTTGCACCGGGCGCTCGAGCAGTTCCTCTCGGACGTGCACTGGGGCGAGCTGGACGTGCTGCTCGTGGACATGCCGCCCGGCACCGGCGACGTCTCGATCTCGCTCGGCCAGCTGCTGCCGCGCGCGGAGGCCGTGATCGTGACGACGCCGCAGCGGCTCGCGCAGGAGGTCGCCGCGCGGGCGGCGTTGATGGCCCAGAAGACGAACATGCGCGTGATCGGCGTCGTCGAGAACATGACGTCGGACGTCTTCGGCTCCGGTGGCGGCGCGAAGCTCGCCGCGGAGATCGGGGTGCCGCTGCTCGGCACCGTTCCGCTCGACCCGCTGCTGTGCGAGGCCGGTGACCTCGGCGAGCCGCTGGTTTGGGCCGACCCCGAGGCGGACACGTCGCGGGCGATCCTGGACATCGCCGAGGCGATCGAGGCGGCGAAGCAGACGTTCAAGCCGCTGCCGGTCCTCTCCTGAAGCCCGCCGAAGTCCTGCCGCGAATCCGGGAGCTCGGCTTCTCGGAGTCGGACGCGCAGACGCTCGCCGACCACTTCCTCGACGCCGAGCGCCGCGGCAAGCGGGGTCACGGCTTCTCACGGGTCGAGTGGCTCGCGACGCTGCCGGACCTCGACCCGGCTGCCCAACCGGAGCGGGTCGCCGCCGAGCCGGGCTACGAGCGCTGGCACGGCCGCGGAGCGCTCGGCTACCTGACCCTGGCAGCGATCTGCGACGCCCAGCTGGCCGTGCCGCCCGAGCATGCCCGTGTGGTCGTCGCCGAGGAGTGCTTCCCGACGGGCGCGCTCGGCTACTGGGTGCGCCGGCTGGCCGACGGCGGCCTTTGTGTGGCGCTCACCGCCACCTCGCCGCCGCGTCTGCCTCATCCGGACGGCGGCGAGCCCCTCGTCGGGACGACGCCGCTCGCGATCGGAATCCCCAGCTCCGACGGGCGACCGCTCGTCGCCGACGTGTCGATGGGCAAGGTCACCTACGGCGACGTGCTCGCCGGTCTCGTCTCGCCCGAGGACCTCGTGCCGTTCGGCGGGGAGCAGGCTCACAAGGCGTTCGCGCTCGCGGCGGGGTTGCAGCTGCTGGTCGGCGCGTTGACGGGGAGCGAGCGCTACGGCGCCGTGCTCGTCGTCGCGAGGCCCGACGGCGATCCCGTACCGGCGTTTCGCGACCGCGTGGGCGGCCTACGACTGCCCGGAGACAGCTGACTCGAGCTGCTCAGGCTGCTCTTCGCCGAAGCGAGGCCGAAGCGGGATCGGCTGCACCTGCTCGTCCTCGCCGATGATGGCGACCAGCACCTCGACGACGGCGGGGTCGAGCTGGGTGCCGGCGTTGCGCCGGAGCTCGTCGACCGCCTCCGCGGTCGAGCGGGCCTTGCGGTAGCTGCGGTCGGTGGTCATCGCGCTGAACGTGTCGCAGGCGAAGATGATGCGCGCGATCAGCGGAATGCTCTCGCCGCTGAGCCCGTCCGGATAGCCGGCGCCGTCGTAGCGCTCGTGGCAGGAGCGCACGATCGACCCGATCTCGCCGAGGATGCCGCCGACCGCCTTCAGCATCTCCTCGCCCCAGACGGTGTGCTGCTTGATCACGAGCCACTCGACGTCGGTCAGCGGCCCCGGCTTGTTGATGATCTCCTTCGGGACGCGCACCTTGCCCACGTCGTGCAGCAGCGCGGCGAACTCGGCGTGCCGGCGGGCGCGCTCGTCGAGCTTCATCCGCTCGGCGACGCCGATGACGAGCGAGACGACGTCGCGGCTGTGGACGCCGGTGCCCTCGTCGTCGGCCTCGATCATGTCTCCGAGCAGCAGCGCTGTCCCCCGGTATGCGTGGCCGAGCTCGAGCGCGTTGTCGATCCGGATGCGCCGCTCGCGCCCGAAGACGGCCATCAGGAGGATGAGCGGAACGCAGGCCAGGTAGGCGTAGTGGCTTCGGGTGCCGACGATGGCGACGAACAGCCCGATCGGCGCCAGCGCCGAGTCCACCACCCAGACGGAGGCCATCTTCGTGAGCTGCGAGCCGGGCGGCGTCCCGAATGCATACCACGACCGGCAGGTCGCGAAGGCGAAGTCGAAGGCGAACTGGCACAGCAGCGCCAGGACGTAGATGTGCCAGCGCGAGAGCTGCGGCGTCTCTTCGCCGAAGGCCGCCAGGACGATGACCGGCCCGGCGACGTACCACGCGCTCATCACGAGCGGAATCACTCGTTCGGGGTGCGCCTGATGGCGGATGTACTGGGGCAGGTCCCCGAGCAGCAAGCCGGCCACCACACAGGCCGGAACAAGCCCCAGCGGGAGCAGGAAGAGCATCGGGACGAGCACCAGCTGGGTGGGGACGGCCGCCCCGGCGCCGACCTCGAACTCGACCGCGGACGCGAGGGCGTACACCCCGACGATCGTCGCGATCACGAGCGGAGACGCCGAGCGGTGCGAGTCGATCAGGATCGCCGCGACGACGGAGAAGACGACGAAGCCGAACGCCGCGCCGAGCGAGAACACCGAGTCGCGTGTGCCGAGGCGGTGCGGACGCCGCTCTCTGGTCTCGGCGATCCAGCGTCCCTCGGCGGCCTCGGGGTCGGCGCGGAACAACCGTGCCTGCAGCGCGGCTGCCATGCCGAGTCTCGTCCTCCGAGCGGGGGACGGCGATGCGGTCGTTTCGGACTGCACGTAACCGGTATCGGTTGCTCTGGAGCCGATCTGTAGGGCTTTTCCGGCCCGTGCCTCTGTCGTGGGGCATTCCCTCGAACGAGTGACGAGATTCACGCCTTTGGGGGTGGCATGGATGTCGGAGCCCTCCCACTGTGAGTCAGAACGCTTTTCGACCCCCAAGGAAGGATCTCCCCGATGACCAAGCGACTCCGACTGTCAAGGCTCTTCGCGGCAGCGGCTGCCGTCGCCGCTCTCGGAGCGCTCGGCGCCACCGCGGCCTCGGCGCGCGGTCTGTCGACGTACAGCTGTCCCACATCCCCGACGGTTGAGCCGTTCGTCAATTGGGGAGACACCGGCGACTATTTCCTCGGCCCGGCCGGCTCATTCGAAGGCACCTTGACCGGCTGGACGGCGAAGGGCGGCCCGAAGATCGTCAGCGGGAACGAGACGTTCTACGTCAACTCGCCCACCGACTCGCACTCGCTGTCGCTGCCGAACGGCAGCTCGCTCGCGAGCCCTTCCATCTGCGTGACGACCAATACCCCAGATCTGCGCCTGTTCGTCCTCAACAAGGGCAAGAGCTCGAAGCTGAACATCAACATGACCTACACCGACGCCAACGCCAAAGCGCATACGGTCACGGTGGCGCAGGTGACCGGCGGTGGCTCCTGGTCGCCGATCGCACCCGTGAACTTCCTGCAGAACATCTCCTCGCTGGCCGCCACCAACGGCTGTACCTGGGTGACGTTCACGTTCGGCCCCGCGGACAAGAACGGCACCTGGCAGATCGACGACTTCTACGTCGACCCGGTCAAGCACCACTAGCGCGAGAGCCCAGCTCGACATCGAGCCGGCGGCGGGCAGCACGATCCCGCCGCCGGCTTCTTCGCTGATCTGACCCGTTCGGGTGACGACGTTCCCCCCTTCGAGGGAGTGCGTTTGTCCCGAAACTCCCCCAAGGTGAGTTCATGTCCACCACACGAGTTCACCGCGTGCTTCACCTGGGACGGTCTCGGGCCGGAAGGTTCGCGGCGACTCTCGCTGTCATGGCGCTCGTTGGCGCTCTCGAGGCGGGTGTCGGCGCAGCGGCCAAGGATCCGGGGCCGCCCTGCTCGGTCCCACCGGCGACCTCCCAGCCGTTTCTCACCTGGAACGACTCGCATCAGTACTTCCTCGCTCCAGGCGGGGACATGGAGAGCGACCTTTCGGCAGCAGGCTGGTGGCTGTCCGGAGGCGCGGGCTTGACCTCCGGGAGCGAGTCCTTCGACGTGACGGGCAATCCGGGCGACGCTCAGTCCCTCGGCCTGCCGGCGGGGAGTGCCGCTCTGACCCCCGCGATCTGCGTCACGATCCACGATCCCGAGCTCCGCTTCTTTGCCCTGAACACTGGCAAGAAGGACGCTGTCCTGGATGTGAGCTCGCTCTTCGTCGGCAACGACGGCAAGGTCCACACCAAGGATCTCGGCGACGTGCATGCTGGCTCGGCCTGGACGCTGACCGATCCGATCAAGTTCAAGAACAGCATCCAGCCCGGTCCTGACCGCGTCGGCGAAGTCGCGTTCATGTTCTCGCCCAGGGACAACAAAGGCAACTGGAAGATCGACGACCTCTACATCGATCCGCTGAAGAGCCAGTAGCGACCCCGCGCAACGACGGCGACCCCCCGGGGGCGGTGAGCGAAGGCTCGCCGCCCCTCGTCGTTTCTAGGGCTCGGAGACGAGCTTCGCGAAGGCTGGATCCTCGCGGATCGGATCGAAGTCCGAATCGCCGCGTGCATAGTCGCGGAAAGCCGGTGCCAGCTCGATCGCGCGGCGCAGGTGCTCGACTGCGTCGGCCGGTCGACCGGCGAGGCTCTCGCAGCAGGCGACGTTGTAGAGCGGGCCGGCGTACTGCGGATAGGCCTCGATCACGGCGCGTCCCTTCTCCGCGGCCTCCGCGTAGTCGCCGCTCCGATACAGGGCGTTCAGCGGTGCCCAGAGTTCCCACCCGAACACCTGGTACGCCTCGCCGGCCACTCCTCCGATCACCAGGATCGTCGTCCCGGCCTCCTCGGCGAACGCCGTGCGCTTGACCCCTTGCTGCACGAAGACGAGCGTGCCCGCGGGTGCGTCGAGCGCCTCCCCGTCCAGCTCGAACCTCGCGTGGCCCTCGAGCACGAGGTAGAGCTCCTCCTCGCCGCCCTCCTCTTCCTCCGAATGCTCGTTGACGATCCGGTCGCCGGCGTCGTGCGCCGTCCACGAGTTGATGCCGAACGAGGTGATACCGAGGTGGTGTCTGACCGGACGCCACGGGCAGCGGCCGTCGTTCATCTCCTCGATCGCGTCGAGCCGTGTGACGCTGTAGCCGGCGTCGCTCACCGTTCCTCCAGGAGAGTTGCGAACGCCGGGTCGTCGCGGACGGGATCGAAGTCGGAGTCCTCGCGCGCGTAGTCGCGGAAGCCCGGATACAGCTCGATCGAGCGGGCGAGCGCTCCGGCCAAGGCCTCGGCGCCTGCCCCGGCCATGCTGTCGAAGCAGGCCAGGTTGTAGTAGAGCCCGGCCACGTCCGGGTATCGCTGGACGGCCTCGCGGAGGACGTCCGCCGCCTCGGCGTAGCGCTGCTCGCGGTAGAGGGCCATCGCGTTCCCACTCTCCCGCCACGACTCCTCCCACGGCGAGACGCGGAACGGCTCGCCGGGCTTCCCGCCGACCACCAGCACGGTCGTCCCGGCCTCGCGGGCTACCGCCTTGCGGCGCGTCTCCGGTTCGGAGACGAACACGAGCGTGCCTGCCGGGGCGTCGACCTCCTCGCCGCCGATCGTGAACGTCGCGTGCCCGGCCACGACCACGTAGAGCTCCTCGTGCTTCGCCATCAGCTCCGTGTGCTCGGAAATCACGCTTCCGCCGGCCTCGTCGGCCCGGAAGGCGTTGATGCCGAAGGCGCCGATGCCGAAGTGGTCGCGCACCGGGATCCAGCTGTCGCGCCTGGGGATCTCGTCGATACGGGTCACCGAATGGCTGCTCACAGAACCTCCTCGAGGTCGTCGTCCTTCTCCGCGTACTGCCGGTACGCCGGCTCGAGCTCGAGCGCCTTCGCGATGTGCGCCCGCGCGTCCTCTGTCCGGCCGGCCTTCGCCTCGAATTTGGCGAGCTGGTAGAGGCTCGCGCCCGTCTCGCCCAGCTCCTCGACGCCGGCCTGCATCGTGGCGACGGCCTCGTCCGGCTGCTGCGTCGAGGCCAAGAAGCTCCACTCCCAGCCGGACGGCGTGAACGCCTCGCCCGGCTTGCCTCCGACGGCGAGCACGGTCGTTCCCTCCTCCTCCGCGATCGCGACGCGCTTCACTTTCGGGTCCGGGAGGAAGACGATGGTGCCGGCCGGCGCGTCGACGTCCTCGCCGTCGAGCGTGAATCGCGCGCGGCCGCGCACGACGAGGTACAGCTCCTCGTGCCCGCAGGTCGCCTCAGTGTGCTCCTCGACGACCCAGTCGCCGGGCTTTTCGGCCGTGTACGCGTTGACGCCGAAGGCTCTGATCCCGAAGCGGCGGCGGATCGGCCGCCACTCGAGCCCCTTTTCAACCGGGAGCCGGTCCAGCTCGTCGAGGTGGGCGGCCTGCCAGGTCATGCGTTCCGCAGCGCCTCGAGCACGACCGGGTCGAGCCGCTCGACGCCGTCGACGCGTTCCTCGAGGTTCTCGCCGCCCGCCCAGCGCGGGAGCGTCTCGGCGAGCTCGCCCTCGAAGCCGAGCCCGGCCAGCCGCTCGGACAGCTCCGCGGCGAGCTCGGGATCGACGTCGACCCACTCGTCCTTCGGCGTCGAGCCGAACAGCGCGTGGTGGAGGCCGTGGATCCGGCGCAGCTCCTCGAGCGGGCGCTCGTGGTCGTCCACCCGCAGGTCGACGAGCACGTCGGAGAGGCTCGCGTAGCCGCCGTCCTTCTGGACGACGAGCAGGCTCGCGGACTGCTGGCCGCGGCTGTCCCCGCCGGCGGCCTGCGCCGCGTCGAGGCAGTCCATGAGGCGGAGCGCGAGCGGCCGGCCGGCGGTGCGCTCGAAGGTGTCGGCGAGCCCGTCCACGGTTGCCGCCGAGACGAGGATGTTGCCCTGGGCCGCGTAGCCGTCGCCCGTTCTGCCACCGGCCCACGCATGACAGCCCTCGCCGGTGTAGGTCGCCGGCCGCCCCTGGCCGTCGACGACCCCGAGCTGCCGCTGCGCGCGCCCCTCGTCGGCGTCGGTCAGGCGCTTGACGACCTCCTCGGCGGAGAGCCCCTCGCGGAGCAGGGCCAGGCCGTCCGGGCCGTAGCGCGGGTTCGCGTAGGACTGCGTCGCGATCGCGCCGACGTGCGGCTCGGCCCACGGGACGACCGAGCCGACGGCGAGGAACTTCGACTGGACCGCAACGCCCCACTGGCCCGCGTCGAGGTCGCAGGCGACGATCGAGTACGTGGCGACGACTGCGCTAGCCATACGTCAGCTCGCGGAGATCGAGGTCGAGCAGCTCGCGCTGCCCGGCCGGGACGAGCACGCAGGCCACCTCCGGCCGGGCCAGTGCCGCCTTGACGTTCTGCGGCGTGTCCGCGCGCACCACGACGGGCCGGCCGGTCGCATGCGCCTGCCGGAGGGCGTCGGCGTCGAGCTCCTCGAGCACGAGGACCTCTGCCGGCAGCTCGAGCTCGCCCTCGACGGCGATCTCCGGCACCTTCCGGCCGGTGGCGCCGAGCCAGCGTTCCCTCACAGCTGGACTGTCCCGCCCGGTTCGACGTCCACGATCTCGACTCCGGCGGGCGCGTGCTCGCGCAGCGCCGCGGGCGTCCCGGTCAGCAGCGGGAATGTGCCCCAGTGACACGGCACGCAGCGCTTGGCGCCGAGCAGCTCGAGCGCGACGGCGGCCTCGCGCGGCCCCATCGTGTAGTGGTCTCCGATCGGCAGCACCGCGATCGACGGCTGGTAGATCCGCCCGATCAGCTGCATGTCGCCGAACACGCACGTGTCGCCCGCGAAGTAGACCGTGGTGCCGTCTTCGAGAGCGACTACGAGCCCGGCCGGCTCGCCTGCGTAGTTGCCGTCGTACGAGCTCGAGTGGAACGCGTTCGTCATCGTGAACCTGATGCCGTTGACGTCCACGGTGCCGCCCTTGTTCATCCCGCCGCTCGACCCGTTCGGGAAGCCGCTCTGCTCCAGCAGGTAGCCGAGCTCGTTCATGCAGACGAGCCTCGGCTCGAACCGCTGGCCGAGGACGACCGCCGCCCCGGTGTGGTCTCCGTGGCCGTGCGTGACCGCGACGATGTCGCACCGCTCGGGCTGCTTCTCCGCTTCGGGGCACTTGGGGTTGCCGTCGAGCCAGGGGTCGACGTAGATGCGTTTTCCGCCCGGGGTGTCGAGCCGGAAGCTCGCGTGCCCGAGCCAGGTGAGGGTTCCGTTGGCCATGTGCCGGAGCCTAGTCAAAGGAAGGAACGTCCGGCCGCCCGGCGAAGCTCACCCCCGTGGTCGGCCGTCTCCTCGCTCCCGGGCTCGCGGTCGTGGCGTTGCTCGCGGCGCTCGGAGGGGCGGGCGGATTTGCTTCTCTCGTCGTGCTGGTCGCGATCGTCGCGGGCGCCGTGAGGCTGCTGGAGGCTGTCGGTGTGGCCGCGGAGGGGCGGAGCGACCGCTTTCCGGTCGTCATGTCCGCCGCCGGGCTGGTCTGGCTCGTCATCGCGGCGGCGACTCACGTGCCGATGCTCGTCCTCGGCCTGCTGGCCTGCTACGGCCTGGAGCTGCTCGGCGAGACCGGCGTGCGGCCCGAGCCGGCGTCGGAGCCGCTCGGGCTCGGCGAGGCACGTGCCTCGCGTGCCGCGTAACGCCGCCTAGCGCGGATCGTCGCGGTCGATGTTCCAGTGGCGGCCGGCGGCGACCAGCCAGCCGCCGTCGTTGCGCGGCAGCATGCTGAACCTGCTGATCACCCGCTGGCCGCCTTCGTTGTCGCCGTAGAGGAGGTCGATCATCGTGGCCTGGCGGGCGGTGATCGCGGCCGCGGCCTCGGCGAACCCGGGCGCCGCCGGATCGCGGAACGCGCCCTGCCAGAAGCCGACGTCCCCGACCGGCACGTAGAGGTCGCGGGTGAGCCGGGTGAAGTCCTCGAGGGCCGTAGGCTGCATGTTCCCGAGGACCCGCTCGGGATAGAAGCGCCAGCCGTGGAGCACGGCGATCCCGGTGCCCACGTTGCGGAGTGCCATTGCCAGGTACACCGCCTCGGGCGAGACGTCGGCGGCGCCTTGCCCGCCCGGGACCATCAGCCACTTGTCGTCCGAGAAGCCGACCTTCTGCGGTGGATCGTCGAGCTTGGACGGGAGGAGCAGCGGACGTAAGCCGGCAAGCAGCGCCCGCTCGGCCACGCGGGCGGCCCGATTCGCGGACTTGACCGAGCTGAAGGTCGCCCCGGCCAGCACGAGCGTCCCTCCGGCGGACGCGAGCGCTGAGATCGTCACCCAGTCGGCCATGTCCCGAGTGTAGGCGAGCCTAGAAGACCAGCGACGACGCGGCCATGCGCGCCAGCTTGATCAGCGGCTCGACGGCGAAGAAGCTCGCGACGACGACGGCGAGGCAGCCGAGCACGGCGGTCTGCAGCGCGAGCTCGCGGGGAGGCTGGCCGCCGCTGGGGGCGAGGCTGACCGCCGACGGGGCCCGCATGTAGAGCGCCCGCACGAGCCCGAAGTAGTAGTAGAGGCTGACCGCGGTGGCGACGGCCCCGACGATGACGAGCCAGACCCAGCCGCGGTCGTACGCCGCCGAGAAGGCATAGAACTTCCCGACGAAGCCGCCCGTCAGCGGCAGCCCCGCGAAGCCGAGCATGCACGCCCACAGCGCCGCCCCGAGGAAGGGCCGCTCCCAGCCGAGGCCGGCGATGTTCTCGAACGTCACCGCCTGCCCCAGCTCCCGCTCGCGTGCCGCAACGACCGCGAACGCCGCGACCGACATCGCCGAGTACGGGATCAGGTAGTAGAGGAGCGCCCGGCCGCCGAGCGCGTTGCCGGCGGCGATCGGGATCAGCATGAAGCCCGCGTGCGAGATCGACGAGTAGGCGAGCATCCGCTTCACGTTGCGCTGGACGAGCGCGGCCAGGTTTCCGATCGCGAGCGAGGCGACCGCGAAGACGGCGAGCGCGATCGTCCAGAGCTGCTTCTCCTGCGGGAACGCGGTCGTCAGCAGTCGCAAGGTGAGCACGAGCGCCGTCGTCTTCGTCGCCGCGGCCATGAAGCCCGTGACGGGCGTCGGTGCGCCCTCGTAGACGTCCGGCGTCCACATGTGGAACGGAGCCGCCGAGGCCTTGAAGCCGAGCCCGGCGAGGATCATTGCGAGCCCGGCGACGAGCAGCGAGTCGTGCTTCAGGCCCTGCGCGGCCGTCGCGCGCGCGATGTCGGCGAACCCGACCTTCCCCGTCGAGCCGTACACGAGCGCCGAGCCGAAGAGCAGGAAGGCCGAGCCGAAGCCGCCGACGACCAGGTACTTCAGCCCCGCTTCGAGCGAGCCTTCGAGGTCGACGTCGATCGCGCAGAGGATGTAGAGGCAGATCGAGAACCATTCGAGCGCCAGGAAGACCGTGATCAGGTTCGTCGCCGTGACCAGGAAGACCATCCCGCCCGCGGCGGCGGCGAGGAGTGCGTAGTACTCGGCCGTGTGCGCGCGCAAGCGCATGCGCCAGGAGACGCCGACCGAGGCGAGCCCCGCGCCGCAGATGATCAGCGCCGCCAGCGCGCCGAAGCGGTCGCGGACGATCGCGCCGGCGATCACCTCCTGCGGGTGCGGCGAGCGGTCGTAGAGGAGCGCTGCGGCCACGAACGCGCCGACGAAGGCGCCGGCTGTCACCCAGGCCGTGAACCAGCGCCGCGTCGCCACGGGGAGCAGCACTGCCGCCATCAGGCAGACAGCGGAGGCGCCGAGCAACGTCAGCGCCGGCGACATGGCGAACCAGTCGACGTGCGGCGTGTGGATGGCGGAGGCGAGCATCAGGGGACGAACCGTTCGAGCGCGGGGAAGGCGTTCACGACATCCAAGTTGTGGTCGGTCACTGCTGCAGGCCAGGCCGACAGGACGATCAGGCAGGCGACGAGCGGAAGGATGAACGCCAGCTCGGGCAGGCGGAGGTCGCGGGCGTCGTCGTCGACGGCGCTGCCCTTCGACCGGTGCAGCACCGCCGAGATCAGCCGCAGCATGTACATCGCGGCGAGCACGATGGCGATCGCACCGACGACCGACCAGCCCCAGCCGCTCGTGAACACGCCGGTCAGGATCATGAACTCGCCCGCGAAGGCGCTCGAGCCGGGCACGGCGAGCGCGATGATCCCGAGCGTCATCAGCACGGTCGCGAGCGCCGGCCGTCCGCGCGCCATGCCGCCGAGCCGGTCGAGCTTGCCGGTCCCGGTGCGAAGCTCGACGAGGCCGACGAGCATGAACAGCCCGACCGAGATCAGCCCGTGGTTGACCATCTGAAGCACGGCGCCGTTGAAGCCGGCGAGGTTGGTCGCGAACAGGCCGAACGTGATCAGCCCGAGCTGCGCCAGGCTCGAGTAGGCGACGACGCCGCGGAGGTCGGGCGCGCGGAACGCGAGTACCGATCCGTAGATGAGCCCGATCGCGGCCAGCACCAGGATCGGCGTGCGGAAGTCGTGTGTCGGATGCGGGAAGTGCAGGATCGCGATGTACAGGAATCCGTACGCGGCAGCCTTCGAGACGACGCCCGAGAGGACCCCCGCCACCTCAGCCGGCGCCTCGCGGTAGGCGACCGGCAGCCAGGCGTGGAAGGGGAAGATCGGCGCCTTGACGACGAAGGCGGCGACGAAGCCGAGGAAGATCCAGTCGGAGTTGCTCACCCCGCCCTCGACGATGTCGAACGTCCCCCGGGAGATGCCGAGCACGATGATCGACGTGAGCATGAGCAGCGAGCCCGCCATCGTGTAGATGAAGAACATCAGGGTTGCCCGCAGACGTCCTGGCCCGCCCCAGACGCCGACGAGCACGTACAGCGGGATCAGCATCGCCTCCCAGAACACGTAGAAGAGCAGGTAGTCCTGAGCCACGAAGACGCCGACGACGGCCGTTGTCAGCAGCAGCATCGACGCGAAGTAGGCGCGGGCGTGCTCTCGCCGCACCCAGACGGCGTAGGCGATGGCCGCGGTCATGGTGACCGCGGCCATGCCCGTGAGCCAGAGTGCGGGCCCGGTGAAGCCGACGTGGTAGGAGATGCCGAGCTCGCCGAACCACGTCGTCCTGTCCTCGAGCTGGACGAAGGGGATGTTCTGGTCGAATCTGTAGCTCGTCAGCGCCCCGCCCCAAAAGGCGATCTCGACCAGGCTCACCGCGAGCGCCAGCAGCCCGGCGGCCAGCCGTGACAGCGGCGCGAGCGCGATGAAGATCGCCCCGCCGAGCGGCAGCAGGATCAGCGTGTCTGTGAGCCACCCGTTGGCCATCGCTCAGCGCACCGCCAGGAAGACGACGGCGAGGACGGCGAGGCTGGCCGCTAAGGCGAGCGCGTACGTCCGGACGAGACCGGTCTGCAGGCGACCCGTCCCCGTGCCGAGCCCGCGCACGGCTTCGGCGATCCCGGCCATCGAGCCGCCGACGAGCGGCCCCTCGACGAGCGCGTAGAGCACCTTCGCCGTCGTCACGGCCGGTCGGTGGAAGAGCGCGTCGTACAGCTCGTCGAACCAGAACTTGCGCTCGAACGCCGGCACGGCGGCCGGGGCGGGCCGGCGGCGCGCGATGTAGATCCACCAGGCGATCCCGGCGCCGGCGAGCCCGAGGACAACCGAAACGATGCTCGCGATCGCCTCCTGCGTGTTCGTCGTCTCGAGGATCGGCGCAGCCACCGGCTGCAGCCAGCTCGAGACGCCGTGCCAGCCGCCCGGCACCTGCAGCCACCCGGCCAGCGTCGCGCCGATCGCCAGCACGCCGACCGGCAGCAGCATGACGAGCGGCCCCTCGCCGTGGTGCGTGTCGAAAGTCTCGTCGACGAAGCGGTCGCGGTCACCGTGGAAGACCCGGAAGACGAGCCGGAACGTGTAGAGGCCGGTCAGGAACGTGCCGCCGATCGCGAGCACGAACATGACGTAGCCGAAGGCGCCACCGCGCTCGAGCGTCGCCGCGATGATCGGGTCCTTCGAGAAGAAGCCCGAGAAGGGCGGAATCCCGGCCAGCGAGAGTGCGCCGACGAGGAAGACGGCGTACGTCTTCGGCATCAACCCGCGCAGGCCGCCCATCTTCCGGATGTCCTGCTCCCCCGCAAGCGCGTGGATGACGACGCCGGCCGCGAGGAAGAGCAGCGCCTTGAAAAAGGCGTGCGTCAGCAGGTGGAACATGCCGCTCGCGTAGGCGCCCAGCCCGACCCCGAGGAACATGTAGCCGATCTGGGACATGGTCGAGTAGGCGATCACGCGCTTGATGTCCGTCTGGACGAGCGCGATCAGCCCGGCCATCACGAGCGTCACCGCGCCGAGCGCGGCGGCCGTGTCCTGCACGACGCTCGCGAGCTGGAAGATCGGCGCGGTGCGGGCGATCAGGTAGACGCCGGCGGTGACCATCGTCGCCGCGTGGATCAGGGCGCTGACCGGCGTCGGGCCTTCCATCGCGTCCGGGAGCCAGGTGTGCAGCGGCAGCTGGGCGGACTTCGCGACCGCGCCGCCGAGCAGTCCGAGGGCGATCAGGATCAGCACCGTCTGCGAGAGGCCGTGCGCCTTCGAGAAGGCCAGCCCGTAGTCGAGCGTGCCGGTCTTCGCGATCAGCAGGAACAGGGCGAGCGCGAAGGTGGCGTCGCCGATCGCATTCATCACGAAGGCCTTCTTCGCCGCGGCGATCGCGGCCGGCCGCTCGTGCCAGAACCCGATCAGGAGATACGACGAGAGCCCGACGAGCCCCCAGCCCGACAGCAGCAGGATCAGGTTGCCGCCCTGGACGAGCAGGAGCATCGAGAACACGAACATCGCCATGTAGGCGAAGTAGCGCCGCTCCTCGTCGTCTCCGTGCATGTAGCCGATCGAGTAGAGGACGATCAGGCCGCCGACGCCGGAGACGACCAGCATCATGAACACGCTCAGCGGGTCGACCAGGACGGAGAGCCCGAAGTGCAGGTTCCCGGCGGAGAGCCACGTCCACGCGGTCGACAGGTGCGAGCGGTTCCCCGGGGCGCGCGTGAGCATGGTCGCGAACGCGACCACGGCCGCGGCGAAGGAGAGCGCCACCGAGCCGGTCGCGATCACCCCGGCCGCGCGCCGCGAGAAGCGGTTGCCGCCGAGCGCGATCACGATGACCGCGACGAGCGGGCTGAACAGGCAGATCCAGGAGGTCGTGATCTCGGTCATGCCTGGCGCACTACTACCCGCGCAGCCAGGTCAGCTTGTCGACGTCCAGCGTCAGGTTCCGCCTGGCCATGGCCACGATCAGGCCGAGGCCGACGACGACCTCCGACGCGGCCACGGCCATGACGGACAGGGCGAAGATCTGGCCTGCGCCGCCGCCGTGGAGCCGCGAGAACGCGATCAGCGCCAGGTTCGCTCCGTTCAGCATCAGCTCGAGCGAGAGCAGGACGATCAGCGGGCTGCGCCGGAGGAGCACCCCGAGCGCGCCGGTCGCGAACATGAACGCCGCCACGCCGAGATACCAGGTGACGTCTGGGCCCTTCATTCGAGCCCGGCCTCCTCGGCCTGCAGCCGCCGCGCGTGCGAGCCGAGGACGACGCCGCCGACCGCGGCGATCAGCAGTACGACGGAGGTGATCTCGAAGGCGAGCAGGTGGTCGGTGAGGAAGAGGCGCCCGATCTCGGCCGGCGACCCGAAGTCGCCCGAGATCCGCGCCGGGTGCGAGAGCTCGCCGCCCGCCTTGAGCCCGAGCACGACGAGCACCTCGACCAGGATCGCGACGGCGGCCCCGACGGCCGCAAACCGGTGCAGGCTCGGGCCTCCGGCCCAGGGTGCGTCCGCGCGCCCGCCGAGATAGGCGATCACGAACAGGAACATGACCATCACCGCGCCCGCGTAGACGAGTACCTGCGCCGCGGCCACGAACTCGGCGGAGAGCAGCAGGTAGAGCACGGCCAGCGAGGCCAGGTTCCCGATCAGCGCCAGCGCGGAGTAGAAGGGGTTCGAGAAGCTGACCACCGCGATGCCCGAGGCGACGCACGCGAGCGCGGCGCCGAACCAGACGACCCAGGTGAGGACGTTGCCCGCACTGGCTGCCAGAACGAGCGAGCTCATGAATGGAGCTTGTAGTAGGGATCCGGCGTGTCGAACTCCTCCTTCGAGGCGACCGGCACGGTCTTGATCGGCTCCGCGAGCAGGACGTCCTTCGTGTAGATCAGGTCGTCGCGCGAGTACTCGGAGATCTCGAACTCGTTGCCGAGCGTGATCGCGTCGAACGGGCAGGCGAGCTCGCAGTAGCCGCAGAAGATGCAGCGGCTCATGTTGATCTCGTAGATGCGCGCGTAGCGCTCCCCGGCCGAGACGCGGTTGTCCGGCTCGTTCTCGGCGGCGACGACGCGGATGCAGTCGGCGGGACAGGCGGCGGCGCAGAGCGAGCAGCCGACGCACTTCTCGAGCCCGTTCTCGTGGAGGTGCAGCCGGTGCCGGCCGCGGAAGCGCGGATAGACCGGCCGCACGTACTCGGGGTACTGCACCGTGATCGGCTTGTTGAACAATTGCCGGAAGGTGACGGCGAAGCCCTTCAGCGTGTCGACAGGCTGCGGGCTCATCTCAGTGGATCCAGGCGACGACGAGGGCGGTGATCACGGCGTTGAGGGTCGCAATCGGCAGCAGGACCTTCCAGCCGAAGCGCATCAGNNAGATCGCGATCGCGATCGCCAGCTTGATCACGAACCAGAGCGGCCCGAGCGGCGCCCACGGTCCCTCCCAACCGCCGAAGAAGAGCGTCACCCCGAGCGCGGAGAGCGTGATCATGTTCACG
>PLBK01000002.1 GCA_003134505.1 Actinomycetota bacterium | reverse complement strand
GCGTCCTGGGAGGAGGCGAAGGCGCCCTCGGGGAGCGCGAGGTCGCGCAGCATGTACTCCACGGTCTCGACGACGATCTCCCGGTAGCGCTCCCGGCCGGTCACGAGCCACCCGTGGAGGTAGGCCGGGACGAGCAGCGCGTTGTCGTAGAGCATCTTCTCGAANNTCGAGCTCGCCGCGACGCATCAGCAGCTCGAGCGCGGACGCCGGCGGGAACTTCGGCGCCGAGCCGAAGCCGCCCCAGACCGGGTCGAAGATCCGCCCGAGCGCGCGACCCGCCTCGCCGAGGATCGACTCCGTGAGCGGATCGGTGGACGGCCGCGCCTCCGCTCCCTGGCGGATCGCCTCGACGAGCTGGGCGGCCGTGCTCGCGACGTCGCCGCGGCGCTCGCGATAGGCCTCCGCCACCGCCTCGAGAATCTGCCGGAAGCTCGGCAGCCCGTGTCGTGGCTCGGGCGGGTAGTAGGTGCCGCCGTAGAACGGCTCGCCTTCGGGCGTGAGGAAGACCGTCATCGGCCAGCCGCCGTGACCGGTCAGCGCCACGACCGCGTCCATGTACAGCGCGTCCAAGTCCGGCCGCTCCTCGCGGTCGACCTTCACGTTCACGAACAGCTCGTTCATGCGCGCGGCGGTCTGCGCGTCCTCGAACGACTCGTGCGCCATCACGTGGCACCAGTGGCAGGCTGCGTAGCCGACCGAGAGCAGGATCGGCCGGTCCTCGGCCCGGGCGCGGGACAGCGCCTCCTCGCCCCACGCGTACCAGTCGACCGGGTTGTCCGCGTGCTGGAGGAGGTACGGGCTCGTTTCCTGCGCGAGTCGGTTCACCGCCGTACCGTAGCCCGCCGGGAATCAGACGATCCGCGTAGCATCGCCGCGTGAGCTTCCTCCCGCTCCAGGGCATCCGCGTGGTCGACGTGACCACCTCGCTCGCCGGGCCGTACTGCACCGAGGTGCTCGGTGCGCTCGGAGCGGACGTCGTCAAGATCGAGCCGCCCGGCACCGGCGACGAGGCGCGCACGTGGGGCCCGCCGTTCCAGGACGGCGAGAGCACGCTGTTCCTGGCGATGAACGCCAACAAGCGGTCGGTCGGCCTCAACCTCCGGCATGGGCACGACGTCCTGCTGCGGCTCGTCGAGCGCGCCGACGTCTTCGTCCAGAGCCTGCGCCCCGGGCTCGCAGAGGAGCGAGGGCTCGGGCCCGGCAAGCTCCTCGAGCTCAACCCCCGGCTCGTGTATTGCTCGATCAACGCCTTCGGGCGCAGCGGCCCCTGGAGCAGCCGGCCCGGCTACGACCCGCTGATGCAGGCCGCCGGCGGCATCCTCAGCGTGACCGGAGAGCCCGGAGGGCCGGGCGTCCGGGTCGGCGTGTCGATCATCGACCAGGGGACCGGCGTCTGGGCGGCGCTCGGCATCCTCGCCGCGCTGATGGAGCGGCAGCAGACCGGACGCGGTCGAGTCGTCGACGTCGCCCTCTACGAGACTGCGGTGGCGCTGCTCGCCTACCAGATCACCGGCTATCTCGCGAGCGGCGAGCTTCCCGGACGGTGGGGGACGGGATTCGCGTCGATCGCCCCGTACCAAGTGTTCCAGACGAGCGACGGCGAGCTCATGGTGGCGGCGGGCAACGACCGGTTGTTCGCGGCGCTCGCCCAGGCGGTCGGAGCGCCCGAGCTCGCGTCCGATCCGCGCTTCGTGACGAACGCGGACCGCGTCCGCCACCGGGACGCGCTGTCCGAGCTGCTTGCCGAGCGGATCGCGCTCGAGCCCAGTGAGGCGTGGCTGGATCGGCTCGGCCGGGCTGGAGTGCCGGTCGCCCCCGTGCAGGACGTCGGGCAGGTCGTCGCGCACGAGCAGACGCAGGCGAGCGGCATCCTCCAGCAGCTGCCGGAAGGGATGAAGCTGGTGGCGATGCCGCTTCTGATGGGAGGCGAGCGCGTGCTGCACCGCTCGCCGGCCCCCGAGCTCGGTGCCCACACTGCCGAGGTGCTGGCCGAGGCCGGCTACACCGAGCAGGAGATCGGCGAGCTCGCAGCGGCCGGCGCGATCAGTCTGGGCCTGGATCGTTAGGATCCGGCCGTGGGCGTGAAGGTTCTGGTCGGCACCCGCAAGGGGCTCTTCTTCCTGACGAGCGACGATGCGCGCCGCGACTGGCACGTCGAGGGGCCGGCGCTGACCGGGTGGGAGATCATGCACGCCGCCCAGGACCCGCGTGACGGCGCGCTTTACGCCTGCTCGTCCAGCTTCGTGTACAGCGGCACGGTTCACAAGTCCACCGACGGCGGCGAGACCTGGGAGCGCTCGGAGCAGATCGGCCTGCCCGAAGAGAGCGGACTCACGCTCGAGAAGCTGTGGCACATCCGGCCCGGCCACCCCGACCGCCCGAACGAGCTCTGGCTCGGCGGCACCCCGGCGGCCCTCTTCCGCTCGCAGGACTCGGGCGAGACCTGGGAGCCGGTCGAGGGCATCCTCGAGCACCCGACGCGCGAGCGCTGGCAGCCCGGAGCAGGCGGCCTGTGCTGCCACACGATCCAGCTCGACCCGTCCGACCCGGACCGGCTCGTCGTCGCCATCTCCGCGGCGGGCGCGTTCCGAACCGACGACGGCGGCGAGACCTGGCACCCGAAGAACAAGGACGTCGCCGCCGACTTCTATCCCGACGACCCGTATCCCGAGGTCGGCCAGTGCGTCCACAAGCTGCTCGTCCACCCGCAGAAGCCGGAGCGCTACTGGCAGCAGAACCACTGCGGCGTCTACCGCTCGGACGACCGCGGCGACAACTGGGAGCGCCTGGACAAGAACGGCCTGCCGAGCGACTTCGGCTTCCCGATCATGATCCATCCGGGCGACCCGGACACGGCGCTCGTGATCCCCGAGGAGGGCGCGGTGAACCGCGTCACCGTGGGCGGGAAGCTCGGCGTCTACCGGACACGCGACGCCGGCGCGACCTGGGCGCTCGCGTCCGACGGCCTGCCCGAGGAGGCATGGTCGGTGATCCTCCGCGAGGCCTCCGCCTCCGACTCGCTCGACCCGGCCGGCTTCTACTTCGGCACTCAGGGCGGCAAGGTCTTCGTCTCGCCGACCGAGGGCGACGACTGGCTCTGCGCCGCAAGCGACCTGCCACCGGTGCTGTCGGTGGAGGTCGCCCAGTCCGGCTAGCAGCGTGGTCGTCGTCGTCCTCCCCTCGTTGCTCGCCCGCGAAGCGGGTGGGCGGAAGCAGATCGAGGTGGACGCCGAGACGGTCGGCGAGGCGCTCCGCTCGCTCCCCGTCGCAGACCTGCTCTTCGACGAGCGCGGCGAGCTGCGGCGGCTCGTCAACGTGTACGTGGACGGCACGGACGTGCGCGACAGCGGAGGCGTCGGAACGACGCTGTCCGGCGGCGAGACCCTGCTCGTCCTCCAGGCCGTCGCGGGCGGCTAGGTCGCAGCGGTGGCGCGCCGCGCTCTATAGGCACGCGTCTTCGTGCGGTTGCCGCAGAGCTGCATCGAGCACCAGCTCGCCGACCGGTTCTTCGAGTTGTCGTAGAACGCCCAGCGGCAGTGGTGGTTGCGACAGCACTTGAGGCGCGGCCAGCTGCCGTCGAGCATGGCCAGGAACGAGACCGCCAGCACGCGCCCGACCGCGCCGTCGCTCCCTCCGGCCCGCGCCACGAGCTCCGGGCGCGCGAGATCGATCGAGAACGAGGCCGCATCGGCGGCGGCGGCCAGGACCGCCCACGACGGCTCTCCCGCGACCGGTTGGCGGTTGTTGGCGTACAGCAGCTCGCGCACCGCCTCGCGCACGACGCGGGCGCGCTCGAGCTCCCGCCGTGACGCAGTCACACCCTGCTGCTCGAACCAGTCGGCGAGCCAGTCGTCGCCGCGCTCCAGATTGACCGTGTTGACGAAGGTCTGCACGATCCGGAGCGACTCCGGCGCCGCGTTCGGAACGTCGTATCGTGGTGCCTTGCTTGTCATGCCTGCGACACCAGTATAAGCTGTTCGCCGGTTATGGGGAGATTCTTCTACCCCGTCCGACTCGCGGCCGCGCGCCTGCGCCATCGCGCCGGGCTGGCCATCCTGGTCGGGCTGGGAGTCGCGGTCGGGGCCGGGGCGCTTGCCGCCGTCCTGGCCGGCAGCCTGGTCGCCCAGGACCGCGCGCTCGGCCGGGACCTGCAGCAACTCGACCCGGCACAACGTGTCCTCCGTGTCTCGTGGGGCGGCGTCCCGGGCCAGACCTCCGAGCGCTTCGCCGCCCTCGACCGGGTCGCGAAGAGGGCCCTCGGCACGCTCGCGCACCGGCCGGCCTTCGCGACCGCGGTCTTCCGCGAGAGCACGATCGGCGGCGCGATCACCGATCTGACCGCGATCGAAGGGATCCGGAACTGGGTGCGGCTGCGGTCGGGCCGCTATCCGCAGGTGTGCCGGCCGAGCCGCTGCGAGCTGATCCAGGTCGGCGGGCGTGGCGCCGTTCCGGCGGATCCGTCGCTCCACCTCGTCGTCGTGGGCACCGGCACGCTCGTCTCCGACCTCGCGCTCGGCAGCGACGTCGGCGTGAGGCTCAACCCGGCGGTCGAGCAGGCCGCGACGTATCACGCGGCGAAGGACGTCCCCATCCTCGTCGCGAACGGCGTCTCGGCGCTCGCCGCAGCGCCGTTCACGTCCGACCTGTACCGCTCGTACAGCTGGATCGTCCCCCTGCAGCTCGGCGACGTGCACGCCTGGAGCGTCGGGAGCTTCCAGTCGCGCGTGACGCAGGCCCAGTCCGAGCTCGGCTCTGCGTCCGAGTTCTTCGGGCTCGAGGCTCCCACCGACGCCGTCCAGGCGGCGAGCGACTCGAGCACGGTCGCCGGACGGCGGCTGCTCCTGATCGGAGGCGAGGCGGCGGCGCTCCTGCTCGCCTTCGCGTTGCTCGCGGCCGCGAGCGGGAGCCGCCGGAACCAGGCGGCCATGCGGCGGCTGACCTGGCTCGGCGCGAGCGCGGCGCAGCGAGGGCTCGTGTTCGCGGCCGAGTCGGTCACGATCGCGGTCGTCGGCTCAGCGGTCGGATGGGCTGCAGGCGCGGCCGTCGCTGCCGCGATCGCGGATGCCGCAGGATCGCCGGCGGACGCGGTGCTCCGGCACTCCGTCTTCTCCTCGGCGGGCATCACGGCCGCCGCCGGAATGGCCGCGGCGTCCACGCTCGTGCTGCTGCTGTCGCTCTGGCGGCCGCGACGACGGGTCGGGCCGCTGACCGTAAGCGCGATCGACGTCGCGGCGCTCGGCGCGCTCGTCGCGGTCGTGCTCGCGCTCGTCCGCGGCAGTGCCGATCCGGCGTCGATCGCACAGGAGCAGGGAACCGGGGTGTTCCTGCTGCTCCTGCCCGGCCTCGTGGCCTTCATCGCGGCAGTGCTCTGCGTGAGGCTGCTTTCGCCGGCGCTACGCCTCCTCGAGCGGATCTCGAGGCGCTCCGTCGTCCCGCTCCGCCTGGCATCTGTCTCGCTCGCGCGCAACCCCGGGCGGAGCGCAATCGCCGTCTCGTTCCTCGTCGTCAGCATTGGCCTGGCCGCATTCGCGGGTGCCTATCGTTCAACGCTGACCCGCAACCAGGCCGACGAGGCCGCCTACTCGGTACCGCTCACGGCGACGCTCCAGGAGGACTTCACGCAGGGCGTCTACCCGCTCGACGCGGCACCGCTCGGCGCGTACACGAAGCTCGGCCCGGGCGTGACGGCGTATCCCGTGACCCGCGTCCAGGGCGACGCGTCCGGCGGCGGACAGCTGGGGACGACGATCCTCGGCGTGCCCACCGCGGCGATCGCGAAGCTCCACTGGCGCAGCGACTTCTCCCCGACGAGCCGCTCAGTGCTCGCGGGTCGCCTGCAGCCGCACGCACCGGTGACGATCCAGGGGCTCCGCATCCCCGCCGGGGCGCAGCGGCTGCTCCTCCCCGTTCGCGTCATCGGCGACGGGGTGGTGATCTCGGCGAGCATCGAGACACGCGAGGGCGACTTCGAGTTCGTGACCTTCGGCCGGGCCCAGAGCGGCTACTCCGGCCCCAGCCGGACCGCGATCACGCGCGTGCTCCCGGCGAAGCTTCCGGCCGATGCCCGCGGCGGGTTGGTCACCGGGTTCACCCTCGACCTGCCGACGACGGGTACGCGCGTGTTCGTGCCGCAGCTCCAGGGCACCCTCGTGCTCGGACGGCTCCGCGCGGTCGGCCCCGGCGTGGAGGCAACCCTGCCTCCGTACACGGGCTGGGTCGGCGTGGACGGCGCACATCCGACAGGATCGACCGGAGCGGGAGCGCGGCTCACGTATGTGGTCACCCCCGCCCTCCAGACGCGCTTCCGCCCGCGCGAGCCGAGCGACGGCACGCCGATTCCCGTTGTGGTCTCGCCGAACCTGGCCGCGGCCGTCGGGCCGGACGGGACCCTGCCCGTGCAGATCGTCGACCAGCAGTTCGTGGCCCGAGTGGTCGGCGTCGCGCGCCGCTTCCCCACTCTCACCGGCAGCTTCGTTGTCGCCGACGAGCAGTGGTTGACCGGAGTGCTGAACGGCGCCGTGCCAGGCTCCGGGCAGATCGAGGAGGTGTGGGTCGACGGCGGCCGCGATCCCGGCCGGGTCGACGCGGCTCTCACCCGCGCGCCGTTCGACGTCCTCCAGCTCCAGACCTTCAGCGGTGCCCTCTCCGAGCTCCAGGCGGACCCACTCGGGCGGGGAACGCTCGTGACGCTCGCGGCGGCGGCGATCGTGGCGCTCGCCCTCGCCCTCGGCGGATTGCTGCTCGCCGTGATCAGCGACCTGCGTGACGAGCGCGGCGAGCTGAACGAGCTCGAGGCGCAGGGCGCCGGGCCTGGCGACCTGCGGCGGCTGCTGCGGCTACGCGCGCTCGTCGTCGCGGCCGTGGGCGTCGCAGGCGGCCTGGCCACCGGCGCCGTGCTCAGCACGCTCGTCGTCAGCGTGGTGAGGCTGACCGCGGGCGCCGACACACCGCTGCCGCCACTCCGCCTCGATCTGGACTGGACGCTCCTCGGCATCGCCTTCGCCGCCTACGCCGCCGCGGCCATAGGGCTCGTCGGCCTGGTCACGTGGGCCGCTTTCCGCGCACCGGTCGCCTCGACAGCCGAGGCCGTCTCGTGAGCCCCGTCAACGCCATCGAGGCGCGTGACCTGTTCCGCATCTACGACTCGGCAGGCGGGAACGCGGCCGCGCTCCAGGGCCTGACACTGTCCGTCCGGGACGGCGAGATCCTCGTCGTGCTCGGCCCGAGCGGGTCGGGGAAGACGACGTTGCTGCGCATCCTCGCCGGGCTCGACCGGCCCTCGGCCGGACGGGCGATCGTGCTCGGGGCCGACCTCGCGCGGCTCTCCTCGCGCGCGCTGGCTCGCTATCGCGCCGGGCAGACGGGCTACGCCGACCAGCACTACTCTCGCGCCCTCGCGCCGGAGCTGACGGCGCGCGAGCTGGTCGGGCTCCGGCTCGGCCTCGAGGGAGCCACGCGGACGGAGCGCCGGCGGCGGGCCGACGAGCTGCTCGAGCGTGTCGGCCTCACGGACAAGCGCGGCTCTCGCCCCTACGAGCTCTCCGGCGGCGAGCAGCAGCGGGTCGTCGTCTGCGCGGCGGTCGCCCACCGGCCGCGACTCCTGTTCGCGGACGAGCCGACGGGCGAGCTCGACCACGCGAGCGCGGGCGTGCTCTACGAGGTGCTCGGCGAGCTGGCGCGCGCGGAAGGGTGCACGACCGTGATCGTCAGCCACGATCCGGAGTCGGCATCGATCGCCGACCGGATCGTCCACGTCCGCGATGGCCGGCTCTCGGCCGAATGGGCACGGGAGGACGGTGAGGAGGAGTCGATCGTGGTCGGGCGCGGCGGCTGGCTGCGGCTACCCGAGGAGCTGCTGCGCCGGGCCGGTGTCGGGCGGCGAGCGGCGGCCCGCTTCTCGGCGGGAGGGATCGTGATCGCGCCTGTCGACCAGCCCGGGCGCGCCGGCGACGCAGCCGTGGAAGGCCTGCCTCCAGCGTCGACCGGCGACACGGTGGCGGAGCTCCGCGGCGTGCGCAAGGCGTTCGGGCCGGGGCCGGCGATCTTCGACGGCTTCGCGGCTGCCTTCCCGTCGGGCCGGCTGACCGCCGTCACCGGGCGCTCCGGCTCCGGCAAGACAACGCTGCTGCGCCTGCTGGCAGGGCTCGACCTCCCCGACGGCGGCGAGGTCGTCGTCCTCGGTACGACGCTCTCCTCGCTCGGGCGCGCCGAACGTGCCGCGTTCCGGCGCGACCACGTCGGCGTCGTCGGCCAGGATGCTCAGCTCGTCGAGTTCCTGACCGCGGCGGAAAACGTGGCGCTCGGCCTCTCACTCCGCGGCGCCTCGGCCGAGGGGGCTGGGCCCCCGGCGCGCGAGGCACTCGAAGCGGTCGGTCTCGGCGAGCTCGCCGACCGGCGCGCGAACGAGCTCTCCGCGGGAGAGCGCGAGCGGGTCGCGATCGCGCGTGCGATCGCCGTCCGGCCCGCGGTCCTGCTCGCCGACGAGCCGACGGCGCGCCTCGACGAGGCGAATGCGCGGGCGGTCGGGGAGCTGCTCGGCCGGCTCGCCCGCGAGTCAGGCACCGCTGTCGTCTGCGCCACTCACGACGTGGCCGTGATCGACCAGGCCGACTCGGAGCTGTCGCTCGGCGCGACCGTTGGAACCGCGCAACACACGGTGGTGTAATGGCGGCGTGACTCGCGCTTTGGTCATCGGCGGCGCATTGCTCGCAGCACTTGCCTCGGTTCCCGCTCTGAGAGGAGACACGGCGATGTCGGCAGCAGCGCGGCGTTGTCCGGTCACCATTCCCACCGGCGAGGAGCAGCCTTCGTTCGGCCCCTCGGGGTTCAACTACGGCAGCACGAGACTCCGCGTGGAGCTCTACTGGCCGCACGGGAACCTCACTGCAGGGAAGCTTCCGGACGGCGGGTACATGGCGACGATCAGCCGTGACGGTTCCATCTCCGCCAAGGTCGGATGGTGGAGGGGAACACCAGGCCAGCTCGTGGTACGGGGATGGAGGCTCGACGCGCGCGCCGCTCCCTTGCGCGCCGACGTCCGGACAGTCGCCGAATACGGGCCGACAGGCTTTGTGCCGAGTGGGGTCACGTTTCCCACCACCGGCTGCTGGCGAGTCGTGGGGAAACTTCGGAACGCGAGCCTGAGCTTCGTCGTCAGGGTCACGAAGCTCGAACAGCGAACGCGCTACTAGGCGATCGCGACCATCCTCTCGATCGCGCCGCGGGCGCGCTCGGCGATCTCCGGCTCGACGGTGACGACGTGCTTCCAGTCGCGGAGCGAGTCGCGCAGCTTCTCGAGCGTGATCATCTTCATGTACTTGCAGATCGCCTTCTCGGAGACGGCCTCGAAGCGCTTCTCGGGCGCCTCCTTCTGCAGCCGGTGGATGATCCCCGTCTCGGTCGCGATCAGGAAGCGGTTCTTCGGCGAGGCCTTGGCGAACTTGACCATGCCCTCGGTCGACAGGATGTGCGTGCGGTCGTTCGCGAACGCCATGCACTGGCTCGCGCACCCGCACTCCGGGTGGACGAGCAGCTCGGCGTCGGGCGCCTCGGCCTGCCAGCGCTCGATGTCGGCCGGCCGGATGCCCGCGTGGACGTGGCACTCGCCGAGCCAGACGTTGAGCTTGCGGCCGGTGACGCGCTCGAGCCACATTCCGAGGAACATGTCCGGGCAGAACAGGATCTCTTGCGCAGGAGGGATCGCCTCGATCACTGCCTTCGCGTTCCCGGACGTGCAGCAGTAGTCGGTCTCGGCCTTGACCTCGGCGGTCGTGTTCACGTAGGAGACGACGACGGCGCCGGGGTGCTCGGCCTTCCACGCGCGAAGCTGGTCGGCGGTGATCGAGGCGGCGAGCGAGCAGCCGGCGTCGGGGTCGGGGATCAGCACGGTCTTGTCCGGGGCCAGGATCGCCGCCGTCTCGGCCATGAAGTGGACGCCGCAGAAGACAATCGCGGAGGCGTTCGTGGCCGCGGCCTCGCGGGACAGGCCCAGCGAGTCGCCGACGTAGTCGGCCACGTCCTGCACCTCGGGCACCTGGTAGTTGTGGGCGAGGACGACGGCGTCGCGCTCCCGCGCCAGTGCCTTGACCTCGTCCTGCAAGCGGGTGAGCTCGAGCGTGGTCACAGAACCTCCAGGGAGACGTCGAGGGCGGGCGCCGAATGCGTCAGCGCGCCCACGGAGATGAAGTCGACACCGGTCTCGGCGATCGCGCGAGCGTTGGCGAGCGTGACGCCGCCGGACGCCTCCGTCCCGGCGCGCCCGTCCACGAGCGTCACGGCGCCGCGGAGCTCGTCCGGGCTCATGTTGTCGAGCAGGATCCGGTCGGCGCCTGCCTCGATCGCCTCGCCGACCTGGCCGAGCGTGTCGCACTCGACCTCGACGGGGAGGCCCGTCGTGCGCGCGCGGGCGACGGCCTCGGCGATCGAGGGTGCGAGGCGCAGGTGGTTGTCCTTGATCAGCACGCCGTCGAAGAGGCCGAGACGGTGGTTCGTCCCGCCGCCCGCTCGCACGGCCCGCTTCTCGAGCTCGCGCAGGCCGGGCGTCGTCTTGCGCGTGTCGAGGATCGTCACGCCCGTGCCCTCGACCGCGTCGACGTAACGCCGCGTGAGCGTGGCGATGCCGGAGAGCCGGCCGATCAGGTTCAACGCCAGCCGCTCGCCGGTCAGGACAGCCCGGGCGGGGCCGTCGACGCGTGCGACGGGGCCGGGCTCGACGCGATCGCCGTCGGCGACGAGCGGCTCGAGGCGCGCGCCGAGCTCGTCGAACACCGCTGCAGCCACGTCGAGGCCGCAGACGACGGCGGTGGCCTTGACGACGATCCGCGCCTCGCAGAGAGCGTCCTCGTCGATCACCGCCGCGCTGGTCGCGTCGCCCGTGCCAACGTCCTCGGCGAGCCAGGAACCGATGTCTGTGGACGTGACCTTGCCGCACGCAGCATCGGTCACGTTGCCGCGGGAGAAGCATGATCGGCCCGCGACAACTCTCAGCTCCATCGCTCCAGCTCGACCTGCTCGGCGGTTCCGGGCCTGATCACGGTGTGGGCGGCGAAGGCCTCGTCCTCGAACGGAAAGTCGGCGCGGAAGTGCCCGCCGCGGCTCTCGCGGCGCGCGAGCGCGCTCTTCGCGATCAGCCGAGCGAGCGTGTGCGGGCTACGGGTGAGCCGCTCGAGCCCGGCCCCGTCGCGGACGAGACCCGCGTCGCGCCACAGCTCGGCTCGGAGCTCCTGCGAGACCACGTCGATCCCGGCCCTGTCCGACCTTGCAACAGTCTGTTGCAAGGCTGGCGAGGGGTCGGAGAGGGCGGCGAGCGCGGCTCGGCGGCCGAAGACCAGGCACTCGAGCAGCGAGTTCGAAGCCAGGCGGTTCGCGCCGTGGACACCGGTGCAGGCGCACTCCCCGGCTGCGTAGAGACCCGGCACGCCGGTCCGGCAAGCAAGGTCGGTGACGACCCCGCCCATCGTGTAGTGCGCGGCCGGAGAGACCGGGATCGGATCGCGCCCGGGATCGAAGCCGTGCGAGACGAGCGCGGTCATCAGCGCCGGGAACCGGCCGCGGTCGATGTCGCGCAGATCGAGGAGCGCCGCTCCACGCTGGTCGATCGCCCGCGCGACCACGTCCCTCGGAGCGAGCTCGTCGGTGAAGCGCTCGCCGTGCTCGTCGAGGAGCAACGCGCCCTCGCCGCGAAGCGCCTCCGACAGCAGCAGCCCGTTACCGGCGACGACGGTGGGATGGAACTGGACGAGCTCGAGGTCGGCAACGGCGGCGCCGGCGTGGTGGGCCAGCACGATCCCGTCGCCGACCGAGCCGGGCGGATTCGTCGTCCGCGCCCAGAGCGCCGAGTAGCCACCGGTCGCGAGCAGCGTCGCCGGCGCGTCGAGCAGTCCCCCATCCGTTCGCACGCCGCCCGTTCGAAGCTCCAGCACGCGCTCGCCTTCGTGCACGCGGATGCGGGGATGCTCGAGCACGCGCTTTGCGAGCACGCGCGCGATCACGGCTCCGGTGGCTGCGCCCTCGGCGTGGACGACGCGGCGCCGCGAATGGCCTCCCTCCAGCCCGAGGTCGTCGTCGAACGGCACGCCGAGGTCGACGAGATCGGCGACCCGCGCGGGAGCCTCCTCGGTCAGGGCCTGAACGGCGCTCGGACGACAGAGCCCGCGCCCCGCCTTCAGCGTGTCCTCGGCGTGCAGCTGCGGCGAGTCGTCCACGCCCACCGCGGCGGCGACCCCGCCCTGCGCGAGATAGCTCGCGGAGGTGAGGAGAGGCCCCTTGGTCAGGAGGACGACGTCGGTCTCGGCAGAGGCGCAAAGCGCGCCGTACATTCCGGCGATTCCGCCGCCGACGACGATCAGGCCTGTTCTCTCAGCTCGCATCGTGCTAGTTTTCGACCGTGAGTCTAAAACCTGAGGCACAGTCTAGCACGGTTTCCGCCCGTCAGGCGAAAACGTCCGGACCGGCACATGCGGCCCTGGCCGTCGTACTCCAGATCCGCGACGGGATGCTCCAGGTGTTGCTGTGGGAGCGCGCAAAGGAGCCGTTCGCGGGCTGCTGGTCCCTCCCGGGGGGCTACCTCGCCCCGCGCGAGAAGCTCGAGGAGTCGATCCGGCGGCACTTGGCCGCGAAGGTCGACGTGCGCGAGCTCTCCCACCTCGAGCAGCTCGAGACGTTGAGCGATCCCGACCGGCACCCGGACGAGTGGCAGCTCGTCACCGCCTACCTCGGCCTCGTCCCCACCGACGTCGACCCGGCCGTGCCGGCGGACACGGCCTGGCATGCGCTGGAGACCCTGCCCACGATGGCCTTCGACCACGAGCGGATCGCGCTCGCCGGCCGCGAGCGCCTCCGCGCCAAGCTCTCGTACACGAACCTCGGCTTCGCGCTCGCACCGGCGACGTTCACGATGGCAGAGCTCCGCGACCTCTATGCCGCCGCGCTCGGCCACGACGTGTCGGCGACGAACCTGAAGCGCGTCCTGCTCCGCCGCGGCGTGCTCGAGCCGATCGGCGACCACCGGCCGCCCGGGCCTTCGGGCGGGAGGCCCGCCGAGCTGTACCGCTTCCGGACGCGCTCGATCGCGATCACCGACCAGTTCGCCGTCCTGCGGCCGCCTGCCTGAGCTCGAGTCGCGCCCGGCTGGGTATCGTCACGAGAGCAGGAGAGTTGACGCGGGCCGGTTTGGCTGTTCCCGCGGCAACGTCTCCGAAACCGCGGCGCGCCTGCGACGTGGTGGGGAGACCGCCCAGTATCGAGAGGAGCTGGATGAAGAAGCGTTTGGTGGGGGTTGCGGTCGTGGCTGCATCCGCGCTGGCGGCGGTGTCGCTCGCTTTCGCCGGCGGCACGACGCTGAAGCTGACCGCCGACAAGACGAAGCTCTCCTACAGCACGAAGACGCTGAAGGCCCACGCCGGGAAGGTCACGATCGTGATGAAGAACATGTCGTCGATCTTCCGGCACAACGTCGCGATCAAGGGCCACGGCGTGAAGGTGAAAGGAAAGGTCGTGGGCCACGGCGGCACGTCGAAGGTGACGGTGACGCTGAAGCCCGGCAAGTACGAGTTCTACTGCACCGTGCCCGGCCACGAGGCAGGCGGCATGAAGGGCACGCTGATCGTCTCGAAATGAGTTGACATGGATCGACGGACGTCGATATATTGACGTCCGTCGATCCGATGACCACCGAGATCTCTCTCATCGCCTGCTGCCGGCCGCTCGGCGCACCGACCCTCTCGGACGAGGAGGCCGACTCGACGGCCACGCTGTTCAAGGCACTCGCCGACCCGGCCCGGGTCAAGATCGTCAACCTGCTGGCATCGAGCGGCGGCCCGGTCTGCGCGTGCGAGTTCGAGCCCGCGCTCGGCCTCTCGCAGCCGACGGTGAGCCACCACCTGAAGAAGCTGACCGACGCCGGGCTGCTCGAGCGGGAGCAGCGCGGCAAATGGGCGTACTTCTCGATCAACCCCGAGGCCGCGGGCCAGCTCGCCGGTCTCGTCGACCTGAAGGAGGCCCGCGATGTCGAGCCCTGCTGCTGAAACCGTCGCCGTTCACCGGCTGCGCGAGGAGGTGCGCAGCCGCTACGCCGAGGCGGCCCGCGCCGTGACCGAGGGATCGAGCTCCGGCGGCTGCGGCAGCGGCTCGTGCTGCGCCGGCGCTGCGAGCGCCGACTTCGGCGAGTCCCTCTACACCGCTGACCAGCGGGGCGAACTTCCGGACGCAGCCGCGCTCGCGAGCCTGGGCTGCGGGAACCCGACCGCCGTGGCCGAGCTGCGCGAGGGCGACGTCGTGCTCGACCTCGGCTCGGGCGGTGGCATCGACGTGATCCTGTCCGCCCGCCGGGTCGGGCCGACCGGGATCGCCTACGGCCTGGACATGACCGACGAGATGCTGGCGCTCGCGCAGCGGAACGCAGAAGCCGCAGGCGTCCGGAACGCGATCTTCCTCAAGGGCGTGATCGAGGACGTTCCGCTCCCGGCCGGGTCGGTCGACCTCGTGATCTCGAACTGCGTGATCAACCTTTCGACCGACAAGGCGGCGGTGCTGACCGAGCTCGCGCGCGTGCTCAAGCCGGGTGGACGCGTCGGGATCTCCGACGTCGTCGCCGAGGACCGCCTGAGCTCCGAGGAGCGGGCCGATCGCGGGAGCTACGTCGGGTGCATCGCCGGCGCGCTCTCGAAGTCCGAGTACATGGCAGGCCTCGATGCAGTCGGCTTCAGGGACGTGTCGGTCGAGTTCACGCACGAGGTCGCCGACGGCATGCACGGCGCGATCGTGAAGGCCGTGAAGCCAGGGAGGCGCTAGATGCCCGAGATCCTCGATCCCGTCACCCGCCAGCACGTCGAGCGCGCAGCGGAGGCGCTCCAGAGAGAGTTCGAGGGCATCTTCTCGCAGGAGACGATCGCCAGGTACATCACCGAGTCGACCGACCTGCTCGGCGGCGAAGCGAGGGTGAACGTGTTCGTACCCGTACTCGTCCACCGCTTCGCCCGTGAGCGTCTCAGGGCGTTCGGCCAGGCGGAGGGCGTGATCACCAAGGAGCAGCCGGAGGTCCTGTTCGTCTGCGTGCACAACGCCGGCCGCAGCCAGATGGCGGCCGGGCTCGTCAAGCTCCGCTCAGGCGGGCGTGTCCATGTCCGCTCGGCGGGAAGCGATCCCGGCGAGCGGATCAACCCCGCCGTCGTCGAGGCGATGCAGGAGATCGGCGTCGACATGGCCGAGGAGTTCCCGAAGCCGCTCACCGACGAGGTCGTCCGCGCAGCCGACGTCGTGATCACGATGGGCTGCGGCGACGCCTGCCCGATCTACCCCGGCAAGCGGTACGAGGACTGGGCGCTCGATGACCCGGCCGAGCAGGACCTCGAGACGGTCCGGCGGATCCGGGACGAGATCGACGAGCGCGTGCAGCGGCTGGTCGGCGAGCTCCTGCCGTCTTGACCCGCAGCCCAGAGCTCGCCCGATCGCTCGTCGCCGAGGCTGTCGGGACGTTCGCGCTCGTGTTCGCGGGCGCGGGCGCCGTCATGGTCGATGCGAAGACACACCAGCTCGGCCACGTCGGTGTCGCGCTCACCTTCGGCCTCGTGATCATGGCGATGATCTACGCCGTCGGACACATCTCCGGCGCGCACTTCAACGGCGCCGTCACGTTCGCGTTCGCGCTCAGCCGGCACTTCCCCTGGCGGCGCGCAGTCGGTTACTGGGCGGCGCAGCTGGCCGGGGCGGTGGCGGCAGCAGCAGTCCTGCGCGGCTCGCTCGGAGGCATCGCGCACGTGGGAGCGACGTTGCCCTCCGGCTCGCAAGGGCAGTCGTTTCTGTGGGAGGTCGTGCTGAGCGCGATCCTGATGTTCGTGATCCTGGCCGTGGCCACCGACACGCGGGCGGTCGGGGAAGCGGCGGCAATCGCGATCGGAGGGACGATCGGCCTCGACGCGATGTTCGGCGGGCCGATCTCCGGAGCGTCCATGAACCCGATGCGCTCGATGGGCCCGGCGTTCGTCTCGGGCGACCTGCACGCCCTCTGGCTCTATATCCTCGCCCCGGTCATCGGCACCTCGATCGGCGCCGTGCTCTACCAGTTCGTCCGCGGCGAGGCAGCGCACCCCGCCGAGCCGAGCCCTTAGGACATCGGTATCTCGCGCAGCACGTTCGGCTCGATCCGGTCGAGGATCTCCTCGAGGCTCGGGCCAGTGACGGTGATGCCGTGGTTGCGCAGGCCGACGACGGCGTGGTCCGGGTCGGGCGCCTGGCGCACGAGCTCTGCGACCGAGCGCGCCAGCTCCTCGGTCCCGCACGGGTAGTTGACGTCCGTGGCCGTGATTCCCTCTACCCACGCATGGACGTGCACGATCGCGCCGACGTTCGGATGCTCCCGGTAGATCATCCAGTGCTCGATCGCGTCGACGGAGACGCGGCGCGGCTCGACCGTCGGCGGCACGCTCAGCACCATGCGGCCCTGCTCCGAGTCGTAGTCGGAGACGAGCAGGATGTCGCGGCCCGCCACCTCGAGCTTCGACTTGTCGACGCCGCTCGCGCTCATCCAGAAGCGGCGCTCGTCCTTGCGCGCCGAGAGGTTCCCGTACGAGAGCCCGCCGATCCCGTACAGCCGCTTGACATGCCGGAGCTCGCGCTCGTTGAGCAGGTCCTCGATCGGGAACGGGTTCGGGAGCAGGTTGAGATGGCCGAGCCGGACACCGGCCTCGCGGATCGAGTCGGTGATCTCGTCGCCCGACCAGAGATCGGGCTCGAGGTCGGTGCGGAACTCGTTGTCGATCACGAGGCGCGAGCTCGCGAGCGGCAGCAAGCGCTCGACCACCATCTGCGCCAGGCGCTCCTCGTCGTCGGCCGCGATCCCGTAGTGCCCGCGCTCCATGGTCGTGAACCACGCTCCCCGCCCCGGGACGTAGTCGAGCACGAGGTTGGCGAGCCCGCGCAGGAGCTGGGGATAGTCGGCCCTCAGCGACTCCTCGATCGGCTCCGGGTGGGCCGCGCGCTCGAAGAGCCCGACGACGTACGTGCCCTTGCCGCGCCGGCGGAAGGGCTTCGGGTCGTCGAGGTCGAGCAGGCTGATGACCAGGTTCGCGTCCTGTACGTCTCCCTCGGCGGCGGTGAAGCCGACCCCCTCGAGCGCCGCCCCGATCAGCTTCGCGAAGCGGTCGAGCGACTCGGACGTCGGAGTGCCGAAGAAGGCGTACTGCATCTCCTTACGAGCCTAACCGATCAGGTGAGATGGGCCAGGACGGTCCCGATCACCGGAACGGTGAGCGTCAGCGTGAAGTTGCACCAGCCGACGACGACGAGCGGGCGGCGAAGCGTCTGCGGGCGCCCTTCCCTGATCTGGCGCGCGAGCCCGGGGCCGAGCAGGAAGTCGTGGACGAAGGCGCCGGCCGCGAGCGCCGCGACGAGCGCGACCTTGATGCCGAAGAGGACGTAGAAGCGCGTCGAGGCGTGGCCGGAGAAGACCCCGTCATGGCCAGCGAGCACGAGCCCCGTGCCGGCGAGGATCGCGAGCATGCTCCAGCCGAGCGGCCGCCAGCCGGTCCCGAGCCGCCGCAGCGCCCGCGCCCGGTCCTCCCCCTCGAACATCCGCGCCATCGGCACCGCGATGAAGACGAGCGCCACCGTTCCACCCACCCACACGGCGGCGGCGAGAACGTGCAAGGCTGCAATCGCGACCTCCATCGTCGGGGGCCACAATAAGCGTCCATCCCAGGAGGGAGGGTGTCGTGTCGGAAACGCTGAAGGAGTTCAAGGCCTTTCTGCTGCGCGGAAACCTCGTCGAGCTGGCCGTCGCCTTCGTCATCGGCCTCGCGTTCGCGGGGGTCGTGAACGCGCTCGTCACGGACATCATCACGCCGATCATCGCCGCCATCTTCGGATCGCACGACTTCTCGGCGCTCACGTTCACGATCAACAGCAGCCGGTTCCTCTACGGCGACTTCATCAACTCGGCCGTCGCGTTCGTGGCGATCGCGGCCGCGGTCTTCTTCTTCGTCGTCAAGCCGGTCAACTACTTCATGGACCGGGCGAAGAAGGGTGAGGAAGCGGCGCCGGAGCCGACACCGGACATCGCGCTCCTGACCGAGATCCGCGACCTGCTGAAGGCGCGCGGCTAGGCAGGAAGATCCAGCTATTTCGCTACGGCGTCGAGCTTGTAGCCGACGCCGTAGCGAGTCTGGATGAACGTGTGGCTGGGCGCGCGCTTGTCGATCTTGTCGCGCAGGCGCCGCACGAAGACGTCGACGGTGCGGTCGCGATGGGACTGGCGCCGGCCCCAGATCCGCTGCAACAGCTCGTCGCGCGTGACCACGCGCCCCTGCTCGAGCGCGAGCGTGTACAGGAGCTTGAACTCGGTCGGTGTCAGCTCGGCACTGGCACCGGCGACGAACGCCTGCACCTCGCGCGGGTCGATGCGGAGCTCCTCGATCTCGATCGCGTCGCCGCGCGGCGTGTCCTGGGCGCGCGCGCCGCGGCGCACGGCCGCCTTGACCCGGGCCACGAGCTCCTTCATCGAGAACGGCTTGACCAGGTAGTCGTCGGCGCCGATCTCGAGCGCGTGCACGCGGTCGTGCTCCGTGCCGCGGGCGCTGACGACGAGGATCGGCGTGCCGATCCCCTCGCTGCGCGCCGTCTCGATCAGCCGCCAGCCGTCCACGCCGGGGAGCATCAGGTCGAGCACGCACACGTCCGGGTTCTCGTAGCGGAGCCGCGCCAGCCCGACCTCCCCCGCTCCCACGGCGATCGCATCGAAGCCGGCCGCCCGCAGATGCTCGGCCATGCCGCGGGCGATGACCTCGTCGTCCTCGACGATCAGCACCTTTGCCACGAGACCTACCATAGTCAGCGTGGCGGCTCCGATCCGGTGAACGAAAGGTGAACATCTCGTGACACGGCTCTTCGGCCGCCGGGACGACAACAGCCCGGGCGCGGATTCCTCGTACCTTCGGCTCGCAGCCGAGCGCGCTGCGGTCTTGATCGAAGAGAGCCGCGAGATCGTCGTCGTGCTCGACGAGCAGGGCCGTGTGGTGACCGCGAGCCGGCGTGCGCGGGAGTCGATCGACGGCCTCCGAGAGGGAGCGCCGCTGCCCGAGGGGACGTTGCGGCCGCGGACCGGGCGTGCTCCGATCGAGATCCCCTACGAGCTCGACGGCCGCCGTGAGACGCTCGTCTACCTGAGCGAGCCGGGCGACCTCGCCGACTACGAGGAGCTGCGCGTCGGCTTCACCGCCGCCGTCTCGCACGAGCTGCGAACGCCCCTGACCCGGCTGATGATCCTGCTCGAAAGCGTCACGCTCCCGGGCGCCAAGCCTGACGAGCTCGTGGCGCAGGCGCGCGGCGAGGTGCAGCAGATCGGCGAGCTGATCGACGACGTGCTCTTCCTCAGCGAGCTCGACACCGGCCGGACCGTTGTCTCACTCGGATCGACACCGGCGCTGGACGTCCTCGAAGGAGTGATCGCGCGGCTGCAGGAGCGAGCGGACCACGCCGACGTCACGCTCGTCCTCGACTGCCCGGCGACGATCGAGCTGCCGATCCGCCAGCGGATGCTCGAGATCGTGGCGACGAACCTGGTGGAGAACGCGATCCGCTACGCAGGCCCGGGCACGACCTTCACGCTGTCGGTCCGCGAGGAGGACGGCTCCGCGGTGCTGACCGGCGCGGACGACGGCGTCGGCGTCTCCGAGGACGACCTGCCGCGCCTGTTCGAGCGCTTCTACCGCTCCGACCGCGCCCGCGCCTCACGCGGCACCGGTCTCGGGCTCGCGATCGTGAAGCACGTCCTCGCGACTGCGGGCGGCTCCGTCGACGCACGGAACCGCCCGCAGGGAGGACTGGAAGTGCGCTGTTCGTTCCCGCTCTAGGTGTGGATCTTTTTGAGGACCTTCTCCGAGTAGACGAGGACGACCTTCGGGATCGGCACGAACCGCAGCTTGATCCCGAACTGCTGGCCCTGCGTCAGCGCGTAGAAGATGAACTTCTTGAGCAGGGGGGCCTTGGACGTCTGCTCGGGGACGATGACGTACGTGAACGTGCAGATCGGATAGGCCTTCGGCTGTGACTTCGGTGGGTTGACGATGTGCATCTCGCCGTTGGCCGGCACGCTCTTGATCGTCGAGGCTGCCGCGCCGATCGACGCGAGACCCGGCGTCAGGTACTTCCCGGCCGCGTTCTTGACCGCCATCACCGGAATGTGGTTCGTGACGGCGAAGGCGATGTCCGCGTAGCCGATCGCGCCCTCGGTCTTGGAGACGACGCCGGCCACGCCTGACGAGCCCTTCGCGCCCACTCCGGCCGGGAAGGCCGGCTGGGTCGAGACGCCGATCTTCGACTTCCAGGCAGGGCTGATCGCCGACAGGTAGTCCGTGAAGGCGTATGACGTGCCCGAGCCGTCGGAGCGGTACACCGGGACGATGCTCTCGCTCGGCAGGCTGACGCCGGGATTCAGCTTCTGGATCGCCGGCGCGTTCCAGGTCTTGATCGCGCCGAGGTAGATCAGCGCGAGCACAGGACCGGACATCTTGAGCGGGGCGTGCGCATTGGTCTTGACGTTGACCATGACGGAGATCCCGCCGAGCGCCCACGGAATCTGGTCGCAGCCCTTGCAGGCCGTGAACTGGTCAGGCGTCAGCGGGGCATCCGAGGCGCCGAAGTCGACCGTGCGCCCGGTGATCGCCGCGATGCCCGCGCCCGAGCCCGACGGCGAGTAGACGATGTTGACGCCGGTCTTGGCCGGGTAGTCCTTCTGCCACTGCGAGACGAGCGGGGACACGAACGAGCTGCCCGCGCCGACGAGCTGGTCCCCCTTGCTGCTCGCCCCCGCGGTCGAGGCCGCGATCGCCGCCACGGCCACAAGCCCGGCCAGGCTCATTGCGAACAAACGCTTTGTCATTCCATGCTCTCCCTTGTCGAGTGGGTCAGACCAAGCTTGACCAGGAAGAAGTGTCAAGTGGGCTGAGGTCGGGTGACGGTCTGGTGACGGGACGGTGAACGCCGCCCGCCTACCTTCCCCTGAGCTTGCGCTCGCTGCGCGAGAGCAGGAAGCGCGCGGTGAGGCTCGACACGAGCACGAACGCCATGAGGATGAACGCGGCCGCCCACGCCTGGTCGTTCAGCGTCTTGTCCGCCGCCTCCGAGTAGATGAAGATCGTGAACGGCAGCGTGTCCATGGCCTGGCGCGGGTCGGTCACGACCGAATTGAGGAAGACCGAGGTCGTGAACAGAAGCGGGGCGGTCTCGCCGGCCGCGCGCGCGACCGCCAGCGTCGTGCCCGTGAGAATGCCTCCCCGAACGGTCGGGAAGACTACGAAGAGCACGGTCCGCCACTTGCTGACCCCGAGTGCGAAGCTAGCCTCGCGAAGCGAGTTGGGGACGAGGTTCAGCACCTCCATCGTCGACCGCGAGACGAGCGGCAGCATGATGATGGCGAGCGCGAACGAGGCCTTCCAGGCCGCATAGCCGGAGCCCAGGACGAGGAGGGCGTAGACGAAGATCCCGATCACGATCGAGGGCACGCCGTTCAGCACGTCGAGGGCGAGCCTGACGTACCTCTTGATCTGCTCGTGCGCGAACTCGGAGACGTAGATCGCGACCAGCACTCCCATCGGTAGCGCGAGTGCCGTAGCTATGGCCACGATGATCACCGAGCCGACGATCGCGTTGGAAATGCCGCCGCCGGTCTCCCCGTACGTCGCCTGTACATTCGTGAACAGGTCGAGGTTGAGCGCCGGGATTGCTCGCTGGAGCACGGACCAGACGACGATCGCCAGGACCGCCACTGCCCCGAACGCCGCGACCGTCGCGACGAGCTCCGCGACGCGATTGGTGACCAGCCGGCGCCGCGCGCGGCCTCGCGCACTCAGAGACAGGGAGCCGTTCGGTGCCTCCACCTCAAGCCGCCTTCTCGATCGCGTACCGGCGGACGACGATCTGCGCCACGAAGTTGGTGACCAGCGACATGACGAGCAAGATCACGCCCAGGTAGAAGAGCGATGCGATTTGCAGGTTCGAAACGGCACCCTGGTACTGCTCGGCGATCCGGCTCCCGAGCGTGTCGCCTGTCGTGAAGAGGTTGACCGAGAGCCCGTGCGTCGTGATCCCGGCCACCTGCGTCACGGCGATCGCTTCCCCGACCGCCCGGCCGCCGCCCAGGAGCACCGCAGCCATCAGGCCGCCGCGCGTGTAGGGCAGCATCACCCCTCTGGTCATCTCCCAGCGGGTCAAACCCAGACCGTACGCACCCTCCTTGATGTCGGCCGGAACCTGGCCGAAGAGGTCGCGGCTGATCGAGGCGGTGATGGGGACGATCATGATCGTGAGCACGAGGACGGCGGTGAACATCGTGCTCCCGGAGGCCGGAAGTGACGAGAAGAACGGCGTCCAGCCGAAGGCCGTGTTCAGCCAGGGCCCGAAGGTCGAGGTGACCACGGGGCCGAGCACGAGGATGCCCCAGAGCCCGAGCACGACGCTGGGGATCGCGGCCAGCATCTCGACGAGCGACCCGACGACGCCTCGCACGCCACGCGGTGCGAGCTCGCTCAGGTACAGGCCGATGGCGATCGCGATCGGCCCTCCGAAGAGCACGGCCCAGAACGTCGTGTACATCGTCCCGAAGATGAAGTCGAGTGCACCGAACTGGTTCGTGACGGTGTTCCAGGTCTCGTGCCAGACGAACCCGAGCCCGAACTGCTCGATCGACGGCCTGGCCCCGTCGACGACCTTGTAGATGATCAGCCCGATCAGGGCCACCGAGCCCGCCGCGGCGGCGGCGGTGATCCACTTCAGCGCCGCGTCGCCGATGCGGTCGGGCAGCGTCCGGCGCGACTCGAGTACGTCGGCAGGCGGCGTGGGCGCGGACGAGGCTTCCACGGCGGGCAGCATCCCCGCGGGAACGGCCCGGCGCCAGGGCCGTTTACCATGCCGTCACCAGATGTTCACACCATTTCGACCCTGGCCTCGGACCGCGGCGGCCAAACTCGGCGGATGATGACCGTCATGCAGTCGGTCGAGATCTCGCGCGCGGGGGACGAGCAGCCGGTCGCGATGCGGGAGGTCGTCTTCGACATCGACGATCTTTCCGTGAACTACGGGTCGACGACGGCGTTCAGCGCGGTCACGCTCGACGTCTACAAGCATCAGATCACCGCGGTGATCGGGCCGTCGGGATGCGGGAAGAGCACGTTCATCCGCTGTCTGAATCGGATGAACGACCTCGTCTCGGGAGCGACGGTCGGCGGCAAGATCCTCTACCACGGCGCCGACATCTACGGCGGCGACGTCGATCCGGTCGAGGTGCGGCGCCGGGTCGGCATGGTCTTCCAGCGCCCGAACCCGTTCCCGAAGTCGATC
>PLBK01000043.1:414-4539 GCA_003134505.1 Actinomycetota bacterium | reverse complement strand
GTGAACGCGATCCTGACCGCCGCGTTCGCCGTCCTCTTCTTCGTCTCGGGGCTCCTGCTCTGGTACGGGGAGCGCGACACCCGCTTCCGGCTCGGCGGGACGGTGTTCCTGCACGACGCGCTCATGTACGTGTCGCTGGTCATCGTCGCCGGCCACCTCTATCTCGCGGTGGTCAACCCGACGACCAGGCATTCCCTGCGCGGCATGATCCTCGGCACCGTCCGGGAGGACTGGGCCCGTGCTCACCACGCCAAGTGGGTCGCCCGCAGGGGGACGGATTCGGACTAGTCCGCGTAAGCGGTCAGCACTTCGATCGGAACGACCTCGAGCGCTCGCGCGTGCGTCGCGCCCAGCACCACGGCGGGNNTCACGCACCAGCGGTCGCCGGGCGCGAGCCCCGGGAATCCCCACTCGGGCCGCGGCGTCGAGAGATCGTTCCCCGCCTGCAGGCTGAACTCGAGGAACTCGGCGGTCGTGACGCAGCAAACGGTGTGACTGCCCACGTCCTCGGGGCCTGTCGCGCAGCAGCCGTCGCGGAAGAAACCGGTCGTCGGCTCGGACGAGCAGGTGAGCAGCGTGCCGCCGACGACGTTGCGATCGGGATCCCGGTCCACCGCCGCTCAGGCTAACGGGTCGAGCAGGAACGGCGGTCGCCACCGCTGAAGAGGGAGCAGCGACAATGGTGTGCCGACCGTGACGAGCCCGACCATGACGATGCTCCGCCTCGTTCCGCGAGCCGTGGCCGAGCTCGGGCCGATGAGCCCTGAGCTCGCGCTCGTCTGCCCGGAGCTCGCCGAAGCGGCACGAGCGGCCGAGGAGGATCACCGCGGCGTCTTCCTCGACACACCCGAGCTGCTGCTCGAGGAGCACGGCATCACGCTCGAGCGGCGCCGGGACGGGGACTCGCTGAGCTGGACGCTGACCCTGCCCCGCGGCGAGGTCGTCGAGAGCGCCGGCGGGGAGGGGGACGAGACCCCTGCGGAGATCGCGGAGCTGCTTCGCGCCGTCGGCGGCGGTCGGGACCTCCTCCCGCGGCCCTGGCACGTGGGCGACGCCGACATCGCGCGCCTGCAGGAGCAGGTCTGGGCGCAACGGCACGAGCTGCTCCGCCACGATCCCGGAAGCCGGCTCGGAGAGGATCCCGAGAACCTGCACCAGCTCCGCGTCGCCGGCCGCCGGCTCCGCGCCTTCCTGCGCGTGGGCCGCAGGCTGTTCGATCCCGCGTGGGAGGCGGACGTTCGAGCCGGGCTGAGGCAGCTGGCGGGAGCGAGCGGGCCGGTCCGCGATTTCGACGTCCTGCTCGAGCGGCTCCGCGCGGAGGTGGGGGACCTCGACCCCGTCGAGCGAGAAGGCGGGAAGGCGCTGCTCGCTGAGCTCGAGTCGGAGCGCCGGGACCTGCAGCGGGAGCTCGTCCGTGTGCTCGGCGACCCGGCCTACCTGCTCCTGCTGGAACGGCTGGCGCCGCCGATGCACGTCGTCGAGCAGCCGGTCAGGATCTCGCTGCGCAAGCGGGCCGCCCGGGAGCTGAGCAGGCTCGTCAACGAGGTCGAGCGGCTGGGCGACTCGCCTGCCGACGAGGCGCTGCACGCGCTCCGGATCAGGGTCAAGCGTGTTCGCTACGCCACCGAGCTGGCGGGCAGGCGCTCGCGGCGGGCCGGCCCCGTGATCGACGCCGCCAAGCTGTTGCAGGACGTGCTCGGCGATCATCAGGATGCGGCTGTCGCCGAGGAGCACCTGCGCCGGCTGGTCGAGCGAGATGTGAGCGCGTCGGCGGCCTTCGTCGCCGGCCGCCTGGCCGAGCGGCAGCGGCTGAATCGGAACGAGCTCAGGCGGGAGCTGCCGGCCGCGTGGCGGCGGCTCCGGCGAGCTACCCGCAAGCTCCGCTAGAGGCTCGACGCGAACGTCGGGGCCGGCTCCTTTCTATGATCCGGCCATGGTTCCCGAGGCACCGCTCGAAGAGACCGAGGCCGGGCTCGTGCCCGCGGGCACGGGCTGGTTCGTGATGAACGCGCGCGACGCGCGCTGGTTCGACTGCCCGGGACGAGGGAACAGCCTGCCGCTCACCGGGGTGGACGAGCCCGAGGCCGAGACGTACTTCCCCATGCTCGGGATGTCGATTCAGGTTCTCTCGCCGGGCGAGCCGAACTGCACGTATCACTGGGAGACGGAGCAGGAGGACTTCCTCGTGCTCTCCGGCGAGGCGCTGCTGATCGTCGAAGGTCAGGAGCGGCGGCTCGGGCAATGGGACTTCGTGCACTGCCCGCCGGAGACCCGGCACGTGTTCGTCGGGGCGGGCGACGGGCCGTGCGTCATCCTCGCCGCCAGCTCGCGGCAGTTCCAGAAGGACGGGCCGTGTGGCTACTACAGCGTCGACGAGACCGCACGCCGCTACAACGCGTCGTCGCCCGAGGAGACCCAGGACGGCAACGTCGCATACGCGTGCTTCCCGCCGTCGCAGCCGACGCGCTACAGCGACGGCTGGCTTCCCTGAGCCCGCGGCCATGGCCGAACCTGACTGCGTCTTCTGCGATCTGGCCCGGCTCCGCGGCGCCGACGTGGTCATCGAGAACGCGCACTGCGTGTATGCCTCGACGCGCGATCCGCGCGACCCGCCCGACGTGCTTCCCGGATGCGGCGTGATCGTCCCGATCGCGCATCGCGCCTCGCCCTTCGACTTCACCGCCGAGGAGTGGGCTGCGACGCACGAGCTTCTCCTCGCAGCGAAGGCCGCACAGGACGAGCGCCTCGCGCCGGACGGCTACACGCTGATCTGGAACTGCGCCCCGGCGAGTGGGCAGGAGACTCCGCACGCGCATCTGCATGTGATCCCGCGCTTCGACGACGAGCCGCTTGCCGGAGCGGGCGGCAGAAGCGCGATCAAGGTGCCGGAGAACCGGCGGCCCGATCCCTCCCGGCGCGGGAACGGCCGGGCGCAGTCGTTCGGGCGACGCCCCTAGCTCAGGCGCGGATCTCGACGATCGTCGCCTTCCACGCGCCGCGCGGCGCCTGGACGTCGACCGCCTCGCCCACGTGCCGGCCGAGCAGCGCGGAGCCGAGCGGCGACGACGGCGAGACCGTGCCGGCGCCGCCGAGGACAGACAGCTCGACGTCGATCCGCTCGCCGGCCTCGTCCGAGACGACGACGTGCGAGCCGATCGAGACCGTGCGCGCGTCGCCGTCGGAGACGATCTGCGCGTGGTCGAGCCGGTCGCGGAGGATCGTGATCCGCCGCTCGAGCAGGCCCTGCTCGTTCTTGGCCGCGTGGTACGCGAAGTTCTCCGACAGGTCGCCTTCCGCGCGCGCCACCTTGATCGCCTGGATCATCTCCTGGCGCTTCGGGCCCTCGAGCTCGGCGAGCTCGGCCGTGAGCCTCGCGTGCTGCTCGGCGGTCAGCTCGTCACTCACGGCTGGCTAAACCGCCGCCAGCCCGCGCGCCTTGCGGCTCGTGGCCGTCTGCCGGCTTTGCGCCGAGAGCACGGCCTTGCGCAGCCGCACGTTCAGCGGGGTCACCTCGACGCACTCGTCCTCGCCGATCAGCTCGAGCGCCTGGTCGAGGGACAGCGCCCGCGCCGGGATCAGCCGCACGAGCTCGTCGGACGTGGACGAGCGCATGTTGGTCAGCTTCTTCTCCTTCGTGGCGTTGACGTCGAGATCCTCGGAGCGCGCGTTCTCGCCGACGATCATGCCCTCGTAGACGTCGGTGCCGGGGCCGACGAACATCGAGCCGCGCTCCTGCAGGTTGAGCAGCGCGAACGCCGTCGTCGTGCCGGAGCGGTCGGCGACGAGGCTCCCGGTCGGCCGCATGCGGAACTCGCCGTGCCAGGGCTCGAAGCGCTCGAAGACGTGGTGGAGGATCCCCGTGCCGCGCGTCTCGGTGAGGAACTCGGTGCGGAAGCCGATCAGGCCGCGCGCCGGGACGACGACGTCGAGGCGCACCCAGCCGGTGCCGTGGTTGACGAGCGCCTCCGTGCGACCTTTCCGGAGAGCGAAGAGTTGTGTGACGACGCCGAGGTACTCCTCGGGAGCGTCGACCGAGACGCGCTCGACCGGCTCGTGCAGCACCCCGTCGATCGTCCGCGTCAGCACCTCCGGCTTGCCGACGGTGAGCTCGAAGCCCTCGCGGCG
>PLBK01000043.1:177-327 GCA_003134505.1 Actinomycetota bacterium | reverse complement strand
GTCGGCGAGCGTCTCGCCGATCATCACCTCGGGGATCCCGGCGACCGCGATCAGCTCCCCGGGCCCGGCCTCGTCCGCGTCCACCCGGTCGAGCGCCTCGCTCACGTACAGCTCGTTCACCTTGACGCGCTCGATCGTGCCGTCGCCGCG
>PLBK01000043.1:0-156 GCA_003134505.1 Actinomycetota bacterium | reverse complement strand
GTGACGAGCGCCTGCAGCGGATGGCCTTCCTCGTACGTGGGCGGCGGGATGTGCTCGAGGATCAGGTCGAGCAGCGGGTGCAGGTCGGGGCCGAGGCCGTCCGGGTCCGGCTCGAGCGAGGCATGGCCGGCCTTGGCGTTGCAGTAGACGATCGGG
>PLBK01000013.1 GCA_003134505.1 Actinomycetota bacterium | reverse complement strand
ATGGAGCGTCACACCATCTCGCGCTTGATCGGCGCGCCTCCCGGCTACGTGGGCTTCGACCAGGGCGGACTCCTCACCGAGGCCATCACCAAGCACCCCTACTCGGTGCTGCTGCTGGACGAGATCGAGAAGGCGCACAACGAGGTCTTCGACGTGCTGCTGCAGATCCTCGACGACGGCCGTCTCACCGACGGCCAAGGTCGCACGGTCGACTTCCGCAACACCGTGATCATCATGACGTCGAACGTCCGCTCGGCCGACGCGCTGCGCGAGCTCTTCCGGCCCGAGTTCCTGAACCGGGTCGACGAGATCGTCGAGTTCGAGCCGCTGTCCCGCGACCAGATCGGCGAGATCGTCGAGCTGCAGCTGCAGCGGCTGCGAGCGCGGCTCGCCGGCCGCGACCTCGACCTCGTCCTGACGCCTGCCGCGAAGGAGCTGATCGCCGACGCGGGCTGGGATCCGGCCTACGGCGCCCGGCCGCTCAAGCGGGCGATCCAGCGCCTGGTCGAGAACCCGCTGGCGAAGCGCCTGCTAGAGCACGAGTTCGCGGACGGCGACACGGTCATGGTCGACGTCGAGAACGGCGAGCTGACCTTCGAGAAGGCCGCGGCTGCGACAGCGGCTGCCTAGCACCGGGCTCCCGGAACGAAGTCCTTATCGCCCGGGGCACCCCAGCCCACCACCCACGTTCGATCGTACCCGGCAACCTGTCACACGTCTGTGGCCGAGCCGTGCCGAAATCGTGACGATGCATCCACAGGTCGCGGCTGGCGGGTCGCGGTAGATTCCCGGCGATGAGCGCGTTCACCGATCTCGGATCGACCGCGCCGCAGCGCATCTGGGGCGGCGTCCTCGGCCGCACAGTCCACGGCGAGCGGGTGACGTTCTCGCTCGTCGAGCTCGATCCCGGCGTCGTTGTTCCCGAGCACAGCCACGAGAACGAGCAGCTCGGCATGGTGCTGAGCGGATCGGTCGTCTTCACCGTCGGCGCCGAGACCCGTGAGCTCGGCCCCGGGCAGGCCTGGTGCATCACGGCGCACGTGCCGCACTCGGTCGTGACCGGCCCGGACGGTGCCGCCATCGTGGAGGTGTTCTCGCCGACGCGCGACGACTGGGCCGGGCTGGAGACCGAAGAGCCGCGCCCGCCGCACTGGCCCTAGCCAGCGGTCCCGGCTACTTCGCGCCCTTGCGGGCGGTGCCGGCCACGGTGGCGCGCTTCTTCAGGCGGGCCTTCTTCCTGCGCTGGCGGTCGCTCGCCCAGCGGCGTATCGGTCTCGATCCTCGGCCCATAGGAGCAGGACTCTAGCCTCCGCGCGGCTGCGACCGCGCGGCTACGGTTCGCCGCAATGAAGGAGAGGACGCCGAAGCGACGGCGCACGAGCGAGCTGCCACCGCCGCTCCCGCCGGAGACGCGCACGATCGGGCAACTCGTCGCCGAGACGATCCGCTTCTACGGCAAGCACTTCTGGCGGTCGCTGCTGCTCGGCGTCGGCCCCGCCGCGGTGACGGTCGCCGGGTACTTCACCGGCTTCCATCCTGCGCTCGCAGCCGTGGTCGTCGGCTGGATCGTGCTCGCGTCCGCCTCGTACGTGGGCGCGTGCGTCCTCGTCGGTGGCGGCGCCCGCCCACCCGCGCGGATCGTGCTGCGGGCGCTCGCGGCGGCGTGTCTCGTCGCGCTCCCGATCCTCGCCGGCCTGCTCTGGCTCGCGCCGCTCGGGCTGGCGGTGCCGGCGATCGTCAACGAGCGCGTCCCGCTGCGGAAGGCGTTCCGCCGCGGCCTCGAGCTCGCCCGCGCCGACTACGTGCACGCGCTCGGGTCGCTGGCCACGCTCCTGCTCGTCGTCTTCCTGACGCAGGTGCTGTTGACGGCGCTCCTCCACGGCGCGAGCCAGCAGTCCGTGCACGTCTCGGCGTTCCTGGCCAGCCTTGTCCTGCAGCCGCTCCTGTTCCTCGGCGCCGCCCTGCTCTACGACGACCAGGCCGCGCGCGTGAAGATAGAGTCGGCCTCCCGGAACCGAAGGAGGCCCGATGCCGACCTATCTCATGCTGACGACGTTGACCGACCAGGGTCTGCGGACGCTCCAATCGCATCCTGAGCGGCTCCGCGAGGTGAACCGCGACGTCGAGGAGCTCGGCGCCAGGGTGCTCCACCAGTGGATCTCGCTCGGACAGTTCGACTTCGTCAACATCGTCGAGGCGCCGGACTCGGAGACGATCGCCAAGATCTCGGTCGTCCTCGGGGCCCGCGGCAGCTCGAAGCTGGAGAGTTACGAGCTGATCCCGGTCGACACGCTTCTGGACAGCCTCTCCGCGTAGGCAGGGCAGGCTCGGTGCTCGTCGTCCTGGCGCGCCACGCGCACTCGGAGCTGAACGTCGAGCAGCGGGTCAACGGCGATCCGTCGCGGCCGGTGCACATCACCGAGGAGGGCAAGCAGGAAGCCCGTCTGCTCGGGGTCCAGCTCGCGAACGTCTCGTTCGATCTCTGCCTGTGCACGCGCTTCGGGCGCACGCAGGAGACGGCGGCGCTGGCCCTGGACGGGAGGGGCGTGCCGCTCGAGGTCGAGCCGCTGTTCGACGACATCGACGTCGGTGAGCTCGAGGGCGAGTCGCTCGAGGACTACCGCGCCTGGAAGCGGCAGCACACGCGCGAGGACTCGTTCCCGGGCGGCGAGAGCCTCGACGACGCGGCCCGCCGCTACGCCGAGGCCTACCGGAAGCTGCTCGCGCGCGGTCCTCGCTCGGTGCTCGTCGTCTGCCACGAGATCCCGATCCGCTACGCGCTCAACGCGGCGGCGGGCGCGGCCGACCTCGACGGGCCGGTGCACGAGATCCCGAACGCCACGCCGTTCCTCTTCGACGAGCGCTCGCTGGCGCGGGCCGCGCCGCGGATCGAGGCGCTCAGCCGGTCGCGCTGAACGCGACGGCGACCTCGGCCGCGAGCGCGGCGTTGTCAGCTGCCAGCCGCCGGTTCACGTCGAGCGTCCTACCGCCGCTCCGCTCGTGCAGGAAGGCGAGCACGAACGGCGTCACGGCCTGGCCGGTCACTCCTCGCGCCGTGGCAGCGCGCAGGGCTTCCTCGATCAGCGGCTCGACGTCGGCGAGCCCGTCGACGGGCGGCCGCGCGAGAACGAGCGAGCCGCCGGAGACCTGCCAATGGGCCCGCGCGATCGCGGCCGCTTCGGCTGCGGTCTCGACACGCGTCGACACCGGCGGCCCCCCGCGTGCCGTGTAGAAGAGCGGAAGCTCGCCCGTTTGCCATCCGAGCACTGGGACGCCGAGCGTCTCGAGCAGCTCGCTTGTCGCCTGGACGTCGAGCAGCGACTTGACGCCGGAACAGACCACGAGCACGGGTGTGTGCGCGAGCGCCGGAAGATCGGCGGAGACGTCCAGGTGCTCCGAGTAGCCACGGTGGACGCCGCCGATGCCGCCCGTGGCCATGAAGCGGATCCCGGCCTGCCGGCACGCGACCAGGGTGCCGCCGACCGTCGTCGCGCCCACGGCACCCTGCGCGACGCAGGCGCCAATGTCGCGCGGCCCGACCTTGCGCGCGTCGGGCCCCGCAGACGCGACGCGCGCCAGGTCGCCGTCCGACAGCCCCACACGGAGCTCGCCGCCGAGCACGGCGACCGTCGCAGGCATCGCGCCCGCCGCCCGCACGCGCGACTCGCACTCCCGTCCCACCGCGATCCCCTCTCCGGGCGGGAAGCCGTGGGCGACGATGGTCGTCTCGAGCGCGACGACCGCCCGCTCGCCTTCCAGCGCGGCCGCGACCTCCTGCGAGAGCACGGCTCCGTTCACGGCATCGCTCCGAGCTTCGCCACGCATCGCGCGGCCGCGTCCAGCCCGAGCTCGATGCCGCCCACGAGGAACCCGGCCGCCAGCGCGTCTCCGGCGCCGGTCGAGTCGACGACGTCCGCGCTCCTCGCCTCGTACTGCGTTCGCTCGGTCCCGGCGGACACGACCGCCCCGGCGGCGCCGCGCTTCATGACGATCGTCCCCGCGGCCGGCACGCCCCCGAGCTCGTCGAGTTCCCGCTCGTTCGCAAACACGATGTCCGGCTGCAGCTCCTCGAGCCGGCCCAGGAAGCGCTCGGGACCGAAGTCGCGGATCGCCGCCCAGGTCGACAGGTCGATCGAGACGACGCCGCCGTGCGCGCGCACCTCACTCGCCGCGCGGGCCGCCGCCTCGTCGATCGGCTGACGGAGCAGCGCATAGCCGGAGACGTAGAGCGCGTCGCAGCCGGCGAGCCATTCCTCCCGGAGCTCTTCGGCGCGCAGATCGGGGGCGACACCGGGGTCGGAGAGCATCGACCGCTCCCCGTCCGGGTCGACGATCGAGACCACGACTCCGTTCCGGCCCGGCGCCATCGGCCCGAGCACCTCGACGCGCCGCGCGCCGACCTCGGCGGCGACGAGCCGGCCCGGGGTGTCTCCACCCCACTTGGCGATGAGGCGCGACTGCGCGCCGAGCGCCGCTGCCCACGCAGCCACGTTCGCCGCCTGGCCGCCCGCCCCGGCGCGCGTGACCGCCGGCGTGTCGTCCCCGCGGGCGAACGGCCGGTCGAGCCGCACGATCAGGTCGAGCATCAGGTCGCCGAGCGCGCACAGGACCACGCCTAGAATCGTGTCATGGACGCAGACGTCGGGCGGAATCGTCTGAAGACCTTCCTGCTCGGCGGCCTCGTGGGCGCCTCCGCCGTCCTCGCGGCGGTGCGCCGGCGGCCGGCAGAGGCCGAATCGGAGCCCCGGCGCGGTCTCGCCGCCTTCGAGGACGCGCCCTGCTACCGGGAGCAGGCGACTCGCGACGTGTCGCGGCCGCCGCGCTGAGCGCCCGCCTCTAGCAGGATTTCGGGTTCTTCTCGGCCGCGAAACGGCCCGACGCCTGTAGCACCGTGCCCAGGTTGATGTCGGCATCACCCAGCCCGAGGGACTCCCCGACGAGCTCGACCCGGCGAGCCAGCTTCAGGTAGTTGCGGACGCAGACGGCCGGCTTCACCGTCCGGATGACCAGGAACGGTCCGAACGCGGCGGCCTCGAACTCCGAGGCCGGCTGGGGGTAGAGCAGCGGGATCGTCGGCCTGCGCACGCCGTTCGTCGTGTCGCTCGCGTCGAACACCCACACACCGTGGCCGAGCGGCTTCGTGGCGGATTCGAGCGCGGCTAGCGCCAGCTTGGCGTCGGCGCGCGGGATCACGAGCTTCGAGACGTTGCCGCCGTCGTCCCAGGCCTGCAGATAGAGCGGCTCGTAGCCGAACTGGACATCGTTCGGCAGCGCGGTCCTCGCAAGCCATGCCGATGCCGCTGCACGTGCGTTCCTGTGTGCGGCCGTCTCGCCGCGGTAGAGCTCCGGGGTCCGGTGCCAGCCCCACGCCACCTCGGCCGGAAGCAGCGCCAGGATGCCGACGATCGCCACGAACGGCGCGGCCCGGCGGCCGAGCGACGCAACCCGGATCACGCCTTCGGCGACGGCGAGCGCGAAGAACGGCAGGATGAAGATCAGGTGGCGCGACATGGGCGCAGCGGAGCCGAGCTTGGCGAGGATCAGGCCTGCGAGCGGCGCCACGACGACGGCGGCTGCGAGCACAGCTCCCCGGGGTCGTCTCCAGGCGAGGCTCACGAAGCCGACCAGCGCGAGCAGGAGCACGACCGTGATCACGGGCGCGTAACCGGCCGTGAAGTCGCTTGCGACGATCTCGAGGTAGCTGAAGATCGACGACGGGCCGTTGAGGGTGGTCGATCCCTGCGCGACACCGATGTCGAACCGGCCGGCCAGCACGAGATCGGTGCGCCAGAAGGGAGTCCCGACGATCGCGACCGTCGCGAACGCCGGCACCGCGACGCGCAGCGGCACGCGCATCAGCACGACGTAGACGCCCTGAGCCGCGAGCACGAGGGCTCCGTACGGATGCGCCGCCACGCAGAACAGCACGGCGACGATCCAGAGCGCCCAGGCCCGCCTGGTCCTGTGCTCGGTGGCGTGCAGAAGCGCCAGGAAGGAGAGCGCGCTCGTGAAGAGGAACAGGCTGTACATGCGGCCGTAGACGCCGTGGAAGAGGAGCATCCAGCTCCCCGAGACGAGCACGGTCGTCGCCAGGCCGGTCGCGCGGCCCGCGATCCTGGAGGCGAGCAGGGCGACGACGGGCACCGTGGCCGTCGCGAAGATCGCCGAGATCAGCCTCAGGCCGACGAGTCCGCCGCCCGTGTGCGCGACGATCCAGGCGAGCACGAAGTGGAGCGGCGCGCCGCCGCGCTGGTCGAGGACCGTGTCGAGCAGCCCGCCGAGCGACTTGCGGCCCACGAACAGGGCCAGCGTCTCGTCCTCGTGCGGCGGCCAGGCCGTCAGCTGCACGAGCAGGAACGAGCCGACTCCGAGCGCACAGACGGCCACTCCGAGCTCGAACCACCGTCGGCGCAGCTCGCCGGCGAGCGCGAGGGCCCTTTCGGCCGGGCGACGGGCCGGGACGACGGCAGAGTCGGTGGCTGCCTCGCGCATTCCCAGCACCCTAATCGACGCCGGATCGCCTCCAGACCCGCTGCTAGCCTTGCTCCGCATGCCCGTTTACGAGTACCGCTGCCCCAAGGGCCACGAGTTCGAGACCTTCCACCGCATGGACGATCCTCCGCCGAAGGCGTGCGAGGTGTGCGGGGCGGCTCCAGTCGAGCGGGTGTTCCATCCTGTGCCGGTCTTCTTCAAGGGCTCGGGGTTCTACTCGACCGACTACGGCCGTGGGAAGCGCAAGGTGGACTCGTCCGGCGAGGGCGGCGACGGCGGCGACGGCGCCAAGTCCACCGGGGAAGGCGCGAAGTCGACCGAGAAGCCGGCCGAGAAGAGCACGAACACGAAGACGGCCGAGACGTAAACGCTCAATCCGGCTCCTAGTGCGGGAACGGCGTGTTCCCGACCTCGCAGCCGGGCTGATAGGCGCTCGATCCCGGCGGCGGCGGCTGTGGTGCCGACTCGCCGGTGAACATCGAGATCACGCTGTGGTTGTCCTCGCTCGACTGCAGGATGTCCTGGCCGTTGACGACCACGGGGTTGCCGCCGAGCCGGCAGTGGACGGCCCCGCCGCTTCCGGAGCGCCACCTCACCCAGCCGAGCTGAACGAAGTCGCCGGCGGAGAGGTCCGTGGCCAGCGGCTTCATCAGGTCGCCGCCGATGAAGGGCAGGTCGAGGAACGTGCCCATGCTGGCCAGCTTCGAGGAGATCGCCTGGATCACCTGTTGCTGCCGCTCGGCTCGCGTCAGGTCGTTCTCGCCCGGGTCGAGCTTGTTCTCCCGGATCCGCGTGTAGATCAGGGCCCGTTCGCCGCTCATGTGCTGGTTGCCCTTGCCGAAACGCCAGCCTTGCCATGTCTGGCACTTCGCGGCCGTGTACGGACAGTCGAAGCGGTTCGACCGGATCGGCTTCGCGACGTCGACCGTGATGCCGCCGATCTCGTCGATCACCTTCTTGAACTGGTTGAAGTCGACAATCGCGATGTGGTTGATCGTCAGGTTCGTCAGCGCCTCGATCGTCTTGATCGTCAGCGCCGGGCCGCCGAACTGGTAGGCGGCGTTGATGCGGTTCTGTCCCTGGCCGGGGATCTCGACGTAGAGATCGCGCGGGATCGAGAGGTAGTAGAGCCGGTCGTGGCCGGGGTCGGTCCGCATGAGCATGATCGAGTCGGAGCGGTTCGACGACTCGCGGCCTGCTGCGGTCGAGTGGTCCGTGCCGAGCAGCAGGATCGTCGTCGAGTGGTCGAACAGCAGGCCGCCCTGGTGCTTCAGCGCGTGCTTGGCGGAGGCGGGGAGCCGCGCGTTCGCAGCGTCCACACCGTCCCGGAACGAGAAGTAGCTGGCCAGGATCCAGGCTGCGAGCCACGCGACGAAGAGGCAGAAGAGGATCGCGAGCGCCTGCAGGACGCGTCTCCGGGTGGACTTCGGCTGCCTGGGGAGCTTCGGCCCGCGAGGTGGGCGGCCGAGCGGCCCGGGTTGCTTCCCGCGCCCCGGCAGGCGCGGAAGCCTGCCCCGGCCACGCCCGCTCTTGTAGACGCGGTAGGGCTTCTCCTCGGCGGCCATCCGCAGCGGAATGGTAGCCACGCCCGCTCGGAGCGCACCGCAAGGCTGGGAGCGAGCTATCGTCGCCTCCCATGGGCACGCAGCGGACGATCGGCGTCGACGTCGGCGGAACGAAGATCGTCGTCGGGCTGGTCGAGCGCGACGGGACGATCGTGCGGGTGGAGCGGTATGCGACGCCGGTTGGCTCGACGGAGGCGTTTCTCGCCGGCCTCAGCTCCGCCGTCGAGAGCCTGCAGGACGAGAGCGTCGCGGCGGTGGGCATCGGCCTCCCTTCGGCGATCGACCAGCGCTCGGGCACGGTCGTGTTCTCCGCCAACATCCCGCTCGCGGGGCTCGACGTGCGCTCGTGGGCCGCGGAGGCGTTCGGGTTGCCGGCTGCGATCGACAACGACGCCAACTGCGCGGCGCTGGCGGAGTGGCGCGCCGGCGCCGGGCGCGGGACGACGGACATGGTGATGATCACGCTCGGGACGGGCATCGGGGGAGGCCTGATCCTCGGCGGGAGGCTCTATCGCGGGTGGATCGGCGCGGGGGCGGAGGTCGGCCATATCGTCGTAGACGCGGATGGGCCGCTCTGCCAGGGGCACTGCACCGGCCGCGGCCATCTCGAGGGTTTCGCCTCGGGCCGCGCAGTCGAGGCTGCCGCGAGGCGGGTGCTCGGACCCGGCGCCGGGACGCCGGAGCTGGTCGCGGCTGCACGGCAGGGGAGCGGGCCGGCACGGGAGGCACTCGCGGCAGCCGGCCGGTGGCTGGGCGCCGGCATCGCGTCGCTCGTCAACCTCCTGAACCCGGAGCTGGTCGTGATCGGCGGGGGCTTCGGCGAGGCATTCGACCTCCTGATCGATCCGGTGCGCGAGATCGTTGCCCGCGACGGCCTCGCCCCGGCTCGTGACGTCGTGCGGATCGTTCCCGCCGAGCTCGGCGCCGCCGCCGGCGTGATCGGCGCAGCGCTGGTCGGATTCGAAGCGCTCGACGGCGCCGGGGTTCCGGCCGCCCGCGGGTAGGTTGCCCGATGCCGCTCGAGGTCTGCGCGACTCCGATCGGGAATCTCGAGGACGTGACGCTCCGCGTGCTCGCCGCCCTCGCGGCTGCCGATCTCGTCCTTTGCGAGGACACCCGGAGGACGCGAGGCCTGCTCGCGCGTCACGGGATCACCGCGCGCCTCACGAGCTACCACGGGCACAACGAGGCGCGCCGGACGGCGGAGGTGCTGCCCCGCCTCGAAGCGGGGGAGACGGTCGCCCTCGTCAGCGATGCCGGCATGCCCGGAATCAACGATCCGGGCATGCGGCTGATCGCCGCAGCGCGTGACGCCGGTCTGCCCGTCACGGTGCTTCCCGGCGCCTCGGCGGTCGAGACGGCGCTCGTCGCGAGCGGCTTCGAGCTGGAGCGCTATCAGTTCCTCGGTTACCTGCCCCGGGGCGAGCGTGCGCTCGCGTCTCTCTGGGACGAGCTCTCCTCCTGGCCTCAGGCCGCGGTCGCCTTCGAGTCCCCGCAGCGCCTACCGACGACGCTCGCGTCGCTCGCAGCCGCCATGCCCGACCGGCCGCTGGCGGTCTGCCGCGAGCTGACCAAGGCGTTCGAGGAGGTCGTCCGGGGACCCGCCGTGGACGTCGCCGCCCGGTTCGTGTCGCCGCCGAAGGGCGAGATCACGCTCGTGCTCGGGCCTGCGCCGCCCCGACGCACCCCGGATCAGGCCGGGCTCGAGGCGGTGGCCGAGCTCGTTGCGGCGGGTGTCCCGCGTCGCCAGGCGGCGGACGTCGTCGCGCGCCTGACGGGCCTGTCGCGGAACGGCTTGTACCGCGGCTCGCTCGAGGCTCTATAGTCCGCCCCTGTGCTTCGGGGCCTGCTCGTCTGCGTGCTTCTGGCGGCCCTGGCGGGTGGCGGCGCGACGCTGGCGGCTCGGACGGCGACGGCCTCAACGGCCCGATCCTCCGCAACGACCGTCATCTATCCCGACAACCCTCTGATCAGCTACACGGAGTACGTGCACGCGGCGATCAACCACTCCGCGGCGCTGTTCGACCGGCCGGGAGTGAACAACGGCAACGGGATCACCAGTCCGGGGACCCGCGCCAACTTCCGGACCGACGCGACGCGGGTGTCGATCGTGCTCACCTACTCCTACGCCTGCGGGTACACGGGCTGCGGACGATTCGCAGTCGAGCAGGACGGCCGCCTCCTCCCGGCGAGCATCGGCTCCGACACGACGATCGGGCGGGCGACGTTCCTGCTCGCGACGCAGAGCAGGCGGGTCCCGCACAGCTACAGCATCATCTGGCCGTACGCGACGCAGGTGGCGTTCAACGGCCTGCAGATCGAGGGCGGCGACAGCCACCTGCTCGCTCCGCCGCCGACGCGCCCCTCGCGCCTCTACGTCGCCTACGGAGACTCGATCACGCAGGGGTACGTCTCCTCGGGAACCGTCCACACCTACCCGGACGAGGTCGCCCGCAAGAAGCACTGGAGCGTCATCAACATGGGCTTCGGTGGCGAGACCACCGTGCCGTCGGACGGCACCGCGGTCGGAGCGCTGCACGGAAGCATCGTGACCGTCGCCATCGGGGTCAACGACTGGGGGACCTCGAAGCCGCTGAACACGTTCATCTCCGACTACAAGGGGCTCCTCGACGCGATCCGCGCTCTGCAGCCGCAGGTCCCTGTGTACTGCCTGACGCCGATCTGGACGACCTTCGACGGGCTCACGAACAGTCAGGGCCTGCTCATCCAGGACATCCGTCATGCGATCGCGGCGATCGTGCAGCAACGGATGGCGACCGACCCGAACCTCCACCTGATCGACGGGCTCGCCCTCGTGCCGAACCAGTCGCAGTACTTCGTCGACGGTGTCCATCCGAACGACGCCGGCTTCGCGTTCTACGCCGCCAACCTGGCGGCCAAGCTCCCTTCCTGAGCCCGGCGGGCGAGGTGGTGCTGCATCGCAGCGCCCGTCGTTCGAGGACACGTCGGCTGTAGCCGGTATTGACAACATCCGCCGATCACGCTACCGTGCCTATCGGCTGTTGTCCAGTTCGAGAACAAAGGAGATATCCATGCGCCGTGTTGTCCTGCTCGCAGTCGTCGTGGCCTGCCTCGTGCCGGCCTCCGCGCAGGCCTGGACGTGGCCCGTCGGCGGGCGGGTACTCCGTCCGTTCGTCCTGGGAGCGGATCCGTACGCGGGGGGCCAGCACCGTGGCATCGACGTCGCCGGCGACCTCGGAGCCGACGTGAGCGCCCCTGCCTCCGGAACGGTGTCGTTCGCCGGCACGGTGCCGAAGGGCGGCAAGACGCTCTCCATCCGGACTCCCGACGGCTACACCGTGTCCCTCCAGCACCTCGGATCGATCCTCGTCCGCAAGGGTGATCCGGTGACCGAGGGATCACCCGTCGCGACGGTGGGGACGAGCGGCGAGCCAGACTTGCCCGAGCCGTACGTCTACCTCGGCATCCGGATCACCGTCGACGACCAGGGCTACGTCGACCCGCAGACGCTCCTGCCCGTGCGCGCTACGAGCGACACAGGCGCGGCTCCGCCAGGATCGGGGAGCCCGCCCGATCCGGCGCCGTCCGGTTCGCCCAGCCCGGCGCCTCCGGCGACGGCCCATCCCCATCCGCCTGTGCAGCCGCCTGCCGCAGCGGCTCTGGCATCGCCCCAGCCTGAGCCCTCGGCACCTGCTCCGGATCCCGCTGCCGCTCCTGCACCGGCGCAGCGCACGCTTCCCGCGTCGCCATCCACCACGAGATCGATTCCCGCGGGAGCGACCGAGGTCGACGCCGGCTCCGGCTTCGCAGCTGCGCCACCTGCACATGCAGCCGTGCCGAGTGCGACCCGCGACCGCGCCACCGCTCCGCTCCGGCCGACCGTGAGTCCGGTTACGGCGCCCCCGGCGGCGCAGTCACAACCGCCGAGTCACGGCCTGGCGACGGTGCGCACCCGTCCGCGCGGCCGCGGAGCGCCGAGGGAGGCGCGCCTGCGCGTCGCAGCGATCGCCCGTGGCCGCAGCGCAGCACCGGCCGTCGCCCCGTCGTCGGCCGGGGCTTCGAAGCCGGTCTCGCCTGTCGAGCCTGCAGGGCGGGTCGGCAAGCCCGATCGATCCTCGTCCCCGTTCGGCAATCTCGCCCTCCTGGTGTCGGCCGTCGTGCTCGGCCTGTTTGCACTGCTCGCGTGGGCTCGGTGGCGCCGACCCGGGGCAGCTCCGCCCGCGCCTGCCGCTCCGGAGCCGCGGCCTATCATCTCTCCCGATGCGTTTCTACGTCACGACGCCGATCTACTACGTGAACGACGTGCCCCACATCGGGCACGCGTACACGACGATCGCGGCGGACATCGTCGTCCGCAACCGCAAGCAGCGCGGGGGCGAGACCTTCTTCCTGACCGGGGTCGACGAGCACGGAACGAAGATTCGGCGGGTTGCGGAGGTCGAGGGCGTCACGCCGCAGGAGTACGTCGACCGCATCTCGGTCGCCTGGCGCGGGTTGGCAGGACAGGTGGGGGCAGAGCCGGACTTCTTCATCCGCACCTCGGACGAGCAGCACGCGGAGTTCGTTCGTGACTTCCTGCAGCGGATGTACGACAACGGCGACGTGTACGAGGACGTCTACGCCGGGCTGTACTGCGTCGGCTGTGAGGCGTTCAAGCTCGAGTCGGAGCTCATCGACGGGAAGTGCCCCGACCACGGCGACAGCGTCCAGTATCTGGAGGAGAAGAACTACTTCTTCCGCCTCTCCGCGTATCAGGACAGGCTGCTCCGGCTTTACGACGATCGGCCCGAGCTCGTTCTGCCGCGGTTCAGGTACAACGAGGCACGCAGCTTCGTCGCGGGGGGCTTGCAGGACTTCTCGATCAGCCGCGCCGGCGAGACGTGGGGCATCCCGCTGCCGTGGGACAAGAGCCAGGTCGCCTACGTCTGGGCAGACGCGCTCACCAACTACCTGAGCGCGCTGACGTACGCGCGGCCGGGGCAGGACCTGCGCGAGGCGTTCTGGCCGGAAGTTCGCCACCTCATGGCGAAGGACATCCTCCGGTTTCACTGCGTCTACTGGCCGGCGATGCTCCTGTCGGCGGGGTACGAGGTGCCGAAGCAGATGTTCGTCCACGGGTATCTGATGGTCGAAGGACGCGGCATGTCCAAGTCGCTCGGGAACGTGATCGCTCCGGCCGAGGTCATCGACGTCTACGGAGTCGACACGCTTCGCTTCTGGGCGATCCGCTCTGTCTCGTTCGGCCAGGACGGCTCCGTCTCGCGTGCCAGCATCCACGAGCGCTACGAGCGCGAGCTCGGCAACGAGCTCGGCAACCTGCTCTCCCGGACGACGGCGATGATCGTGCGCTACCGAGGCGGCCGGCTCGGCGCGGTGCCGGGCTCGGAGGCGATCCGCACGGAGCTCGCCGTCCTCGGCGCTACGGTCGCAGAGCGCATCGATGCCTGGGACCTGACCGGCGCGCTGGAGGAGATCTGGAAGGTCGTCCGCCGCCTGAACGCGTACGTCGAGGAGACGAAGCCCTGGGAGCTGGCGAAGGACGGCAGCCGCGTCGACGAGCTCGACCAGGTGCTGCTCGACCTCGTCGACGGGCTCCGCAGCGTGGCGGTTGCGCTCGCGGCGTTCGTGCCGCAGACCGCAGCCTCGATCCTGAAGGCCCTCCAGCAGCCGGGCGAGCTCAGCTGGGAGAACGTCGCACCCGGACGGACGCAGCCCGTCGACGGCATCGAGGCGGCACCCCCGCTCTTCCCCCGGCTCGACGCCCCGGCTCCGGCGTGATCGACACGCACGCGCACCTGGACGCGTGCGCTGAGCCGGCCCCGGCGCTTCTCGCCCGCGCCCGAGCGGCCGGCGTCAGCCGGGTGATCACGGTGGGCTCCGGCATCGACTCGTGCAAGGCGTCGCTGGCGATCGCCGCGGCGGAGAACGCCGTCGCCTGCGCGCTGGGCGTGCACCCCCACCAGGCCGGCGGCGAGGACGCCGGGCGGATCGGCGAGCTGCGGACGCTGTTGGCAAGCCCACTTGCCGTCGCCGTCGGCGAGACCGGCCTCGACTTCTACCGCGACTATGCGCCCCGGGCTGCCCAACGGCGGCTCTTCGAGGAGCAGCTCGCCCTCGCTGCCGAGCTCGATCTCCCCGTGGTCGTGCACACACGTGACGCCGACGACGCGACGGCGGAGCTGCTCGCCCGGTTCGACGGCACCGTCGTGCTGCATTGCTTCTCCTCGCCGGCACTGCTTCCGGTCGCGCTCGAGCGGGACTACTACGTCTCGTTCGCGGGCAACGTCACCTTCCCCAAGGCCGGCGAGCTGCGTGACGCCGCAGCCGGGGTTCGCCCCGAGAGGATCCTTTCCGAGACCGACTGCCCGTACCTCGCTCCCCAGCCGCTGCGAGGCCGCCCGAACGAGCCGGCCCATGTCGTCCACACCGTGGTCGCGCTCGCCGCCGCCCGCGGGGAGACGACCGACGCACTGGCGGCGCAGATCGACGAGAACGCAACGAGGGCCTTCGCGCTGCCGTGAGCGCCCGCAGGGTCACCGCGAGGCGAGACCTCGGCCAGCATTTCCTGGTCGACGGGAACATCCTCGGCGTGATCGGCCGGCTCGCAGATCTGCAGCCCGGCGACATCGTGCTCGAGATCGGCCCGGGGCTCGGCGTCCTGACCCGGTATCTGGCCGAGCGTGTTGCGCACGTGACCGCCGTCGAGATCGACCGAACGCTCGAGGCTCGGCTGGCCGAGCGGCTCGCCGCCTTCTCGAACGTCGCGCTCGTGTTCGGCGACGCGCTCGCTCTCGAGCTGGGAGCCCTGACTCCGCCCGCGCGAAAGCTCGTCGCCAACCTGCCCTACAACGTGGCGACGCCCATCGTGGTCGAGAGCCTCGACGGGCTCCCGACGGTCGAGCGCTGGTGCGTGATGGTGCAACGGGAGGTCGCCGAGCGCTTCTTCGCCGCTCCCGGAACGAAAGCGTACGGCGCCGTCTCGGTGCTGCTGCAGCTGGCGACCGAGCGCGCGGGCTTCCATGCGGTGGCGAGGACGGTCTTCCGCCCGCGCCCGAACGTCGACTCTGCCCTGGTCGCATTCACGAGGCGGCCGTTGCCGCTCGAATACGCACAGATCAAACGTGTCGTCCAGGCCGCGTTCGCGCACCGGCGCAAGACGCTTCCGAACTCCCTCGAGCTCGCCGGTTTGACGAGCCGCGAGCGGGCTGCCAGAGCACTCGGCGAGCTGGAGCTGAGCCCGGCCACGCGGGCGGAGGCGCTCAGTCCGGAGCAGTTCACGCGGCTCACCGGACTGCTCGCATGAGCACGACGAGCGCACCGGCGAAGGTCAACCTCGCGCTCGTGGTCGGGTCCCGCCGCCCGGACGGCAAGCACGAGGTCGCAACCGCCCTGCAGCGGGTCGACCTCGCCGACTCGTTGTCGCTCGAGCCGGGAGCCGGGCTGCGCGTCGACGGCTTCGAGGACGACACCCTCGTCGAAGGAGCGCTGGGCGAGTTGGCCGCCGCGGCCGGTGTCGCCCCGAACTGGCACGTTCGGATCGACAAGCGGATCCCCGTCGCAGCCGGACTGGGAGGGGGGAGCTCAGACGCCGCGGCGGCGCTCCGGCTGGCCAACGACAGTCTCCCGGAGCCTCTGCCGCCCGCGCTCTTGAGCCGGCTGGCCGCCCGCGTCGGAGCCGACGTCCCGTTCTTCCTGGCCCCTGGGCCGCAGCTCGGCACCGGCGACGGCACCGCGCTCGAGCCACTCGAGCTTCCGCTCGGCTACCACGTCGTCCTCCTGCTCCCCGAGGGCGCCTCGAAGGGCTCGACGGCCGCCGTGTACGAGGCCTTCGACCGCCGGATGGGAGAGCGTTGCTTCGACGTGCGGAAGGCCGAGCTGCTCACAGCGCTCGAAGCCGTCCGCCATCCCCGCGACCTCGCCTCGCTGCCGCCGAACGACCTCGCATCCTCACCGCTCGCCGGCGAGCTCGCGGCGCTCGGGGCCTTCCGCGCCGACGTCAGCGGCGCCGGGCCGGCGGTCTACGGCCTGTTCGAGCGGGAGGAAGAAGCGGTCGCCGCGGCAAGCGCGCTCGGCGGCCTCGGCGCCGTCTGGGTTTGCGCGCCAACGTGGTACGGTTGAGCGGCGATGGGAGGGCAGGTGCACGGGAGCTGGCTCTGGACGAACCGGGTCAAGATCGCACTTGGAATCGCGATCTTCGAAGGGCTGCTCGTCGCCTTCGAGAAGGACTTCTCGCGCATCACCGTGATCGTGATCGCGGTGCCGATCATCCTCTTCTACCTGCTCGCCGGCCGCTCGGTGGAGTCGCAGCTCGGCCGGGAGGTCTCCTGGGTGCTGGCGGCGTCCCAGGCGCTCGCCGTCGTCGCCGTCATCCTCGCGTTCATCATCGGCTGGCTGGCGCTGCTCCTGGCCGGCGTCTTCGCCGTTGTGGCGCTCTACCTGCTCTTCCACGACCTCCCTGACCGTCCCCGCCAGCAAGCCAAGTAGTGCAGGTCCGTCCGGTGGGGCGTAGCCAAGTGGTAAGGCAGCGGGCTTTGGTCCCGCGACCCCAGGTTCGAATCCTGGCGCCCCAGCCATCTCACCCGCAGCCATGAGCCGGCACGACACCCCGCTCGCCGCCGTCGTCATGGCTGCAGGCCTCGGCACGCGCATGCGGTCGAAGCTCCCGAAGCACCTCCACGCGCTGCTCGGCCGGCGGCTGATGGACTGGCCGATCGAGGCGGGGCGTGCGCTCGGGCCGGAGCCGTTCGTCGTCGTGCTCTCTCCGGAGACCGCGGCGGCGGCCGGGACGCTCGACGGGCTGCAGACGGCGCTGCAGGCCGAGCCGCGCGGGACCGGAGACGCCGTCATCGCTGCTCGTGGGGCATTCCAGGACTTCCGCGGCGACGTGCTCGTGCTCTCCGGGGACACGCCCCTGCTCACAGCGGAGCTGCTCCGAGAGCTCGTCGCCGCGCATCGCAGCACCGCCGCCGACGTGACCGTGCTCTCCTTCGAGCCCGGCGATCCGGCTGCCTACGGCCGCGTGCTCCGGGATGCCGACGGGAAGCTGCGCGGGATCGTCGAGGCGATCGACGCGACGCCGGAGGAGCTGGCGATCCGCGAGGTGAACAGCTCGATCTACGTCTTCTCCTCGGACGCGCTCTGGTCGGCGCTCGACCGGCTCGACCCCCACAACGCGCAAGGCGAGCTCTATCTCACCGACTCGGTCCGGCACATCGTCGAGAGCGGCGGCACGGGAGCCGTGCACCTGGCGCCGGATCCCGTCCAGGCGGCAGGGGTCAACACCCGCGTCGAGCTGGCCGCGGCAGCGGATGCGCTCCGCACGCGGATCAACGAGGGGCACATGCTGGCGGGCGTGACCATCGTCGACCCGCGGACGACGTGGATCGAGCCGCAGGTCGAGATCGCCGAGGACGTCGTCGTCCACCCGTTCACGGTGCTCGCCGGGCGGTCGCGGATCGAGGCGGGCGCCGAGCTCGGCCCGCACGCAGCGGTCGTCGACGCGGTGGTCGGCCCGGGTGCAACGGTCGGCCCGTTCTGTTACCTTCGCCCCGGCACGGTCGTCGAGGCGGGGGCGAAGGCGGGAACATTCGTGGAGATCAAGAATTCGCGCATCGGCGCGCGCACGAAGGTGCCGCACCTCTCCTACATCGGTGACGCCGACATCGGCGAAGACACCAACATTGCGGCCGCGAACGTCACCGCCAACTTCTCGCACCGGCCCGGACAGGCCAAGGGCCGGACGACGATCGGGCGTAACGTCAGGACCGGCGTCGACAATACGTTCGTCGCACCCGTCGAGGTCGGCGACGACGCATGGGTCTATCCGGGAACGGTCATCACCGAGAACGTGCCGCCGGCCGCGCTGGCCGGCTTTCCGCCGCGCCAGGTGAACAAAGAGGGCTACGTCCCGAGGGAACAGCGTGTCCATCGAGAGCACGACGACTGAGGCCTTCCGGCTGCCGGGCCTCGAGTCGCTCGAGCTTCCGGAGCGCCCCGAGGTGAGCGCCGGCCACTGGATCGAGCGCGGACCGTCGAAGCGGCTGATGGTGTTCTCGGGCCGCTCCCATCCGGAGCTGGCCACCGCGATCGCGGAGAAGCTCGGCGTGGAGCTCGGCGAGATCGAGCTCGAGACGTTCCCGAACGGCGAGACGTACTGCCGCTACTGCGAGTCGATCCGCGGCTCGGACCTGTTCCTGGTACAGACCGGCTGCCAGCCCGTCGACCGCAATCTCATGGAGCTCTGCCTGATGATCCAGGCGGCCAAGCTCGCCTCGGCCAAGCGGATCACCGCCGTGGTTCCCTGGTTCCCGTATTCGCGGCAGGACCGGAAGGCCAAGCCGCGCGAGCCGATCTCAGGCCGCTACGTCGCCGACATGCTCCAGCTCGCCGGTGCCGACCGGATCCTGACGATGGATCTGCACGCGGGCCAGATCCAGGGCTTCTTCACGATCCCGGTCGACCACATGACCGCGCTCCCGCTCTTCGGCCGGCATTTCCGCGACCTGGGGCTCGAGGGCGAGGGGGTCGTCTCCGTCGCGCCCGACGCCGGTCGCGCCAAGCACGCCGTCCGCTTCGGCGAGATGATCGGCGCCGGCTTCGCGGTGATGCACAAGACGAGGCCGAGTCGCGACACCGTCGAGATGACCGAGGTCACAGGACGTGTCCGGGACAAGATCGCCATCATCGGCGACGACGTCTCGACGACGGGCAGCACGCTGATCGTGGGTGCCCAGGCGCTCAGGGAGCACGGCGCGACCGAGGTCTGGGCGTTTCTGACGCACGCGCTCTTCTCGGAGCAGGGACTGAAGGCGATCGGCGAATCCGACCTTGCCGGCATCGTCGTGACCGACACCGTCCCGATCGACCCGCGGCATCGCCCGGAGAAGATGACGGTTCTGCCGATCTCGGGCCTCCTCGCGGAAACGATCATGAACGTCTTCTCCGACGACTCCGTCTCCGCGATTTTCGGCGGCGACACCCAGCTCTTCTAGCCGGCACCCGTACGGCCGGCGAACCGGTCGCAGCTACAATCCGCCGCCGTGGCCGGAGAGCGAGTCAAACTGGAAGCGCGCGAGCGCGAGAGCGTCGGATCGAGCGCGGCTGCGCGGCTGCGCAGGGAAGGCCTGATCCCGGGCGTTCTCTACGGACGGGGCAAAACGCCGCACGCGATCGCTGTGCCCGAGCGTGAGCTTCGGAGCGTGCTGAACGGCCCGCACGGCCGTCACGCGATCCTCGACGTCGTCCTCCAGGGGCAGAAGACGTCGCACGCCTCGATCCTCAAGGACTACCAGGTCGACCCGATCCGGGGCAAGATCACGCACTTCGACCTGCACGAGGTACGCCTCGACCAGGCGATCACGGCGCAGGTCGCGATCGAGCTCGTCGGCGAGTCGCCCGGCGTCAAGGAGGGCGGCGTGCTGTCCGCGCTCGTCCGCGAGGTGAGCGTCGAGGCGCTGCCGCTGGAGATTCCCGACCGGCTCGTTCTCGACATCGGCGGCACCGAGATCGGGACGGCACTGCGCGTCGCCGACCTCGTGGCGCCGGAGGGCACCAAGATCCTCGACGACCCCGACATCGTGGTCGTGAACGTCGCCGCCCCGCGCGTCGAGGTCGAGGAGGAGGCCCCCGAGGGAGAGCTGGCCGAGGGCGAGGAGGCTCCCGAGGGCGAAGGGCCGTCTGCCGAGTCGCCGGCCGAGGGAGCCGCGTCCGGCGAGGACGGGGCCGGCACCTCCGAGGGTTAAGTTCCCGTGCGCCTGTTCCGTCGGGGCGAGGGAGCCTCGACGCTCGACCTGCTCGTCGCGGGTCTCGGCAACCCCGGGCGGGAGTACGCCGCGACGCGCCACAACGTCGGCTGGCTCGTCGCCGACGTGCTGGCGGCGCGGCATGGAGGCTCGTGGCGGTCGAAGTTCTCGGGCCGGCTCGCCGAGGTGCGTCTCGGGGATCTGCGGCTCGCGCTGCTGGAGCCGGAGACGTACATGAACGAGTCGGGCCGCTCGATCGGCGCGGCGGCGCGCTTCTTCAAGGTCGATCCCGGAGCGCTGCTCGTCGTCCACGACGACGTGGACCTCGACGAGGGCCGCCTGCAGGCTCGGCTCGGGGGCGGCCTCGCCGGCCACAACGGCCTCCGCTCGATCGCACAGGCGCTCGGCGGACAGGAGTTCCGGCGGCTGCGGATCGGCGTGGGGAGGCCAGGCCGCGGCGATCGTCGCTCCCTGGCCGATTACGTGCTGTCGCCGTTCGATCCGACCGTGGACGTGGATGCGCTCGTCTCGCGGGCCGCCGACGCAGTCGAGACGATGGCGGTCGAGGGCCTCGAAGCCGCGCAGCAGCGCTTCAACTGACGGGTCAGGCGCCGGGCGCGCAGGCGGTCGGACGTAGACTCGAGGGGGCGGAACCCGGCGGTTCCGCCAGTCGTCATGGACCGACCCGTGCTCAACGTCCTCGCGCGTGAGCTCGCCGAGAGCGAGCGTCTCGCCGCGTTCGCGGACGAGGTCGGCAGCGCGAACGCCCGTGTGTCCGAGCCCGCGCTGCCGCTTCTGCTCGCCGCGCTGCACCTGCGGCTCGGGCGCGGGCTCGTCTGCCTGCTTCCGGAGGACGCAGAGGCCCGCGACGCTGCCGAGGCCGCTGCCTGGTTCCTCGGCGAGGAGGACGTCGCCTTCATGCCGAGCCGCGGCGTCGCCTTCGACTCCGGCCTCGAGCCGCCGCCGCACCTCGTCGGCGAGCGCTTCCGAAGCCTCGACGTTCTCGCGGCCGGCGGCCTCGTCTGCGTCTCCGCGGCCGCCCTCGCGGAGCAGCTGCCGCCGCCCGAGGCGCGGCCCGGCCGGATCACGATCCGTCCCGGCGACGAGCTGGGTGTCGACGGTCTCGCCGAGCGGCTCGCTCACGCCGGCTACGAACGCGTCGAGCGCGCCGAGGAGCGCGGGCAGTTCGCGGTGCGCGGCGGCATCGTCGATCTCTACCCGNNGTGCGCGGCGGCATCGTCGACGTGTACCCGACGACCGGCCGGGAGCCCATCCGCATCGAGCTCTTCGGTGACGAGGTCGAGGCGATCCGCGTGTTCTCGCCGTTCACACAGCGTGCACTACGCGTCGTGGAGGAGGC
>PLBK01000044.1:1204-2618 GCA_003134505.1 Actinomycetota bacterium | reverse complement strand
GCTGCAGCGCTTCGCCGAGGAGCGGATCATGGCGCTCTACCGGCAGGGGCGGATCCCGGGCAGCGTCTACACCGGCTACCTCCAGGAGGCGGTCGGCGCGGGGGCAGGCCTCGCGCTCGGGCCCGACGACGTCGCCCTTCCGCTGAACCGCGAGCAGGCCTGCCACTACGCGCGGGGGCTGACGCCGGCGGACGTGTTCCGCAACTTCCTCGGCAAGGCGGACGGCCCGAGCGCAGGCCGCGACGGGAACATGCACTTCGGCTTCCCGTCCAGGAACGTGTTCCCGCTCGTCTCGATGCTCGGCAACCTCGTGCCGGTCGCCGTCGGTGCGGCGCTTGCCTTCAAGCGTCGCGGTGAGCCGCGCGTGGCGCTGACCTTCTTCGGCGACGGNNCGGCGCGATGTCGGTCGGCGACGTCCACGAGGGTCTGAACCTGGCCGGCGTCTGGCGCGTGCCGGTCGTGTTCGTCATCCAGTCGAACCGCTACGCGTACTCGACGCCGAGCGAGCAGCAGATGGTGAACACGAACATCGCGGATCGGATCGAGGGCGGGTGGAGCATCACCTGCTTCCGCGTCGACGGCACGGACGTGATCGCCGTCTACGAGGCGGTGCGGGTTGCGGTCGAGGAGGCGCGGTCCGGCGGCGGCCCTCGGGCGGTCGAGGCGCTGACGCTGCGCGGCCATGGTCACGCGGCCCACGACGACGCGAGCTACGTCCCGGCCGAGCTGCGGGCGCAGTTCCAGGATCCGATCGAGCGACTGCGGGCGCGGCTGCTCCTCGACNNGCCCGCGCCGGACCCGGCGACGCTCACGGACGGCGTCTACGCGTCGCCCGTGTCGCCGCGCTAGAGCACGTTCCGTAGCCCGAGCACGAGGCCGAGCGGGGCGAAGGCGGCGAGCACGAGGAACGGAGCCAGGTCGGTGGACGAGGAGATCGAGCCGACGCGCACGCTGCTGCCCTGTCCGACGTCCTCTCGGGCGGCTGCTGCGGCCAGTCCGAGCCGGCCTTCGTCGAAGGCCCGCGCGCCCGTCGCCTGGACGAAGCTCGAGACCGTTCGCCCCGTGGCCTGCGGGCGGTAGTCCGCCTCGGGCAGGCCTTCGCGCCCGAACACGCGCTCTCGCTGCGACCCGATCCGGACGAGGACGATCCGCAGCCCGGGGGCCCGCCCCAGCGTCGCGTGCAGCCGNNCGCCCAGGGCGGTCAGCGCGTCGAACGTCGTGACCGTCAGCGCGCTGCCCCCCGGCGGCGGCCGTTCGATGCCGACGGAGCGGTCGACGGTGGCGGCGAACAGGGCCTCGTCCGCGGTCGGGAACAGGTTCGGGAGCGTTCGGTCCGTGAACGAGGCGACACCCGCGGCCACATCGGGGATCGCGGCGCGAATCCTCTCGGCCGCCGCCTTCGCCCTGGCGAGCC
>PLBK01000044.1:915-1176 GCA_003134505.1 Actinomycetota bacterium | reverse complement strand
CGCCGAGGAGCGCGGCGGCGAGGCAGAGTGCCACGGCCGCGGCGATCCGCCAGAACCGTCCCGGCGGGCGCAGGCCGAGCACGAACCGCGTCCGTCGGGCACAGCGCTCGGCGTACGTGAGCGCTGCGAGCGCCGGAACGGCGCCGAGCACGAGCAGGAGGCCGGCAGGGGTGAGGAGCGTCACGTGCACGTCAGTAGCCCCGCCCCGGGCTGGTCACGCTCGCCCCGCCGCGGCGCTTGCCCGAGGCCGCGTTCCGCGAG
>PLBK01000044.1:0-897 GCA_003134505.1 Actinomycetota bacterium | reverse complement strand
CGAAGACGAGCACGCCGAGCAGGTTGGCCGCGGCGGCTGCCCGCCGCCCGTCGCCCTCCTCCCGGATGACGCGACCGAGCGCGGCCTCGGCCTCGGCGCGGGCCTCGGCGCCGGAAGTGCTCTGGTCACGGCTCGGGATCCCGCTGTAGCCGCCGCGGAAGAGGACGAGCGTGCGGCGGAGCGCGATGTCGTCCTCGAGCCCGAGCAGGCTGCGCGCGAGGTGGAAAGGAAGGATCTCGCCGGCGGAAGGCACCGACCTCGCCGGATTCCCGACTCCCTCGGTGTCGGCGGCGTGCACGGCGGCCTGCCAGGCCCGGATGTCGCTCGCCAGCAGGGCGGCCGCCGTCGCGGCGCACAGGCAGAGCGCGGCACCGAGCGCGAGCAGGAGGCGACGGCGACTCATCGACCCGGCTCCCGGCTCCAGCCGAGCCGCGCGCAGGCATGCTCGTTCACGGCGAGGAGCACGAGGAAGAGCGCGGCGACGACGATGAGCGCGACGGGGAGGCCGCTCGACGACGGGGGCTCGACCACCGACGGCCCCCGGCTCGCCCGTTGGCGCAGCGGCCGGCTCCCGAGCAGGCCCTGGAAGAACCGCTCGTTCTCCGTCGTGGGATCGATCGCGACCACCTTCAGCGGAATGCCCTCGCGCTGGTAGGAGAGGACGGCGGCGGTCAACTGCGCGCGATCGTCCGGCGCGTCGCTCAGGTCGCTGACGAGGACGACGGAGCCCTTCGAGACGCGGTCCCGGCGCAGGATCCCCTCTCCGAGGAGAAGTCCAGCCGACAACCGCGTCCCGCCGCTCAGCGATGCGGCCCACGGCGACTCGACGCGATGGCCCTTCGGCCGGCTGAAGAAGCGGAGCAGCGGCCGGAGCTCGACCGCGGGCGTCCCGGCCGG
>PLBK01000001.1:2573-2766 GCA_003134505.1 Actinomycetota bacterium | reverse complement strand
TACGAGTACCTCGGGCCGCCCGACACCCGTTACGGCGCGTTCGCGCTCTTCATCGCCGTCTCGATGTCGGTCACGGCCTTCCCCGTGCTCGCACGGATACTGGTCGAACGCCGGATGCTCAAGCGCCCCGTCGGTGCGCTAAGCCTCGCGTCGGCCGCGATCGACGACGTCACCGCCTGGGGTCTGCTCGCGC
>PLBK01000001.1:0-2538 GCA_003134505.1 Actinomycetota bacterium | reverse complement strand
CGGGACGATCTTCGTCGGCGTGCTATTGGCGTCGTTCTCGTCGGAGCGAGCCGGTGTCGCCCCTCTCTTCGGCGCCTTCGTGATGGGCTCGGTCATGCCGCGCAACGCCGGCCTCACAGCCGACGTGAGCAGACGGATCGACGACTTCGTGATGATCCTTCTGCTGCCGCTGTTCTTCGCCGTCAGCGGGCTCCGGGTCGATCTGACCGGGATCGACAACGGTCGCCTGTGGCTGACCACCCTCGGTCTGATCGCGATCGCGATCCTCGGTAAGTGGGGCGGGGGGATGCTCGCTGCCCGCCTCGCCGGCATGTCACGTCGCGACGCCGCCGCCGTTGACTGCGACCGGCGCGCCGATCGGACTCGCNNACAAGCTGTTCTCGATGCTGGTCCTGATGGCTCTCGTGACGACGTTCATGGCCGGTCCGGCGCTGCGGCTCATCGACCCGCGGAAGGAGCTCTCTTCGCCTGCAGAGGAGGAGCTCGAGGCTCCGGGCGAACCGGCGCCGGCGGAGGCGTTGCACTCGGTCGTCGTCCTTCCGCAGGACGACCGCAACCTGGACACCCTGATCACTCTCGCGACGCTGATTGCAGGGTCGCAGCCGCCGCGCGAGGTCGTGATCGTCGAGGCATTGCGTCCCTCGTACCTGGTCGCCGGCCGCGTCCGCGACCGAGACGACCTGTCCCGGGCGAATCGGCTGCTCGAAAGTCACAGGCAGCTGCTATTGCGTGAGGGCATCTTCACGCGTGTCGCCGCCTTCACCTCGGGCGACCCCGGCCGCGACTACCTCCGGCTGGCGACGCGCGACCGCGTCGATCTCGTCCTGATCGACGGACGCCGGCCGCTGCACGGCGGCGGCGTCCCGCGAGGCCCGGTGGGGCGGCTCCTCGAACGGGCTCCGTCGGACGTCGCGGTTCTTGTCGAGCGTGGCGAGCAGCTGCCGCAGCTCGACGAGGAGCATCCGGTTGCCGTGCCGTTCGGGGGCGGGAGCCACGATTGGGCTGCGCTCGAGCTCGGAACCTGGATCGCCTCCTCCCGGGGCGTCACCCTGCGGCTAATCGGCGCCGCCGGATCGGCGGCCGAGGGCGATTCGAGCCGCCTGCTCGGGCATGCCGCGATGGTCGTCCAGAGCTTCACGGGAGTGCCGGTCGAGACGGTCGTGGCCGGAGTAGGCCAGGCGGCAATGCTCGATGCGATGCGAGGCGCGGGGCTGCTGGTCGTCGGTCTCTCCTCCGACTGGCGTCGCGAAGGTCTCGGCCCGATCCGNNGCGCCGCGGAACGCGCCCGGGCGTGCTCGCGCCGGAAGGTTCGGACGTGACGCGGTTCACGTGGTCGTCGATCGGCGTCGGCTCGGGGGTTGACAGGCCCCTGTCGCCGTCGTAGAACGCCTCGAACGATGAGCGACTACGTGCTCGAGATCATCGAGGGTCCAGACGCCGGGAAGCAGGTCCCCCTCGACCGCTCGTTCGAGATCGGCCGCGACCCGGCGTCCGGGCTCGCNNCGGCTCCAGGAACGGCACTTTCCTCAACGGCATGACGCTGAGCGGACCTGCGCCGCTGCGTCCAGGTGACCATCTGCTCATGGGCGTGACAGTCCTGGAGCTCCGGACGAGAAGCGACGTCAACGCGCGCCCGACGGCGATGCGCCCCCGCCCGGAGCCGTTCGCGGTCGAGGCGAAGCGGCCCGACTACATCGCACCTGCCGCAGAGGTTCCGGACTCTCGGGCGCGCTCCCATCGCCTGGACCCGCTGCTCGACATCAGGACTAAGAATCGAGCGCGGCTGGCACCGCTCGGACTCTCGATCCTCGTCGCCATCGCCGTGATCCTGTTCATCGCGCTCCGCTGAAGCGGAGCGTCAGCGAAGCGCGAAGTAGACGATCAGCCCTGCCGCGGTCGCGACGATGGTCACGATGGTCACGACCTGAACCCGGACGTCGCGCGTCGCAATCCCGCTCGACGCCGGGACTTCCGCCACTGAGAACGGGGTCGTCGGCGCGGCGACGGGCTGGGCGGCGGGCGGAGCGGTCGCCGATGCGGCTGCCGTGTACGGCACCGGATCTGCGATCACCGTCTGGCCGGGTGTGTACTCGACCGCGAGGATCGTCTTGCCGACCCGGATCTCGTCGCCCGGCAGGAGCACCCTCACCGAACCGGCTTCGAGTCGGCTGCCGTTCAACCACGTGCCGTTGGTCGAATCGAGGTCTTCGATCGTCGCCTCTCCGCCCGCGGCTTCGAGTCGGGCATGGCGGCGGGAGACCTGATCGTCGTCCAGCGTGACGGCTGCCTGGTCGCGGCCGATGATGAGTTCGCTTTCGAGAGGAAACTCGTCACCCGCTCGCGGCCCCGACTTGACGACGAGATACGCGACGCTCACCGCAGCTCACCGTCCCCAATCTGGAGCATGCGCGGGTATGCGGTCGCGGTCGGCGGCCGCGAGTCGGGCTCCTTGCTCAGCGCCTGAAGGACTGCGAGGCAGAATTCCGGCGATAGATCGGCTCGCAGGCTCGACGGATCGACGGGGACCTCGTCCAGGTG
>PLBK01000021.1:285567-300499 GCA_003134505.1 Actinomycetota bacterium | reverse complement strand
TTGCAGAACTCCATGATGTTGACGCCGTGCTGGCCGAGCGCCGGACCGACAGGCGGCGCCGGGTTGGCCTGCCCGCCGGGGATCTGCAGCTTGATCATCGTGAGAACTTTCTTTGCCATCTGCTTCTTTCTCCGTGTTCTCCGTGCCGTTTCTCTGGCTGCTTCTTGTCGGGTCAGACTGAAGTCTGACCCGGCCGCATCGAGCGCGAACCTGCGTTAGTCGATCTTCTTCACCTGGTCGAACCCGAGCTCGACCGGCACCTGGCGCTCGAAGATGTCGACGAGCACCTTCAGCTTCTGCTGCTCCGGGTTGACCTCGACGATCTCGCCGTCGAAGTCGGAGAGCGGTCCTGAGGTTACCTTCACCGACTCGCCGAGCGAGAACTCGACCTGCGCGCGCGGGCGGTCGCCGCCGCCAGCGCCCGTGTGCAGCAGCTTGTCCACGTCGCCCTGAGCGAGCGGAACCGGCTTGCCGCCCGGCCCCGCGAAGCCCGTGACGCCGGGCGTGTTGCGGACGACGGCCCAGCTGTCGTCGTTCAGGTCCATGTTGACGAGCACGTAGCCGGGCAGGATCCGTTTCTCGATCTGCACCTTCTGGCCGTCCTTCGTCTCGATCACCTGCTCGGTCGGCACGACGACGCGGCGGAACTTGAGGCGCTGCCCCATGGAATCGATCCGGTGCTCGAGATTGGCTTTCACCTTGTTCTCGTGCCCGGAGTAGGTGTTGATCACATACCAGCGGAACATCTCAGCCTCTTTTCCCTCCCACGGAGCACCCGCCTACCGGAGCAGGAGGTCCTGCACGATGTGCTTGGACGCGATGTCGGCCACCCAGATGAACGTCCCGATGATCACGCACGCGATCAGCACGACGACGGTGCCCTGGATGACGTGGCTCTGGTTCGGCCACTCGACCTTTCTGAGCTCACCCCACGACTCGACGATGAAGCGGCCGGGGCCGCCGGCTTGCTCGCGCGCACGGCGACCGCGTTCCGGCCGGGCAGGCGGTTCGGGGGCCAGCCGGACGGGAGGCTTGGCGCCACGCCCTCCGGCACCTGCGAGGGCCGGCTCGGCCTGCGTCTCTTGCTGCCGCCGCGCGCGGCGCTGGGCTCTCGTCTGTCTGGCCAAATCGTCCCTGACTATCTGGTCTCGCGGTGCAGCGTGTGCTTGCCGCACCAGCGGCAGTACTTGTTGAACTCGACGCGGTCCGGCGTGTTCCGCTTGGACTTCTGCGTCTGATAGTTGCGGCGCTTGCAGTCCGTGCAAGCGAGCGTGATTGCGACTCTGACTCCGGTTGCCATCTCTTCTCCGATACCCCAGGGGACGATAGCGGCGGTAGGACTCGAACCTACGACACGCGGATTATGATTCCGCTGCTCTAACCAACTGAGCTACGCCGCCCCGCCGATCGAGTGTAGCAGCCGAGCGCGTCCGGTCTCCTTCGTAGATTGGCTCCATGACGCAGGTGGAATCCTGCTGGCGCTGCGGCGCCGACATGCGCTGGGTGCACGGGACGTGGCAATGCCCGCACTGCCGGTTCAAGCTGGGGTGCTGCGAGGGCGAGCCGCAGTCCTGCACGGCGGAACCGCTGCCGCCTGTGCCCACGTCCCCCTGACCGGGACCGTCTCGTTGCGCGCCGGCCCGCGGCGGCTGCGCGAGGCGGCCAGGGAGTCGATGCGGTCCTGAGCGAGGAGCTTGCGGGTCTGAACGTCGAGCGGGAACATCGTTTCGGGCCTCCTGTCTCTCGATCTCGAATCTCTCGATATCGAAAGACTATAGACAATGTCTCTTGACGTCAAGACATTTGATCTGGAACAATGAGCCCCATGACACGCACCGACGAGATCCAGAAGGACCACGTGGATCGCTTCCTCGAATCGATCCGCGACGTGCTGCCGCACCTCGACCCGGCCGTCGAAGGCATCGTCGACCGGATCAACGGCCTCAGCCGCCGGATCAAGCGGATGATGGAGGAGACGCTGACCGAGCGGTCGCTGACCTGGGGCGAGTGGAAGGTGCTCGGGCTCCTGCGCCACTCGAGCGACTCGTACCGGCGCTCGCCGGGCTACCTGGCCGTCCACGCCGAGCTGTCGAGCGGCGCGATGACGAACCGCCTCGACCGGCTCGAGGAGGCCGGGCTGATCCGGCGGCTGCCCGATCCGAGCGACCGCCGCGGCGTCCAGGTCGAGCTGACCGAGGCCGGCATCAAGGCCTACGACGAGTCGACGGCGGCGCAGGCGGCCAAGGAGGCGCTCGTCACTTCGGCGCTGACCGTGAAGGAGAAGGACGAGCTCAACGCGCTGCTGCGCCGGCTGATGCTCGTCGCCGAGCGGCTGGACGCGCAGCAGGGGCCGGAGCAAGGCGAGTGACGCCGGTTCCGCGGGCTGTCGTCGAGGTCCGCGACCTGCGTCGTACGTATCGGACCTCGACCGGCGTCTTCCGCCGCCGATCGGTCGAGATCGAGGCCGTCCGCGGCGTCTCGTTCGAGATCGGCGAGGGCGAGCTGTTCGGCCTGCTCGGCCCGAACGGCGCCGGCAAGACGACGACGATCAAGATGCTGATCACACTGCTGATCCCGACCTCGGGCACGGCCCGGGTGCTCGGCCTCGACGTCGTCAAGGACTCGCGCGAGGTGCGCAAGCGGATCGGCTACGTGTTCGGCGGCGAGCGGGGCCTCTACGAGCGGCTCTCCGCCCTCGACAACCTGCGCTACTTCGCCGAGCTCTACGCCGTGCCGCCTCGCGAGCAGAAGCCGCGCATCGAGGCCCTGCTCGAGCTCGTCGGCCTGAAGGGCCGGGAGAAGGAGCGCGTCGAGGGCTACTCCCGGGGCATGCGCCAGCGGCTGCACATCGCGCGCGGCATCCTCCACGATCCGCCCGTCGTCTTCCTCGACGAGCCGACGATCGGCGTCGACCCCGTCGGCGCCCGCGAGCTGCGCGCCACGATCGCGTCGCTCGCCGAGGCCGGCAAGACGGTGCTGCTGACGACGCACTACATGTTCGAGGCGGACAGCCTCTGCGACCGGATCGCCGTCATCAACAAGGGCGAGATCGTTGCCGAGGGGACGCCGCGCGACCTGAAGTCGATCGTCGCCGACAAGACGGTGGTCGAGATCGAGACGTTCGGAATCGCCGAGGAGACGATCGAGAAGCTGCGGAACGCGCCGGGCGTGGCGTCCATCTCGATCGAGGAGCGCGACCAGGCGCAGGTGCTGCTCGTGCAGTCGGCGAAGGGGCTCGAGCTCACGCAGACCCTGCTCGCGATGCTGGAAGGGACGACGGTCGGCCGCGTCGCCGCACGCGAGCCGACGCTCGAGGACGCGTACGTGGCCCTTGTGGACACCGCCGCATGAGCGCCGTCCGCTTGCTCGCGATCGGCTGGGTCCTGCACTTCAAGATGCTGTCGCGCTCGTCGTTCAACAGCGTGCTCGGCGTCGTCTACCCGCTCTTCTTCGCGACCGTGGCGTTCTTCCTGTTCCGCGAGGGAAGCCCGCACGCGCTGCTGTACGCGTCGCTCGGCGCATCCGTGATGGGGATCTGGTCGGCGACCAGCACGGCGGCCGGCGGTGCGCTCCAGCGCGAGCGCTGGCACGGGACGCTCGAGTTGCTCGTCGCGGCGCCGGCGCACTTCTCGCTCGTGATGCTGCCCGTGACGCTCGCGATGTCGACGATCGGGATCTACTCGATGGCGGCGACGCTCCTCTGGGGACGGCTCGTGTTCGGAATCTCGCTGCACATCGCGCATCCGCTGCTCTTCTGCCTCGCCGTGCCGGTGACGATCGTCTCGATCGGGATGTGCGGCTTCCTGCTCGCGGTGTCGTTCGTCCGCTACCGGACGGCCTGGGCGCTCGGGAACCTGCTCGAGTACCCGGTCTGGCTGATCTGCGGGTTCCTCGTGCCGCTGTCGCTCTTCCCCGGCTGGGTGCGGCCGATCTCGTGGCTGCTCGCGCCCACCTGGGGCATGCGCGCGATCCGCGAGGCCGCGATCGGCGGCTCGGCGCTCCCCGACATCGGCATGTGCGCCGGGCTCGGCGCCGCCTACACCCTGATCGGGGTGCTCGTCGTCGGGAGGCTGCTGCACTCGGCGCGTGCCCGCGCGACCCTGTCGTTGACATGACGGGCGCGAGGATCTTCTTCGTTGGCGGGCTGATGAGCTATCGCGCGCTGTTCGGCTGGCTCTCGCCCTGGATCTTCATCCCGACCTTCCTCGTCGCGCCGATCTTCCAGATCCTGCTGTTCGTCTACATCGGGCGCTCGGCCGGCGTCGAGTCCGACAAGTTCTACGTGATCGGCAACGCGCTCCAGTACTGCGCCATCCCGTGCATCTTCGCCATGAGCAACACGATCGCGGGCGAGCGCTACCAGAAGACGCTCGGCTACATCCTGGCGACGCCGGCCGGGCGCCTGCCGCTCTTCCTCGGCCGCTCTCTGCCCGTGATCGGGAACGGCGTCTTCGCGTCGGCGTTTGCGCTCTCGGCCGGCGGGGCGATCGTCGGGATCCACGTGCCCGCGTCGTCGATCGCCTCGATCGCGCTCGTGATCGTGGTCACCTCGGCGTCCTGCACGAGCCTCGGCCTGGTCAGCGCGGCCCTCGGGCTGCGCGTCCGCGAGACGGCGACGCTCAACAACATCGTCTTCGGCCTCCTGCTCGTCTTCTGCGGCGTCAACGTCCCGCTCAGCGAGCTGCCGGGCTGGATGAGCTTCATCGCCCAGGGATTCCCGCTCACGCACGGGATCGAGGCGGCACGGCGGCTCGCGAACGGCCAATCGTTCGGCAGCGTCGGCGGCCTGATCGGAGCGGAGGCGCTGATCGGAGCGGCGTACGCCCTGCTCGGCTACCAGCTACTGCGGCTCCTCGAGTGGCAGGGACGGCGGCTGGCCACCCTCGAGACGGCATGATCCAGTCGTGGACCGGCGCGATCGAGAGGCGATTCTCGGCGAGTGGGGCGTGCGTGATCCCAACGCGCGCGAGCAGGCCGGGGCGGCGCTCCTCGATCGTGATCTCGAAGGCAGCCCACTCCGCGGCAAGCCGATCCAGAGCCGGCTGCGGAACTTCCGGCCTGCCGTCGACCGGTACGTCGTCTCGCTCGGCGGGCCGCTTCCCTACATGCGGCGGCTACGGCAGATCGAGCTGGAGACGGAGCAGCACGAGCAACGGCTCGCCGAGGCCCGGAACGGCTGGCCGAGGCGTGGCACGACCTCGCCGCCTCGTGCGCCGGCGCCGGCCGGCTTCGACCGGCGCTGGCGGGCACTCGCGACGCGCTGGCGCTTCCACGCGGTGAACGACCTCATCGACCGCCACAACCGCTGGTATCCGGCCGAGGCGCGACTGCCGATGGACCCGCGCACGGGCGACTTCGTGCCCGTCGGCGGCAGGCCGTACCGGCGCGAGCCGCTCGACGCGGGGTGGATCCTCGAGCGCTTCCCGCCGGAGCTCGCGCTCGTACCGGCTGCCTAAGGGCTCGCTAGCAGCCGCCGCCGGCCGGCTTGCCGTGCGGGCCGGCCTCGTGCCAGGTGCGGTCGCCGGCGTTCGTCTCGACGCAGTACGAGCCGCGGCCGGTCGCCTCGAGGCGCACACCCGCGGGCAGGGCCGCGCCCGCGTACGTGCCGGCGGCCGCGTGATGCTGCTCGAGCGTGCGCGTCGCCTGCGTGAGACGGGCCTTCGCGGAGTCGTCGCTCGCGCTCTGGCGCAGGCGCATGTACTCGGGCACCGCGACCGCCACGGCGATACCGAGCACCGCCGTGACAAGCCCGAGCTCGAGCAAGCTGAGCGGGCTCTGGGCGTGAGCAAAGCGGCGGGCGGACATGACCCTGTATCCATCGGCCGTGTCCCCCGTCCGGGTCATACCCGAATGAGGGATGCCGAGGCGCGTGAGCCGCACGATCGTCACAGCGCTCCTCCGACCAGCAGCGCCACCAGCGAGCCGAGCGCCAGGAAGGGACCGAACGGGAAGCCGACCTTCCGCCCCGCCCGCCCGTGGCGGACGAGGATGACGATCGAAGGGATCAGCGAGGCCAGGCTCGCGACGACGAGCGCGAGGATCACGCCGCGCCCGAGCGCCGCGCCCATCAGGAACGCCAGCTTGACGTCGCCCATGCCCATCCCCTGCGGGGAGATCAGGCCGAAGACGAGCAGGAAGCCGGCGGCGGCGAGGCCGGCGATCGCCCACTGCGGGCTCGGCCTGGCCACCGTCATGCCGGCGAGGACGAGCACCGACGCAGGCCCGACGACCCGGTTCGGGATCAGCCGGTACTCGAGATCGGTCGCCGTCACCACGACGAGCGCGAGGCAGAAGCTCGCCTCGACGAAGCCCTCCAGGGTCGGGCCGAACTCGACCAGGCAGGCCGCGACGAGCGCGGCGCCGAGGAACGGCAGCACCCGGTAGACGATCGCGGGCAGGCGACCGGGCCCCGGCTCGACGTCGGGCAGCGTATAGGAGACGACTGCGGCGAACAGGCCCACCGAGAGCATTTCTCGGCAGGCGGGCGCGAGGAGTTAAGCGGTGCGTGCCTCGGCGCGGTACCCGGCGCCGGGGTCGCCGGCCGCCTTGGCGAGGCGCTCGATCAGCTTGAGCCCGATCCGGCTCGGGCCGCGCTGGGCGCCGGGGTGCTCGATGTCGCCGCGTATCAGCCGCTCGATGGGGCCCCACGCAAGCGGCGCGCGCCCGAGCGCGAACGTGAGCCGCGGATACCGGTCGAACGCGATCTTGGCTCCCCAGGACGCTGCAGTGCCGAGCGCGAGCGCGTTCGAGAGCTTCTCGGTGTAGCCGTCGAGGCTCTGCACGCGGCCCTCGAGGAAGTCCGTGATCGTCTCCGCGGCGAGCCGCGAGGAGACGAACGCCTCGTACATGCCGTCGCCCGACAGCGGATCGACGAGCCCGGCGGCGTCGCCGACCAGCAGCGCACGGCCGCGCGCGGCGACCGAGCCTGCGGGTCGCATCGGCAGCCGGTGGCCGCGCAGCCCCTCGACGCTCTCCTCGTCGATCCCGTAGGCGCGGCAGAGGACGCGCAGATGGTCACGCAGAGCCGGTCCTTCGCTCTCCCAGCCGCCCACGCCGACGTTGACGTGGTCGCCCTTCGGGAACACCCAGCCGTAGCCGCCCGGGATCGTCCCGAGCTCGATCTCGGCCAGGCCGTCGAAGCGGTCGCCGACGAGCTCCTTCGCGACGTTGCCCTCGAACGCGACGCCGAGCACGTAATCGCCGCCGAGGCGGAGCGCCTTCCGCGTCGTCCCGTTGACGCCGTCGGCCGCGACCAGGAAGGCGGCCTCGACGGGCGAGCCGTCGACGGTCATGCCCACATCGCTCTCGCCGGCGCGCACGTCCGCGACCCTGGCGCCGTCCCGGAACTCGGCACCCGCTGCGACGGCCTGCTCGACGAGGTACTGGTCGAGCCGGATCCGCTGGGTCATCAGCACGAGCGGCCGGCCTCCGCGCTCGAAGCGACTCCCGTAGCGCAGGCGCATCCCCATCCGATCGACGACGTGCTCGACGACCGGATCGGGCGAGACCGGCAGCTGCCGGACGGCGCGGATCGTCAGCCCGCCGCCACACGGCTTGTCGCGCGGAAAGCGGGCCTTGTCCACGAGCAGGACGCGGGCGCCGGCGCTCGCGAGCCGGTGTGCGGTCGTCGACCCCGCCGGCCCCGCGCCGACGACGATGGCGTCGAAGCGCTCCACGTGGGGATCGTAGACGCGCGGTAGAGTCGCCAACCGATGATCGACCGGATCCGCATCGAGCCCGGGAAGCGGCCGAAGCTCGCGGAGCGGGACCCGGGCGACACGCTCGGCCTGGAGAGCAAGGAGCAGGCGAAGGAGCACCTCGCCGAGCTGGTCGCGCGGCTCGAGCGCCTGCAGCGGCGGCTCTTCGCGGAGGCCCGGCGGGGCGTGCTCCTCGTGCTCCAGGGGCTCGATGCCTCGGGGAAGGACGGCGTCATCCGCGCCGTGTTCGAGGGCGTCAACCCGCAGGGCTGCCACGTCACCTCGTTCAAGGCGCCGACGTCGACCGAGCTCGCGCACGACTACCTGTGGCGCGTGCACGCCGCCTGCCCGGCGCGCGGCGAGATCGGCATCTTCAACCGCTCGCACTACGAGGACGTCGTCGCCGTGCGGGTGCTCGAGCTTGCGCCGAAGGAGATCTGGAGCCGCCGACCCGCCCAGATCCGTGAGTTCGAGCGACTGCTCTCGGACGAGGGCACGACGCTCGTGAAGGTGTTCCTCCACGTCTCGAAGGAGGAGCAGGCCGAGCGCTTCCGCGAGCGGATCGCGAATCCCGAGAAGCGGTGGAAGTTCCGCAAGGCCGATCTGGACGTGCACGCGCGCTACGACGGGTACCTCGCTGCCTACGAGGACGTGATCGCGGACACGTCCACGGAGTGGGCGCCGTGGCACGTCGTCCCGGCCGACCGGAACTGGGTGAAGGCGACCGCGGTGGCGACGCTGCTCGTCCACATCCTGGAGAGGCTCGATCCACAGTTCCCGCCAGCCGAGGCGGGGATCGAGAGCCTGCGGTTCGAGTAGCTGTGCGCAGTTAGAGTCGCGTGATGGTGGACGCCGACGAGACCCGTGCCGCCCGGATCCGAACCGGGCGCCGGATCGTGCGCGAATGACGCGCGTGAGCCGCACGAGCTTCGACGCGATCGTTGCCGGCGCGGGCCCGGCAGGGTCGACGACGGCCTACCGCCTCGCGCGGGGCGGAGCGTCGGTCCTCCTCGTCGACCGCGCCCGCTTTCCCCGCGACAAGCCGTGCGGCGGCGCGGTCACCGGCCGGGCCCTCCGCCTCCTCCCGTTCTCGATCGACCCGGTCGTCGAGTCGGTGCCCGACCGCTTCGAGCTGCGCCTGCGCGGCGAAAGACGTGGCGGCCAGCAGCTCGACAGCCCGTTCGTCTGGATCACCCAGAGGCGCCTGCTCGACGCGTTCCTCGTCGAACAGGCGGTCGCAGCCGGCGTCCGCTTCGAGGACGGAACGCGGGTCGGCGGCGTCGAGGAGACCGCGGACGGCCCGGTGGTGGAGCTCGCCGGCCGGAGCGTCCGCTGCCGGGCGCTGATCGTGGCCGAGGGCGCCAACGGCACGACGTCCCGTGCCCTCGGCCTGGCCGCGCCGAGGCTGCGGAATGTGGCGCTCGAGGGCAACGCCTCGTACGAGCGCGTGCCGGCGCAGCTCGACCGGCGGGGCTTCACGATCGAGATCGGCACGGTCTCGGGGGGCTACGCCTGGGTCGTGCCGAAACGGGACCACGTCAACTTCGGCGTCGGGGGCTGGGAACGGGAGGGCCCCTTCCTGCGCGACCACCTGCGCCGCCTCTGCGAGTCGTTCGGCACGAGCCTCGACGACCTGAGCGACCTGCGCGGCCATCGCCTGCCGATGGGCGGCCTGCACACGGGGCGCCTGGCCCGCGGGCGCGTGCTCGCCGTCGGCGATGCTGCCGGGCTGGTCGATCCGTTCTCGGGCGACGGTATGTACGAGGCGTTTCTGAGCGGCTCTCTCGCCGCCCAGGCGACGCTCGACCTGCTGGCCGCGCGCGTTCGCGACCTCGATGCCTACGACGCGGCGGTACGCGGGCACCTCGCCGCCGGTTTCGACGTCTCTTGGCTCGCCAAGCTCGCCCTCGACCGCTTTCCCGGCCTCGCCTACGCCGTCATTCGCAGCGGCGTCGGCCGGCGGCTCGCCGAGCGCGCGCTGCGCGGGGACGAGCCGAGCGCCGCCGCCGAGCGCCTCGCCCGCACGGGGACGGCCCTGTTCCGCCGGCTCGCGAGTGACGCGACGCTCGCCCGGGCCGCGTGAGCGCCGTCCCGGCATCCCTCCGCGTGGGCCTGTGGACGACCCGTTCCCCGGCTGCCTTCTGCAGCCTCATGGTCCTGGTCTTCGGGGTACTCCTCGCAGCAGACCGGCTCGCCGACCTCACCGGCCAGCTCCTGCTGGGCCTGGCGATGTGGGCCGTGTTCCTGTCCGTCTGCCGGCCACTGCCGCTCCGGCTGCGCGTGCAGGTGGGCCTCGTGGTAGCCGTCGCCAGCTGCTTCGAGGTCATCGCCTCGCTGGTCTGGGGCATGTACACGTACCGCCTCCACAACATCCCGATGTTCGTGCCGCCGGGTCACGGCCTCGTCTACCTGACGGGCCTGACGCTGAGCGAATCGCGGCTCTTCCGCGCGCGCCCGCGGCTGACCGTGGGCGCGGCGCTCGCGGTGGCGGTCGGGTGGCTGATCGCGGGGCTCGTCGTCCCGACCCGCCCCGACCTCGTCGGCACGATCGGGGCGGGCCTGTTCGTGGTCTTCCTGCTGCGAGGGCGGGCCCCGCTCGTCTACGCCGGCGTCTTCGCGGCCGTCGCCGCTCTCGAGCTGTACGGGACAGCCATGGGCACCTGGGCGTGGGCGGGCGTGATCCCCTGGTGGCACATCCCGCAGGGCAACCCTCCGAGCGGTGTCGCCGGCGGCTACGTGCTGTTCGACGTCGTCGCGATCGCGCTGACCCCGACGATCTACCGGCTCGCGCGGGCAGCCGGCGAGCGCAGCTTCGCCAGCGACCCGGTTCGCCGCCTCCGGCCGCGCCTCGCGCGAGGCGTCCCGAGATAGGAGCGGGAAGCGATGCCCGCCCTCAACCCGTTCGGCGCGATCCGGGCGTCGACCCACAATCGAAGGAGGCTCGAATGCGACGGCTGGTCGCGTTCTCCGCGATCGGCGCAGGCCTCGCGCTGATCGTCTTCACCTTCGCCAGCTCGGCGTTTCTGCGCATGGACGAGGGCCAGCAGCTGCGCGACCGCTTTCGCGAGGTGACGACAACGAAGGGCTTCGCCCAGTTCGGCGCCAACGTTGCGGAGGCCACGAAAGCGGTGGACGAGCTGGTCACGAAGACCTATCCGAAGTTCGCGAGCGACTCCGGGATGAGCACGAAGCAGTACACCGCCTACGTCGCCTCGAACTTCTCCGATGTCTCCCGTGGCGTGACGACGGTGCACGATCTCCCGAACCTGATCACCCCGATCACGAGCGGCGTCGCAGCGCTCCCCGACGGGAAGTTCCAGCCGCTGTACGACCTCCCGGTCGGCGGCATCTCCCTGGCCTCCGTGCCCTGGCTGCTCCTCGGCGGAGGCGCCGCTGTGCTCGTCCTCGGGCTCATCGCTCTCGGCCTTCCGGGTCGGCGAACGACCCTGCTCGTGCTCGTCGCCGGCATCGCGCTGATCCTCGTTCCGGTCGCGGCCTCGCTGCCCTCGAAGACGGAGCAGACCGGCAAGATCCTCGAGCTCTGCGACTACGGGCTCTCGGCAGATGCCGCACTGCGGTCCGAGCAGGCCTCGTACTACACGGACGCGATGATCCGGCAGCTGAAGACCGAGCTCTTCCCGGCGGTCGCGAAGCAGCGGCACGTCTCGGTCGCGATGCTCCAGACGCAGCTGAAGACGGAGTCCCCCGCGCTCAGCAAGTGGGTCGACGACTGGACGGTCGTCGGGCCGGCCACGCTCGGCTTCGCCGCCGCCATCCGCGAGAGCGTCAGCCAGTACGCGCAGGTGCGCGACTTCCCGTTCGAGGAGACCCCCTGGCTGCTCATCGCCCTCGGGTGCGTCGTCGTGGTCGTGGCCGGGGCCGCGCTCGTCGAGTCGCGCAGGAGCCGCGACCAGAAGTAACCGCGATGGAGCCGGCCTAGGACACGAGGTCGTGCTGGAGGGCGTAGCGCGTTGCCGCGCTCCGCGTGTGGAGGTCGAGCTTGCGATAGATCGAACGCAGGTGCGCGTGGACGGTGCGAAGGCTCACGACCAGCCCCTCCGCCACCTCCGCGTCGGTGCGGCCTTCGGCAACCAGCGCCAGCACCTCCAGCTCGCGCGCGGTCAGACCGTCCGGGGAATCGACGCCGACGGCGGTCCGCGCCGGGGCCACGATCTCGACCGTGGCGCGAAGCGGAACGCGCGTGCCTTCGTCCCAAGCCTCGGCGAATCGATCCTCTCCCAGCCGGCTGCGCGCCTCGGCGAGCACCTGGTCGTGGCGTTCGCGGAGCCGCGCCATCAGCGGGACCCCGAGCGCCGCCCAGACTGCGTCGGCCGCGCCGAGGAGGCTCACCGCTCGCTCGGCGTCGCCGACTCCGGCGGCCAGGAAGGCTGCCGACTCGAGCACGAGCCCGCAGAACCAGCGATCGCCGAACTCGACGAAGAGCGTCAGCGCCTCCTCGAACTGCGCCGCGGCCGTGTCGGTGTCGCCGAGGTCGGCGTTGATCTCGGCGACGACCCAGAGCACCTTGCCGAAGGTCCGGCGGTCACCGACTGCGCGCAGGATGTCGAGACTCTCATCGGCCTGCGCCTGCGCTGCGGCGTGAGCGCCGGCGGGGCGGGTGACGGCCAGGCCGTAGAGCCCGAGCGCGACGCCGTGTGCGTCGCCGAGCCGCCGGAACAGCTCGAGGCTGCGCTCAAAGAGCGGCCGGGCACGAGCGTCCTCCCCGGCGACCACGAAGTTCAGCGCGAGCCGGTCGAGCGCCCGCGCGATCCCCTCCTCGTCGCCGAGCCTCTCGTAGACGGCCAGAGCCTCTCGAAAGAGCGGCTCCGCCTCCGGTGTTTCTCCGCGCGTCCGTCGCACCAGCGCGATTCCCGTGTACGCCTCTGCGACACCCTTGGCGTCGTCGAGCGCACCAGAGAGCTCGAGTGCGCCCTGGCAGAGCTGCTCGGCACGGTCGTAGTCGCCCTGGTAGTGGGTGAGGACGCCGTTCCCGCTCAGCGAGCGGGCGCGGGTCAGCGACGCCTCGGGTGAGGCCGCGAGCGACTCGTCGAGCCAGAGCCGGCCCTCGTTCAGGTAGCCGCGCTCGAACCAGAAGCGCCAGAGGACGGCACAGAGCTGGAGCGCCGTCGCCGCATCCTCCGCGTCGAGCGAGAAGCGCAGGGCGGCGCGGAGATTGTCGTGGTCGGTCTCGAGCGTCGTCCGCCACGCTGCCTGGTCGGAGGCGGCCAGGCCCGCCGCGGCGGCCTGAGCGAGGCGGAGATAGTAGGCCGAATGCGCGCGCCGGATGTCGTCCGCCTCCGCGCTTGCGTCGAGCAGTTCGCTCGCGTACTCGCGGATCGTCTCGAGCATGCCGAAACGCTCCCCGTCGACACGGACGAGGCTCTTGTCGACCAGGGAGCCGAGTGCGTCGAGATCCCCGCCGCACACCTCCTCGACCGCCTCGAGCGTGTATCCCCCCACGAACACCGACAGGCGGTGAAAGAGCGTCCTCTCGGCATCCTCGAGCAGCTCGACGCTCCAGCCGATCGTGTCGCGCAGCGCTCGATGCCGGGCAGGTGCATCCCGCGGCCCCGAGGTGAGCAGCTCGAGACGGTGCTCCAGACGGGCGAGCATCGTCTTCGCAGACAGCAGCTTGAGCCGCGCTGCGGCCAGCTCGATCGCGAGCGGCAGACAGTCGAGCTGGTCGCAGATCTCCGCGACCGTGTCGAGATCGGCCTCGTCCGGCTGGAAATCCGGGCGCACTTCGCGTGCCCGCTCGCAGAACACGGTGACCGCGGCCTCGCGGGTGAGCGGAGCCAGCGGGAACTCCTGCTCCCCGGCGACGCGCAGCCGCGTGCGGCTCGTCACGGCGACCTTCAGGGTCGGGCACGCGGCGACGATCGACGCGAGCGAGGGTGCGGCATCGACGACCTGCTCGAAGTTGTCGACGACGAGCAGCAGCCTGCGGCTCTCGAGCTCGTCGATCAGTCGTTGCTCGAGATCGCCTTCGAAGTCGAACAGTCCGAGCGACCGCGCGATCGTGCCGATGACGAGGGTTGGATCGCGGACGGCCTGGAGCGGCACGAAGACGACACCGTCCGCGAACTGCTCCGCCGCGGCCGCCGCGACCGCGACTGCGAGGCGGGTCTTTCCGACCCCTCCGGGGCCGGTGATCGTGAGCAGCCGGACGTCGTCCCGGCGCAGCAGGGCTACAGCCTCGGCGACGCTGTCGTCGCGCCCGATCAGCGTCGTCATCGGGCGACGCTGATCACGAGCGAGTGCAGGCGCTCCGCCATCGCAAGTGCGAACTGCGGATCGTTGAGCTCGGTGTCGACCTCGTGCACCTCGACCTTCGACCCGTCGACGAGGTCGCGCAGCGTCGAGAAGAGCGCCTCGTCCGCCTCGGCATCCGCGAGCACCTGCCCCTCCGTCGAGAGCAGCGAGAGGCCGCGCAGCGGCACATAGAGGACGGTCGGCCCCGTGGCGGCGTTCAGCTTGCGCGCGAGGGTCGCCGCGATCTTCCGGCACTCGCCCGGAGTCGGGCGGGTCGCCCCCAGGACGTTGTCGTGCACGTACAGCGGCCGGCCTGCGAAGCGGGCGGGCAACGGCTCCGGCGGGCCGATGACGACGCAGTCGAGCGCGCCGAGCGAGACGACCTGGGGGATGCCCAGGCGCCCGGCGACCTCGACCCGCTCAGGGCCGGCAGGCCAGATGCCGTCTCCGACCTCGTCCGCCAGCCCCGACGTGGTGACGTCGAGCACGCCGACGACGGAGCCGGTCTTCACGACCTCTTCCAGCGAGTGGCCGCCGAGGCCGACCTGGTGGAAGACGAGCACCTCGTAGCCGAGCTCCTCCAGCCGTTCGCGCGCCACCGTCACGCACGGCGTCGTGACCCCGAACATCGAGGCCGCGATCAGCGGCTTCCCTTCGCCGGGCGGGGTCACCGGCCTCGTCGCCATTCCGACCAGCGCACCCGCGGCGTTCACCAGGATCCCCGTCAGGATCGTGTTCAGCCCGGCGATGTCGACGACCGAGTACATCATCGTCACGTCGACCGGGCCGAAGTACCGGGCCGTGTCCCCTGAGGCCGCAGTCGAGACCATCAGCTTCGGGACGCCGATCGGCAGCCGCTGCATCGCGTGCGTGGCGAGCGCCGTGCCGCCCGTGCCTCCCAGCGCGCCGATCGCGTCGAACCGGCCGTCGGCGTGCAGCCCCAGCACGACCTCGGCCGCGCCGCGGGACATCGCCTCGATCGC
>PLBK01000021.1:125051-285521 GCA_003134505.1 Actinomycetota bacterium | reverse complement strand
GCCCTTCGTGTCCAGGGTGCCGATCAGAACGACGGTCGGGTTCCGCTCAGGCCTCACGGCGCAAAGCATGACACCGCAAGTTCGGCAGCGCGAAGATCGGCAGTCCTGCCGATGTGCGCTCCGTCGGGGGCCCCTACGATGCGTCTACCGGTGCTTGCTTCGCGACGCACCGACCCGCACCAGAAGAAGGGAGCAGTGGCATGCCAGTCGCAGTCGACTTCAACTTCCCCGGAGCAACGGCGGAGCAGTACGACGCAGCCATCAAGGCGATCGGTCATGGTGCCCCGGGCACTCCGCACGTTGGGGGCGCGCTCTTTCATTGGGCGGCGGTAACGAGTGACGGTGTCCGCGTCGTCGATGTCTGGGAGTCACGAGAACAGTTCGAGCGGTTCTCGCAGGAGAAGATCGTGCCCGCCGCTACGCAGGCTGGCTTGCCTGCGCCGGAGATTCAGTTCTTCGACGTTCACAACTACTTCGTTGCCGGATAGATACTCGCCTCGCCTGCCTTGCCGGTCACGATCTTGACGACTCGGGCCTGCGCGGTGGAGTTGGAGCACGCTGCAGGCGGCTCAGAACGCCGCGTCCGCCGGTGACACGCTGGGAGTCAAGGGCACCTGCGTCGGCTCCACGACGATCAGCAAGAACCTCACGATCACGGGTGCGAGCACCCTTGGTCGAGCCACGCTCGACGGCAACCAGGCGGGCTCCGTTCTCACCGTCTCCGGCGTCGCGGTGACGCTGAATGGGCTCACGATCCAAAACGGAAACGGCGACCTCGGCGGAGGCATCTTCAACAACGGTGGCGCACTGATCGTGAACAACTCGTCCGTGAACGGCAACACGGGGGCCAACACGGGCGGCATCTTCAACCTCGGCAGGCTGACCCTGAACAACTCGAACGTGAACGGCAACGGCGGCCTCTACACCGGCGGCATCGTAAACCCCAACGGCACGCTGACCTTGAACAAATCGACCGTGAAAGGCAACACCAGCAGCGAAACCTTCGACAATGGCGACGCCGGCGGTATCAACAACGGCGGCACGCTGACCGTGGAGAACTCGGTCGTGGAGGGCAACACCGCGCGCGGTCGCGGCGGCGCAGGCGGCATCCTCACCTACGGCATGCTGACCGTGGAAGACTCGTCTGTGAAAGGCAACGCGGGGGGCAACGGGGACGCCGGCGGCATCCGCGAGTCGAGTTTCTACGGCCCCCAAGGGGTGACGCTGATCAACTCGTCCGTGAACGGCAACACCACTACCGGCCGCGGCGGCGGCATCTACAACGACAGCGGCAACACGCTCACGCTCACCAACTCGACCGTCACCGGCAACAGCGCAGTTTCCGGCGGCGGCATCTACAACCTCGGCACGCTCATCGGTGCCGTTGCGGGAGCCAACGTGTTCGGCAACACGCCGGACCAAATCGCCCCCTGACGCAGACCAGCCATCAGGAAGGCCCGCTCCGGCGGGCCTTCCTGCTACCCGGCCCCGAACCCGGGCCGCGCGCGCCTCCTAACGCTCAGGCCGTGGCGAGGATCGCGTCTTGACCGGTTGGGGAGTTCGCCTCTCCGAGGTCGCGCTCGATCACCGTCGCGAGTTTGGCGAGGTCGCGGTGAAGCAGTCCCACGAACGGTGGTGCTGCTCCTCGAGCAAGTTAGGCAATGCGATTCGGCAGTTCTGCCGATGTCGGCTCCGCCGTGGCTCTCTAGGTTGAGCCTACCCAGGTCGCGCGGAGCGGCCAGAGCCAAGAAGGAGCCGGACATGACGCAGTTCAACGACATCGAGACCGGGCACGAGGCGCGTTACGAGACTCCCTCGTTCGCTCCCAGCAGCGGATTCGCCTGGACGCTGCGCTCGGCGGAGATCGCACGCCGGAACGCGTTGAGCGCACCGCGCTACGAGACTCCCACGTTCGATCCTCGCGGCGCGTTCGCCTGGACGCTGCGCTCGGCGGAGATCGCACGCCGCGAGCAGCGGCGGCGGCTCGATCCGCAGCAGATTGACGTCCTCGCCTGCGCCGCCTGAGAGAACGCTGAGAGTCGCGTGACGTTCCGGTCGCCAACTCGCCGCCGATGGCGGCGCAGCCGGCGTCGGCCGCAACCGCAACTCTCCTGGCTCCGGGGGCGTGGAGGCAATTAGCCCCCACAGCGAAGCGTGGTCTGTAGCGAGCCGGAAGAGTGGAACTAAGCGGAGCACTCTTGAACCCTCGACTCCAGGTTGAGCTCCCAAGTTTGCTGCGGTTACACGAGGAGCTCGCTAGGAGCGAAACGGCTCCACGGGCCGCCGGGCCTGCCCTTCGCCATCGGCAGGGCTCCGTGCTTGACGCAGTCACAAACGTCCTCCAGCGAGCTGGCGGGCCGTTGCGGGTACGGGACGTCCACGCCGCGGTCGAGGAGCTGATCGGCGCGCCCGTCCCGCTCTCGTCGGTGAACGAAGCCTTATCAACCCACACCAGCGGACGTAATCAGCGATTCTGTCGCGTGCGCTACGGCCTCTACGAGGCGGTTCGGAGACCGACAATCGACTCCCAACGCGACTGAAACGCAAGATACCGGTCGCGACGCAGCCGCGACGTATCGATCAAAGAATCCCGGCCGCCCCGGCCCGAGGACGCCGCTGCTACTCGCGTGCCAGCCGATGCGGGAATGGGAGCACGGCTTTCGTCAGGCTCAGACCTCCTCGAGCGCCCCTTCGACGAGACTGAGCCGGCCCTTGCCGGCGTCGAGGCGGGCGCGGACGCCGAGCGGCACCGTCGCCAGCCGCGGGCCGTGACCGAGCGGGTGACCGTAGATCGCCGGGATGCCGAGCGGCTCGATCGCCTGCGCGAAGACCTCGTCGAGCGTCAGACTGTCTCCTGCCCACCGGGTGTGGACCGTCCGTTGCGTGCAGTTCGTGAACTCGGACAGGCAGATACCGGCGCACTCGTCGAGCTTCCCGGCATTCAGGAGGTGTGTGAGGAAACGGTCGACCCGGCAGGGCTCCTCGCCCACGTCCTCGATCAGTAGGACCTTGCCCGCGGTGTCGGGCTCCCAGGGAGTCCCGAGCAGCGAGGAGAGGAGCGAGAGCGTGCCGCCTACGAGCTCGCCCTCCGCGACGCCGTCCACGAGCGTGCGCGCCGACGGCTCGGACGGAGCGACGGGCCCGAGCGGACCGATCTTCGTGAGCGCGCTAACCATGCCTTGACGCGTGGCGTCGGCCGCCGTGCCAAGCTGGGCGAACATCGGCCCCCAGAACGTCACGAGGCCGCTCTCACGGCCGATCGCGGCGTGCAGCACCGTGATGTCGCTGAAGCCGACGAACGGCTTCGGATTCTCCGCGATCAGGTCGTAGTCGAGATGACGGAGCAGCTGCGCGGCGCCGTGGCCGCCGCAGAGACACAGCACGGCGTCGACGTCCGGATCGGCAAATGCCGCCTCGAGATCGTGCGCCCGCTCCTCCGGAGTCCCGGCCGTGTAGCCCCGTCGCCAGTTGAAGTGGGCCGAGAAGCGGACGCCGTAGCCGAGCTCCGCCAGCCAGCGCTGGGCGCTGGCAAGCGGCTGTCGGACGACGACCGGCGACGCCGGCGAGACAACTGCGATCGTCCCACCCGGCGGCAGCGGTCGCGGCCGCAGGCGGCCCGCGCCCAGGGCCGCGTGCGCAGAGAGAGGCCGCGTTTGCACGCTCGATTGCACTCCTTCACGTTCTGACGGATCGCGCCGCCGTCGCCTATCCCCCGATCGAGGGTCACTCGACGAGTGCAGCTTCCAGCAGCTCGATCCGTCCCGCTCCCGCATCGAGCCGGGCGCGCACGCCGAGGGGAACGGTGACCACTTCACGGCTATGCCCGACCGGCAATCCATGGATCGCCGGAATGCCGAGCGGCACGATCAGCTCGTCGATCAGCTCCTCGACGGTCAGGCTCGCCCCTCCCCAGACCGGCCACTTGTCCCGCGGCACGCAGCGTTTGAAGTCACCGAGCCAGATCCCCGCGCACTGCTGCAGTTTCCCGGCGTTGCGCAGGTGCGTCAGGAACCGGTCCACTCTCGCCGGCTCCTCGTTTACGTCCTCGAGCAGGAGGATCTTTCCGCGGGTGTCGATCTCGAACGGCGTGCCGAGCAGCGTGTCCACGAGGGAAAGCGTGCCGCCGACCAGGTCTCCCTCTGCGACCCCGGGCACGACCGTCTTGGCGGGCGGCCCGTCCGGATCCACGATCCCGAGTGGCGCGGCGGTCGTCACGGCTCGCAGCCACGACTCCCGCGTCGATTCGGGGAGCACACCGAGCGCCGACGCCATCGGCCCGTAGAAGCTGACGAGGCCCGCCTTGCCGAAGGCGGCATGGAGGACGGTCAGCTCGCTGTACGCGACGAACGGCTTCGGGTTCGCCGCGATCAGCTCGTAGTCGAGGTAGGGCAGCACCTGCGCCCCGGACTGGCCGCCGGCGAGCGGAACGACGGCGTCGACCTCCGGGTCGGCAAACGCTTCGTGGAGGTCCTGCGCTCGCAGCTCCGGCGGGCCGGCCTTGAAGCTCTTGCCGACGTTCGCATGCGCCGTCAACCGGACGCGGAAGCCCTGCGCCTCGAGCCACGCGACGCCGCTCTTCAGATACGACTGGTCGATCAAGGGCGATCCGGGGGTGGGGACAGCAATCAGTGCGCCCGGCCGGAGAGGCCGCCCTTTCCGCTTCCCGCTCACGACGCCGCAGCCTACTCGTGCGGTAGAAACCCGGCGTGAGCCTTTGGCCGGACGCAGCCACCGCGACCGTCGAGCGCCGCGGCCTCCGCGTCTACCCCGACCAGCCGGCGACGGTCGTGGGGCTGATCGAGCGATCCGTCGCAGCCGATCCCGGCGCACCGGCGGTCGCCGAGCCGGGCGGCCCGGCGCTTACGTACGGCGAGCTCTGGGAGGAGGCTGAGCGTGTGGCCGGCGGCCTCCAGGCGCGCGGCGCCGCGCCGGGCACGCGCGTCGCGTTCCTGATGGCGAACTCGATCGACCTCCTCGTGGGCGTCATCGCCTGCTGGCGCGCCGGCGCAGTCGCGGTGACGCTGAACACGAAGTACACGCTTCCGGAGCTTGCGAAGCAGCTCGCCGCGTGCGCGCCGCTCGTCGTCGTCTCGCAGCCCGAATGGCTCGAGAAGGTCGATCCGCAGCAGGTACCGCACCTGCTGTCCGGGATCGATGGGCTCCTGGGACGATTCGAGCCGGTGCCGCTCACGGCCGCCGATCCCGCGCTGCTCATGTTCACCTCAGGGACGACGGGTTCGTCGAAACGCGCGCTCCAGTCGCACCTCAACCTCGTCAGCGTCGCCGAGACCTACATCCGCTGTCTCGAGCTCGAGCCGCGCACGACGACGGTCGTCGCCGCGCCGATGTTCAATGCGACCGGGCTGAACGCGCAGTGCCTTCCCGTACTGGCCCTCGGCGGCACGGTCACGCTCATGCCCCGCTTCCACCCGGAAGAGCTCGTCGAGCTGCTCGGCGAGGGAAAAGCGACGCTGTTCCACGCTGCGCCCACGATCTATGCACTGACGACCGGCGCGGCGGCATCCCGCCGCGCTCGAGGGCTCCGCGTCGCCGTCAGCGGCGGCTCGCCGGTCACCCGCGGTCTCGTCGAGCGGGTGCGCGAGCTCGCGCCGGGCGTCGACTTCCGCATCAGCTACGGGATGACGGAGACGAGCTCGCCTGCCGTCCTGACGCCGCCGGGCTGGATCGACGAGCGCCCCGGCGACGCCGCCGGCGTAGCGGTGCCGGTCGACGACGTCGGGCTCGGCCCCGACGGGGAGATCCTGTTCCGCGGCGCGACGGTCATCGCCGGCTACGACGGCGACGTGGAGGCGAACGAGCGATCGTTCCTGGACGGGTGGCTGCGGAGCGGCGACCTGGGGACGATCGACGAGGACGGGTTCGTGACGGTGCTCGACCGCATCAAGGACGTGATCAACCGCGGCGGCGAGAAGATCCCGTCGATCGAGGTCGAGACAGCGCTCTGCGAGCATCCGCTCGTGGTCGAGGCGGCGGTCGTCGGCGTTCCCCACGACGTCTACGGCGAGGTTCCGCGTGCCTTCGTGGCCGTCTCCGAGCCGGTCGGCGAGCGCGAGCTGCAGGCGTTCGCCCGCGAGCGGCTCGCGGGCTTCAAGGTGCCGGCCGAGATCGTCTTCGTCGAGGAGCTTCCGCGCAACCCGGGCGGAAAGGTCCTCAAGCCCCTGCTGCGTGCGGAGAGCGGCGCCTGAGCAGCGGGCGCGGCGACCCGGCCCACGCGATCACCCGGAAGGGGCCGCGAGCGCGGACGTGCACGATGTCCTGCGTCCGGATCAGGAGCAGGCGCCCCGAGAGCCGCCAGCCGAGCCGGTGATGGGTCTTTCGCGCCCGGCGTTTGAACACGCTCGCCAGCGTGTAGGCGTCGAGATACCCCTCGGCCTGCGCAGCGCGCAGCATGTAGGCGAGGGTCTCGGTGTGGATCTTGCGGCCCCGGTAGGCGGCCGCGGTGAAGCCGTCCGTCGTGTAGATCTCCCCGGGGCCGAGCTCGATCGTGTCGCCGTCGTCCTCTCCCGACCGGAGCATCGCCCAGTTGTAGGCGACGACCCGTCCGTCGATCTTGGCGACGAAGCAGACCATGCCGGCGTCGAGACGGGCGAGGAACTTGTCGAGCAGCGAGGGGTCGGGAGGGTCGGCTAGGAGCGCGGCCTCCTCCAGGTCGGCCCGTTCTGCGCGCTGCATCTCCACCCTTGCGTCGGCCCGGAATTCGGGGACGGGGCCGCGGAGATCGAAGTGGTAGACGTAGCCGATGTCGATGCGCGCGCGGAGCGGCCGGACGAACAGCTGCCCGAGCCCCGACGCCCGCGCCAGCGCGATCCGGCCGGCGAGCTTCAGCGCCAGCTGGAGCCGTTGCCGGAGGCCGGGAACCGGATAGAGCGGCCCGTAGGCGTCGAGCGGCGCGCTCTCGAACGCGGGATCGTCGAGACGGTCGAGCGTGGCGACGATCAGCGGGGGGCAAGCCTCGCGCAACCGATGCGTGAGCGACCGGATCGTGTCGAGGCGGCTGATCGCCAGCCGCTCCACGACGATCGGCTCTCCGGCATCGGGGTCCTCTGTCAGCCGCTGGACGGTGATCCCGATGCCGCTCTCGCCGTTCATCAGCTCCCAGAAGCCGGGCGGCCCGCCCCGATACTCCCGCAGATCTCCGAAGTGACAGGTGATCACGCAGTACGGCGCGGCGTCGAGCAGCGGTCGGTCGGCGTGCTCGAATCCGTCCAGCCTGAGCAGCACGTCCGGCGACTGCGACGCGAGCCAGGCGGGCGTCTCCTCCGAGAATCGATCGAGGCGGCCGACGATCTCGTGCCGACCGCTCGACAGGATCTCGTCCGTCACCTGCCGCTCGAACTCGTCGGTCCACGGCGTCGCCAGGAGCACGACTCTCATGAGTTCGATATCGACCGTCCGGACGCGAATCTGAACCGGTCCCGGCGACCCGCACGCCACGACCGGGAAAGGTTAGGGTACGCCTGCCAAAACGCCAAGGCAGGCCGCGGGAGAGAGGGAGTCTGAGCACAACACCGGACGTCAAGATCAGCATCCGGAACGCGACCAAGACCTACCAGGGGAAGACCGGGCCTGTCCTCGCCCTCGACGATCTCTCCTTCGACGTTGCCCCGGGTGAGCTCGTGACGATCCTCGGTCCGAGCGGTTGCGGGAAAACGACGCTCCTGTGGGCGATGTCGGGCCTGCACGAGCTGACAAGCGGGGAGATCTTCCTCGACGGAACCCCTGTCGTCGGGCCCCGGCCGGACGCCGTCGGCATGGTCTTCCAGGAGGCGAACCTGCTTCCCTGGCGCAACCTCGTGCAGAACATCGTGTTTCCGTTCGAGATCAGGCACCGTCCGATCGATTGGCGGCGGATCAACTCGTTGCTCGAGGAGACGGGGTTGGCGGGGTTCGAGAAGTCTGCTCCGCGAGAACTCTCGGGCGGGATGCAGCAGCGGGCCTCAATCGTTCGCGCGCTCGCCCAGGACCCTGAGGTGCTGCTGATGGACGAGCCGTTCGGCGCGCTTGACGCCTTCACACGTGACGAGATGAACCTGCTCCTGCTCCGCCTCTGGGGCGAGACGCAGAAGACGATCGTCTTCGTCACCCACAACATCAGCGAGGCGATCTTCCTCGGCGACCGCGTGGTCGTGATGACGCCGCGTCCCGGCCGGTTGGCCCGGATCTTCGACATCGACTTCCCTCGTCCGCGGACGATCGAGATGACGTTCCAGCCTGAGTTCATCGAGCTGATTCAGGAGATCAAGCGCGCGGTCGAAACGGGCGCCCGACAAACCGTGGAGGTGGAGTGAGCGTGGCGGAGGTGCCGAGAGAGTTGCGCGACGAGATTCCGACCTTCGGCGAGGCTGCGACACATCGCGATCACGGGCTGATCGACTGGACCGCGCTCACGTCGATCAGGACGGCGAAAACCGCAATCGAGATCGGGACGATCATCGCGATCGCACTCGGCGTCTTCTTCGGCACGGAGGGAATCCTGCGCTGGACGAACGAGCCGCAGTACGTGATCCCGAGGCCGATCAGCGTCGTCAAGGCCCTCGGGACGAACTTCGAGCTGAACTACGGCCATCACCTCTGGGTGACGATGCAGGAGTTCGTGATCGGTGTCGCCATCGGGTCGACGATCGGGCTTTTCATGGCGGCAGTGATCACGCAGAAGCCCTTTGTCGAGAAGGTGATCACGCCGTACATCATCATCCTGGTCACGACGCCGATGCTGGCGCTCGTACCGGCGTTGCGGCTCAGCATCGTCGAGGGATTCAGCATCTGGGCGATCGTCGTGGCGGTTGCGCTCGCCTCGGGCCCGATGGTGCTGATCAACGCGGCGACCGGCTTCCGGCGGACGGATCTAGCCAAGATCGCGCTCGCGCGCTCCTACGGAGCGAGCACGTTCCAGATCTTCCGGAAGGTCCGCTTCCCGCTGGCGCTGCCGATGATCATCGTCGGCTACATGGTCGGCTCGATCTTCGGGCTGCTGACTGCGATCGCGGGCGAGATGGTCTCCCCGAGCGACCAGGGCGGTCTCGGGCACCAGCTCATCTTCTTCGCGGCGCAGATTCACATGCCCGAGGTGGGTGCGACCATGGTCATCATCTCGTCGCTCGGCATTTGCCTCTGGCTGCTCTTCTATTCGATCGGCAAGCGCTGGGCGAGCTGGGAAACCTAGGAAGGAAAGGGGAACAGATGGACGAGCAAGCCCCCGTCGAGCGGCTCGACGGAAACTGTTTCAGCCGCGGCGAGCTGCTCAGGCGCACGGCCGGCGTCGGCCTCGGGCTCACCGCCCTCGGCGGGCTCGGTGTGCTCGGCGCAGAACCGGCACTCGGCAAGGGTCTCGACAAGGTGACGTTCCTGTCACCGCTCGCGACCCTGGAGACGATGAGCTTCTACGACATCGTCGTCGCGAACCAGCTCGGGTACTTCAAGAATCTCGGCCTCGAAGTGCCGATGCTCCCCGGCACCGGCGGCACGAACGCAACGCTCGGCATCTCGCAGCACCAGGCCGACCTCGGCTGGCCCGCGCCCCCGATCATCACGTACTCGATCGACCAGGGCGTCCCGGTGAAGTCGATCTGGCAGTCGTGCACCCAACAGGTCTTCGGCTTCGCGCTTCCACTGAAATCCAAGATCACGAAAGTGAGCCAGCTCGGGCACAAGACGATCGGCCTCCACAACGAGGTCGACTACGTGGTCACAAACCCGCTCCTCTACGCGCAGGGAGTCGACCCGAAGACAGTCAAGTACCTCACCTTCGGCGAGCTGTGGCCCCAGGCGACGGCGCTCGGCCAGTGCGATGCTGCGCTCTGCTGGGAAGGCGAGCGCGGCCTCCTCATCGGTCAGCACATCCCGCTCAAATACCTGCGCGGCTCCGACTTCTCAAACACACCGTCGAACTCCTACGCCGTCCGGACGAGCGACCTCAAGGATCCTCACAAGCGGGACGTCTACAAGCGGTTCCTGATGGGCGTCGTGATGGGCAACGAGTTCGCGCTCGCGAACATGCGGGCCGCGGCCCAGATCACGTACGACTCGCGACCGGCACTCCAGTCGCTGCTCTCACCGCAGGGCGCCATGGAGGCGATGGCCGAGCAGGCGTCGAGCTACCAGAAGGTCAAGGGTCTGTGGGGGTGGGCCGACATCGTCGCCTGGCAGCAGTACCTGGACATCATCTACAAGCTGAAGCAGACCAAGCACCACTTCAAGACGAGCGACATCCTCACGAACGAGTTCGTCGTCGGGGTGAACAAGGCCGCGAACGTGACGAAGCCGCGGCGGGACGCGAAGGCGTTCAAGCTCGACAAGTACTTCGCCGTAACGACGATCCCGAACTACAAGTACTAGCAGCTCAGGCGACTGCCGCCCGGGGTGCGAGCTCCGGGTGGCGGTCTCGCCACGGCCGCGCCTCCTCGTAGGCGGCGGCGAGCGCGAGCAGGCCTGCATCGTCGCCCGTCCGCCCGACGAGCTGCAGCCCGACCGGCAGATCGCCCGCACTCCGGCCGGCCGGGACCGAGATCGCCGGCTGGCCGGTGACGTTGAACGGGAACGTGAACGCGTGCCAGTCGAGACAGAACGTCCAGCGCTCGTCGTAGTCCGCGATCGCCGGGATGACGCCGTTCCGGAGCGGCAGCTTTGTCAAAGTCGGCGTCGCGAGCACGTCGATCTCCGTCCAGTGGCGCATGATCCGGGCGGCCTCGTTGCGCACGAAGTCGACGGCCAGGCAGTAGTCGGCCGCGGTCTTCGCCAACCCACGCTGGGCGATCGCGAGCGTGTTCGACTCGAGCTCCGCCAGCGACTCGTCGGCGACGGATGAAGCGAGCAACGCGGCGGTGTTGCCCTGCTTGATCGTCATGTAGGCACTGCGAAGGCCGCCGAGCCCCGGATCGGTCTCGACGAGATGGTGGCCGAGCGACTCGAGCGTGCGAACGGCGTCTTCGAACGCCTCGCGTACCTCGGAATCGAGCGCGGCGCCGTCGGGCGGGTCAGCGAGGAAGCCGATCCGGAGGCGCGGCGGTGCCTCGTCGCACGCCTCGAGAAAGGGCCGTTCCGGCGGTGCGACGCCGTACGGCTCGCCCACGACCGGCCCTGCGATCACGTCGAGCAGCAGTGCCACGTCTCGGACGCTCCTCGCGATCGGGCCGTTCGTGACATTCGCCGCCCATGCCTCGTACGCGCCCGGTGCGAGCGGCACCCGCCCGCGCGTCGGCTTCATCCCGACGGCGGCACAGCAGGACGCGGGAATGCGGCACGAGCCACCGCCGTCGCTCCCGAGGGAGAGCGGTGACATGCCGGAGGCCGTCGCCGCGGCCGCGCCGCCGCTCGAGCCGCCGGAGTTGTAGCCGGCCAGCCAAGGGTTGCTCGTGGCGCCGAAGAGCGAGTTCTCGGCCGTCGGTCGCAGGCCGAATTCCGAGGTGTTCGTCTTGCCGATCAGGATCGCCCCCGCGTCGCGCAACCGGGTGACGACGAGAGCCTCGAAGCCTGCCAGGTGGCCCGCGAAGGCCCGAGAGCCGTACGTCGTCGGAAGATCACGCGTCTCGATCAGATCCTTGACCGTCACCGGAATGCCGTGCAGCGTGCCCCGCTCGACGGCTCCGTCAGCCCGCTCCGCCTCCTCGAGCGCGGCCTCCGGTCGGGTCTCGACGATCGCATTGACCGAGTGATCGACCTCATCGATCCGCGCCAGCACCGTCTCGACGAGCTCGCGCGCCGACAACGCTCGGCTGGCGAGCATCGCGCGTAACTCGACGACAGGCGTGAAGCAGATGTCCTCGCGCTCGTTCGCGCTCACAGCCCGGAAGGCTACTCCAGCCGGCCGACAAGAGCTCAGCCGGTCGCGGGCTGCCGGCGGGCGAGCGCCCGAGCCTTGACGAAGACCCAGCTCAGCTCCGTGCCTCTCGGCACCAGGTCAGCCGCCTGGCCACCGAGGGTTCGGACGAAGACGACGACCATCGCCACGCCCCCGGCCGAATAGGACAGCGTCGACGCAATCGAGGCGCCGATGTCGGCATGAGCGGGGATCAGGAGCAGGTCCGCCAGAGCGGTCGCACCGAGGGCGACGAGAATCGCGCCCGTCTCGAGCAAGGGTTTGCCCTGCGTGGTCAGAACGACGCCGAGCTGCTTGATCGCCACGATGCCGCACCCGCCGAGCGCGAGGATCCGCAGGTCGCGGATCGAGCCGCTGTAGGCAGCCCCGAAGATCGTCGTACAGAGGAAGGGAGCCGCCACGACCATGAACGCCGTCGAGACGAGCGTGATCAGCACGGTGGCACGAAAGGCGGTCGCCGCCCTCCGGAACGCCTCCTTGCGGCTCGCCCGTACGAAGTCCGGCCGCTGCACCATCGCGACCGCCTCGGGCAGGAAGAAGAGCACCTCGGCCCAGGCGACCGCGACGCTGTAGAGCCCGAGCGCCCGGGCGCCGCTGATCGCGCCGAGCAGCCACTGGTCGAGACGGTAGGTGCCGGCCATCCCCATCTGGCCCACGTGCGCCTTGATACCGAAGCCGACCATCTTCGCCGCGACGCGAGCGTCTGGCCGGCCGAAGCCCGCCACGTGCGTGTGAACACACCAGACGAGCACGGCGAGACCGAACACCTGGCCGATGACCCAGACGACGATCACGCTGCGAACGCTGAGAGCGCCCACCGCGGCGAGGATCGAGTTCACGGACAAGGTGGTCATCGGGACCAGCAGCATCGAGATGTTCATGAAGCCGAAGCGGTAGTCGGACTGGGCGACCATAAGCAGGCAGTAGCTCAGGATCACCACGGGCACGGACGCGAGGCCGATCCAGCGGGTGCCGGAGTCGACGTGGCCGCCGACCGCGGGGAAGACTCGCACCATGAGGCCGACGACCGCGACCGCGCTACCACCCAACACCAGCGAGAGCGCGACCGAGTTCCCTGTCAGCACCCTGAGGAGGCTGCGGTCGTGCACGCCGAGGTTCGGGATCGCCCAATGAGCTCCGAGGCTGGCGAGCTGCGCCACGAGCAACGTCGTCGCGAACACGAACGCGACGCTGCCTCGTCCATCCGGCCCCAGCACTCGCGCGACGATGAGAACGTTGCCGAGCCCGAGCGCCGCACCGATGATCTTGGCGCCGTAGCTGGCGAGCATGTCGACAACCGGTGCGCGCCGTGCCCGGGGCAGGCTGCCACTGACCTGCGAGTCCATAACCTCATCTTCGGCCGATCGGAGGCTTCCCTCAAGGTGTCGCCGCTGCACGTAGAGCTCGAGGGCGCGGACACCAGCGGTCCCTCCAACCGTTCGCCACTACCGAGGGTTCCTACCTGACACCTTAGGTCATAGACAGCGGAGCACTCTCGAACCGAAATGGGGGCGGGAGGATTCGAACCTCCGTAGGCTGAGCCAACGGGTTTACAGCCCGTCCCCTTTGGCCACTCGGGTACACCCCCTGGGGGAGCGCATTCTAGCCCGGCCTCGGACGCGACCGGAGGCGTGGCAGAGTTCGGGAGTGGCGAGGATGGCCGATCTCGACGAGCTCGCGACGGCCATGCCGCTGGCGACGAGGGAGCTCTCCGACGACGGCCGGCCCTCGTACCACGTCCACGGGAAGATGTTCTGCTTCCACCGCGGCCGACGCCCTGACGCCGTCGACGCGGAGACGGGCGAGCGGCTCTCCGACGTGCTGATGTTCCGAGTCGCCGACCTCGACGTAAAGGAGCTGCTGCTCGCGGACGACCGCGACGTGTACTTCACCACACCGCACTTCAGGGGCTACCCCGCCGTGCTGGTCCGGATTCCGGATCTTGCCCGCCTCGATCGGGACGAGTTGCGCGACCTCGTCACCGAAGCATGGCTGACAAGGGCACAGAAACGCGTCGCGAAGGCCTGGCTCGCCGATCAGACGTACGAGGACGACTGAGAACCCTGGCGTGCGGGCGCGAGAAGCGCGGTTCTCGCGCGGCGCAGGCACCTACTCGGAGCGCGGCTAGACTCTCCCGAGCGCCCTCTTAGCTCAGCTGGTAGAGCACCTCCATGGTAAGCGTGACAGGCTGGGCAACGGGAGGGGACGCGAGGGGACGGTTGAGCCATTCCCTCGCCGCGCGAAAGCCGGTCATTCCCCGGCTCTCCCCGGTTCTACTCACCAAGAACTCACCAATCGCAGGCTGGGTGACGCCTTTCCCGCAAAAGTGCGACGGCTCAGTGTCGTCGTGGGCCTTCGTCATCGCGAGGAGGACGCTGAAACGTTTGTTGCGGGTGTGGACATCTACAGCATGAGTGCGTAAACCGGCGAGGAGGTCGATTTGGCCGAGGTAGACGTGGCTAGGGAGCGCTTCGAGGCGCTGTTCCGACAGCACGTTGCGGGCATCGCCTCGTACTGCCGCTGGTGCTTGCGATCCCGCGGCGATGCAGAAGACGCGGTGGCCGAGGTGTTCCTGATCGCGTGGCGACGGCTGGACGACGTACCCGCTGGCGAGGCGGCTCGACCGTGGCTGTACGCGACCGCACGAGGGGTCGTAGCGAACCAGGGTCGGGCGGACGCTCGCCGGAGCAAGCTGAACGAGAAGCTGAACAGTCAGCCGGTTGCCATCGAGCAGACCGAGGAAGAACCACTCGCCGGGCAGGTGCGCGAGGCCCTCGCGGTGCTCGGTCCGCGCGACCGCGAACTCCTGTTCCTGGCCGAGTGCGAAGGGCTCACAGCAACTGAGATCGGCAGGATGATGCACCGTCCGCCAGTGACTGTGCGGGTTCGCCTGCATCGAGCAAAGCGGCGTTTCCGTGCCGCCTTCGACGCGAGGACGTCTGCCATGGATACGAGCGTTCCCCGTCCTGTTTCGCCTCGCCCCACCAGGTGCGAGCCATGACCCGGAAGCGCACTAAGGCCCCACTATCTCTTCCTCGAAGGAGGAACACCATGCGTACGGACAGCAGCCTTCATGCCTTGCGCGACGCGAGTCCCCGGAACCAGCCGGGCTTCGATGAGTGGATCGACGGCTTCGACTCGCTCAGGACGCAGATCCCCGCGACCCCTGTCCCGGAACAGCGACCAGTGCCGAAGCCCGATTCTCGGCATCGCCGGGTGGTCGGCCTCGCTGTCACCGTCGCCACCGCAGTCGCTGTCGTTGGCGTCGTCGGCGGTCTCGCGTTGACGGCTGACTCGCCCCCGAGTGCCAACGCGGCGGCGCAGAGAGCGCTAGCCGCGACCGCCGCAGCTCCCTCAGGGACGATGACGACGACCCTGCTCCACGGAGGCGTCACCAACACGCTTGAGGCCACCCGCTGGAACGGCAGCGACCTCGCCTTCTCGGCGGGCGTTAGCGACAACCCGCTCTCGCTGGGCGTCAGCTCGATCCGGCAGCTTCTGCTGATCGGGGGCGGCGTGTACGTGCAGACGTCGGATGGAACCTGGCTGCATTACGCCAACGCGTCGGCCGTCCCGCCCAAGCCGCTCGGCGGGATGGTGCAATACGCACGCGACAACCTCGCAGGCACCACCGCGCAGCAGATCCTCGCCCTCGCCACCGGGGTGCAGAAGACGGCGCAAGCGGATGGCACCACGCTCTACACCGGCACGATCCCGAACAGCATCGCAGATGCAGGGATCGCTCCCAGCGATGGCAACGGCGCCATCACGCGCATGATCTTCGGTGTCCTAAAGAGCAAAGAGGGAGGCGCCCTCGCCCTGGGCGGCGGCAACCACAACGATCTCCAGCTCCAGATGAGCGTCGGCGGCGACGGCCTCGTCAGGCAGGTCAGCGTGACCTTCCAGCAGCAGGACACGGGCACACCCGCCCTCGATGGCACCTACACGTGGAGCATCACCTACAGCCAGCTCGGCAGCACACCGCCGATTACGCCGCCCGCCAGTTCGACCGATGTTCCGCCCGGAACGCTGCCGCCGGGAACGCAGCCGCCGAACACGCAGACCAACCCGAATACGCCCGCCTCGAAATAGACAAATTCATCGCTGCCAAGCAGTGAGACCGGATCGCTGCCCGCCAAGCCCCGGCCACGCTGTCGTCTTTCCATCAAATCGCGACACCGTCTAGCGACAGCGCAGCCGCATGTGCCAGCCGGTTCACCTTCGAGGACGGCTCGTGGGCCACGAATCGGGTCATCACCGTCGTTGTCCGCGACCACGAGAGTGGAGGGTGGAAGAACATTCTCACCGCGTCGCAACTCCTCGTCCGAAACGAGCTGCTACTACCGGGCTCGGCGCTGCTCTCACCGGCCGGGACATAGGGCAACCGGCACGAGCGGCGGTCTGTCGTACTTCCCCCAAAGAGCGACACGCTCGCTCGCCTCGGCCAGGCGCTCGCCCGAGCGCGTGCCGTACCGACGAAGGAAATGCTCTAGGCGCAGCGCCCTTGTCCGGCTTGTCACGGTTCGCTCGTGCGCATACAGTCAGAGCATCCGTTCTGCTGTCATTCCAAGAAGGAAGGGGATGGAAGATGCGCCGTAGCGTTCGCGTTTCGTGGCTGCTGGTCGTAGTGATCGGGCTGGCCGGGGTCGCTTCGATGTCGCTCGCGGGAAGCGCGAGGGCGTCAGACAAGGATTGGTGCAAGCAGGGCGGATGGACTGATTTTCGCGACCAGGCGGGGGCCTCGTTCAAGAACCAGGGCCAGTGCGTCTCGTACGTGGCCACCGGCGGGAGGCTCTTCGTGCCCACGACGCTCGCGATGAACTTCGGGGGCCCGGCCAGCGTCGGCGAACCAACCGTATTTCCGATAGTGCTCGACGTGGCAAACATCACCCTGCACGGGTCTGACCAGGTGACCGTCGACGCTGCCGGATTGCCCGAGGGTGAGGGGACATGCACCGCCGTGCTCACCGCGGGCAAGGGTTCTTGCGATCTGACGTTCCCAACTCCGGGGACGTACACCGTGACGGCGAGCTTCGCCGGAGACACGAAGACCGATCCCGGGCTGCTTCCCAGTTCCCTAAAGGCGACGGTCGTGGTGCTGCCCTGCACCGACGGGCTGCTAGCAAGCCTTCAGCACTGAGCGCAGACGTGCCGAGCCTGCCTCGGCCTTTCGCTCTTCTACCAGGAGACGACACGCTGTCGCACTTCCCGCAAAAGGCGACAAGACTGGTTCGAGCGAAAGGACGCTCGTACAGCCGACGGTGCTGCGCTAGGACGGGCTGGGAGCGCGGGGCAGCTCTTGGGTGATCTCCCAGGTGTAGCCGCCTGGATCGGCGAAGGTGAGCGTGCGCATGCCCCAGTCGCGGTCTGCCGGGCCGCTGATTATCGCGACGTCGCCTTGGTGCAACTCGTCGCGCACCGCATCCACGTCCTCGACGAACATGACGAATTGCCCGACCCCCTTCTGCGCCAGGCTGAGTGCGTCATCTGACGGGCTGTCCTGATGAGCCGCACCGCGCTGCAAGAAGACGTAGGTGTCGGTGAAGCGGAACATCGCCGTGTCCTGGTCTTCGTGCTGTAGGGGCAGTCCGAAAACCTCCTGATAGAACGCCTTCGAGCGCTCCAGGTCGCCGACGATCAGGTTGATGGCGCCGATCTGCTTCTCCCATTCAGCCACGTCACACCCCTTTCCGCTCACGCGTAGGTCGATCTTGACGGAACATTGGACCCGTACGCCGTACAGACCGGTAGCCAACCCGAAACTCATCGGGTCGGGTCAGATCCAGCGCATGCCCTCGGGCGTCATTCGCGAACACTGGCGCAGCCCAGCGCTCCCCCCTGTCGCACTACCACCAAACGGCGTCAAGGCCAGCCTCCTGACAGATCAACCACGCAGACTGGGGGTCAAAACCCACCCAGCACCCGGGTGTCCTTGTTACGCGCTTCTTAGGTAGGTGAGGACGGCGAGCCATCCGGGCTCGTCGTCTGGCTCGACACCCAGGGCAACGGTACGGCGGGCAGCACGTACTACAACCTCAAGCTCACGAACCTGTCGGGGCATACGGGCACCCTGTACGGGTATCCCGGCGTCTCGGCAGTCAACCTCAGCGGCCACCAACTCGGCAGCGCAGCGTCCCGCGACAACACGCACATGCCCCGAGTGGTCAGCCTCGCCAGCGGCTCAACCGCGACCGTCGTGCTACGGATCGTCGACGCAGACACCTTCCCGGCCTCTACCTGCCGCCAGGTGACCGCAGCCGGCCTGCGCGTCTACCCGCCGAATCAAACCGCGGCGAAGCTGGTCCCGTTCCCATTCCGCGCCTGCTCACGCACCGGGCCCATCTACCTGAGAGTGCAGGCCACACAGAAAACATAGGCACGACCAGCCCAGCACGTAGGGACGACGCGCCCCAACGTCCGAGCCATCTCAACGCACTCGTCCCTTGACTTGGACTGGCGGAGCTGCGAGAGTCGCCTTGCCCGACCGAGACAGCGGTTCGCAGGGTCGCAAGACCAAGCGTGTCGCAGTCGGAGTCGGGCTTCTTCACGCCGCGACGCTACAGCGCCATCGCCAGCCGCACGGCGTCGTCCGTACCTTGCCGGGCAGCTCCCGTACTCACCAATCCACTCACCAATCCGCCGCGCGGTCGCTGCGGCAAGCCGCAAGAAACCGCCTAGAATGGCCGAAGCGCCCTCTTAGCTCAGCTGGTAGAGCACCTCCATGGTAAGGAGGGGGTCGACGGTTCGAGTCCGTCAGAGGGCTTCGCTCAACCGAGCCGATTCTGACCTGCGCGGCTCTGCTCGGCGGGCCGGTGGCGCACTGATGGCAGTGTTTGTCTGTGGAAGAGCTGCCCTCATGTGTTCTCGAGTGGTGTGTGCGAGAGCTTGGCGCGGCGCCGGTTGAGCAGCTGCTCGCCGTCGGGCAACCCGGGCCGAATAACGTCACGCGGAATGCCGCTGCAGAACCGGGTCACGCCGCTGGGTGAGCTCGTCTCAGATCCTGCGCGCGGGCTCGTCTACGGGAACCGCGGTTGCCTCCACGATGGGACCGGGCGCATCCGCCGGCGCTACAACGGCCGGCGTTGGATCGCCTGCCGGCTCGAGTTCCGCGGCTGGCAGCGAGGCCCTTTGCTGCAGCCCGGCCGTTTCACCGAGCTGTTCTTCCTCGACGAGGCAACGGCCTTCGCGGCCGGGCACCGCCCCTGCGCGCTCTGCCGCCGCGAGGACTACGACCGCTTCGGCGCGATCTGGCGCGAGCTGCACCCGGGCCGGATCGGCGCCGACGCGATCGACGTGCAGCTCCACACCGAGCGGGTCGCTCCGGACACAAGGGCGCATCGCCTCCACGAGGCCCGGGCCGACGAGCTCCCGGACGGCGTGTTCGTCCTACGGGAAGGTGCGCCCTGCCTCGTGCTCGGGCAGCACCTGCTCAGCTGGACGCCGGCCGGCTACACCGCGCGCAGCCCACGCCCCACCGACGAGCGCGCGCTGCTGATCACGCCACCCTCGCTCGTCTCCGTGCTGCGCGCCGGCTGGAATCCCGCCGTGCCGCTCGTCCACCCGTCGGCGGTGGAGCTCAGCGCGTGAACGAGAGCGTCTTGGCGGACGCGCTCCAGGTCGCGCGGTACACACCGTGCCCCTGGTTCGGGAAGCTCTTCGTCCAGCTCACCGTCGAGCCGTACTCGGACCCCGAGGCATGGATCCCGAACGACTTGCACACGCGGCTCTTCGGGCCGTGCACGCAGAGCCGGTAGCTCGTGAAGTACTTCGCCACCGTGGTGATCTCGAGCAGCACGTCCGTCTTCTGCGAGACGACCTGGATGCAGACGTCGCCGCTCGGGCTGCAGTAGCTGTTCGACGCGGAGCGCGGGCCGGCCGCGATCGCCTCGGAGGCCAGCTGCGCGAGCACCCCCTTCGCGTTCTGCGCAACCAGCACCTTGTCGCTCCAGGTATAGAGCACGCCCCCGTGGGTGAACCAGAGCGTCGCCGGGCTGCAGGACGCACCGCACGCGCTCGCCTGGAAGACCGCCGGATCGCCGCCGGAGAGCCGCAGATTCGCCTTGCGCGGCAGCTTTCCGCCCTTGCTCGCCTCGAACGACGCGAAGAAGCACGCCGTTGCCCCGCCGCAGTTCGGCGCGCCGGCGAGCTCGAGGTCCCAGCCTCGCGCGCTCGGGCCGCCGCTCGCGTAGAGCTTCGGCACCTTGCCTGCGAAGGGCAGCACGCCGGGAAGCAGCACCGGAACCGGCGTCTTCGCGGTGATCGCCGCGATCTGCGTGCTGAAAGTCCTCGTGAGATCGACGCTGCCCGCCGACGCCGCGACGGCTGTCGCCGCCAGAACGGCGGCCAGGGCGATCGCCCCTCCAAGTGCCTGCCGTCTGAGCCCGCCACTCTACCCACGCTAGTGCGGGGCCGCCGACTGCTGGTAGAGCTGCAGCTGCTTGATCCGCGCCGTCGTGTCGTCGATCAGGCAGGTGCCCACGTCGACCGACTCGAGCGATCCGCCCGCGTTCAACGAGCCCGCGAACTTGCAGTCGGCGTCACGGAACGCCATCCAGCGGCTCTCGGCCGCGGCAAGCTTCTGCCTGTCGACGCCGGCCGTGCCGAGCAGCTTCCGGTAGACGGTGGTCAGCAGCGCGCTGACCCGCTTGTACTCGGTGTTGATGCAGGCCAGCATGGCGGCGGTCGTCGGAGCGGTCTCGAGGCACGTCGAGTACGACGCCGGGGCCGCCGTCAGGAGCGAAAACGACAGTCGGCCCTTCTCGCACACGGGGGTCGGCGGGCTGATCGGGGCCCGCACGCTGCCGCCGCCGGGGGCCGGACTGACCGCAAGCCAGTACGCGGTCTTCTCGCAGGGGCCGGGGTGCCCCTCGCCCACGCCGGGGACGTCGGGGCTGAACCTGGCGTCGGCAATCGCGGCCGACCCGGGTGTCAGGTCGACCTTGGCCGAGGTGGCGATCCCGGGTCTGGCCGGCCGCACCGAGGTCGGGAGAGCCTTGCCCTGCTTGTCGAGCAGGACGACCGCGGGAATGCCGGTGACGAAGCAGGTCGACCGGGACTTGTTCAGCAGCGTCAGCCGGTACGAGATGCTGCCGGCGGCGGGACTCCCGGGGATCACCTTGAACGAGCCGCTCAGCTGTGAGCCGTTGCACGCCGAGGACGCCGACGAGCTCGCCAGCGCCACGCCGCCGAACGCCGGCAGCGCCAGCGCGAGTGCGACCAGCAGGATCTTCCGCACGATCATGACCTCCCCAGTCGAACGACTCCCTGTTCGTAGGCTACGACGCCGCAACGCCGTTCCCTGTTAGGGACCTACTTGAGCGGGTTCGTGCCCGCCATCCAGATGATCACGCGGGAGAACTTGCCCTCGGCGTCGACGTCGAAGAAGTTGCAGTTGTGCATGTCGTTCTTCGTCCCGTCGTTCAGCTCGCCGACGTAGCTCTGCTCGGTCGCGACCTTGCCGGCGTCGGGCTCGACGACGATGTTCTTGATCTCGTGGAAGATCGAGACGGAGTTGTCGCAGAAGTCGGTGAACATGCGCCGGATCTCGTCCGCGCCGCCGAACACGGCGTGATCCGTCTGGACGGTGAGCACGGCATCGTCGGCGAAGTGCGACAGGATCGCGTCGACGTCCTGTTTGTCGACGGCCTTGAAGTAGCTGTCCGGTAGGGCTGCGAGCTGGTCCCTCGACAGCGGGACGGTCTGCGTGGCCACGAGCGCCTCCTTGCGGGATTCGGGGCCGTCAGTCTAACTCGGCTCGGTCGGCGCTCGGCCTCCGGGCCGCTGGATTCCCCGCCCGGCGAGCCGGTCCCAGGCCCGGTCGGTGAGCAGCGCGTGCAGCGCCAGGAACAGGGACGCGCTCGCCGTCACCCGGTAGCGCGTGCGCGGCCGCCTCGCGGAGATCGCTTTCTCGATCACCCTCGCCACCGAGCCCGCGTCGCCGCCGAGCCGCCCCACCGGGCCTTCGTACGCGCGGAGCGTCCGCTCGGCGACCGCCCGGTTGTAGGCCGCGTACGGCCCGTCCTCGACCGCGACGCCGCCGGCCGCCGTCTCGCCGAAGCGCGTGCGGATCAGCCCCGGCTCGATCACGACCACGTCGATCCCGAAGCCGCCGACCTCGTAGCGGAGCACATCCGAAAGCGCCTCGACCGCCCACTTGGTCGCGTGGTACCAGCCGCCGCCCGGGAAGGTCAGCCGCCCGCCCATCGAGCTCACGTTGACGATCCGGCCGAAGCCCTGCGCGCGCATCCCCGGCAGCACCAGCTGGGTCATCCGGACGAGGCCGAAGACGTTCGTCTCGAACTGGCGCCTGACCTCCCCCGGCGACGCCGTCTCGATCGCACCCGAGAGCGAGTAGCCGGCGTTGTTCACGAGGACGCCGACCGCGCCCTCCGCCTCCGCGACCGTGGCCACGGCCGACCGCATCGACTCCTCGTCGGTGACGTCGAGCGGGAGCGTGCGGCAGCCGCCAGCCTCTAGGTCGGCGATCGAGTCCGGCCGGCGGGCGGTCGCGTACACCGTCCAGCCCCGGGCGGCGAGCAGCTCGGCGGTCGCGTGCCCGATCCCCGACGAGCAGCCGGTGACGAGAACAGCCTTCGAGCGCTTCTGCTCCGTCACCCCGGCAGCCCCGTGCTGAGCCGCCGGTCGGCGAGCTTCTGCGCCGCCTGCCCGGTCGAGATGCCCTCGGCCTCGCTGCGCTCGAAGATCTCTCCGAGCGTGTCGCCGATCCCCTCGAGCGCGCGGTCGACCTCGGGATCGCCCCAGCCGAGCGACTCGCGGCCGACGTTGTGGAAGACGCCGCCGGCGTTGATCACGAAGTCGGGCGCGTAGAGGATGCCGCGGTCGCGCAGCCGGTCGGCGTCGGCGGGCTCGGCGAGCTGGTTGTTCGCGGCGCCCGCGACGATCCGGCAGCGCAGGCCGGGAATCGTCGCGGCCGAGAGGGTGCCGCCTGTCGCGCAGGGCGCGTAGACGTCGCAGTCGGTCCCGAGCGCCGTCTCCGCGGGAACGACTCTCGCGCCGAGCCGGCCGGCCACGTCGGCGGCTCGCTCGCAGTCGGCGTCGGAGACGACGAGGTCGGCCCCGGCCTCGGCCAGGAGGGCCGCGAGCCTCGCCCCGACGCTGCCGACGCCCTGGACGAGCACCGTTCTGCCCTCGAGCGACGGCGAGCCGTGCACGTGGGCGACGCTCGCGCGGATGCCGTGAAAGACGCCGCGCGCGGTGAACGGCCCCGGCTCCCCGGAACCGCCGCTCCGGCCGAAGACATGCGGGCAGGTCTCGTAGACCACGTCGAGGTCGGCCGGCGTCGTGTTCATGTCGCAGCCGGTGAGGTAGTTGCCGCCGAGCGAGCAGACGAGGTCGGCGTACCTGTGCAGCAGCACCCGCCGCTCCTCCCCGGTCGGCAGACTGGGCACGGCCAGGACCGCCTTGCCGCCGCCGAACGGAAGCCCCGCGACGGCGAACTTCACCGTCATGCCAGCCGCCAGGCGCGTCCCGTCACGGAGCGCCTCCGCCGGGCTGCCGTAGACCTTCATCCGCGTGCCACCGCCCGCCGGGCCGAGCCGCCGCGAGTGGATGCAGACGAACATCCAGGTGTCCGACGCCGCGTCGAAGTGGACGACGACTTGCTCTCCGTCCCAGTCCTCGATCACGCGCTCGAGCTCTCCCGGCCCGTCCATGGGGCGATTCTCGCTCATCGGGCCCTCGCTGCCAGGGGGACCCAGAGCAGCAGGACGAGCACCAAGTTAAGCGCCATTGCGGAGAGATTGGCATGATGTTTGGCTGGACACCAGCGCCAATTCTCGGATACTGGCCTCATGCGGCAGCTGAGCGCCAGCCACGTGCGGCGTCTTCTTCCCGACGTGCCGCCGTTCGGGCCCGCCTACCAGTCACTCGCAGCGTCGCTGCGCGTGCTCGTCCTCGACGGACGGCTGCCGCTCGGAACCCGCCTGCCCGCGGAGCGTGAGCTCGCCCGCGCCCTGGGCGTCAGCCGGACGACGACGAGCGCCGCCTACCGCCTGCTCCGACAGGAGGGCTATCTCCACAGCAGGCGCGGCGCCGGGTCCTTCGCCAGCTTCCCCTCCGACGTCTCGGTCGCCGATCCCTCGTGGCTCGGCGGCGAGGCGGCGGGTGATCTGATCGACCTGAGCATCGCAGCCCCCGGGCCGATCCGCGAGCCGTTCCTGGCCGCCGCTGCGGATGCCGTCGAGCAGCTCCCGCGCTACCTCGCGGGCGACGGGTACCGGGTGCTCGGCCTGCCCGAGCTACGCGAGGCCGTTGCCGAGCACTACCGGCGCCGCGGTCTGGCGACGAGCGTCGACGAGGTGATGATCACGAGCGGCGCTCAAGGTGCCATCGCCCTCGCCTCCCAGGTCCTGGTCTCGCCGGGGGCGACCGTCCTCGTCGAGTCGCCGACCTATCCGAACGCCGTCGACTCCTTCCGGGCCGGGTCCGCGCGGCTCGTCACCGTCCCGATCGGCGACGGCTGGGACGAGGAGCTGATCGAGGCCGCCTTCCGCCAGACGCTTCCGCGCCTCGCCTACTTCACCCCGGACTTCCAGAACCCGACCGGCCGGCTGATGCGGTCGTCTGCCCGCACCGCGCTCGCCCGGGCGGCGACGGCCGTCGACACGCTCGTGATCGCCGACGAGAGCTACCTCGGGCTGTCGCTCGACGGCAGCCTCCCGGACGCCGAGCCGCTGGCCGTGCACGCTCCCGAGCGCGTCATCTCGATCGGAGGCCTGAGCAAGAGCGCCTGGGGCGGCCTCCGAATCGGCTGGCTTCGGGCCGCTCCGTCGCTGATCCAGCGGCTGGGCGCGGCCAGGCCGAGCATGGACATCGCCAATCCCGTGCTCGAACAGCTCGTCGCGCTGCGGCTGCTCGACGGCCACGAGGCGCTCCTGCGCGAGCGGCGGCGCCGGCTCGCCGCCCAGCTCGAGGTGCTCACGAGCGCCCTCGCCGCCGAGCTGCCGGCCTGGACGTTCGCCCGTCCGGAGGGCGGCCTGTCCCTCTGGATCGCCATCGACCGCTCGAGCACGTCGCTGATGGGCGCAGCGGCCCGCGCCGGCGTGCGCATCGTGCCGGGCCCTCGCTTCGGGATCGACGGGACCCTCGAGCGCTTTCTCCGCCTCCCGTTCGTCCTCCCGCCCGCCAGGCTGCGGGAGGCCGTTGCGCGCCTGGTCGAGGCCGCCGAGGACGTGCCCCGGTTCGCCGACGCGGCCGGCGAGGTCAGCTACGTCGTCTGAGGCGCTCCACCGCGGCGTGCTGCGGGACGAGACTCAGCTCGGCCGACGAAACGTCACGCCGAGAGCTGCTCGAGCGCGGCGGCGCGGAGGAGGTTGATCTCGGCCGCCCAGCCGGCAACCTCGCTGTCGGCCATCGGGGCCGAGTAGTAGAAGCCCTGGGCCGCGTCGCAGTGAAGCGCGGCCAGCACGGCGCTGATGTGCTCGGTCGCGACGCCCTCGGCGACCACCTCGAGGCCGAGGTTGTGGGCCAGGTCGATCGTCGAGCGCACGATCGCGGCACTGTCGTCGTCGGCCATCATGCTCATCACGAACGATTTGTCGATCTTGAGCACGTCGAGTGGCAGCCGCTTGAGATAGCCGAGCGACGAGTAGCCGCTGCCGAAGTCGTCGATGGCGAGCCGCACGCCGAGGTCCTTGAGCCGGCCCAGGATCGTCCGGGTGCGCACGGGATCGCTGAGGATGATGTTCTCGGTGATCTCGAGCTCGAGCCGTCCCGGTTCGATGCCCGTCTCGCTGAGCAACAGCCTGACCTCGTCGGGCAGGTGCAGGTCGAGCAGGTCGCGGCCCGACAGATTGACGGCGACGCCGAGATCGAGCCCCATCTCGAGCCACCTGGCGCAGCTGCGCACCGCCTCCCGCATGACGTATCGGGTCAGCGGCTTGATGAGCCCGGTGTGCTCGGCGAACGGCAGAAAGCGCTCCGGCCCGAGCAGCCCCTGCTCGGGGTGCTGCCAGCGGACGAGCGCCTCGAAGCCGATGACCTCGGAGGTTCTGAGGCTGATCTTGGGCTGATAGTGGAGAACGAGCTCACCCTGCTCGATCGCGCGCCGGAGCTCGCCGAGGAGCTTCAGACGGTCCGGTGAGTAGACGTCGCGCTCGGGCGAGTAGATACCGGCCCCCGAGTGCGCCTCCTTGCTCTGGTACATGGCCACGTCGGCGTGGCGGAGCAGCGTGTCGACGTCGGTGCCGTGGTCGGGGAACATGGCGATGCCGATGCTCGCCTCGACCTCCAGTGTCAGCCCGCGCAGCGTGAACGGCCACTCGACGGCCTGACGGAGCTTCCGCGCGACGACGAGAGCGCCGTCGGCGTCGTCGAGCCCCAACGCCAGAACCGCGAACTCGTCCCCGCCGAGACGGGCGACGCTGTCGCCGGCACGCAGGCTGTGCGCGAGGCGCTGGCCGACCTCGCGGAGCAGGATGTCGCCGCTCTCGTGGCCGAGCGTGTCGTTGACCTCCTTGAACCGGTCGAGGTCGAGGAACATGACGGCGACCTCCCCGGGACTGCGTCGTGCGCCGTAGAGCGCCTGCTCGAGCCGATCACGGAAGAGGACGCGGTTCGGGAGCCCGGTCAAGCTGTCGTGCATCGCCTGGTGCTCGATCTCCTCGACCTGGCGGCGCAGACGTCGCGTGACCCGGCGCAGCAGGGGGAAGAGCGAGACGTAGAGGACGAACAGCACGACGCCGAGCACGGCCGCGACGGGCCAGACCGACGACGCGGCAGCCGCCGCCACCGGCCCGTAGTCCTGGTAGATCTCCATCACGCCGACCCGTTTGCCCTGGAGGTAGACCGGCGCGTACGTCTCGAGGGCCTTGGTGTTCGGCCCCTTGCCGCCTTCGTCGTTCAGATGCGTCACGTCCGTCGCCGGCTGCCCGGTCCGGGCCACGCTCTCGACAGTCTGCTCGATCGGGCGGGTGTCGATCAGGTCGTGCGCGTTCGAGTACGTCACGTGACCGTCCGGTCGGTAGAGCTTGACGCGAATCGCGCCGTCGACGAGCACCTCGCTCGAGAAGAGCCGGTCGAGGATGGCCCGCCGCCGACCGGTAACCGGCCGTTCGAAGTCGGCCTTCCTCAGCCGGTCACGGACGATCGTGCGCGCGATGAAGTTCGTGTGGGCGGACGCGTTCTGCTCGGCGCGATCGAGCGCGTACCGGTTCGTGTAGGCGAGCATCGCCGCCCCGGCGACGAGCAACGCGATCGCCGACGACACGAGGACGCGAAGCATCAGCCGGGGCGGCCTCGACGTATCGGGACGGCCAAATCTCACCGAGAACCTTGTCGGCATGCGAGACGCCGCTCTTGAGGGAGGAATCGCCACCGCCGAAGGCGAGACGACGAAGGCCGCGTCGCCGCGGCCCTCGAGTCGACCAGAAATGGAGCGCTTCCTACACCTTGCAGAGCTTCGAGCAGCCGATCACGTCGAAGGCGCCGGGCGGACCGCCGGTGAGCGTCCAGCTCGTGCCGTTGGTGGAGTACGCGTAGGTGCCGGACGTCCCGTTGTAGTTCCAGTTGAACGCGTCGTCGGTGTTGCTCGCGCCGGCGACGGCGATCACCCAGTACGTCCTTCCGGCCCCGATCGAGATGGACGGGCTGATCGAGATCGCGGTCGCGCAGCACGTGGCCCCGTAGGTGGGCTGGTTCGCAATCGACCAGCTTCCGAGCACCGCTCCCGGAACGCCGCCGTTGTCCTGAGCGAGCTTCACGACGGCGGCGTTCGTGCCCACGGCGTGGGTGACACCGACGTCGATCTGCGTGACGCGGCCGCTGACGGCGGGAACGAACGACGCCGCCTCGTCGAAGCGGCCTCCGCAGGGCCCTGTCGGGCCGTTGACACAAAAACCGGTCGCCTGGAAGCTGCCGCCCGGGCCGAGGCTGCTGAAGAACAGCGTGTTGCTGCCCAGCTGCGGAGAGACAGCCGGGGCTGCGGCAGCGCCGCCGGGGGCGCCGGCTTTCGCGCTCGTCGGCGCAACCGGCGCCGGAGGCGATGCTTGTGCACGGCCGGCCAGCAGTCCCACGGCAACTGCTCCGAGAACGAGCGCTGCCGCGACGAATCCCTTCCTCATCCTGCTCACGGAATACCCACCTCGTGTGGCGCGGGCGAGAGCGCCCGCGTGCCGAGGATAGAGGCGGACGTCGGACGGGGTCGAGCGACGGAAAGGGCCGGCGTCTCCGCCGGCCCTAGGCCACCTCCGCTTTCCCCCTCGAGCCTCAGAGCCTCCCGCAGTGGCGCAGGCCGTTCAGGCAGAAGTTGACGAGCTGCGTGAGCCGCGACTCGTTCCACGCGTTGAAGAAGTCGGCGTGGGCCGAGTAGACGCCGCCCGACGAGAGCGCCAGCTCGTGCGCGCCCGAGACCGGGTAGCGGTAGATCAGGCTGATCGCCGGCACGGCCACGGGATGGTCCGCCGGACAGGCACCCGCGGTCGGGTAGGCCATATGGCTCTTGTGGTCGGCGCTGTCCAGGCTCTTTCCGTCCCAGCAGCTCGGGAAGTTGACGTGGAGCCGGAGCTCCTGGCCACGGACGGCCGGGCAGACGGGCGGGGCATCGGCCGGCGCGATCCCGCTTCCGACGCCGCAGTTCCAGAACGTGATCCGCTTGTCCTGGGGCGTCGTCGCCTTCGAGTCGCCCGCGATCATCTCGAGACCGGCCGGGAAGGCGTGCACCCGGGCGCGCGTGTTCCGCCGGTAGTAGACGGTCGCCCCGAGCGGCGTGACCGGCTGGCCGTCCATGATCAGCGTCGGCATCCAGTAGCCGGCCTTGTCCGCCGGTCGCTGACAGGTCGTGCCCGCGGCCTGCAGCGAGGCGAGCGTCGAGCTCGCATCGGTCGAGGTGTTGCCGACGAAGGTGTGGTCGTGCGACTTGCCGGGCTGGCCCGGATAGACGATCGGATCGTCCATCAGGAAGTGGCTGAACTTGCAGGCGCTGACGAAGTTGACGCCCGCGAGCGGAGTGGCCGCCTTCTTCGCGGACGACGCCGGCCCGGCCGCGAACGCCGCCGAGACCGCAATCGCCGCCGCCGCCGCAAGCCCGACGGCCCCCAGTACTGCGAATCGTGCCCTCTTGCTCATCCGAACTCCTTTCCTCCGGTTGGTGAGCGGAGGATCGGCTCCGAACGGCTGGCAGGGGCAAGCCGGTTGTAAAGAAGCTGTGAAGGCGCCGTGAAACGCTAGATGCGGTAGTGCCTCAGTTTGAAATCGGGGGCTGAAGTCTTAGAAAGCTAGGTGCGGGGGTTGGCTATCCGATGGGCCGCTCTCGGGAGCAATGCTGACCGCGTCCAGGATGGTGCCGACGGAGGTTCTCGCTTCAAGCGGGTGGCGCAGAGGTGCGTTGCGGAGGATGCGATAGTGGACGCGCCGACCAGTGTGTTCCCGCTCGATGTACCCGGCCTCGTCCAGATCATGCAGGATCGACTGAACAGCCCGTTCAGTGATTCCCACGGCCGCCGCGACATCGCGCACACGCACATCCGGGTTGTGGCCGACGTAGATCAGGACATGCCCGTGGTTAGTGAAAACCGTCCATCGCGTGGCCGCAGATGGGTCCACCAAGGCCTGCTCCTTTCGACTTGACTGCTGGCACGCCGTTCGTCTCACTCTCTTGCTTGGAAGGCAAGGGGCCGCGACGGCGAGCCGAACGCCTGGACGTGGTATGCTCGGCGGATGCCTGACCGCTCACGCAAGCGTCAGGGCGATCCAAACCAGATCGCCAAGCAGATCGTGGACGAGGCTACGGGTGAAGCGCCGACCTTCGATCCCGACGCGGGCAAAGACCCCGCTGCTGTCGCGCTCGGCCGCAAGGGTGGCTTGAAGGGTGGCAAGGCCCGCGCGGCGAAGCTGACGAAGGAACAGCGCGTGGAGTCCGCCAGGAAAGCCGCGCTTGCCCGCTGGAAGAAGCCGGAAGGCGCATAAAAGCTCGCTCGGAGCGCGAAAAACCGTAGTCCATCTGTCGCTCTGCAAGACCCGATTTCGAGGGGAAAAGCACCCGAATGGAGGTCCGTCATCCGGGGCGTGTGCTTCGACCGTTTCGTGGCAAACCGCCATGGAAGCGATGGGGAGGGCAGATGCCTTGAGGAGGTGGGAGCTGTGACCCTCGACCTGGTCAACCGTGTCCCGCAATGGGAGCGTGAGGCCGAGGAGCTTGAGCAGAAGGCGCTCGCGCTGCGGCAGATGGCCGCGGCGGTTCGGGCGTTGAATGGCGAGGCCGAGGCGATCCTGACCGGACGCACCTTCGAGTCTCACCGAACGAGGTTCGAGGTTGCGCCGCTCGCGCCGGACCGGCCCCGAGGACGGGACGCGGTCAGGCGCGTATTTCGCGAGCAGCCAGACAGGGTCTGGAAGGTCGTGGAGGTCAAGCGAGAGGTGCTTCGGCGCGGCTGGGCGCCAAACCCGAAGTCTGTGGAGGCGAGCATCAAGCGCCTTCGTCTTGACGGCGAGGTCGAAGCCGTCAGCTACGGCCACTATCGGCTGGCGCGGCCGGCCGCTGAGGAGGTGGCGGCATGAAAGCGTGAAGGCTGATCCGTCCCGCAACGGATCATCAGCGCCTTGTAGTCCGGTTGGGGGGCCGTTTCCCTGAACAAGAGCGGCCCCCCTCCCGGGGCGTAAGTGGGCCGCTAGCTCAACGCCGAGCTCCCGACTCTGACTCGGGACGATCCGGGTGCAAGACCCGGGCGGCCCACTGACGTCCTGATTATGACGGTAGAAGCAGCATCGGACGGAGAGACCCGAAACTTGACTATGCGGAACCGCTCTGGCATAATGGTCAGTATGAATAAGCTCTCTGCTGAGAAGCGGCAGCAAGTGATCGCCTGCCTAGTCGAGGGCAGCAGCCTTCGCGCCACCGCCCGCATGACCGGCGTAGCGCTGAACACGGTCACAAAGCTGCTCACCGACCTGGGGCTCGTCTGCTCGATCTACCAGGACACGCACATGCGCGACCTGACTTGTGCCCGTGTCCAGTGCGACGAGATTTGGTCGTTCTGCTACTCGAAGCAGCGGAACGTGCCGGCAGCCAAGCGCGACGAGTTCGGCTACGGCGACGTGTGGACGTGGGTCGGCATGGACGCCGAAACGAAGCTCGTTGCCAGCTACTACATCGGTGGCCGAGGTCCGGACGACGCGCTCGCCTTCATGCATGACCTTGCCGGACGGATGCGCAACCGCGTCCAGTTGACCACGGACGGCCACCGCCCCTACCTGCTCGCGGTACCGACTGCGTTCGAGAACGAGGTCGACTACGCGCTGCTCATCAAGATCTACGGCTCCGCGACGAGGGAAGAGCAGCGGCGGTACTCACCGGCCGTCTGTCTCGGCCAGGAGAAGCAGAAGCGGATCGGCAACCCTGACTCGCGGTACATCTCGACCAGCTACGTCGAGCGGCAGAACCTGACCATGCGCATGAGCATGCGCCGATTCACCCGCCTCACCAACGCCTTCTCGAAGAAGGTCGAGAACCTTGCGGCAGCCGTCTCGCTTCACTTCATGTTCTACAACTATTGCCGCGTCCACACGACGCTCGGCACGACCCCGGCCGTCGCAGCGGGCCTCACCGATCATCCGTGGACGCTCGCCGAGCTGGTCGGGCTGCTCGAAGCGGCTGAGACTCACGTCCCGGTCAAGCGCGGGCCGTACAAGCCGCGCAAGCCGAAGGCCATTTCAAACTGAGGCACTACCCTAGATGCAGTCTTTGAGGCCCTGGGCCTCGGGGAGCGACTCGAGCTTCTTCAGCGTGTTGTTCTCGATCTGGCGGATGCGCTCGCGGGTGACGCCGAAGGCGCGGCCGACCTCCTCGAGCGTGCACGGCGGCTCTCCGTTCAGCCCGAAGCGCAGCTCGATCACCTTGCGCTCGCGATCCGGGAGCGAGCCGAGCGCGCGCTCGATGTCCTCACGGCGCAGCGACAGCGTGGCCGAGTCGTACGGGGACTCGGCGAGATCGTCCTGGACGAAGTCGCCGAGCTCGGACTCCTCCTCCTCGCCGATCGGCTTCTCGAGCGAGACCGGGTGCTGGGCCATGCGCAGGATCTCGCGCACCTCCGCGGTCGTCAGGTCGAGCTCGGAGGCGATCTCGTCGGGCCGCGGCTCGCGGCCGAGACGCTGGACGAGCTGCCGCTCGATGTGGACGACCTTGTTCAGCTTCTCGACCATGTGCACGGGGATNNTCGACGGCGCGGATCAGCCCGAGCGACCCCTCCTGGATCAGGTCCAGGAACGACAGGCCGCGACCCAGGTAGCTCTTCGCGATCGAGACGACCAGCCGGAGGTTCGCCTCGGTCATCTGCCGCTTGGCCTCCATGTCGCCGCGCTCGATGCGCTTGGCGAGATAGACCTCCTGGTCGGCGGTGAGGAGCAGCACCTTGCCGATCTCGCGCAGGTAGAGGCGGAGCGAGTCGAGCGACGGCTCGACGGAGAGGTCGAGCTTCGGCGCCGTCTTGTCCTCTTCGACGAGCGGCTGCTCGTGCGGTGGGTGCTTGTGCTGTTCGCCCTCGACGAGCTCGATGCCGTGATCGATCAGGTAGGTGTAGAAGTCCTCGACCTGCTCCTTGGTGAGATCGACCTCCTCGAGGCCCTGCACGATCTCGTCGTAGGTGAGGACTCCCTTCTCGATCCCATCCTGGACGAGCTTGTGGAGCTCCTCGATCTCCGGCAGTGAGATGTCAACGGTGAGCACGTGACCTCCGCTTTCTTCGCGCTTGGCGGGACAAGACCGGGACCTACCTGGAAACGCAAAGAGCCGGCACACGCCCGTCCGGCTCACCTTTGGGGAGGCGGATACTACAACGGGACACGTCCTTTTGTGGAGTCGCGCCGGAGTGCCCTCGGGCGGCCTCTCGCGACCCAGCGCGCGGCGGCGCGAGCAGCCGGCTCTTCGTCCACAGCACCCGGGGAAAACGAAGCGGCGGGCCGAAGCCCGCCGCTGAGATCCCCTGCTCGTCCGGAAACTCTGCCGTTAGTCTCTCGGTCGGAGGAGTTCGTCCCGTGCATCGGCACCTCCTGCCGCCGCCTTTAGAGTGGCCACGTGGCGAATCCCTTCATCGAGCGCCTCCTCAGCGGCCGGCCGATTTGCTGCGACGGCGGCATGGGATCGCTGATCGCAAGCGCTGTTCCGCGCCTGCGCTGCCCGGAGGAAGCGAATCTGCGGGCCCGGGAGAGCGTCCTCTCGCTGCACCTCGGATTCATCCGTTCGGGGGCCGAGCTGATCGAGACGAACAGCTTCGGCGCCAATCGCCGCAAGCTCGCGGCCCGTTTCCTCGAGGACGAGGTCGAGCGCATCAACTCCGAGGCCGTGAAGATCGCGCGCGAGGCGCGGGAGGTCTCCGGCAAGCAGGTGCTCATCGCCGGCGCGATCGGGCCGCTGGGCGACGTCGGCGACGCGGAGGACGAGCGGCTGCCGCTGTTCGCCGAGCAGGCGCAGCTCCTCGAGGCCCGGGGCGTCGACCTCTTCTTCGTCGAGACGTTCTACGACCTGGACGAGCTCGAGACTGCGATCGCCGCGGTCCGCGGTGTCTCGTCGCTCCCGATCGTGGCCCTGCTGACCTTCGACGAGGACGGCGAGACGCTCGCAGGCGTGTCCGCGCGGGACGCGGCGCTCCGGCTCCGGGAGCTCGACGTCGACGCGATCGGGGCGAACCACGGCGCCGGGCCCCAAGCGTGCCTCACGGCGCTCGAGCTGATGGGGGCTGACGGCCCGCCGCTCGCGGCCCTGCCGAACCTGGGGCTGGCCGGCCTGGCCGGGGGGCGCATCATCTTCCCGCACGCGACCCCCGAGTACTTCTCCGAGTTCGCCGCCCAGGCGCTGGCGCTCGGTGCCGCGCTCGTCGGCGGCTGCTGCGGGACGACGCCGACCGAGATCGCCGCCATCCGGTCGGCGCTCGACGAAGGCCGCCGGCCGCGGGCGCCGTTCGAGGCGACCGAACGGGAGCTCGCCGTCGCCGGTATCGCCGAGGAGCACGAGACCCGGCTCGCCCGCGACCTGCGCGAGGGGCGCTGGGTCGTCTCGATCCAGCTCGACCCGCCGCTCGGCGGCAGCCACACCGGAATGCTCGAGGTCGCGGCCGCGATCGAAGACTCGGGGCTGGCCGGATTCGTCGACATCAACGACAACGCGACCGCCCGGGCGGCGATGAGCGGGCTGATCATGGCCGCGGCGATCGAGCGCTCGGTCGGGATCGAGACGATCCCGCACCTGACCCCGCGCGACTCGACGATCATGGGGCTCGAGTCGCTCCTGCTCGGCGCCCACGCGGAGGGCGTGCGGAACATCCTGGCGGTGACCGGCGATCCGCCCGAGGTCGGCGACTACCCGGGCTCACAGGGTGTCTACCAGCTCGACTCGATCGGTCTCACCGGCCTCCTCTCGCGCCTCAACGCGGGCGAGGACTACAACGGGAAGGCGATCGACGCGCCGACCGGCTTCTTCACCGGCGTCGCGTTGAACCCGACGGCGGACGACCTCGGCCTCGAGGCGGAGCGGTTCCGCGCCAAGATCGACGCCGGCGCACGCTTCGCGATGACGCAGATCCTGTTCGACCTCGTCCACCTCGACCGCTTCCTGGACGCGTTCGGCGGCAGCTCGCCGATCCCACTGCTGGTCGGGCTCTTCCCCGTCTGGAGCTACCGCCTCGCGCTGCGCCTGCACAACGAGGTGCCGGGCATCGTCGTGCCCGAGAGCCTGCAGAACGAGTTGCTCGACGCAGGCGCCGGTGCCGCCGAGGTCGGCGTCGCGCACGCGCGCCGTCTGTACGCGGAGTCGCGCGAGAAGGCGGCCGGCGTCTACATCGTGGCGCCGTTTCGCACGCCCCTCGCTGCACTCGACGTGCTGCACTAGACTGTTTTCCGCTCGGGGGCGTAGTTCAGTTGGTTAGAACGCCGGCCTGTCACGCCGGAGGTCGCGGGTTCGAGTCCCGTCGCTCCCGTCTCGAAAGGCCCTGCAGTTAGGGCCTTTTTGCTTCCAAGATTCTGCCACCGTCTCGGGGTCTGGGGCGGTTTGGAGCACTTTTTGGAGCACTCCGTGGAGCGGCAGCTGCGGGTCTGCGAAGAGCTGGAGCTCCATCTGCCTGTCGCGCTCGTGCCCCGCGAGCGTCTCGAGGATCGCCTTCGTCGACAGCCGCTCGTGGACGAACAGCGGCAGCGTCGGCACGTCGAAGGAGAGCCGCTCGGCCTTGCCGGCCCAGTTCAGGAACGGCCCGCTCAGCGCCTTCAGCCGCTCGACAGCGTCCGCGAGCCCGCCGATCTCGACATCGCCGAATGTGCGAGGTTCGGGGAAGCGGTGAGGCGGATCGAGCCTGAAAGCCTCCTCGATCTGCGCGAGCAGCCATTCGCCGAGCTCGCGGGCCGGTTCTGCCCGTCCCAGGCGAGCTCCGGCGAGAGCGACGAGTCGTAGCGGTAGGTCATCGGCGGCTTGCGCTTCTTGAACTGCGCCTGGGTCCCGACGTCAGGCCGGAGGAGCGCTTCCTCCTCGTGCCGGTAAGTCTCCGCCTGGCCTCCCTTTCGAACCACTCGCCGTGTCACGTGAGAACCGTACTGCAGCGCCGGGATTCTGTGAAGAGTCGGTCAGGCTGCGCAGGGGGTAGTGGCTCATTTTGAAATCTCCCGCGCCTTGTAGGGGCCGCGCTTCCGAGGCACCGCGTTCTCTGCCTGCTCAAGCAGCCCGATCAGCTCGTCCAGTTTCCAGACGTGATCGCTGACGCTTGCGGCTACGGCTGGTGTCGTCTTGAGCGTCTGATGGACGCAGCAGAAGTTGTAGTGCATGAAGTGGAGCGACAGCGCCGCAGCATGGTTCTCGACCTTCTTTGAGAAGGCGTTGGTCAGCCGCGTGAAGCGGCGCACGCTCATCCGAGTCGTGAGGTTCAGCCGTTCGACGTAGCTGGTCGAGATGTGGTCAGGATCGGGGTTGCCGTTCACGCGGTTCGGAATCGCTTCGAGGCAGACGCCGGGCGAGTAGCGACGCTCGGGCTTCCGGCTGTCCTGATCGGTGCCGTACACCTTGATTAGCTGCGCGTAGTCCACGTCACCCTTGAAGGCAGCGTCAACGGCAAGTAGGTAGACGTTCAGCCCGTCTGTGGTCAGTTGCACTCGATTCCGCAAGCGGCCGGCCACGTCCTTCATAAACGCGGTGGCTTCGCGCAGATCGCGCGGGCCGACACGGTAGGAAAGGACGAGTTTGCTGTCGCTGTCGATAGCCGTCCACGTCCAGGTGTCTCCCCAACCCTCAGCGCGACGCTCCGGCTTGACGTTCTTCTGCTTGGCGCCAACGAACGACCAAATCTCATCCGCCTGAACGCGCTGACAACCGAGGTCGCGCAGAGCGTGATCCTGGTAGACGGAGCAGACCGTCCCGAGGTCGGTCAGCAGCTTCAGGACGGTGTTCCGCGATGCGCCGGTCATGCGGCAGGTGGCGCGGAGGCTGTTGCCCTCAACGAGCGCCGCAACGATGGCTGCGCGCTTCTCAGTCGAGAGCTTATTCATACTGACCATTATGCTTGAGGGGTCGGATGTTGTCAAGCCGATTGACTTGATACTGTTCTCGCTATAATCTCATGGTGTCCACTAAGTTTAGGAGGTAAGGTAACACACTATGAATACGGGCGTACCCCAAGTCTTTGAAAACCCGTTCCGTCCAGGAGCGGGACATATGCCGCCCTATCTGGCCGGCCGAGACGACGAGAAGCGAGAGTTCGAGCGACTGCTGACTCAGACCACGATTCTCGAGAACCTCGTTCTGACAGGTCTTCGGGGGGTTGGTAAGACGGTGCTACTGGACACATTCAAACCGCTGGCGATCCGGCAGGGCTGGCTGTGGGTTGGCACCGATCTCTCCGAATCCGTAAACGTCGGCGAGAGTGCGCTCGTTGTGCGACTGCTTGCCGACTTGTCGGTGATCACGTCTTCGATGGTGATCAAACAGAGCGAGACAGCCGGATTCGTCAGTTCTCTGACGGACGTGACCCTCGACTACAAGACGCTCGTGAAGATCTACACCGACACCCCGGGCCTCGCCGCTGACAAGCTCAAGGCCGTGCTCGAGGTCGTCTCAAAGGCTGTCACAAACGAGACCAAGCGCGGGGTCATCTTCGCCTACGACGAAGCGCAGATCTTGTCTGACTCCCCCGAAAACGACGAGTTTCCGCTTTCCCTCCTGCTCGACGTGTTCCAGTCGATCCAACGCAAAGGCATGCCGTTCATGCTCGTCTTGACCGGACTGCCTACCCTCTTCTCGAAGCTGGTGGAAGCTCGGACCTTCGCAGAGCGAATGTTCCACGTAGTGACGCTCAGCAAGCTCAGCCGCGACGACAGTCGCGACGCGATCAAGAAGCCGATCGCAGATGCCAACTGCCCCGTTGGGTTCAGCGAAGACTCAGTAGAGACCGTCTGCGACCACTCAGGTGGTTATCCCTACTTCATCCAGTTCATCTGCAAGGAGGTCTACGACTCGTTCATCCAGCAGTACGCGAGCGGAGAGGTGAAGGCAGTTCCGTTGGATTCGATCACACGCAAGCTGGACGCGGACTTCTTCGCTGGTCGATGGCTAAGGGCGACCGATCGCCAACGGGAACTTCTCTACGTCATCGCCACTCTCGGCAAGGAGGACGAGGAGTTCACCGTGCAAGAGATCGTCATGAAATCGAAGGAGGTTCTCGCAAAAGGCTTCGGGGCGAGTCACGCGAATCAGCTGCTTTCGGCTCTCGGCGACCAAGGGCTCGTCTACAAGAACCGCTGGGGCAGGTACTCGTTCGCGGTCCCGCTCTTCGACAGGTTCATCCTTCGGCAGGACGGCCCCAACGCGCCCGAGCTGCCTTTCTAGCCGCTGCCTTGCGCTCTTCGGCCGTCATCTTCTCCGCCCGGGCCTTACCGCCCTTCAACCCACCCTTACGTCCGAGCGCAACCGCCGCCGGGTCCTTGCCAGCGTCAGGATCGAACGGTGGCGCTTCGCCGGTTGCCTCGTCCACGATCTGGCGGGCCAGTTCGTTCACGTCCCTTGGACGCTTGCGTGAGCGGTTAGGCATGGTTCTCTAGAATAGCCGCTCAGGTGCGACATGGACATCTACGACTACTTCCAGCACAAAGAGAAGGAGTACCGGGATCTATCCCTGACCCCTGACCGCGGGTACGACAGCTTGTTTGCGGAACTCGGAGGATCGAAGGGGCAACGAGGTCGCATCTTCGGCAACCTGCGCCTTGACTGTGAGGCTGACGTCTTCCTGGCGGTGTCCGAGCGAGTGAGCGTCAAGGGCACGTGGTTTCATCGAGACGAGTACGGTTACTTCTTCATTCTCGATGGTGTCGACGTGTGGGGATACGAGCGCGATCCCACACACGACCCCGCGCTGCACATGCACACGACCGGTCACGAAGAGAGCCTGGAAGCCGCCGAAGTGACGTTCAGGCAGGTAGCCGAGCTGGCTTGGAAGGAAGTTTCTAGCCTCGAAATGTGGAACTAGCTAGACGAGCGCTAGCGTTCGCTCGGCACCTTCGGCGAAGTCGTCGCCGCGAAGCTCGCGCACTTCCCTGTAGAAGCTCGCCCACGCATGCTGGTGGAAGCGAGGGATCTCCGCAATGTCCTCGGAGCGGGCTGTGCGGGCAGCACAGAAGTCGGCCGAGGTCATGCCGTAGCGCACCTCAAATGATGCAAGCACGCGTTCAAGCGAGGCCGCCGTGTAGACGTTCCTCTCCATCGCAGCCTCCTTTCGCCCTCCCCCGATGACCAAGAATCGCCACCTGATCGGACGGAGCATCTCCCACTTTCGGGGGATTCGCAAGTTTCCCTTTCTTTCACTACACCTGTTCTAACGTCCGAACATCGGGGGAGTTACCGATTTCAGCCGATTCTTAACAGGCCCAGAACGAAGCTTTACCTGGCCGAAGCCACTTTCGGCCCTGTCCCAAAGAGCGTCTATCGGTCACGCTCTCGCGGGCCTACGCAAGCGTTCGGCTCGCCACCCGGCCCTACTCATCCAAGGCCCCGTACGCCTTCTCGTTCAATAGCTCGTTTCGGAGATCGAAGATCCCAGGAGGCAGTCCGGTCACGTTCGTCTCGCTCAGCCAGCGGCAGCACACACCGAGCAACTCGCGCTTCTCCCACGGCTCGAGGCTCACGCCCTGACCAACCTCGGCGGCCCGCATTGGCCCCACCATGCTCTCAGGCATGTTCTCGCTGCGGAGACGGTCGACGAGCGCGTCGCGAGACGGGAGCGGAAGTCTGACCGTCGTCGTGTCGCGAGATCCGAAGATGAGGATGTGCGGCTCTTCGGCGCTCATGCGAGCAAGTCTAGGCCGGGTGGACTCTCCACCAGGCCCTCACAACAGCTTGCGAGCCTGAGCAACCAGCACAAGCCCTCCACCCACGCCGGCAATCGCAAGCACGAGCGCGACCGGGTCGACCCAACCAGGCTTGCTCTCCGTCACGCTTCGGATCTTCACGACCTGTAGCTGCCCCGGGTTGAACGTCTGCGCACGAACGCAGGTAAGAGGCGACATCAAGCGGGGACACTTGTGACCCAGACTGGTGCTGACGCTCTCGTCCCTAACAGAGTTGTGCATCGCGAGCGCCCCGCCAAGAGCGACGGCCGCGACGAGAACGCCTGCGAACGCCCGCATCTGCGGAGCTTCCCACGTCAGCCTCGGAATTCAAAATGAGCCACTACCGCGCAGGGCGAGCCAGTGTCTGGGATAGGGCAGCTTCTCGTGACGATGGATCAGCGCGCCATAACGAGGGGATTAGCCCGCTCCGGCGAGATCATCTCGCGCATCAAAGGTCCCCTCACGTGCAAGGCTGGGCCTCGGCGAGGTGGCGCACCATCGACTCCAATCGCTTGCTGGGCAAACTTCGCGGGCGGCGTCGTAGCATCCCAACGTGGACGCGGCGGACCCTGCCTTCTTCGTGTCGTACAACAGCGTCGATCGCACATGGGCTGAGTGGATCGCGTGGCAGCTTGAGGAGGCTGGCTACTCCACGGTGTTGCAGGCATGGGACTTCACCCCCGGCTCGAACTTCGTCGTCGAGATGGATCGCGCGTCGAAGCTGGCGCAGCGGACGATCGCGGTGCTCTCACCCGACTACCTCGCCGCGACCTACCCGCAGCCCGAATGGGGAGCCGCCTTCGCTGAGGATCCACAGGGGCTAAAGCGTAAGCTCATTCCGGTACGTGTCACCGAGTGCAAGCCCGAGGGCCTGCTCGCCCAGATTGTCCACATCGATCTCGTCGGCCTTGACGCTGATGCCGCGCGAGTCCAGCTGCTCGAGGGTGTCCGCGAACGCGCCAAGCCACTCGAAGCTCCCCCCTTTCCCGGCGCCGCGCCGCACGCCGACTCGTACGCGCCATCGTTCCCGGGCGATGACGCGCCGCTACAGGCGCCCCCGCAGAAACGAGGCGAGCCGCGTCCTGGGCAGATCTGGGTGAAGCTTAACGAGCTCGTGTTCCAAGTCGACGAGCTCGACGACGCCGGCACTCAAATCGTTATCAAGGGCCACTTCGACGCCGAGACGGCACGCTGGCTCGAGGCCCTTCGCTCCTCCCGGTTCGGCAGCCCGCGCGTTCGCCTCATCCATGGCAACCGCGTCCTCGACGGCCAGCTGGCGGCGCTGCGGACAACCATGCGCACGGGCACGACAGAGACGACCATCCAAATCGACCGCGCCGAACCGGCCGGTCGTGACCCGCTCCGCGCGGGTACTACTGGCCTGACTGCTGACGATCTCGTCGAGGTTGGACTAAGGAACCTGCTGTTCGGCGAGCCACTTCCCTCCTCCCTCGGGATGCTCGAGTCGATGGCCGACCCCGGCGTCGACAAGGAGGCATTGGCACGCGCCTTCACCCGCCCGGACGCCGAGGCTGGTCCAGTGGCTCGGCTCGTCCTCGCCGAAGGATTGATCGGTGGAGGCAACGCCGGGGCAATCACTCGCTTCGAATTGAGTCCTCTTCGCGGCGACGTGCGTCTGGTCGTACTCGAGTGGGAGCCGCGCCTCTACACGAACGTCGATCCCGGGCGACGCCGCATCGAAGGCGCTTGGCGCCTACCCGGCTGACGATCTCCGGCGGCCAAGCCGCGTCTGGTGCTCCAGAGGCTCTCCCACCGGGACTGCGAGGCACCAGCCAGTCACGAGCCTGCCGGTAGAGCCGGTCGACCGCCCACGCTCGCAGCTCCTCGTCTGGCTCTTTGACCCCGCGGCTAAAACCGAGGCTCGAGAGTCGGGTGCCGCTGATGATCGCGTGCACGTTTGCGCTCCGTTCGCCATTCGTGATCGCGTACTCGAGCCGGATCCCGTCAAGCCCGCGCCCCCGCTTCCTCCGGCGTCGCCGCCGCCCCCGGAGCCCCGGCGAGCTGTAGGCGCATCGACTCCTTCTCGCGCCTCAGCCGTGTTCTCGGATTCGTCCACAAGAGAAAGGTTAGGCCGTTTGCGCGCGCGATCAGAGGGTCGACCATCCGCAGAACGCCGGCGGCTAAGTGCCAGGTGAACGCTACGGCCAAGTCGAAGTGGTCTCGGTTTGACCTGGCCCTGGGCTCGAAGCTCCGCAGCATGCGAAACGTCGCTTTGCTTCGCCCACACGAGTGGAGAACGGCTGAACCTAGTGCGCGTGCGCCATCTCCATTATCTGTTCGCGGGAGTACTTGCCAACCATGTCCGGGTGGTCAGACTGGATGTGTTGCTCGACGTTCGTGACCAGGTCGTCGTCGGTCTCGCCTTCGACGTCCTTGCCGCACGGACAGTGAACGACCTGCATAGCGCCTCCCGAGTCGATAGCTAATGGCGGCCAGAGCCTATCCCCTACCGGCCGTCGAAAAGCGCTCCGGCGTCTTCGCCTCGCTGGGATGCCGAGGCTCGGAAGCGGCGAGCTGGTCTCCCCAGCTTGTCCATCCAATGCGCCGCCGCCGAGCAAACAGTTCCAGGTAGGGACCGGGTGAAACGGACTCAACGAGCTCGAAGAATCCGTCTGGTTTCGCTGAGTGCCGGTTGTTTGGGCGCGGCCAGTCGAAGTGGTCACGGTCAACCCGGCGCAGGGCGGGAAGCTTCCCGCGGCGAGCGAACAAGATGAACTCGGTCGCTGACTGGAAGGTGCCGCCGATGTTGAAGCCGCGCGGGTGCTTCGCCCAGACGAGAGTCTTGACCGGCTCGAAACCCCACGCCCGGGCGACCGAGAAGGAGGCCTCGAGGTACCGCTGCGTCGTCCATAGATAGAGATGTGCGTCGTCGTGGGCGTACTCAGCCACCGGGACCGCAGTGATCTCCTCGACGGTCATCATCGGATAGGGATGGGCGAGCCGGATCGTCTCACCCCCACGTCTAGCGAAGCTCCGCCGTCGGTCCGCTGAAAAATCCCAGGGTGGGTCGGCAGCGATCGTCGCGTACCTACCGGCCGGGATCGGCGGTGTCTTACGACACTCACCCTCGCCACGCGGAAGCGCCTGAACGATCTCGCGCCACGAGCGGAAACTGTTCAACGCGTTGAGCAGTTCCGTCTCCGTCGGGTACCGCTCAGCGAACTGCATCCGGTAGGTGAGCTCCGCCCGGCTTGCGCCGGTCACCTCGACGACGGCAGCGAGGTAACCGTTCGGGAGCCGGCGCTTGCCGTTGCGGGCCATGAGCAGCTGGCGACCGAACTCCCAGCGGGTTCGCAGGCCAGCTGATTCCGCCCGCGAGATCTCGCTTTCAAGAGCGACAAGCACGCCGAAGATGGAGCTCAATTCACTCCTCCTCTGATTCCACGGATCAGAACGAACATGGGTGAACCGAGTATCGGTCGCACCGTAGGTCGCCGGGTCACCGTCCGCCGGTGGCGAGCCGCAGAGAGCGACCTTCCGATACTCGCCGTAGCGTTATGAGTCTTACCGCGACCCGACTGGAACCGCTGCTGTCGTTCGACGAGACACGCGAGGTTCTACGTGTCTCGAAGGCGACGCTTCACCGGCTCGTGGCGCGCGGTGAGATTACGTCCGTCAAGGTTGCCGATCGCAGGTTGTTCGAGCGGCAGGCGATCGAGGCGTTCATCGCCGCTGCGCAGAGGAGGCGCTCCGTGGCTGCGTTTGCGAGCGTCGACGGAGATGTCTCGCAGGGAATCGCGGGCGAGCTTGGTCATTTGCGCGGCGCGCTGACGCGTGTGGCTGAGCTGATCGAGGACGGGGCTGTCGGCGAGGCTTATGCGTTCGCGCTCGCGGCTCTGGAGGACAGCAGCAGTGCCTCCTGAGTTCGAGGTCAAGAGCTACGAGCAGCTTCTCGATGAGTACGCGCGCGAGCGGAGCAAGCCAGACTACGAGCCGGTCCAACTCGGCTTCGGGTCGCTTGACGCTGACATCCGGGGGATCTCAGCCGGCCAGGTGTGCGGCATCGCAGCACGAACCGCGGTCGGTAAGAGTTGGGTGCTCGCGTCGGTCGAGCACAACTTCGCCGCGCGGGTGGACGCGGGCTCGCTCCTGCTGTCGCTGGAGATGCCCGGGCCCGAGTGGGCGGAGCGGGCGCTCGCGATTCAGGCGGATGTGTCGCCGGAGGTGGTAGAGACCTGGGCGCGCGAAGGTGAGCTCGGCCAGCATGCCGCCGGGTTCCTCGAGCTGATGGAGCACGCGCTTGTCGTCGACGAGCCCGTTCACCTCAACCACATGCCCGCAGTCCTCGCTGCAGCGAGAGAACGGCTGCGGGTTCCACTTCGTCTTGTCCTCATCGACTACCTAGGCCTCCTAGACGCTGTCGGGGTTGGTCCCTACGAGCGCGCTTCCGCGCTCGGCAAGGGCCTGAAGCGAGTCGCTAAGGCTGAGCAGGTGGCGATCGTGGTCGCCATGCAGCTCAGCCGGGCAGCAGGGGACGGCTCCGAGACGGTGACCATCCAGATGCTCCGAGACAGCGGCGTGCTCGAGGAGTCATTGGATTTCCTGGTCGGCTGCTGGCGGCCTGGGAAAGCGCCAGATCTGCCCCCGCCTGACGCGATCGCCCTGCGCAACGTCATGCGCGCCGCGCTCCTCAAGAACCGAAAAGGAGAGGACGGCCGGGTCGTCGACCTGATCTTCGTCGACGAGTCACGCCGACTGTATGAGCCCAGCCAGGCGCTCTGATGGGATCGAACTGGAACACCTGGATGGACGCGATCTGCGACAGCGACCTGACCGTCGCAGAGCACCGGCTCGCGGCGGCTCTCGCCCGGGAGCTTCTCGGCTGGCGAAAGACGTTCGACCAGATCGGAGAGAAGCGCCTCCGTAGCCGGGCTCGCCTCCACGGCCGAAGCTTCGAGAGGGCCCGCGGCGGACTGGTCGCCAAAGGGCTCCTCCGCTTCACCGCCGGCAACCCAGGCCGGGCCGGCGCCGGCACCTACGAACTTGTTCTTTCCCCGATCGAAACACCCGCCCCCCAGCGGGCAATACAGAACCAGGAAACGCCCGCCCCTCACCGGGCAAAGCCGACCCCCGTCAATGCCCGCTCCCAGAGCACGAAAACGCCCGCCCCCGAGCGGGCACGCATAGGTAGCAAAGGTAAGAACCCACCCGCGCCTCCCGGAACTCCGAAGACGTTTCAAGCGCGGGTCATCGACGCCTACTGCGGCGCGGGCGGGACCCTCGAGCTCACCGACGCGCGGGGCGCGTTGCTGTCACAAGCCACGAGCCTCGCCCGCTCGGGAACAGCCGAACGGCTCATCGTCGCCGCCGCTGCCAGCCTCGGACGCGAACGGGGCTTCCCCGGCTACCTCACCCAGCGTGTTAGAGCGCTCGAAGAAGCTGGTGGGCCCTGCCAGTGGCAGGGACTCGACCGATCGAAGCTCACGACCAAGCAGCTCTCGGAGTGTGAGTGCCTTCGTTGCTCTGAATGGCTTGCCGCCGCGCAGGTACCCGGCCTGGCCTTGTCATGCGGTGGGACAATCCCTTGAGCTCAACCCCGACCCGCAGGAACCGGCGCGGCAAGGAGTCGGCAGGAGCTGCCTCGCCTGGGGGGATCACGGTCGCGCCCTTGACCGCGCTTCACCCCCATCCTGCCAACCCCCGGAAGATCAGCAAGGAGCGGCTGGAGGCGCTCAAGCTCGCACTGCAGGCCGATCCGGAGATGCTGCGGGCCAGGCCGCTGATCGCGCTGCCGGACGGGACGGTGATCGCTGGCAATCAGCGCCTCCGCGCCGCCCTTGAGCTCGGCTGGCCGGAGATCCCGGTCTGTTTCGTCGACCTCGATGAGGAGCGGGCCAGGCTGTGGGCGCTCCGTGACAACAACCCCTACGGGGAGTGGGACGATCACGCGGTCGCGGAGCTGCTTTCTGGGATGGGCGATGTCGAGCTGGCGCTGACCGGCTTCGACCCAGCCGACCTTGACCGGATCCTCCGCTCAACCCCGCGGGAACGACCGGATCCCGATGAGGTGCCTGATCCGCCGGCGAAGCCACGGTCGAAGCTCGGCCAGGTGTACGAGCTGGGTCCGCATCGGCTCCTTTGCGGAGACAGTCGGGACGCAACCCAGCTCGAGCGACTGCTCGGCGGCCAGCGGGTGGACATGGTCTGGACGGATCCGCCGTACGGGATCAGTTACGCGGACAAGAACAAGTCGCTGAACAAGACCGACCGGGGCAACCGGATCCAGACACCGATCGAGGCCGACCACATCGACATCGCAGGGCTCGAGGCACTGCTTCGCGCTTCGCTTGGGAGCGCGGTCGAGGTGTGCCGGCCGGGGGCGGTGTGGTTCGTGGCAGCGCCGGGGATGGCGGCGCAGCTGAGGGTGTTCGTCAATGTGCTTTCCGATCTGGGCGTGTGGCGGAGCACGATCGTGTGGGTGAAGGACGGGCACGTGCTCGGCCGCTCCGACTACCACGGCCAGCACGAGCACCTGCTCTACGGCTGGGTCGAGGGGGCGGCGCATCGGCCGCCTCGGACGCGGTCAGAGACGACGGTCTGGGAGGTTCCCCGTCCCCGGGTGAACGATCTGCACCCGACGATGAAGCCGGTCGAGCTGGTCGCCAGGGCGATCGGTAACCACACGTGCCGCGGCGAGATTGTGCTCGACCCGTTCGCCGGCTCCGGATCCACGTTGATCGCCGCCGACGATTTGGGCCGGAGGGCGTTCCTGATCGAGATCGACCCCAGGTACTGCGACGTGATCCGAGCCCGGTGGGAGGCGTGGCATGCCGGCGCGTAGCCCGGCCGGCCGCTACGACTGGGACGAGGGCTTCGGCCTCTACGCCAGCCTGGGCCAGAACCGCTCCCTGCAGCTCGTCGCCGATCAGATGAACGCGCCGAAGCGGACGGTGGAGCGAGCGGCACGCAAGTGGCGGTGGGCGGATCGAGTACGCGATATCGACGAGCAGGCCCGGCGGGAAGCCGAGAAACGGCTCGTACGAGAACGCGCCGACCGAGTCGAGGACACGCTCCGGATCATCGACGCGGCCCGCTTGCGTTTCGCCTCCGACTTGAAGAGCGGCCGGGCGCGACTGACCGGATCTGACTTCGTCGGCCTGATGAAACTGGAAGCGCTTCTGGAGGGCCACGCGACCGACGTCATCCGAGTCGAGGAGGTGCAGACCTACGTCTTCGCCGTCCTCCAGGCCGCCGGGGAGTACGTGCCCGCCGAGCGTCGCGGCGAGTTTCTCGAGTGCATCGAGCACGTAACCGCAACCCTCACCCCCGCCCCCGGTGCGCTCTGGAACGGCGAGACCGAGACGTGACAACCGTCGGCGAGCAGCTCCTATTCGAGCTCCAGGTCCCTCCAGCCCTGGTCGACGCCGTCGCCGACGAGGTGCTCAGACGCCTCGAGGAAAGGGCCCCGACGGCCTCACCGTGGCTGTGCGGCGCCAAGCAGGCGGCCGGGTACCTGGGTTGGCCGGTCGAGCGTGTCTACAAACGGATCCGTCGGCTGCCCCACTACCGGGACGGGAACCTGCTCATGTTCCGCCGAGACGAGCTCGACGCCTTCATCGAGCAGGGCTACGAGGGCCCCCGTCGCGCGGTCGATCTCGGCGCTTCACGCCGATCTCGGGCCGATGTGGGAGCTCCAGTTTCGCTCCAACCCGGCAAGGCGGCGCATGGCTAGCGCGATCAAGTCCGGTCTCAGACTGGATGTGCCGGAGGTCATCGAGCTATCAATGTCCAAGAAAGGCCCCCGCGACGCAGACACGTCCGGGGGCACGGCACCAGAACCCGGAGGGACCAGTGCCAAACGACCGTAGCAACGCCGGCAAGCGCCGGATCAAGGTCAAGAACAAACCCGGCCTCTACTACCGGCTCGACCCCCGCGGCCAGCGCCGCTACGAGTTCAGCTACACCGACTCGACCGGCTACCGCCGCTGGAAAACGATCGACGGCGACCTCAAAGACGCCGAAGACCAACGCAACGAGCTGATACGCCGCATGCGCCGCGGCGAACGCGTCGCCCCCAGCAAAGCCACCCTCGCCGAGATCGCGAACGCCTGGCTCACCGACCAAACACAGATACGGCCGCGCACCCGCGAGAAGTACGAAGGCGCGATCCGCGTCCACATCATCCCCCGCATCGGCCACGTACGGATCAGCAACCTCGCCGAAGAACACCTCCTGCACCTGATCCGAGACATGCAAGCCGCCGGCTACGCCGCCTGGACGATCCGAGGTGTGCTCACCCCACTCGGCCGGATCCTTCGCCACGCCGTCCGCCACGGCCAACTCGCCTCAAACCCCATGCAACGCCTCGAACGCGGCGAAAGACCGGTTGTCGGCCGCCGCGACCAGCGCGTCCTCGAACGAGCCGAGATCGCAGCACTCCTCCTCGCCGCCACACCGAAGTACCGGCCGCTGCTCGCGACCGCGATCTTCTCCGGACTCCGCCTAGGAGAGCTCCTCGGCCTCGTCTGGCGAGACATCGACCTCGAACACGGGTTCATCCACGTCCGCAAACAACTCGACCGAGACGGACAACGCACCACCCCCAAAACACCCCAGGCCGTCCGCGACGTCGTGCTCATGCCCACACTCGGCAAAGTCCTACGCGAGCACCGGCTCGCCTCGACCTACAGCCAAGACAACGACCCAGTCTTCGCCTCCACCCGCGGCACCCCGCTCTACTTCCGAAACGTCGAGCTGCGCGGCCTCGACAACGCCGCCAACCGTGCCGGCCTCAACAGCCCCGACCGGCAAAAGCTCAGGCTCCACGACACCCGCCACACGTTTGCGAGCCTGCTGATCGCCGAAGGCCTCGACATCGTCACCGTCTCACGCCAACTCGGCCACGCCTCCCCCGACATCACCCTCCGCATCTACGCCAACCTCTTCGACCAGAAACGGCACGCCGAACGCACCCGCACCCTCATGGAACACTCCTTCGGGCAACTCCTCGCCGACAGCCGCAGCGTGGACCTGAAATAGGGCCCAGCGGGCCAGGCCGAACACCCACGCGCCGAGTGCGCGGCGCTTACTCGCCACGACCACGGAGAAGCGCCTGATCGTAGTCGACCCTCGAAGATCACGAATCGTGCTCGCTGTGTACAGGTGTCGAAGAAGCCGCACGGTTGCGCGGCGATGGCGTTCGTCGAGATATCGGACGTGACGGTAGCCGACGCACGCGGCCAACGAACGAGAGACAATCGCAGCGGACGTTTAAGCTGCGCGATCAGCCGAACTCGTCCTAGATTATCTCAACCGTCGTGACCCGCCTTTCTCTCCCACTTGAATTCGACTTCGCCATCCAGGATGACGTTCACGATCGAATCTGGCTTACAGAGGTCGAGCGCCATGTAGTTGACACTGGGCCGTTCCAGCGACTCCGTCATATCTCTCAACTTGGCCTCGCCAACTACGTGTTCCCGTCAGCGACCCACACCCGCTTGGCACATTCACTGGGAGCAACACACGTAATGGGGCTCATGCTCAGTCAGCCTGCATTAAAGGAGTACTTTGAGGGCCGTGAGTACTTGTTTCAACTCCTCCGACTTGCAGCACTGCTCCACGACATCGGCCACTATCCGTTCTCGCACCTCGGCGAGAACATCTGGACCACGGCCACAGAGGGTGGCATCGATCGGTACTTCAACGAAGCAGCTGAAGAAACGCTTTTCGATGTAGCTGCTTCGGTCTCTCGCCCAGGCCCGGACGCAGCGACATCACACGAAACGCTGACTGCAAGTCTCGTGAGAGACGGAGAAGTTCAGGCGGTTGTCGACGAGTATCTTGGTCCAGTCGACAGTGGCGACGGACCGGAGGCCGCCTCAGTCGTGGTTTCGAGAATCATCGATGGAAGCTACCCGGACTTGATCTGCCGTGATCTGCTTAGCGGCGACCTTGACTGTGACCGCCTTGACTACCTGATCCGAGATTCCGGCTCAGCAGCGTTGACGTACGGTCAAGTCGATGTTCCCTATCTGATCGAGAACCTCCTCGTCGCCGAGCATCCCACGTTCCAGCAAAAGATGCTTTGCATCAACAAGCGGCACGGAAAGCAAGCTGTTGAGCATTACCTGATCGGCCGCTACTACCACTACGCGCAGTTCGTCACTCACAAGACGATTGTCTCCGCCGAGCTGCTGCTCGCAGCCGGAATGCTTGAGCTGATCAGACTCGAACGGCTCCCCAGCATCGAAGAGATCAAGGAGACGCTCGGTACCGAAAGGTTCCTCGAGTTCACGGAGCCGAGTGTCTGGTCGGCGCTATATGAGGCTAGGCGGAGTTGCGCCTCTGACGAGCTCGTCGAGATCGTCGAGCGGCTCATGCGGCGAGATTTCCTGAAGGTTGCTTGGGACTCAACCGAACTGGAACGATGCGGTTCCCCGAACTTCCTCGATTCCCTCCAAGAGGTCGGTTCGAAGAAGGCACTCGCTGCTCGCGCTGACGTCGACCCATCGTTGTTCTGCTTCAAGAAGGAAGTGCTCTCGTTAGTCGGCAGGGCCCCAGCTACGGAGTCAGACGGAGGGGACGACAGTCCCGACCCTTGGCGTAAGTCCGTGAAGCTCGCTGATCCAGAAAGGAAGATCCCGGAGCTCCTTGCTAGCCAGGACGGGCTGATCCACGAGTTGTCGCTCCGTGAGTGGGTAACGCGAAGAGTCTTCGTCCGCGAGGAGCCTAGGGCCGAGAAGGATCAGCGCACCATCGTTGAAGCGCTCCGGACGGAGCTTGCCGACCGAGAGTTGTCGTTCGAGCCAGAGCCAGAGGCCTAGTGCCCGGCGCCTGCACGTGCCGGCGTATCGGCAAACACCTCTGACACAGCTCTACGCGCCTCCTCAATAGCGGGCTCCCCGTATCGGGTAAGGAGGAACCGGGGCGTTGATCCGTTCTTGAGCGAGACACCGGAACGATGCGTCAGAAAGTCAACGCAGGTGACGAGATGTAGCCAATCTGCCTCCGACTCAACTGAGGCGGCTCTCCTGTCTCGGAGGTCAGCAACCTTGTGCGCTGCTCCCTGGACCTCTGCTGAGGGGTCGTCTGGGATCGCTCTCACACTCTCCTCGTCGGCATCGCTGAATACGCTCGCGAGAGCCTCCGAGAACGGGCCGAGAAGGTCCCATGTGTAGCGGTAGCCGAGCGGGGCTCCTGCGCGCTCGAGCAGATAGGTGAACTCTTGAACGCTTGATCGCCGGGCGATAGCGTCGTCCTCAAGGCCAGCTGCTCGCAGCGCTGGAACCACCCGCCGCAGGTGGAAGATCCTCGTCACGCGCTCAGCCTCCTCCTCGGGTGGAGCTTAATGCACTTCCAAGATATACATCGCTCGCCGGACGGCAGCCCGGGTCAAGCCAAGCTTCGATACAGGCTCGCCTCACGAGCGAGCCAACACCGCAGCGTTGACAACGGCTCGCAGAGCGTCGAAGTCGCCGTCATTTTTGATGATCCTGCTCGCTTGATAACGAATCCTGTCCTGTTGCTCGTTGTATGCGTCGTACCAGCCAAGGTGGCGCGCCAGCTCATCCTCGCTGATCCCGGCATCGAGCAGCCGCTCCGTTAGGCGCTCAAGCCTCGTGCTCTCCGGTGCTTCCACGTACCAGACCTCGAGGCTGTCATGACCAGCGAGTCTGACTGCTGTCGCCTCAAGCCTCACCGCGTCGACCACGACCTTCGAGGAGAGTTCGAGGCGCGCTGCGATCAGCTGATAGATCTCGTAGGAGGAGTGCCGCTGGAGAAAGAGTGGTCCGATGTCTGCCCGTGAACGTGGCTTGACTCCCTCAGCGGTGAGAACCGTCTGAAGCAGTTCCGCCACGTCGAGACGCGTGAACCCCTGGTGTAGAGCCAGGAGTTGTGCGACGACGGTCTTGCCCGTACCCGGATAGCCGGAGAGCACGATCGAGGGGCGCATCGCTAGTACGACCTCCGAGCCAGCGCCCAGACCATCGAGTGCCGATGCATTCCGATCACTGGCTCATGTGCTTCTTCGATCTCGCCAGTCCTGATGTCGATGCGTTCCCAGTCCTGTGATGCGCATAGGTCAAGCGTCATGGATGCCGGCCTCAGCACGATCTCTCTTGTTCCGTGATCGGCAGGAAGCGGGAGGTCATTAGTGAAGGCTGCAAGCGCGAGAACGCCTCTCGGACGCAGAGCATGTCGTATCTTCGCCCAGACGGCACGTATCCCTCGGTCACTGAGGCAGTGAGCCAACCCGTAGGCAATCACTAGGTCGTAGGTTTGCGGCGCAAACTGTGCACGCGTCACATCGGCGCATGCGATCCAGCCACGCCGTTCAAACCCTGAGTCCGACCAGCGTCGATGAGCAGCTAGACAGGCAAGCTCGCTGATGTCGATGCCGTCCACGCGCCAGCCGAGGCTCTCTAGGAAGACCGCGTTCTTGCCATCGCCGCAACCAAGATCAAGCGCCCGTCCCGCTCGGAGTGTCTCAGCGGCACGCCAGACCATTCGCCCAGGGGTGGCTTCCCACAGCAGCCTGCGTCCCAGGTAGAGGGCGTCGTAGGGGCCTGTACATGCGGTGCGCATGAGTCCACTATGCCGAGAGGGCTCGATAGTGGTAGCCCAGGGAGTGGAAAAGGAAAACCCGGTTGATCTGCTCCGGTAGCTCGGCGAGCCCTGCTGTCATGAGGTAGAGGCCGCGGCGGTACTGGCTCCCGCTGCTGACCGCGCCGAGCTCTTGCGCTAAGGCCCGAACTACCGCTACGGCCGCGCCGATCTTCGCCAGCTCGCTCCCGTAGATCCGTGCCATTAGCGGTCTGGCATCAAAGGGTTCCCCTGCGAGAACGGGATCGAGCCGCGCCTCCAACTCGATCAAATCGGTGAGCCTCGCATGGGGAGGACCGCACAGGAACTTGAGTGAGCACTCCATCATGAGAAAGTCGAGGGCGCGCCACTTCTCTCCCGTCATCTGATAGTCGATGAGCTCGAGGTGCCCGTTGGTGACAAGGACGTTCTGCGAGTGCAGATCTCCGTGAACTGGACCAACGGCGATCGCCTCGCTCTCAGTAAGCAATTCACGACGTTGGCCTTCGAGCCTCTCCACATCTGTGGCGAACGCGGCGGCAAGGCTTGCCTCCAACCCGTCTTTCCCGATTCCACGTGCCCCTTCGAGCAGATCAACGTCCTTCCAGCGGTCGATCGCTTCACCAAGAGGAGCCTCCTCCTCAGAGTACTCGTCATCCGGCCCGTGCCACTTCGACATCCGCTCGAGGTAGAGGCTGCCCAAGACTTCGGCCGCCTCAACGGAGTCGATGACCACGAGATGCTTCCGCAAACTCTTCGGCAGACCGCCGCCGCTCCCTCCCATGAACCTCTGTCGCAAGAGGCCCTTCCTGATCCCTGGAGCCGGATGTGGTGGCAAGAGCACCATTTGTGGGAGGTCGTCAATGGTCGATGCGAACTGGGCCGCTTCTAGCTCCCTATTCAGCTTTTGGTAGTTGCCGATCTTGAAGACGTGGTACTGGGACTTGTGTCCCGATCGGAGCTCCCACCGAGCCAGCCACACCTGCGAGCCACTGAGGCCCTTGTCGAGTTCGGCCAAGTACACGACACGAGCGTCACCGCACGCTTGCTGAATCAGCTCTCGATCCAGATCCGTCAGACGGAGGTGATCAAAGCGGAGCGGCACTCGTCCTCGTTCGTAGGTTGCCGAGGCGAGTCGACGCCTCTTGCAATGTGGCTAACGGCGCGAGAAGACTCCCAGATACCGAGGCGTCGGTCAATAGTCAACGAGGGTTCAAGCCGAATGTTGGGTCGGCGCTCAACCTGAAACGTGATTGGAACCGCAACGATGGCGGCCACCCGAATCACGGAAAGCGCTCCTCCTCAGAACAGCGCCGGGCTGAGCCTGGCGACGAAGTAGTCGCCGGGAGCACCCGAGTTTCCGGCGTTGCCGGTGCCGTGCCCGCTACCGCCCTGGCCGCCGGACAGGTCGATCGCGCCGAGGGTCCACGGGAAGTAGGTGTCGAAAGTGACGACGCCGCACAGGTTGGAGACCACGAACAGGCCGAAGCCGCCGCCGCCACCATGGCCACCGCCTGTGTTCCCGGCGATTGGGGTGCCGCCTTTGCCGCCTTTGATCGTGATCGTCCCGGCGCTGTTGTCCAGGATGTGGGCGAAGATCGCCATCGCGCCGCCTGCCGCGCCGCCCGCCCCGCCCTTGTTCGTCCCGTCGCCGGCGCCGCGGCCGCCGCCGCCCCCGGCGTACCAGCCGGCGATCGTGTACGTGTTCAGACCGACGGTGACCTGGTAGGTGAGCCGGTCGAGGAAGTAGATCGGGTCGGACGGGCCGGCGCCGCTCAACGTCCTCGTCACGGCCGACGCGGCCGGGTCTTTCCCACCAACGCCGCCGTACCCGTACGTGGGACCGGCGCTGCCCGGCGAACCGGTCGCGCCATTGACGCCATTCGGGTGCATGCCAGCGGTGAGGGCGCCCGCCAGCATCGAGCCGAGATCGCCCCACACGCCCGCGGTAGACCCGCTCGCGTCAGGCCCTGAACAGTCGAGTGTCCCCTGGTTCGTGACCGCCCCCGGGCACTGGATCAACCAATTCGACGTCTTCAGGACGCAACCAGGGTCGATCAGCAGACTCGACGGGTTGATGTCGCGCTGGAGAACGTTGTTGACGACGATGTAGCTCGCCACACCGCCGGAGGCTTGCGGATCGACGATCGTGCAAGGGTTCGTGTTGACGTGGACCGGGCCGTCGTAGCCGCAGCCGTACAGGAGCGCCGCGTCGTACTGCGTCACCGGACCTGGCCTTCCTTCACAGGGCGAGTATCGGATCCGCTCGGTCTCTCGAGCACGGGCTGACAGCAGGCTCGCCGGGCTGCCTCGCGACCTCGGCGGTCATGGCCAATCGCCAGAGAACTCGTACCGATAATCGCGGGCGGGCCGCAGTCCGCTCTACGATCGTTGGCATGGACAGCGATGCGTTCGAGGCTGAAGAGCGCGAAGGGGGCCTCGAGTGGCTGGTCGATCCACGAGAGCCTGAGGTGCATCTTGAGGTTCTCGCGCGCCCGGAGTTCGTGGTGCCTATTACCGGAAGCGGGATCAGCGTGCCGGTCGGTTATCCGTCGGGACCGTGCCTAGCGGCCGAGCTTGTCAGGGTGGGACGGGAGGCGGGTCTTGAGAGCGCTGAACTAGCCTTGCCGGATCCCCGGTCACTGGCGGACGTGCTTATCGCCCGCGGAGCAGTTGATCGTGACGAACTGCTGCGCGTTGTCGGCGAGATGTATGCGCGCGGGCCGACTGGTACAAGCAACGCTGTCGATGCTCTTCTCCACGTGTGTTCGCGGCGCATCGTCACGTTGAACTACGACCGATCGCTGGAAATCCGTGCAGCAGAGCTAGGCGTCGAGTGTGAGTCTCTCGTTCTGGCGACCGAGGCGACGCGCGCGATTGAGGCCCTTGCTGCGGAGGCCGTTAGGGACAAGCTGGTCGTCATCCACGCGCACGGCGTTGCAACTGAGCCGTCCACAATCGTGCTCGACGGAGACGGCTACAGCAGTCTGCTCAGCGCCCCGTACGTCAACGTGTTCCTGTGGCTGCTCCCCATCCACAGCCGCTTGCTTTTTGTAGGGACACAGCTCGATGAATTGCACATCCTCGAGCAGTTGATTCGGCTGCGCTTCCTGAACAAGCGACATCTACTCGTAGCCTCGCGGTCGGTCGCGAACGAGCTTCTCAACGCGCCACGGTCACCGCTCGTGCCTGACAGGTTCCTCGTCCTCGTGCGCGGCTACGACGACCATGCCGATCTCGTGCCGCTCGTCGAGCTACTCGCGCCGCCGCCCGAGCCCGAGCCAGTCGCTCCTGCCGCAGCAGGGGCGGTGTTCGCGACCGTCGGCCTAACTCCACCGACGGACTATGTCGAGACGATGATGGTCGAGAAGCGCGAGCCAGAAGATGACGACTTCAGGGCTTCGTATCTCGCCGCGCTCGGGCTCCGCTCCCCAGTGGCGCTTGAGCAGGTCGCTGCGGTTGGAACGCGGACGCTGATCGAGGGGCTTCCCGGCTCGGGGAAGAGCACGTTGCTGCTTGAGATCGGCTCGCGCCTCCCAGAGCAGATCGTCGCGCGGCGTCTGCGGGGGCCGCGGCTCGACCTCATCGGAGATCCAAAGCTCTTGCTACGGCGCTGGCTTGACTCCGCCGAAGCTTTCAGGGCCGAGGAGAGCCGGGATCAGGCGCGGCTCGACACGGATGTCTTCCACTTCCTGATCGATGGGCTCGACGAGGTCCCGTACCCTCAGCAGGCCCAGGCCGTGGCACGGATCATCGAAGTGGCCGCCGCTCATCCGGTCCACAGCTTCACCGTTGCCTCGCGCACGATCCCCGCTATCGAGGAGTTCCCCCGGCCCGAGTGGCTGCGGGTAGCGCTGGCGCCGACCGCGAAGTGGCGGCAGGCATATCTGGAGAAGCGGGGCGTCGGCTGGGATCAACTTGTCGAAGCGGTTCCCCTCCTTCACGATCTGCGCGGACTTCTTGAGCTGCCGTTCTTCCTCTCCCAGACGGTTGACCTTTACGAGCAGGGGGCACTCGCCGAGGCCGGAGACCTGCTGTCTCTCGTCAGCCGCTTCGTCGATGCGGCACTCCGAACGCTCGAGCAGACACTGCCTTCGACTGCCATTCGCCGATGGCTGCGCCAACTCGCGCTCGCGATCCTGCTCGCGGGCCGCAGCGAGCTCACGCTTGAGGAGATCGCAATGTCCCTGCCCGCGGATTTCGTCGACTATGGCGATGCGGCGGCTGTTGCCGAACGACTTGTCTCGGCTCCGCTGCTACGCGCGGACGGTGATCGGCGTTACAGCTTCGTCCATCGCATCTTGGGTGAGGCGCTCGCGGCTGAAGCGCTCCTTGATGTCGACCCAGAGCAATCCGGCATCCTCGACGTCGCTGCACCGGTCGTCACCGATCGAATACGCGGTCTCCGCACCGATTGGCTGGTCCCCATCACGCTCGTGGCCGCCACCTCCGAAAGGTGGCGACAAGCCTTGGCGGGACGCGACCCGCTAGCAGCAGCGCGCGCCATCCCGACTGACGCACCACTCGACGAGCGCCAACGAGCGGCGCGACTGATTTGGGATCTCTACGTTGAGTGGCGGATCTGGATCTCCGACTACCGCCGGCTGACGATCGTCGAGGACGAATCGGTGCTCGCTCGCCTACTGGCAACTGAGGGACTCGAGGAGCTGCACGCCGAGATCCGCGCTGCCGCGTCCTCAGACGTGCGCGAGGAGAGCGGCAACGCGGTCAGGGTGCTTGCAACCTTGGGCGACCGCACGATCGAGCCGCAGTTGCGGCACATCCTGGAAACAAGCGATGACTACGTCCTGCGGCGTATCGCGGGCCTCGCCGCCCGCGACCTCAGACTCGACGCTCTCTTCTACGTGATCGCCCACCGCGCCCTTCACCCGGCAGAAGACACCGAGGCCCAGGACCTCACCTATGCCGCCCTCGACCTCGCGACTTTGGACGACCTCGTGATGCTTGCCATTCGCGCCGCCGAGAGAGGTGGCACCGCGATCGACATTCTCAGCTACGCAATTCAAGGACGGATCAGCGCGCAGGACGAACTCGCGGTCCTGCGTGCATGGGCGTCGCGTCGCGAAGAACCCATGACAAGGGAGCGGAGCCGGATCTTCGAGCTACTGCCAGGACTCCGGCTCGACGACGAGAGCGTGGCCGAATCGGTCATCTTCGTCGCCGGTTCGTGGCGCGTGAAGAGCGACGAGCTGAACGAGCTCATTCGCCAGCAGCAGGACGCAGCCGCGAGCGCGGCGATCAAGTTGTACGACCTGAAGGTGGCGCACGCGTTCGAGCTGGGCTGGATCATCGAGCAGGTCGACCCGGAACGGCTCGTGAAGGCAGGGGCGCCTGCGGTACTGATCGAAAGCAAGCATGCACTAGACGAGCGGAAAAGGAGATGAGACGAGTGAGGCGCGACATCCAAGTCATCCTCAGCCTCTCGGGCGACGACTTCCGGAACGCTGTGCTCTACAACGCCGGCCCGCTTTCATGGGAAGTCAAGAATCTCACCGATGCCGACCGCAATCGACTGATCGCGGTCGTGGAAGGCGCTTGGCCTGAACACGGCGTAGGCGCCAATGTCGAGTGCGACGTGCACCAGATCCGCTACCACGATCGCGGCGCACATGCTTGGCTGACACTCGCGCCAGCGCTCGATATCGCCCCGACTGCCGAGCAGTGGGCCGACCTTGCCACTTCCGGCGCCATCCTCACCGACACGTCGCAGTGGCTCAGTCGCCACTACAGCGAAGAAGCGGCCCTCCTGGCTGCGCGATCTTGCGACGCCACCGGTGTTCGCCCATGGGCTCAACTCGTGAGCGCCATTCCCTCAGAAGAGCGTGTCCCGGATGAGGTCGTCGCCGCTCTGCTGACAAGCGCGAGCGAACCGACCGTTGCCGAGCCAGATTTCGAGCTCTGGACCATTGGCGAGCGCTTCGTCACCGAACGGCGCCTCGACGGACTACAGGCGCTGTCGGCCAAGAGCGCGGAGCTTGAGCGCCGTCTCCGGCCCTGGCGCGCTCGGCTTGGCGAGACCGAGGCCGCGCGGCTTCTCTTGGACGAATTGAACGCAGCCCTCAAAGAGGGACAGCGCTTCGACCATGACGAGCCGCACTGGTTGGACGGGGTAGGCGACTCGGTGCTCCTCCCTCAGCTCTTCGCTGCGCTAGAGGTTGCGATTAAGACAGAAGGCGAATCCCCTTTCGGCGTCTCGAGGCCAATCGGACGCGCGATCTACCGGATTGGCGGAGACGACGCCGTGCGAACATACGACGAGCTAATTGCAAGCTCAGACGACTCCCGCTTCAAGTTCCTGCGCCTGCAGCGCGACGAGATCGTTCAAGCAGAACTCCGCGCAGCAGGGCAGTTGAAGGCTGGCGAGGTTGCTGAACGACTGAGACTGCCCGTTCTAGAAGCAAGCGACTTAGGCTGAGCGACGCTATGGCTCGAGCTTCTCCGTTATCCAAGCCGAGACAAACCTCCGAACGAAGATCCACGCGTCTTCTAGGCTCATCGGATTGGCGGGTGGTTCCGTAGCCGCTCTAGCGTGCCGCGCCTGCCGGCCAGCAGCAGCCTGGTGATTGGCGGTTCGCGTGAAACGCGAGAGATCATCTCTCGACGTCCAGCCTCGCCCCCCGGGGTCGCCAGCGTCGTCGCGTACAACCTCGTAGGCCTTGTAGAGCTCTCCCCAGCTCGGCTCCGCGCGCTGCAGGAAGTAGAGCGCGTCATCAACGTTCGGATCGACCGCCGCAAGCTGGAGTTCCTGGGGCAGGCGGCTCGGCGGATTCGGGACGATCTCGCCATCGGGACCGATGATCGACATCTTCCCACTGATCCGCATGCGGCCGAAAATCGTGCCAGCGTCGTACCAGGAAGTCCCGCCATGATCGTTTGGGTGGCCGAGGCCTCCGGGCCGGACGTCGTCGTAGTCAGCCCCCCACTGGAGCCGCGCTAGTGCGTTGATGCGGAGGAGCATCTGGTGCAGCTCGCTGCGTACGTACTGCGCGTCGTCCGAATCGTTCAGATCGTCGGCGGAGAACCGATAGCGACCATCTTCGTTCCAGATCCTGACCGGCGAGACCGTGAACGCATCGACAAGACGATCTAAGTCGATGCTGTCGCCTTCAAGCTCCATGAACCACGCTTTCGCCATGCCTCGACGCTAGCGCGTGAGTCAACTGTCACACCAGCGCCCGACTGCGCGTATGCACCTGGTCGGAGGTCGATCGTCAGTTCCGGGCTGGCGCGATCAGGACGGTTCGCGCCAGCCTCATCGCCTTTCCCACCCCATTGTGCCGGAACCTCGGGCGGGACGGCTCAGCCCTGTCGGGCCTCTTCGATAGCGGCAGAGTCAAGTCGTCTGAAGTGGTGTAACGCTCCTCGCTCGTCGCTTGGATGTTCAGGCTGGTTGGAGGGCGCGCACCTCCTCTNNCTGAGAGGTAGCGGCGGCCGACGAGCCATTCGTCGTTCTGCTCGATCAGTAGCGCGCCGGCGAGGCGGATCGCCGAGCGGTCGTTGGGGAAGATGCCGACGACGTCGGTGCGGCGGCCGATCTCGCGGTTGACCCGCTCCAACGGGTTGGTACTGCGGAGCTTCGACCAGTGCGCTGCGGGGAAGCAGTAGAAGGCGAGCAGGTCCTCTTCGGCCTCCTCGAGCAGGGCGGCGACCTTCGGCACCATCGTGCCGAGGCGTGCGATCACCTCACCGACCCGCTCGGTGGCCTGCTCGCGCGAGTCGGCGTTGAAGACCTCCCGCAGCGCGGCCGACACGAGTCCGCGCTGTGCGGGGCGGCAATGCTGGTGCATGTTGCGGACGAAGTGGACAGCGCAGCGTTGCCAGGGAGAGGCGAGCACCCTCGCGATCGCGCTCCTCAGCCCTTCGTGCTGGTCGGAAACGCACAGGCGCACGCCCTGCAGGCCGCGGCGGCGCAGGTCGCGCAGCAGCTGCGTCCAGAACGCTTCCGACTCGACCTCGCCCAGGTCGAGGCCGATCACCTCGCGCCGGCCCGTCTCGTGGACGGCGTAGGCGATCACGAGCGCCTTCGAGCGGACGTGACCCTGGTCTCTGACCTTGACCTGCTTGGCGTCCAACCACAGGTACGGGTAGTCACCCTCGAGCGGCCGCTCCAGGAACGCCTCGACCTGCACGTCGAGCGCGCCGCAGAGCGCCGAGACCCGATCCTTCGTCATCCCCTGGATCCCGAGCTGCTCAACCAGCCGGTCGACCTTCCTGGTCGACACGCCATTCACGTACGCCAACCGCCACTGAGGCTTTCTCCCAACCACCGCCAGGAGTGCCGGGCGCTGCGCCGCAGCCGAGGCAAGACCAGCCAGACCGAACGCGGCAGCGCACGCCAACAAGGCAACGCGCTTCATCACTTTGATGGTGACACAAGCCCGGCGGGGCTGTCGCCCACCACCATTCTCCGACACCCTCGCCCGCCTCAGCCAGGCGCTCGCCATAGCGCGGGCGTTGCCGCTCGCGGCTTTAGCGGCGGAGGCCCTCGGGAAGTCAGGGGCGCGTCGGTATGCCGGGGGGTGCCGGGCCGCCGACTGAGTACGTCGCTAGTCGGGGATCAGCCATGCAGGTCGGTGCCTCGGGGGCCTTCGCCGCAGCCGCCTTGAGGGCTGCCGCAGACTTGTAGCCGCCGGTTCCGCCCGGTTTGCAGAGCGGAAGCCCGGAAATCTGCTCCTGCGTCGCCAGTGACGGCACAAGGCCCGCTTTGACCGCTTGGTCGAACGTGTACACGCCCGGTTCGGAGGCAGACCGCCTGTCACTTCCCGATGGGCATCCCGCCTTCCGCTGCTCATTCATGATCTGCGCGGCGTCTGCCGCGGAAGGGAAGGAGGTGATGTCGCAGGTTCCGAACGGCACGAACAGTGCGTCATGCGGGTCTGTGTAGCAAGTCGGAGCCTCGCGGGCCGCAGCGAGCGCTGCTTGCAGGGCCGCCAGGCTCTTGTACCCGCCCTGCTGGTTGGTGTTAGCGCACATGGGAAGGCCGCGTGCTGCCTCCTGCGCGGTGACCTGCTTGGTGGCCTCGGCTTGGGGATCATGGACTGCCAAAGCCTGCTCGTAGGTCAGCGCCTTTCCGGTCGACGGGACATCACGCCCCGCAGCACCGGCTGTGTGACCTCCACCCACAACACCGAACACGGCGCCCGCGGTGGCGATTAGCCCCGCAGCCAAGACCAGGCGTTTCTTCATGGCTCTCCCTTTATACGCCCGCGAGCCCACGTTTGTCACATGTCGGTGTCGCCTTCCCAGCAGAACGCGACAAGAGGATGTGTGCTGCTTCGGGCCGCTTGTCGATTATGCGTGCTTGGTGATCACGAACCGACCGAAGCTCGTCAATCCCGCGTCCCCACAGGCGACGACGGCACCTCGGCGGTTCCAGTCCGCTGTGGGCGGGAAGCACGGATCAAACTGGACATCGGAATAGCAGCGCAGCGCGGACTTGTCGAACGTAATCTCAGTGCCGCGCCAACAGGTGCCACGGTAGTGCCGCGCTCCTCCGGCTTGGTCGAACGTCAGCCCTGGGCGTAACTTGCCCGCTCGTGTCCAGGGGTGGATGAAGCCGTCGATGTGCGGGTAGCGCCGTTGCCACGCGAGGGGTGGCGTCAGATGTGTGCCGCGAAGAGGATGGTCGAGTCTCAGCAGGCCACGCGCGTCGGTTGTGGCGTTCTGGTTCCTCAAAGGCTCATACAAGGGCTCGTGGCGGATCAAGCAGTCATAGCCGCCCACCACGTTGATCACGCAGATCCACGTTCTCTTGCGATCCACACACGCCTTCGGGTATCCGGGCATCACCGCTCCCCCGGAACATCCGGTGCGTCCCGCGTATCCACGTGGCCAGTAGTCGGCGACCAAAACCGTACAGCGGGGAAGCGCCGGGTTCGGTATCACCCACCGGCTCCGTTCTTCAGCGTTCATTCCCCGTATCGAAATACTCGCAAGTGACGGCCCCCAACCGAGCATGTTGTCCTGGTTCCACCGCTCGACACATGTCCGAAGAGCCTGCGCCGCCGAGGGGCTGAGAGAGCCAGGGCTGCTTGACGCGCCCGTAGCGAGTGCTAAGGACGCGAGCACCCCGATAGCGAGAGTCCTCCGCATCAGAACTCAGTATCGGTGCATGAGCACGCGACGCGTAGCCCTCTTGTAGGGCTGTCGCGCTTCCACCATTTCGCGACACGCCCACCCGGCCCGGCCAGGCGCTCGCCGGAGGGCAAGCCGTGCCGCACAGCCTCGATCGCGCTAACCTGATCGCCAGTGGGACGAGCGTCCCGATCCGAGGCTTCTGGCGTGACTTCCAGCTTGCTGAAATCCGCCACCGTCGCGGTCGTGATCGGCGTTGTGTCCACGATCACGCTTGGGGTTTCCCAGGCGGCGCGGGTTCCTGTCCGCACCTGTACGAGCGCCGTCTGGGGGAATCTGGGCAGGAACTGGCAGCAAGACCCTGGGACGATCGTGGTCGGCCCGGTCGCCTTCCGCTACTTCGATCCCAACACGTCCTCGCCAGCCTCGTCGTTCGCCGCGACCGATGGCCTCTACCGGGGGCAGAAAACTCTGGTAGTCGTTGCGAACAACGTCACTGTGCGGCTTGTCATCCCTGGCGCGGAACGCAAACGACTCCGGCTTCTCTACGACCCCGCTGCCTGGAATCAGACCAATCGCTACCCCTTGTCAGACGGTGACGTGGCCACGTTGTTCCACGGCTGCGGAACGTATGGAGGAGTGAAAGGCTTCTACAACGGTTCCTTTCTCGTTGCTGGCCCACAGTGCGCCAGCGTGCTCATCTACGTTGGAAAGCAGCTCAAACCGCTCACCGCGCATCTTCCGTTCGGGCAAGCTTGCCCGGCTCCCGTCAAGCCCACCTAGAGGCTTGATGTGAAACGGGTTCCGTGCAGGGACCCGTCGTTTGGGCGCGAAGAAGGGCTTCCAGACGTGTCCCCTCGAGATAGGAGCTCGAGATGACGGCCGATCTGGAAGCCCTTGTCGTTGCAGGCTACGTGTTCGCTGATGAGTATCTGGTCCCTGCTCGGCCGGGGCGGCGGGCGAAGGTGAGCGACGCGGAGTTGGTCGCGCTTGCCGTCTGTCAGGCGTCGATTGGGATCTCGTCAGACCGGCAGTTCCTCGGTTTGGTCGGCCGGATTCTGCCTGGCTGGTTTCCGCGGCTGCCCTCGCAGTCGCAGTACAACCGCCGCCTGCGCGGCCTGGTCGAGCTGATCAGCGCTGTCCAGCAGCGGCTCGCGGGTTGGCTTGACACCGGCGGTGTCCGACTCGCTGATGGCACGCAGCTCGCAGTCGCCAGTTATCCCGGCTGCCAGCAACGATCCGAGTTCGCTGGCTTCGCCCGCTACGGCTACTCGAAGTCGCAGCACCGTTTCGTTTGGGGAGTGCGGTTGGTGCTGTTGACCGACGAGCGCGGCACACCGCTTGGCTACACGATCGTGCCGGCAAACGAGAAGGAGTACGAGCCGCTCGCCGACCTGCTGACCGGCACGCCGGCCGAGGTCGTGATCGCCGACAAAGGCCTCTGGGGACGCAACTACCAAGCACGGCTCGCCGCCGACAAGACTCGGCTACTCACCCCCGACCGGACACGCACTGCCGCCAACCTCGGCCGCGAGCGCGCCCTCGCCTCAACCCGGCTCGTGATCGAGAGCGTCTTCGCCAACCTCAAAGGCCAGATGCGGCTCGAGCGGCACCTCGCCAAGACACCAGCCGGGCTGGCCGTCCGCATCGCGCAACGCATCCTCGCACTCACCATCGGCGTACTACTCAACACCCTCGCCGGCCGCCCCGCACGCGCCCTCGCCACCTACGACGGCCGCTAAATCACATCAAGCCTCTAGCAGTCCAGCAACAGCCTCGCCCGGCTCAGCAGGCGCTCGCCCGAGCGCGAGCCTTGTCGCTCGCGGCCTAGCCAGGCCCCGGTGTGTGCCCGGTCAACCGGGGTTCGGTAACGGCCATGCGTTCGGCAACGTTTGCTGGCACGGAAATGGCGAATCCAGCGGCGCTGCTCGGCGCGGAGACTGGCTGTTTGCTGCTGTCGAATGTCAGCATTGAGGGGTCGGCCTGGCAGACGTCGTACTCCGGCGCTTTGGCGACCGCAGCCTCTAGAGCGTCTGGCGATGCGTAGCCGGAGGCGGCGTTTTCAGCCGCTGTGGGATGCGGGCAGTACGGCAGGTTCCACTCGGACGGAGCAGTTGCCTTCGGATGCGGCGTTGCGTTCGGAGGCGACGTTGCCCCAAGAGGGGTAGCTGCAAGCGCTGCTGATACGAGTAGGCCGAGCGGGACTAGCCGCCATCGTCGTCTGGGCACGATCCTCCTGTCCTTTCGCAAGGTTAGAGCGTCGCCCAACTTCACGCGAGCAGAACAGCGGTGACTTGGGCTGCACCTGAGACTGTCGCCCTTCCAGCAAACTGCGACAGCCCGCGGGGGCTATGGCTCGGTTCATCCACAGGCAACGGCCTGCGGCGGCTGGCCCGGTGCGGGTGGGATGTCGCCGTCATCTCGAACCGCAAGGTGTCCGATTTCGTTTCCCGCCGCGTCGTGGGCGACGAGCGTGACAGGCGGTGAGAAGCCCGTGCGGGCGTTCGGCGCTCCCGGCAGTGGTACGACCCACGCGAGGAAGTAGCCATTCGATACGGCGGCGGGCGTCGAGTGTCCGTCGGGGTAGACGACATCGACGGATGCCACAGCGTCTGAGGTCTGACCGGTGATGTAAAGGGGGCTCTTTCCTGGCAATGCCACCATCGAGCCGCCCCCCTGCAGCGCCCATCCAGCCGGGCAGGCTTGGGGAGGCCCGTAGGACATGCCTGCGATCCCGCCGGTTGCTGAACTGATGACCGCTGTTCCCTTGATGCCGCCGGTGAACAGCAGTTCGTAGACGCCGTACTCACCATCGGGTGTGTTCGCGGTGACGACCCGCCGCACATCCGTCAGCGTCGCCTCGAATCCTGGCTTGTGGCTGATGAACTGCTCGATCGCTTTCCTCGCGTTCAGGGGCTGGCTTGCGTCGCCAATGAACTGATGGGGTGTCTCGGAGAACTGGCCGAGCAATGCCAGCGACCCCGGCACAGCGACGCCGAGCGCGACGATGCCCGCACCGGCCAGGACGAGCGTACGGCGAGACGCGCTGCGCCGTCGGCTCCTGCTCGTGCGCGGAATCGGATCGGCTGGCCCGGCGAATGCTTCGAGCATCGCTCGGATGTCGTCGTCGGAGACCGTCGTGGGTTTGGCCTGCGTGTGACGTAGGTTCATCTCGTTCCTCTCTTTCGTCGTTCCCTCGGCCTGCTCCGGTCGAGGTACATCCCGAGGGCGTGCCGGGCGTCGTGGAGTTGGTGCTTCACCGTTCCGACCGAGCAGCCGAGGGCATCGGCGGTTTCCTGCTCGCTCAGGCCAACGTAGAGCCGTAGGACAGCGGTCGCGCGCTGGCCGGGCGGCAGTTGATCGAACGCCTCCTTGAGTTCGAGCAGCTCTCCCGGCTGATCACCGGCCAGCGATTCAACCGAACGACGAGCGCGAATGTCGAGTAGAGGAAACCGCCTCTCCCTCTTCACCATTTCGAGCGCGACACGAGCGGCGATCCGCGCGGCGAAGGCCGGTGCGGCTCCGCTGTTTCTGAGTCGCGGCAGCGCCCTGCTCAGTTCGAGCAGCGCCTCTTGCGCAGCATCCTCAGCAACGGTTGAGCCAGCGCCGACGACAAGACGAACCGTCCGCACCACGAGCGGTCGAAGTTCGGCCAACAGCGCCTCCCTGGAACGCTCATCCCGATCCGCGCGCGGGTGTATCTCCGTCAGGGGAATCTCCATCGTCACCTATATAAGTGGCACCGGGCAGGCAAAAGGTTGGGTGGGCCGTCGCACTACCATCACCGGGCGGCAAGGGGCCAGGTCTGGCCCGACGCTCGCCGACGGAACGGAATCGTCTCCTGCCGATAAAGGTTTCGGCGCGCTCTACCCTCTGTATGAGTAGGTGGCCGCGACGCTTGAGCAGATCGAGGATTTGTACCGTCGCCGGTATGTGGCGTTTCGGAATGTGCTGGCGACCACGACCGGAAGCTACGAGACGGCGCGAGATGTCGTGCAGGAGGCGTTCGCTCAGGCGCTGCGGCGGCGTGAGACGTTCCGGGGCGATGGGTCGTTGGAGGCGTGGGTGTGGCGAATCGCGTTCCGCACTGCGCTGTCTTCATGCAGCGTCTTCATGCAGCGACAGTGCGTCGTTCCGCTGACAGCGTTTCCGGAGCCCGGTCTGGTTGAGCCGTCGCTCGACTCGGAGCTTGCTGACGCGCTTCGGGGGCTTCCTCCTCGCCGAAGGCTGGTTGTCTTCTTGCACTACTTCGCTGACCTCCCGTACGGGGAGATCGCCGGGGTCTGCGGTATCAGCGAGGGGACGGTAGCGGCGACTCTTGCGCAGGCGCGGGCTGACTTGCTCGCTGTGCTCGACCGAAAGGAAGTGGGAGCATGACCAGCTTCGCCGACGACCTGATCGCCGAGCGGTTCGCCGCAGTCACGAACCACGTCGATGACTCGGACTGGGCTGACGTGCTCAGACGCGCAGGCGAGACAAGGCGGCCCGCTTGGGCGCGACGGCTGCATCCTCCCCGCAGGGCGCTCGTGCTTGCGTTCGCGCTGGTGGTTCTCACGCTTGCTGTCGGGGTGACGTTGGCTGCCACAGTCGGCGGCTTCTCGCACTGGTTGACAGGGTCGCCCGGAACCCCTGCATCCCCAGCCGAACAGGCAACTTTCGGTGCTGCCAACTCCCGTTCGTACGCAGGCTTCCCGCCTGGCACGAAGCTGCGTCGCCTGATCGAGACACGGGTCGGCGGTGCTGTCTACCGCTTGTACGGTTTCCGCTCTGGCGACCAGCTTTGCCTGCGACTTGTCGCTCAAGGCATCGGCGGACAGCCTTGGATGAGTTGTGTCCCCCGCGTTGCGTTGGAGCGGGCGCACAGTCCCGCGCAGGTCGCGGCAGTTGACTGGGCCTTTGGCCCCGGCAAGCCTGCGCCAGGGAAGCGGTTCACCGCTCCGATGGCGTCAGCGAGCTTCGGGTTCGCCGCCGACAGCGTCAGGCGGATCGAACTTGTCAGCGGCAGCTACCGCCAACAAGCCATCGTCGCAAACAACGCCTTCCTTGCCATCCGCCAGCATCCACCGCTCGGCAGCCGCGTCCGACACGTCTTCGCCTTCGACACTCAGAGCCATCGGCTCCCTGTGCCCGTAGCCGCAGCCCCATTCGGCTTCGCTCCCCTCCACCGGCTCAACACGAACCAGCCAGCGCCCGGCCCCACAAAGGTCGAGCACGTGCTTACCCATTGGACGATCCGCTGGGTCAACCGCCACGAGCCACGTGGGCTGTCACTCGCCGCAGCGCACATCCCAGCCACCTCCATCGTCGGATACCACCTGAGCCGAGAACACTTCGCTCGCGTAATCCAACCCGATCCACTCAGCAACGTACGCATCGTCATTCTCCAAGTCGGCAAGCGGCACAACCTCTGCGTAGACACGGTCGTTGGCGACAGCGGCGGTGGAGGCTGCAGCGTCCTCTCTCATGGCCCCCTGGACGCCGAACTCTCGCAAGCATTTGGCGGCGACCAGTTCTCGCTCCTATCGGGTGTCGCCAGCGATCAGATCACGCGCCTCGTCCTCTTCCTCTCAGATGGCGAACGCTGGCCCGTGCCGCTCAAGGACAACGCCTTCGCCATCCAAGTCCCCCGCGCCCAGTACCCCGTCAACATGGTTGCCTACGACGCTCAAGACCGAGTCGTCGCCGTCGATCCCTGGAGCGGCTTCTGATCCATCCCCCAGAACGACTGTCGCCTTCCCAGCAGAAGACGACACGCGAGGGCTGATCCCCTGACGACTAGACTCCGGGTACGCGCCAGCCTTTCGGGAGGTTCTCCAATGCGCCGTGCTGCACTCGTCTTCTCCCTGACCCTCGCCGCGCTCTGCTCAGCGGCGAGCACTACCGCAAGCTCGTCAACGACCAGGAGGTAGAGAGATGCCAAGCAAGAGTCGCATCGTGATCGCCGCAATCGTCTTGGCCAGCGCTGGCGCAGCTGCTGGAGCCCTCGCCGCGCCGAGCAACTCTGTCCGCAAGGCCGCTATCCGTCCAGCGCGGTACGCTCTGCATCGGTTGGCAGGGGCCGAGTCGCCAACGACCAAGGCGAAGCCGTTGACCAGAACAACGCTGCCGCCTCCCTCGCTTGGCTGGCGAAGTGTGGCGGAAGCCCAGGCAAGTCTCGCGGGCATGAGCGTCGAGACCCGCTCGCAGCTGGACCTCACGCCGGCGGTGATCGCTACTACGCAGGCGGTCTATACGTTTTCAGCCTCAAGTGGCTCATTTGCTGGACTAACCGTCTACGGAGTTGATAGAGGGAATGCGGGCAGCTGCTATTTCCTACTTGGCAACGGGGATTGCTGGGCTCATGCGCCAGCCATTGGTGCTCCTGGTCAGGCTTTGCCGGTTCAGGTCAGTACCTCGGACTTTGATGGCCCGAAGGGCCTGCTGCCTGTCGTTCTCTTCGGACATGTTGCTCCAGAAGTCACGAGTGTCACCTTGAGCTGTGGAGCAGGAAGTTACTCGGCCAGCCTGTCCGGAGATACCGTGACCTGGGTCGCACCTGACGCAAGCCTGAAGGCGTCTGACTGTACTCTCAATGCCGCGATTAGCAACGGAGGTAGTTTCAGCGAGAGACTATGAGAGTAGAGTGGCACTTCCTAGCATAAGGGCACGTGTCCGGGCTTGAATGTGCATTGTAGAAATGGTGCTTGATCGAGACCGATTCGATCTGCGGGCGTCGGGACGATGCGTTCCAGCGAGCTCGACCGCCGTTGCGACGCTCTATCCGTTCAACCTCGTCGCCTACGACGCCCAGGGCCGAGTCATCGCCATCTACCCAGGGAGAGGCTTCTGATTCGCTCTTGCAAGCGTGCCAAGGTGTCGCAGTTCCAGAACGCGACATGCTCGCCCGCCTCAGTCAGGCGAACGCCCGAGCGCGAGCCGTAGCTCGCTGCCCGGACGGCGTAGACAATCAACCGCTCTAAACAAACCAGGCAGTCCATGCAGTCTTGTAGGTAGAGACTGTTGGTGACTGTGGAACTTGACGAACTCGAAGCGGTGTACCGGGACGGCTACGAGCGGTTCCTGCGGGTTGCTTCGGTGATCGCGGGCGACGAGGCGTTGGGCGCTGACGCGGTTCACGACGCGTTTGTGCGGGCGATCCGGTCACGAGCGTCGTACCGCCGCGAAGCACCCGTGGAGGCATGGGTGTGGCAGATCGTCGTCAACGCAGCCCGTGACCGTCGGCGCTCCGCTACGACCGACGATGAGTGGACGCCAGAGTCGTGCGAGGATACGCCGTCGGTGAACGGCAGCAGCGACGATCCGCTGGCTCTACGCCCCTGGCTCGCATCGCTACCGGAGCGGCAGCGCACGGTCGTGTTCCTGCGCTACTTCGCTGATCTTGACTACCAGGGCATCGCCTCGGTGCTGGGGATCGAGGTGGGAACGGTGTCGGCAACGTTGAGCGCCGCTCACGCGCGCCTGCGCGCCTTGAAACAACAGGAGGTGGAGAGATGATCGAAACGGAGTCGTTGCTCAGAAGCGAGCTTGCCCGCCTGTTCCCGGCCCCGGTCGCTCAGCCCGACTGGCAAAGCGTGCTCCGGGACGCAGGCGTCACGGCGAGACGGCCTGCCGGAAGGCTGGGAGCGGGCCTGCGCGACCGTAGACGCCTCCTGATCGCCGCCGTCGTTCTTGTTGTCCTCGTGGTCGGCGGGGCGGCTGTCGCCGGAACACGGGGATGGGGGCCGTTCGCTGGGATCGCCACCGCCAACCACGCGCAAACAGCGCAAGACGTGCTCGACCCGACAGTCGTCACTTGGCTTGAGGCTCATCCACTGCCTGGAAGCCCCTTCCTCTTTGACACCTCTCGCCTCGTTGGTCAGCTTCCAGGCAGCGCGCGAATCTACGTCATCACGACAACCACGAACGCGCTCTGCATCGTGGTAACCAACCAGGCCAAGCTTGAACTCGAATCCTGCGGCAAGCCGCTCACCCAATCTGAGCCGACCACCGTCGCGACGTTTGATCGTGTGGTGAACGGCCCCGGCGCTACCCCCCCACTCAGCTACGGCATTGCTCAAGACGGCATCACCGCCGTCTCCTTCATCGCCGAAGGCAAAGAGACAACCGTGCCGGTCAAGAACAACGTCTGGGCCTACGAAGGACGCAACCAAGCCCTCAGGTCAATCACCGTCCACTACACCAACGGCACAACCCAAACTCTCACACACTGACCATCTGTCGTGGTTCCCGCAAAGTGCGACGGGGGCCGACCCACCCGAGGGATTGCGGCGAGCAGCGGAAGGCGGTACACCTGTTCCGTGCGCCGCAAGTATCACGGCCTTGGTCTTGCTGCCGTCGGGGCGGCAGCGATGGTCGCGGTCATGGCTCCAGTTGCTGCGACCACGGTTCGGGCATCCGGCTCGACCGCGGTGCGCGTCGTTCCAGCCCGGAGGGTCGCCCATGCGGGTTCGACACGGGCCGTCCTCTTGTACGAGAACTTGGTGGACAGCTACGGCATCGGCACGCCTGCGAACCCGCGCATCCGCATCTCGCGTGGCGGAAGGCAAATCTTCGCAGAAACCGTGCCGAAGGAGGTGGCCGGAACGCGTGTCTACAGAGTGGAGTTGGGGGGCTTACCTGGGTGGTTCGTTGTGCGCGATCTTGACGGTGACGGTGAGCCCGAGGTCAGTCTCCTGCTCTTCTGGGGCGGAACCCAGTGCTGCTATTGGTCGCGTATCTACCGGTTCGACGCTGCACGCAACACCTACGTTCCCACCAATCACTTTTGGGGTGGAAATCGCGCCGCTCCCTCTCTCCGTGACCTCAACGGGGATGGACGCCTGGAGTTCGTTTCCGAGGACGACCGCTTCGCGGCCCTCACGGCCTACGTCGGGGTTGTCGAGCCGATCCGGCTCTGGTCATATGACCACGGCACATTCAACGACATCACGCGGCGGTACCCAAAGCTGATCCAGAAGGACGCCGTTTCTCTCTGGCGTCTATACCTCGATGATCGCCGCAAGCGCCCTCGCGGCGAGGCGCGCTACATCTTGGCTGCCTGGGCTGCGGACAAGTACATGCTCGGCCAGAGCAGAGCGGTTGACCGCACGCTCGCCCAAGCACTACGAAGAGGCGACCTCGTTCCCGGCCCCTTCGACCAGCCTCCGCGTAACCCGGTCGCCTACATCCACGCGCTCAAACACTTCCTACGCAAGACCGGCTACATCCAGTAAGCCTGTCGCCCTTCCAGCAAAGAGCGACAGGTGCGCTACAGGGGAGGGTCGATCAGGAGTTTCAGAAGTCCGGGAACGCGAGCCTTGACGGTCTTTCCTGAGGCGACCGTGATGACGTTGACGACGTTGCCCCCGATGTAGGCGAGCCCGTTCGCCGCCTGCACGTCTGAGATTGGGTCTTGTCCGAACAGGTGGTACTTGGAGGTTCCGTCGAGCCCGTATGCGGATAGCCCGTCGCCCGTGAACGTGATTCGACCGGAGTAGCCGAACAGTTGGCTGTAGGCAAGGAGGAGGCCGCCCGTCTGGATTACTGCGCTTGAGGTTTGATCGACTGAGCGGGTCGTCCAGGTGCCGGTGTTGAGGATGCTCAGTCCGGCTGGCGTCTCGACGGGGTGCTGGATGCCTTGGGAGTCGGTGGCAGTGCTGCCGCTTCTGCCGGTGATGGCGATCAGTCCACTTCCGAGCCAGACGATGAGCGGCTCGGGGCCGGTGATCCCGTACTGGGTGGAGGCAAGCGTGCGCTTGGGCAGCGTGTGGTAGCCGACCGTGAGCGAACCCAAATCGACTTGTGCGACCGGGTCACCCACCGCGTAGACGTATGCCGTGTTGCTCGCGGGATCGACGGTCAGGGAGCCTTGCGAGCCGGTCAGGTTCGATGAGCCGGAGGCGTCCTCTTGTGCGCCGGTCTGCACCTTCGTGAGGACGACTGAGCGCATCCGACCGTTCTGGTTGAGAGTGGTCAGCGTTGTCGGGCCGACGCTCCCGTCGAGCGGAGGGAAGATGAACACGAGCCCGGAGGCTGACCGGACAAGATCGTCGGAGGGGATCGTGGGCAGGCTCTTGCGCCAGAGAGCGTGCAGGGAGACAGGATCGATACCGACCACGAAGGTGTCGTCGTACACAGCGATCACAGTGCGCGGGGCAACCCAAGCAATCACATTGACCTGGCTGCCCTTCCCGAGCCCGAACGTGCCCGTTAGTCGCAGCCGCCGAGCATCAACGAATCTCACCGCCGCACCAGTTGCCAGCGCGAGACGAGAACCGTCCGGCGAGCGTCCCCACGCTCCGCCAAACGAACCAAGGGACACCCTTGCCGAACCGACGCGACGAAGCGTCAGCGGGTCAAGTCTGACAACCGCCACTGAGGCTTTCGTCCCAACCACCGCCAGGAGTGCCGGGCGCTGCGCCGCAGCCGAGGCAAGACCAGCCAGACCGAACGCGGCAGCGCACGCCAACAAGGCAACGCGCTTCATCACTTTGATGGTGACACAAGCCCGGCGGGGCTGTCGCCTCTCCACCATTCCACGACATGCTCGCCCGCCTCAGTCAGGCACTCGCCCGAGCGCGAGCCTTGCCGCTCGCAGCCTAAGCATCGCCCTTCATCCAGGGGTAGACGCTGGCACCGATACCTTCGCGCGGCTCCTCCTCCTCGCCAGCCCGGTGCATCTCTTCCGCCGCTTGCTCGATGGCTTCATGCTCCGCCTTCTTGGCGCGGTGTCTCTCTGCGAGCCAATGCAAGAGTCCCACTCCACAAAGAGTGCCGTTACGCCAACCGTGCCGTCAAACACTTACGTCAGCCGCGCCGTGTCCAGAGGAGGAGTTGGCGTTGGCAGCAGGGGCCGCCGAGGACAATGTGGGTGCCGGTCTGGTCGATGTCCATCGTGTACGCCTTGATCGCCGGGCCAGGCAGCTGCGTCATGGTGCCGTTCTGCCAGATGAAGGCGTGTTGCTTGTTGAAGGGCTTGCTAGCGGGGGCGTTGGTGCCGACGATCTGGCCTCGGTCGTTGATCGCAGACACGGCGATAGACATGCCGTTGAGCGTGCCGAGGTTGGTCAACTTCCCGCGCTGCCAAAGGAAGCCATGCATGACGGGGCCGGAGCCGTTCTGGCTCGTCCAGATCACCTGCCCACGGTTGTTGATCGTGATCGTGTCGATCAACTGGCCTGCGGGTGCGCCGAGGTCGATGATCTTGCCGTTCTGCCACAGGAACGCCCGCTCCGGCGCCCGGTCTTTCGCCTTCGTCCACGTGCCGACGATCTGGCTGTGGTCGTTGATTGCGGCGGGGCCGTAGGTCGCGCCGGGGATACCGCCGAGGTCGCGCATCCTGCCGTCCTGCCACAGGAACCCGTGCGAGGTTCCGTTCGGAAGCCAGCTATTCCCGATCACCTGACCACTGGCGCTGATCGCGGTCGCGAAACTGCTCTTGCCGCCAAGCGTCCCGAGGTCGGTCACTTTCCCGTCTTGCCAAAGCAGCCCCCGAAACCGCCGAGACACGCTCCCCATCCCCGTCTCCGCCACCTGCCCTCGGTCGTTCAAGCCAACGACGGAACCGAAGCCTCGCCCGAGCGTGCTTAGCATCGTCACCTTTCCCGGCTCCCACAGGAAGGCATGGACACGGGGGAATCGAGCGAAGGAGGCGACGGGTATCGGGATGCTGTGCGGGTTGAAGTCGGTGCCTGCAATCTCACTGTTGTTGTTGAACGCGGGCGTGTTCATGCCCGCAGGCAGAGCGCCGAGGTTGCGGATCGTCCCGTTCTCCCAGCGGAACACATCGCGGACGCTGTGAGCGTCGTTCACCGCCGGATACGCCGTCCACAACACTTGATCGGTCGCGGTCATCCCAACGAGACTGATCCCCGCGTAGTTAGGGAAGTCGTGCCTTGCCTGCCGGAGCAGATCGGTCACGACCCAAATACTCCGCTCCGCAGACGAGGCGTAACCGGCCCCCACCGCACAACACGCGAGTGCGGCAACGAGGGTGACTCGAACCAACCACTTCATCGCCGTCACCCAGTTAGACGCCCCAACTAAGCGAGAGGTTGGCGCACGCTCAACAGCCTACTCTCCTCCGACGCTGGGACGCGATCCTGGCGGTCGCTTTTTCCAGCAAAACGCGACACGCGCGTTCGTGGCTTTCAGCGTATGTATCCGGGCGACGGCTGCCGAAGAAACGGCCAGGCGGCTACGGGACTACTTCGGTGAAGTCGACGCGGCTCGTCGTCTGCGCGAAGAACTCGCACGACCCCTTGATCGGTGGCTGGATCGGCCCGGGTGCAGCCGGGGGGACGATGAAGGCCATTCGGTAGTTGCTGCCGGATTGGAACCAGCACTCCGTTGTCTGGGACCCGTCGGCCAGTGTGATCGAGCAGTCGTAGAACGAGCCGGTCGCGCCCCAGCTTGCTCGTTCCGTGTCGAGAGAAGGGCTGGACACTGATGGACAGTCAACGGAGTTGGGAGCTGCGGTCGGCCCTCGCCGGTAGCTGTCTTCGTAGTTCCCGGCCACGATTGACGAGATAGCGTGATTCGACCCAAGTGTGGGGGGTGTGATCGGCGGCAGGCTGCCGTGGTTGACCTGGTTCCAGTTGGCGGGGCGCGGGCCACTACCCACGGCGATCACGCCTCCGCCTGGCAGGTGCTTCCACACGAAGCCGCCGACCACTACCACGACGGCGAGTGCGACGAGTCCCCGCATGTAGTCGTTATCGGAAGTGAGGGTGATCTCAACGAGGCTGCCGCGTCCCTCGGTTGAGCGCAGCGCATTTGGTTTCAGCCGTGGCGGCTGCCTCGCGAGCAGACCCCTGGAGTCTTGAACAGGCACTTCACCACCCGGACGAGCGAGCTTCGCGGCTTGGGTTGCCGCGCGCTGGTGCCGATCATCTCTCTAGTGATGCGTGGTCTCGTTGGAGTGATCGTCGCCTGCTTGGTCGTCGTCTGGGTTGTCCAACACAGCTGGCTTCGGTCTTCGCACAGCGCGATCAAGGCCGACCCGATGCTCACGCCCGGCCAGTTGATCGCCACAGGCCACTCGACACCGTTGACGCGCGCCCAGGCACGCCGCCTCGTATGGCAGGAGTACCCGCGCCTCCGGCGTGACCTGCGTTGCGCCACCGAGGCGAACTACCCGTCGATCGTCCGCTGCACGTTCCTCGCCTACGGCCCCACCGGTCTCAACTCCGGGGAGGCAGGCGCGATCGAGGTACGAACGAACCGTGACGGCACCGTCACCGAGGTCAACTCCGAGCCACCGTTCGCGACCCTGAGCGAGTTCGTCGCTGCCGCTGACAGAGCCTGCCTGCGGCGCGCACAAGCCATCGTCGCCCTCCCGCGACTTCCTAGCCTCCAGCAGACCGCCCGGCTTCTCCCCATCGAACAACGCTTCGAGGCCGCCCTCGTCCCCGTCGCCAACATCCCGCCCCGAAGCGGCGGCCTCGGCGCGTCGCGCTTCTTCAGCCAGTTCCTCGACTACGAGTTCAGTCTCTACACCCTGCACCAAGCCGTGCTCAAACAGCAACCACTCAACCTCACCCAAACAGACCGCGGCCTAGCCAGCGGGTACGCAGCAGCAGCCACCAACGACGCCACCGCCATCGGCATCAACTGCGACCTCCGCACCTACCTCGAACCGCCACCCGCACCCACCCACTCAACCTGGCCCGCGCTCCCACCTGCGCGCCGCGTCCCCCCGCACACGAACGAATCTCCCGCCGCCAACCCCGGCTTCACAGTCCAGCAAGCAACCAGCATCCTCGCCGCCAACCTCGCCAACAGCAACATCCACTGCGACCCAGGAACCAACGGCTGGACCTACATCTGCACCTACATCAACGGAGGCCAACTCCACCGCGACGGTCTCCTCGCCAAAGCCCTCCCCGACTACAAACCCCTCGACATCACCCTGCCCGCGACCGGCCCCATCCCCACACCAAACAGTTAGCACCTTGACAGACAACGCTGCGACGCCCCGCTCGCTCCCGCTGGACTCGACGCGCGATATTCGGCGGCAGGGTCACAGAACGCCCGAGCCTCACTCCCTGCGATCGCTTCACCGCCAGCGCGTCCCGCGTCCGCTGGCCGACCTGATGCTCGACCCATCGAGTTCACGGGCTGCCACCACTCAGACGCGGCTAGCGCCTGCGGCGACCGAAGCCGAGGTGGGTGAGCGCACGTCGCACTTCGCTGGAACTGCGACACAGCGACGAGAGAAATCAGGCGGCGCTCGAACTTCGCGAACGTCGCAAGCACGTTCGCCATCGCCTCACCAGCAGGCAGCGGCGTACAGAAGGGTCTCCTGATGAGCGATCGCCCATAGCGCGAGAATTGTATCTCACCGCACGAGTGGGTCCTAAATTGCGCGTGCCGCCTGCCACTTGTTGGTCAAGACGTTGAAGCCCCATGTTTTACAGGCAGTTCGTCGCGTCGAAATTGTCGAAACAATTCATCAACAAGCCGTGCTACGCGGCGATGCCGTACACCTGGAAGTACTCGGCGGACTCGCGGTTCATGTTCACGCAGTAGATCCGCGCGACGTACCAACGTACTCCGGATCGGTGTAGCGGCGTCGCCGTCGTAGTGACCTGGTAGCCACCGTGGCAGGCGAACGACTCGCGGACGATCCGCCGATGCTCTCGAGGGCATCCTGTTAGGCGCCCTGACCGAGCTCGTGCAGAAACCGGTCGCCCCCTCAATCATCAGTGAAGACCAGGGGGAACGTCCCCGAAGGCTGCTCGACCATCACCGCACTAGCCCGCCCGATCAGGTGTGACGAAAGACCCAGGCCGGGCGAGCGCACTGTGGAACCAAGCTGGAACGCAGCGGTGGCAACCAACGGCGAACCCGACCCCATCCGCGACCGCCAGATCCGCCGAAACAAGCCCGATCGGCGAACAACGGCGACTAACGGCAAAGGCCGACGCTCACCTGTCACGCCGGAGGTCGCGGGTTCGAGTCCCGTCGCTCCCGTCTCGAACAGACCTGGTAGCTAGGCCCTTTCTGCGCCCGGAACGCTGCCCTGGCGTCCTGACCTGAGGTCCTTTGAGAACGCCTCGCGATCCTGGAGGATCACGCTGCCTTCGCTACAACCGCCTGCCGCTCGTCGGCGAGGGCGTGCTGTTGGGCAGCGAGGTCAAACGGGCGCGGAAACGCGCACGCCCAGCAGAGATCGCTCTCGTTCACGAGGATCGGTGTGTTGCCATGACATCGGTTGCACTCCATCGTGCTTCTCCTTCTTTTCAAGGAAACGATCATCCGGCACGAGTCGAACGCTCGAACCGGTGCCAGGACGGGAGCCGGGCCTGGTCGGCCCGACTCCCGTCGGCGGTCAACTGTTAGGCGTGAACGGCCGCGCCGGGCGCCACGTACTCGACGTCCTGCGCCTGCTCGAGCGCCTTGAGGAGCTCGTCCTGCGTCATCAGAACGGTCGTCTCGAACTTGCTGAATGCTCCGCTGGCGCTGATCGCGATCATCAGGCTGGCGCTGGTCACGTTGTTCGGCGCCTCGATCAGGGCGAAACCGTCACTCTTGCCGAACGCGTACCAGAGGCCCTTCAGCTTGCAGCCTGCGCTCTCGAGCAGACGGCTGACGGTCTCGGTGCGGTTCTCCGGGTTGCTGATCAGCTCGGACCAGACCTCGGGCTTGTACTCGAAGGTCGACATATACAGGGACATAACGCTCCTTCTCCGACCCCGCCACGCTCCGTTCCCACGTAACGCTGAATCCAGCTAGGGAACAAGACCGGTGCGGCGGTCTACTGAGCGCACAGCGGACATGAGTGTCCGACTCGCGCGCCTCGTACGACCACAGTTGCGCAACGACGCCGACCCCACATCAGGGAACACACTGAGCTGAGTGGTTGACGAGGGTTTGCGACTCCACGGGTTTTACCCAGCACAGACGATAGAGGCGATAGCCTCTTCGTGGAGGAGCTATGCCTAGCGACCCGGTAGGTCATCTCCGTGTTCTGATCGCGAACGAGCGGCCTGACAGGCTGGAGCGGGTCGCGTTGATCGTCGCCGGCCTCGGACATGAGGTGATCGCGCGCCAGCTCGAGGTATCGGAGGTTGGTCAGGTCACCCGCGAGGTGCGGCCCGACGTCGCGCTCGTCGGTCTCGGCGCGAGCTCGGAGCACGCGCTCGAGCTGATCTCGAAGATCGTCCACGAGGCCGCCTGCCCCGTGATCACGCTGCTCGAAGCGCGCGACCAGGCCTACGTGCACGAGGCTGCCAGGCGCGGTGTCTTCGCCTACATCACCGACACCGACTCGGAGCAACTCGAGAGTGCGATCGACATCGTCCTGCGCCGCTTCGCGGAGTTCCACAACCTCGAAGGGGCGTTCGGACGCCGAGCCGTGATCGAGCAGGCGAAGGGGATTCTGATGGCACGGCACGCGATCAACCAAGAACGAGCGTTCGAGATGCTCCGCTCCTACTCACAACACAACGGGCGCAAGCTCGTCAACGTCGCCGAAGCGATCGTCGAGAGCCACCTTCTGCTGCTGCCCCCGCTGCCGACGCAGGCACCTCCATCAACGGTCGGGGCGTAGTTTGAGGCAACGCGGTCAGGCTTTCGCCCGATGCGTGGCCGGTACGCTTGTGCTACCTTAGGCTGGTAGCGTTTATCACGAAGCGCTTGCAGTTTGGAGTCCGAACAACCGTGACTCCCGCAGTCCGTCCGTCAGCCCTTTCGGTCGGAGCCGGTCGGCAGATTCTCCGCCGCCGTCCATTTGACCAGGAGGACGGATAGATGAGCCCGTTCGAAGCACGAGATGAATGCATCCGCCGGGCAATCCCGGCTGGTTGTGTTTCTAGGCCGGGCGACAAAACACCAAATCAAAGGGGGCACTGATGGGTACAGCAGTCAGTCTTCTCATGATCGCAGCTGGTGCGATCATGGCCTGGGCGGTCAGCACGACCGCGACGGGTTTCAGCATCCACACCGTGGGGATCATCCTGATGGTGGTCGGTGCCGTAGGACTCGTGCTCTCGATCGTCTTCTGGTCGAGCTGGGGCGGCTTCGGCGGCGCCAGCCGAAGCGGTGGCGGCAACACGACCGTTGTCGAGCGCTGATCGCCTGCTATCCCGGAAAACGAAGAAAAGAGGCCACAGATGTCGCTCTGGATGCTGATCTTGATCATCGTGCTCGTGCTTTTCGTCTTCGGCGGGTTCCGCTTCAGCAGACGCTAGGACTTACCACTCAACTGGAAGGAAGGCTGATATGGGCGCAAAACTCGACAAAGCAAAGGGCAGGGCGAAGGTGGTTACCGGGGCAGCGACGGGCAACAAGCGCCTCGAGGTAGCGGGCCACCTGGACCAGGCCAAGGTCAAGGCGAAGACCACGCTCAAAGACGCGAAGAAGCGCGTGAAGGCCAAGACGCGTTAGCAAGGTGGCGTTCCTGGGCGGGAGGCAGCAAGCTCCCGCCCAGACCGACCATCCGACCGCGCTCGTCGCACGCACCGATCGTCCACGATGGATTCGTCGTCAGGAGAAGGACATGCCCCGCCGTCTGCTTGTTGTGGTCACAACCCGTGTCGCCGACAAGACGCTGCGCGATCTCGTGCGCAGCGTTGGAGGCGATGACGCCGAGATGCTGGTCGTCGCACCGGCCTCGGAGATTTCACGCCTCGACTGGCTGACGAACGCCGAGGACGACGCCCACGCCGAAGCGGCTTCGATCGCAGACAAGACAGCCGCAGCGACGCCCACCACGAACGTCGAAGCGCAAGTGGGCGACTCCGACCCTGTGAGAGCGATCGAAGATGCCCTTCGCACGTTCCCTGCCGACGAGATCATCATCGCCACTCGTCCCGACGACCAGGCAGGCTGGCTGGAGGAGGGCAGTGGCGAAACAGCCCAGGCTCGCTTCCCGCTTCCCATCACCCATGTCACAGTCGACGAAGACGGGACGCTCACGAGGCGGGGCGGCTGACCTACACGGGCATCTCGCACCGCGGGAAAAGGGGAGCGTGGAACCACAGCATCGGTCAGAGCTCGGACCGCGCGCGCTCCTCTTCCGCCGTCAGCTCGGCGGTCGGGACCGCCTCGAGACGTTCGTCGGGAATCGGCAGGCCGCTTTCGATCGAGAGGCCGTAGGTCCCGGCGGCGAGCCGCTCCTCGGCCCGCGCGACGGCGGCGAGTTGCTCACGCAGGTCGTCTGCACGGCCCTCGTCGAGCTCGTCCTGGTACAGGTCGGAGGCCAGGTTCGCCGCGTCGTACTCGTCGGCCGGCTCGCTGTCGTCCTCGTGTCCGAGGCCGGCAAGCTCGTGCTCGATCCGTCGACGCTCTGCGGCGAGGAGCTCGCGTGCCCGATCGGCGTCCATCAAGGCACGTTACCGCGCCCCGGCCAGCACGCGCGCTCGAGGAACGCGATCGCGCGCGGGTAGGCGTCCAGACGGTTCGGGAGCCGCTTGAGGCCGTGCCCCTCGTCGTCGTACACGAGCAGCTCGCAGGGGATGCCACGCTCGGCCAGCGAGCTGTGGATCTGCCTCGCCTCGCCGACCGGAACGCGTGGGTCGTTCGCCCCGTGGATGATGAACAGCGGCACGCGGATCCGATCGACGTGCGTGAGCGGCGACACGTCGAGCAGGAACTCGCGGTCGCGCTCGAGCGAGCCGTACTCGCGCTCCCGGAAGGCGCGCCGCCAGGGAGCGGTGTGCTCGAGGAAGGTGACCAGGCTCGAGACTCCGACGATGTCGATCCCCGCCGCCCAGCGCTCCGGATGGAAGGCGAGGCCCGCGAGCACCATGTAGCCGCCGTAGGAGCCGCCGTAGAGGATCGCCCGCCCGGCATCGACCCGGTCGACGGTGCCCAGCCAGTCGTGCAGCGCGACGAGGTCGCGCACCGAGTCGAGCCGCTTGCGGACGTCGTCCAGGTGCTCGTAGCGCTTCCCGTAGCCCGTCGACCCGCGCACGTTCGGGGCGGCCACCGCATAGCCGTTGGTGACGAAGTACTGGGCGAGCGGGTTGAAGATCGGCCGGAGCTGCGCCTCGGGACCGCCGTGGATCATGATCACGACAGGAAACGGGCCCTCGCCGGGCGGGCGGTACAGGAACACGGGCACCGACTCGCCGTCGAACGAGGCGAAGCGGTGGAGCTCCGGCTCGACGAGCTCTCCCGCGGACACCCCGCTCGGGCTCTCGGTCAGCCGCTCGCTCGCGCCCGTCCCGGTGTCGCAGATCCAGACGTCGCCGGCGACCAGCGGCGAGGTGAAGTGGTAGGCGAGCCGGCGGCCGTCCCGCGAGAAGACGAAGGCAGCCGCGACGCCCCGGCCGGGAAGCTCGACCTCACGGCGAAGCTCGAAGGAGCGCGGGTCGCGAAGCTCGAGCCGCGAATACCCGTCGGCGTTCCTGTCGACGAGGAGCGTTCGGCCCGCCTCGTCGATCGCGCAGCGGAGATCCCACTCGGCCTCGATCACGTAGCGCCAGCTCCGCTCGGAGAGGTCGTAGCGCGCAATCGCGATCGTGTCCCGCCCGACGCTGGTCGCGAACAGGAACGCGTCGCCCTCGGGCAGCCACGCCGGCGGCCCGATCTCGGAGTCGTCGTCGTGCGGAACGGCGGAGAACGACTCGCCGCTCTCCACGTCGACGAGATGGAGGTCGTTGTCCCCGCTCCGCTCGGTCGCCACGAGGACGGCGAGCAACGAGCCGTCCGGCGAGAAGCCGGCGACGTCGCACCAGCCTCCCGGCGCGAACACGAGGCGCTCCTGACCCGAATCCAGCTCGCGCACGTAGATGTCGAAGTCGACGCCGTTCCGGCGGTTCGACGCGTAGGCGAGCAGCCTTCCATCGCGGCTCGCACTGGGCGTCCGGTGGAAGTAGCCGGGCTCGACGACGAGCGGCTGCGGTGCCGCACCCGGCTCGGGGTCCACCACGTACAGCTGCTCGAGCTCGTTCCCTCCCTCGTCCATCTGGAGCAGGATGCGCCCGCTCGCCGGCAGGAAGAAGCCCCCGACCGGCTCGGGCATGTCGGTGAGCTGGACGAGGTCGCGCACGCCGTCCTCGTGCAGGTAGAGCTGCATCGTCCCGCCGAGGTCAGAGGTGACGAGCGCCGACGAGCCGTCCGGGGCCAGGTCCGCCGGCACGGCCGTCCTCATCTCGACCAGCTCACGTAGCGTCGCCACGAATCCTGAGCCTAGCGAGAGGGTCGATCTGGGCTGCTACTACTAGTACCGCAGGCCCTGGCCGCGGAGGATCACTCCCGCGGTGCGGACGAGGATCCCGAGGTCGTAGCGGACGAGCCTGGGTGCGCTCCAGGTCCGGCAGCCCTCGACGTAGGCGAGGTCGAGCTCGGCGTAGCCGACCGGATCGGGCGCTCCCTTCGTCACCTGGGCCGGCCCCGTCCAGCCCGCCGTGACGAGGTTGCGGTAGTCGAGCCCCGCCGCGACCTGCTCGCTCACCATCGCGATCGGCCAGGGCCGCGGGCCGACCAGGCTCATGTCGCCGCGCAGGATGTTCGCGAGCTGCGGCAGCTCGTCGAGGTACCAGCGCTTGAGCAGACGACCGGCCCGGGTCAGGTTGCCGGGGTCGGCCTCGGGAATGCGGACGTAGTCGTCGGCACCGAGCCCGGCGAGCACGTCGGCGCGGAGCATCCTGAGCTTGAGCAGGTCGAACTCGCGTCCCCGAGAGATGCGGCGCTCGCGATGGAAGAACGGGCCGCGGTCGCGCGGCACGAGCAGCATGTCGATCGCCATCGCAGCGAACGCGGCGAGCCCGATGGGCGAGGCGAGCAGGAGCAGCGAGACAGCGAGCACCTTGTCCGTCAGGCTCTTGAGCGCGGGATAGGGGACCGGGTCCGTCAGGGCCCGACCCGGACGACCAGCGAGAAGCCCGAGACGCGCCCGGAACGGATGACGGCCGTGAGCAGCGTGTGGCTGCCGGCGCGATCGGCCTTCACGAGCCAGTAGCCCGCCGGATGCGCGGTGGCAGTCGGGTAGAGCTGCTGGAGCTTCGAGAGGGGATCGCCCACCGTGAGCCCGTTCGACGTTCGCCAGCGTGCACCGGTCAGGCTGAGCGCCTGCACGACCGTTCCCGTGGATGTCGAGCAGATGCTCCCCGGAGCCGAGATGAACTGCATGGCGAGGCCGAGCGTCGGCCAGGCGGCGCGGCTCTTCCGGCCCGCGAGCAGGCGGCAGCTCGTTGCTCGTCCGAACGCGGCCGTCGCCTGCGCGTACGTTCCGCGCAGCGGGGGCCTCCAGGCCGTGTACGGGCCGATCCTGATCGCTGCCGCGCTCGCTCTGATCACGAAGGAGCGGGACGGAGCTGGAGCGGGCGGCGGCTGGCACGGGTCGCCGCAGGCGGCCAGGATCGGTGGACGCAGGAGTCGCGCGAGGCCCCAGGCGCCCGCCGAGCTCAGGTGGATGCCGTCGGAGTTGAACCAGTCCTGACCCTGAGCGGCCGCGTTCCAGTCGGCGACCACGATCTGCGGCCATTTCCCGGCCTCGGACCGGATCGTCGCGTTGATGGTGCGGTAGCTGTCACGCACCTCGCGCAACGTCGTCCAGATGATGTGCTCGACGCCCTTGGCGATCAGCGCCTCGACCACGGCGTCCATGTCGCTCTGGTACTGGTCGACGTAGTCGTTGTAGCCGACGTCGACAACCGCGATCGTGCCGAGCGACCCCTGTGGCGAGGCCCGGACGACGTCGAGCACCGTCGGCGGCCGGACTCCCTCGTACGGACAGCTGAGCTGCACGAGCCGTCGGCAGACCTTCAGCTGCCAGTTCACGTCGAGCCCCTGCGCGAGATAGTCCTTCGCGTCGGTGACGTAGTCGAGCACCTCGGCCGCCGAGTCTCCGAAGATCGTCACCCGTGCCGCTGCCCGCGTTGCGGGTCGCGCAGAAGCCGCCCCGAGCGCCGTCGCAATCAGGACGGCCGCGATGAGGAGACGACAGACGCTGCCGGCGAACGAACGACCCACCCGACGGCCATGGTAGCCGGAGCCGCCCGGCGCGCCCCGGCCCTACTCCTCGTTCGCGACCACGCGCCGCTCCCACCAGCGCAGGCCGAGCACGACGGCTACCACCGCTACCGCGATCGCCCCGGCGGCGTAGAGGCCGTACGTTTGAATGGCGGTTGCCGCGGCGTGACCGCTGTAGTAGGCGACGAGCCCGACCAGCGTTGCCCAGAGGATGCCGCCGGCCGCGTTGAAGACCAGGAAGCGCCACCAGGTCATGCGCGAGATGCCCGCCATCCAGGCGGCCGTGATGCGCAGGATGGCGATGAAACGGCCGAAGAAGACGGTCTTGCCGCCGTGCTTGGCGAAGATCCGCTCGGCGCGCGGCAGCACCTTCTGCGCGTGCCTGTTCACGAGCGACCAGCGCTCGAGCAGCTTCCGGCCACCCTTTCTGCCGACCCAGTAGCCGCCGTTGTCGCCGATGATCGCCCCGGCGGAGGCGACGGCGATGACGGCGACGATGCTCAGCTTCCCCTGCGACGCGAGCACACCGGAGGCCACGAGCGCCGTCTCGCCGGGCAGCGGCACTCCCGCCGACTCGACCGCGATCAGCAGGAAGAGCAGCACCAGCGCCCACGACTGGTGATGATCGATCAGGTTCGACACCGGGCCAGTCTAGGGGTGGGGGCCGGGCAGAATGGACGGGTGGAGCTGTCACGACCGGTGCTGCTGTACGACGGAGGTTGACGCCTCTGCCGCTTCGCGGCGCGTGCCGCCGCAACCCTCGACCGCGACAGGCGCGTCGCGCTCCTGCCGCTCGAGGACGAGGCTGCCCAGTCCCTCCTCGCTTCGCTCCCGGAGCACGACCAGCGTGCTTCCTGGCACCTCGTGCGGCCGGACGGGCGAATAGCGTCCCGGGGCGCCGCAGGCGTCGAGCTCTTGCGCGCGCTCGGCTTCGAGCGGCCGGCCGCTGCGCTGGGCCGTGTCGAGGGGCCGATCGAACGGGTCTACGGGCTCGTCGCCGAGCACCGGGACAGGCTCGGCCCGTTCGTGCCGGACGGGCCTGCGCCGAGGCGGTTCCCCTAGCTCGCGACAGCGGCGATGATCGTTCGGCGGGCGAGCAGCACGCCGTTCGGGTCGTATTGCGCCGTGTGGAAGACGGTGCGGGACGGGTCGATCAGGGAGACAGTCGATACGCGAACCGGCAGGCCGGCCGCGACGGTGTACACCTCGCGGAAGCCAGGTTGACCGACGACGATCCAGCGGGCGTGCGGCAGCGGATTGATCCAGGCGAACGCGACGACCAGTCGGCCGCGTCCGCCGAGGCAAACGTCGAGCCGAGCATCCGAGACCCGGCCGTGGCGAAGGATCCAGCCGGCGCCGCCGCACCACGGCCGGCGGCTTGCCCGTGGGCTGCGATCGCACCCTTCGACCGAGGAACCGGGTGCGAGGAAGGTGAGATCGCGTCCGTTGACCCCGATCCGTTCCACGACCGTCTCTCCGGCTGGCAGCCGTTCGCCCGGCACACAGGTCGAGATCAGGCGACGTATGTCCTTCACCTTCCCGAGGCGAGCCGTCGTCATGACCAAGGTCCCGCCCTGGGCCCGCAGGGCCGGCGGAACGGGACGCGGGACGGAGCCGTCGACGAGATGCCGTGGAGCGCCGGCAGCCGCCCCACCGGCGGCGGCTGGGATCGCCGGCGCCACGGCGAGGAGGCAGAGGGACGCGGTCAGCGCCCCTCTGCCTCTCAACGTGCTGTTCCGGCTCATCCCCACGCCAGACGACGCACGCCGCTGAACGCGGGCTGCGCCCGGTAGCTCTCGACCCACTCGTTGGTTCCGTACGCCTCGCCGAGCGCCTCCCACATGAAGTCGCTGCCGCTGTCGATCCGGAACTGCTCGAGCGCGATGTGGCTATCGCTCACCAGCGCGTCCATCGTGATGATGCTGCCCTTGTCGTACTTGACGTGCGGGGCCCCGTCGTCCTTCGTCTTGTTCTTGAACCCGAACGTGTTGTAGGGGCCGTGGTCGTACGTCGAGCGCTGCCAGAAGTAGAACCGGTTGTCGTGGGGGTAGGGAACGTTCGACTCGCGCCAGACGCGCCAGACGAGACCTGAGCAATCAGGCCCCGCACCGAGCGTCGACTTCGTCTCTCGCGGATACGCGTTGGGCTTCGGGTCATGGTCGTCGTTGTCGAAGCAGCCGCCCGGGGGATTCGAGAACACCCCTTCTTCTTCTAGGAGCCGCCGACCGCGTGCCGACCGGGATTAGGTGCAGAAATGGTCAGGGGCTGCACCCCTGCAACCCCTGACCGAAGCCTCCTCGGTGTGGCGGAGGGGCATGTGCGGATGGTGCGAGTCGGACGCTAGCACGGCCGGAACTCGGCGCACCATCCGACCCCGCCGTCACTATCCCTCCTGTTGGCCGCAGGGCCAGCCCGACAACCCCACCCGGTTCGCCGGGGGTCGGAAACTGCGGATGGAAGGAGACTTCCGTTGTACAAGGTCAACCTCATGCTTGCCGACTCGGCCCAGTGCTACGACGGCAAGCTCAGCGTCCTCGGTGGAGGCTGGTCCTTCATCATCCCCGGCGGGCCGTTCGCGGTCGCCGGGATCATCGACATCCCGTGGAGCGAAGCCACCTCGTGGCACACGTTCCGCCTGGAGCTGATCGACGCCGACGGCGAGCCGTTCTGCGTCCAGCAGCAGCCGGACGAGGAGCCGAAGCCGCTCGCCATCGACTCGCCTCCGTACCGGCCGAACATCGCACCGCATGTCAAGCCGGGCATGTCGCTCGGCTGGGCCTTCGCGGTGAACGTTCCGCCGGGGCTTCCCCTTGAGCCGGGGAAGATCTACGAGTGGCGGCCGTTCATCGACGGCCACAACGACGAGGGCTGGTCGCTGCCGTTCAGCGTCCTCCCGACCCAGCCGCTGCAGCAGGCGGCGTAGAGCACAGGCAGTGGCGCTCGCAGGGGTTGCGGGCGCCTCTGCACCCCGGGACCGCGTGCCGACCCTGCGGCTTGGAGAAGGGCTGGGCGCTCAGCCGCCGAAGCCAGAACCGCCGAGCATGATCCCGCCGACAGGCGAGCTATACGCGATGACCGAGGACGCGGCCGAGCCGCCGAGCCTCAAGCCGGGCCGACGAGGCGGCATCAGCGTGCCGTAGGTCCTGCGCTGGTGCCGCGACCGGCCCGGCATCGGCATCTCCCCGACGACTCCCTCGCCGAACATCGGGAGCGGCGCGACGGCCGTGGATGCCCGCCGCCACCCCATCAGCCACTTCATGCACTCCACGGAGCGCTCAGCCAGCCACCAGATGCCGAGGACGAAGAAGGTAAAACGTCGCCAGCGAATAGGCGTAGGCACCCTGGTTGAGCAAGCTCCAGGCGCTCCGAATCATCGCCTCGAAGGGGAGCCCAGCCGCATGACGGGTTTGGACCGTCGCGCTGTGGCCCGGCGACGAGGAAGAGGCCTCGCGGCCCCTTCTTCGACAGGTTGGCGCTGCGGGCCTACGCGGCGGGCGGCCTCTTCACGCGGGCCTGGCGCTGCGGGCGCAGCTTGAACTCGCCCTTGTTCTGGGTGCGGACGACGATCCCGACCGGCTTCTTGGCCTCCACGTAGAGCATCGCGCTGAGCGTGGCCTCCGGCGTCTTGCCTTTGAGGCCGGTGGCGATCTCGGCGGCTGCCGTGACGATGGCCTTGGCCTTGCGCGGCTTGCCGTCCGCCAACACCTGCTGGATCGCCTGGCGGCCGGAGATCTTCGTTGCGGGCATCTCGCCCTCCTTGTCCGTGGCCTCCGGCGGAGGCCGTCCCGCGTACGACTAGCTCTGGTACGGCAAGAAGGGAATGGCCCCTTCGGACATTCGAGGAACCGCCACGACTTCGTACCGACCCGGTGGCTAGAGCTGACCCAGTAATCGCTTCTTGGCCGCCAGGAACTCCTCCTCGTTGAGTACTCCCTGGTCGCGCAGCTCCGCAAGCTCACGGAGCCTGGCCACCGGATCAGCATCGCGGGGGCTGCCGCTCTGCTCCTGATTCTTCGTGCGCTCAACTCGGTAGTTGATGATCTCCCTCGCCTCCTGGAAGCGGCCGTTGCTCGTGAACTGGAAGGAGACGGTGTTCTCGTCCTTCAGTGCTTCGTTGATCCCTCGCTTCGCCTCACTGCCTCCACGAAGAGAGAGCTGGATATAACCCGCCATCATGCCGCCCTTCTTGAACTGGACGGCAACGATCGAGTCGTAGGGAATCTCTTTCTCGCCTCGGAGTGACTGCTGCAGCAGGAGTCCCTTCGCGCCACGCTGGACGACCACGCCGCGATCGGTCAGGACGAGGTTTCCGTTGTATCCCTTGTAGAGCAGATCGCCGGTCTTCCGGTCCCTCACTGCCTGCTTTGGCGTCGGCTCTCCGTTCATTTTCACACCTCTAACAGCCGGGATGGGCGCCTACGGAAAGCGCGATGAAGAGAACGTCGCCGACATGGCCTTTCGGCGCGCCGCCGCTACCGTTCCGTGAGAGTTCGGCGAACATGGCGCCGCCGACTGCTCGACTGAGCAGCGAGCTGCGGTATTCGATCTGCTCGCAACCTGCCGGTTTCAAGTCGTAAACGAGCTTCGCCCCAGGCCCGGCTTCACGAAGCACGACTTGTCGCGCATATGCGATCGAGATGGTAGGCGCGAAGTCCATCTCGAACATGTCGACGTGAGTGCCCGCCCCGTATTGGACCGTGATGTACTGATCGGTTCCGTCGCGCTGCCGCGGTAGGAAGCAGCACCCGCGCTCGAGCTTCGGGTTTGCGTCGAGAACGTGGTGAGCGAACCAAACCTTCCGCGTAGCCCCGAACTCGGTCAGGATGGGCCTGCGAGCAGCCGAGGCGGTCGCAGCGATGGCGGCGACGACTGCGAGAAGGAGTGCGACGTGGGCGATTCTCCGGCCCATGCCAGCGAGACTCTTCCACGACGGGCTGGGCGGCGTCAACACAGGGCGACGACAAGCCTTGTAGGGTTTGGCTCGATGTTTCACGCCGAGTGCTACCTGGGCGGTTCGGACTACCGTCGAGCCGACTAGGCTCCGAACAGGGTCGAAGCGGAGATGTTTGAAAAGTATCGAGCAAAGAGGGCTGCAAAGCAGTACAACGCGCAGTTGGCGCACTGGAAGGAACAGCGCGATGCCTCTGCCGCTCTTCTGGCGCTTGCACAGACCTACTCCGGCGAGGCATCCAACGGCATCATGCTGAAGCGTGGCGAGGCGGTCTTCGCGCTTATCACCGGTGCGGGTCTCATCGAGGACCGACGGGGCGCGGGTCAGTGGCAGGGCCGCTCCAGCGGTGTGTCGTTCCCCATCGGCAGCATCGGCGGACGCTCGATCCGCTACCGCGTTGGTTCGTCAAGAGGCCACTTCGTTCAGGGCGCGCCGGTTCCGACAGCGATTGATTTGGGGACCGTCTACGTCACCAATCAGCGCGTGGTTTTCCAGGGGGCTAAGCAGACAAGGGAATGCCGCTTCGACAAGATGGTCGGCTTCCAGCACACCGCGGACGGCTCAACGATTTTTTCGGTCTCAAATCGGCAGAAACCGACGACCGTCCACTATGGCCCCCAAGTCTCGGGCTGGTTCGACTTCCGGCTAGACCTCGCTCTAGCCCACTACCGAGGCGAGGTACCAGCTCTCATCGCCCAACTACAACAAGACCTCGCAGCACTGGATTCGGTCAAGCCATCGCCTCCTGCGCTGTCGGCTTCGTGACGTACAAGACCCTGACGACGAAGATCTCCACTCGATCTCGGATCGGCGCACTCATCGCGACCGTGGCTCTTGCGACCGGGACGGCTTTCGCAAGTGGGACAGCCCTCGCAGGCTCGGCGCACCAGTTCCGCGCAGACCATCCCGCCCACACGCTCAAGACATGCCCACCCGGCTTCGTTGACGCGCAGTTGAGCTGGGGTGAGAAGTGCCTCCATGCGGGCGAGTTCTGCAAGGTCGGTAATCCCGAGTACCACAAGTATGGGTTCGACTGCCCGCCGAGCGGACATCTCACCTACTACACGGCACCGTCGGGGACCAAACGGATAACCGCCGCCACGGCAATCGCCATTTTTCCCACGGCGAGCAAGGCGGAGTACGACACACGATCGTCCGTCAACAGAATCGGATCGTTATGGGCCGGATTCGTCGGCGGCGCGAGAGCGACGTATCGGGATCGGGGACTGAACAGACCAGAGGCGATCATCTCCGTCTACCTCTTCAACTCCGCTGCTAATGCGGTGAGCGTCTTCGCGAAGAGCTGCCCACCAACGTCGTGCTTGAAGCCGACCGCGACACCTCCGCTTGGCATGGCTATTCGGTTTCGCGTACGGCGGGTTCCTGTGGGACACTGCCTGCTCGCCGCCTCGCAGCGCACTGAGGTGCTCGTCGTCATTGACACCTGCGCAGTCTTCGGCCCCAAGGGCAAGCCCTATACCGTCGCGCAGCTCGAATACGACGTCGGCTACGAGATTGGGTTGTTCCAGTCTCGCGCGAAGCAGCTTCTCTAGTCCTCTTTTTGGACGTGGCGAAGCGGGCCGGAGATCGCCAGGGATCCTCGGCCAGGTACGCGCGTTCGCCGAGCGAACCAAGCTCTGGCCATTGAATGAGCGCCTTCGTGGCTGGTACTGCCGCGCGGGAGCTGACAGCGTGCAGCGGCAGCCGCCTGATCAGCGGCGGAAGCAGAGAAGCGGAAGCCCGCCGTGCCGCCACGGCAGGACCGTCTTCATGGCGCCGTTGGCGGATGCCGCCGCTGCGCCGTCGATCTCGTCCTCCGGCTTCGGCTTCGGGACGTAGCGGCCGGTGCTCGGGTGCCGGACTGCGTGACGGTCGGCCCGGACGTCGGTCTTGTCGATCAGGTCCGTCAGCGCCTTTTCGACGCGCTGCCGGTTCTTCATGACCATCCAGCCGTCGATCAGGTTGGCCCCGGCATCCACGCCGGAGACCTCGTCCATCCGCATCTGCTCCAGCTTCTGGAGCACGGCTTTCGAGAACGGACTGGTCGGCATCAGCGCTCTAGGCCAGCGCCGTCGCGCGAGCACGTTCGAGAAGCTTGTAGAGGGTCCTGTCCTGGCTGGCCCGAACTTCGATCTTCTCCAGGTAGATGCCGCGCGCCATCGCGTCCAGGCGGATGCGATCCACGTCGTCCTTCGCGTCCACGAATGCCCGCAGCGCGGTGAGGTACTCCTGCACCGCCCCCTCGTAGTGCTCCCGGAACTCGGCATCGTCAGATTCCTTCGCCTGCGCCGCCTCTTCCTCGCGCCGGTGGATGGCGGCGATCAGGCCCGGCAGTTCGGCCAGGCGCTTCTTCGCCTTGGGCGCCAGGATGACGCGCTGGGACAGCTCGTCCAGCTCCTTCATCTCGGCGTGTAGCGCCTCCATCGCGCCGGACATCGAGCCAGGTGCGCGGCCAGGTTCCACCCAGCGCGCTCCCTTCTCGTCCACGACGCGGACAAGATCGCCAGCGGTCAGCTCGGCCCGTTCGCGCGTCTCGTGGTCAGCGTCCTCTGCCGCCACAGCGCGTGCGCGTGCGGCTGCTTCGCTCTCCTGCTCCTCGTCCTCGGGACGGATGATCCGGTGCGGGTCGAACGCGGGGTCTTCGACCCAGCGCCCATCGACCCTGATCAGGCCCTCGGCGAAGATCTCGGCGGAGACGCTCACGGGGAGTCCTCCGCGATCAGGCCCAGATCCTGAGCCAGGCAGTCGGGGATGATCCAGGTCGGCGTTGCGCTGGGCGGCAGGATGCCGCCGTCAACGTCGAGCACGGCCTGTGCGCCATCGACCTGATCGGCCCATGACGTCTGCGCCTTGATGCCTCCGTGGGCATCGCTGGAGTGCGGGTAGCCCGCGAAGTCTGAGACGAGACCGGCCACCAGCCAGGTGCCGTTCGAGCGGTCGCGCTTGATCGCGGTGATGGCCATTAGCCCTGTTCCTTCGCGCGCCGCTTGCGGATGCGCGCGGTCAAATCGTGCTGGTCTGCGGCGTCGAGCTGGTTGGCGCGGGCCTTGTGGAGCTGGTGCTTCTCCATGTCGGCGAGGGTGTCCTTCTCCATGCGCTTCGGGTCGAAGAGCGACTTCGCCAGGTCGTTGCGGGGATCGCCGGTCGGCACCTCGACGCTGGGATGGTGAATCAGCGCGAAGGGCCGGTGGTCGGTGACCCTGGTGCCCTCGTCGCTGATGCGGACGGCGAAGCCGGGGTTCCGCAGCGCCTTGCCGATCGCGCTGGAGACGGCGGAGCTTGTCGGCGCCGCCGGGGAGACGATCGCCTTCAGATACTGAACGATCTCCTCGTCGGTGCAGCCTTCGTGCCTGAGCCGCTTGATGATGACGCCTGCGAGCAGCTCTGCTTCGCGGCTAATCCGGCGGTAGGAGTCCATGCTGGGCATCTATCTGTTGTTCTACCGAGTGGCGTCGTCCCGCCTTAAGGCCCGGAGGTGGGACTGGGTAGTGTGGGACTAGGTTCACCGCCGCGTCATGTCGGCACCCAGGGCGGAGGGAGTCCCCGTCCACGGCTTCCCTCCGCACCTCACCCTGGCGGTTGAATAGAAAGCGACAAGAGCAACCTCGGGTCGTTCGCGACTGCGGCGTTGCCCGTGGTCATGCAGAGCTTGGTGCCCGATTAGCGGGCGCTAGGTCGTGGCGCGGATGACGCAGACTGGTGGAAGCGCGACAGCCCTACAAAGAGGGCTACGCGTCACGTGCTGATGCACCGATACTGAGTTCTGATGCGGAGGACTCTCGTTCTCGCACTGCTCGCCTCGTTCGCCGTCACGGGGATCGCCTCAAGCAGTCCCGGCAGGAGCGACCCGCCGGTTCTCGTTCCGTGGCACAAGATTGGCGATATCGCGCTGGGCGAGTCGAAGGCGCATGTGGAACGGGAGTATGGGTCAGAAGGGCATGGCTACCACGTGCTTGATCGGGTCAGCGGCATCATCCAGGGCTACTACCGGCTCCACGGAAGCCGGGTGTATGTGACGTTCGAGGATGGCCGCGTCAACGAACTCGACTTCACGACTCGCTACTACCGGACGAAGAGCGGATTCGGAGTTGGAAGCATCATCCCGTTCGGGCCGTGTCATCGAACAGCAACGAGTCGGTGCGAGCACCGCTGGCACGGCTTCATCTGGAACGCATGGAGGAAAGAGAAACCGTGCCAGTGCTGGGTCAAGGTCGGCCTCGCAGCGCAGTCGCTTCACGCGGGGGTGGCGAACTTCCTCAAGCCGTGGTTCTTCATCTACATCCGCCGTGGCCGGGTGAGCGAGTTCTACTTCGCGCAGAAGTTCGTGGATTAGGCGCTCCTCGCCGGTTGAACGTCAGCAAACAAGCTCACCGGGAGGATCGTCTACAGGCTGTCGCGGGCACATCCCTGCACTTCGTCTTAGCTCGGGCGTGTCGTCTTCTGCTGGAACCACGACAGTCACGCTCAGGTGAGCGCCTGACTGAGCCGGGCGAGCTTCGTGGTGGCGCTGGCGAAACGCCTTGATACGATTCTTACGTGGGTCTTCGCATGGTCATAACGTCGATGATCGTGCTTGCGATCACGGGTGTTGCAGTCGCGGACGCGACCGACAGCACGTCGCGCTCGACGAACGCTTGTCGCCTCACACCTGTCTCGCCCAGACCGCCGAGCGCGTACATGGGTGGCCTCTCGATCCATTGGCTCCGGCAGGGCAACCTCTGGATGGCCTATAGCCGGGGCGATCACAACTTCGTGGCCGATCCGAGAGGTATGAAGATCGCGTGGTATCGGGAGACGCCGGGTCGGCTGCGCGTCTCCGGATCACGGTTGGACGCCAAAGCCCCACCACTGAAAGCCGAAATCACGTACGGCTACGGAACCATCGGCTTCCAGGTTTCAGCACTCACGTTCTCGTCGCCCGGCTGCTGGAAGGTTGTGGCGCACTTGATCCATGGAGCACAGACGCGGACGTACGACTTCTACATCCGCGTAGCCGCCCACTAACGACAACTTCGCCGCGAGCGCCACGACCCGCGCTCGGGCGAGTGCCTGACTGATCCGGGCGAGCAGGTCGGACTACGAGGAGGGATTGGCGAAACGCTTGGCGAAACTCGTACGGGATGAGTCTTGTGCGTCTCACGGTCGCAGGGAGCCAGGGTGAGGCCGACGTGATTCGCTCTTTTCTTCGCACGGCTGGAATCGAGTGCTTCGACCGGGAGGCTGACCCGGTTGGAACCGTCCAGACCTGGCGGGAGATTCTGGTCGAAGAGTCTGATTTGGCGACTGCCCGCGAAGTGCTCACGAGCGCCCAAGCGAACTAAGCCGCGAGCGCCACGACCCGCGCTCGGGCGAGCGCCTGACTGAGCCGGGCGAGCAGCGGTAACAGACTACGAGGAGGGCTTGGCGAACCGTTTTGGCGAAGCGGCGGCGGAGTGGTAGTCGTGTGGGTGCGGAGGCGCTTGCGGAGATAGCCGTTTGCCAGCCGCGTCTGCTCGCGGTCTATCGCGCGTGACTCTTGATCCGGTTGGCGACGATGCTTGCGAAGTGAACGCTGCCAGAGTGATCGGCTTGGTTGAGGCTTGAGTAGACGAGTTCCCCGACGGTACGGCCTTGTTGGAGGTAGATCGACTCGAAGTACCAGTCCGCGACCCACTTCGACTCGCTGACGGTGACGACACGGACGTGTACTTGAGCGTCGGCCAGGTGCTCGACAAGTTGGGGGAGCCGGTTGCTGCCCGCGCTTACCTCGTTGCCTTTCGTCCCGTTCTTGGTGAACTCGACAGAAGCTCGCAGGCATTTGAGATTGGTCGAACTGATCGCTGACATGAAACGGCTCGCCTGGCTCGGCGTCTCGAACACGTAAGAGGTGGACACGAGGTCGTGGCCGTACATACCTGCCTGCCTCTCGAATCCCGCGCTCGCTCGCCCGTTGAGCACAAGACCAGCCCCCGTCACTCCCGCGCCCTCGCAGCCGGGAACTGATCCCACGCTCGACGCTCCTGGAAACCCGCTCCAACCGGGCACGTCCGAAGCCCGAACGAGGGTCGTCTTTGCGATCCGCTGTCCACCCGGCGTCAACTTCACCTGCGGGCCACGTGCGATGGCCGGGAACGCGACGGGAACGGCGATCAGGCCCACGACAACCAGGAGAGCGACGTATCGCTTCATACCGAAGTCATCGGTGGAACTTGTCGCCGGAGCAACCCCGAAAGGGTGACCTAGTGAGGAGTAGAGGTGTCCCCCTTGTCGCCTTTTGCGGGGAAGGCGACGGACGTAGCGCCGGGTAGACCTATCATTGTCGGGAGGTTTGGATGAGGCTTCTTGCTTTGTTCCTTGCCGCTCTCGGACTCACCGCCATCGGTAGCCCGTCTGCTGGTGCGCCGCTACCGACGCCGACGAGTTACGCGCAGACGTGCACGCTCTACGGCGGGTGTCAGGCGGTGCCAGGGCACGTCCCACGCGCGCTGCGACGCCCGCTGCACCTGCCCAAGCTCGGCCCCGGCGGGGCGTGTCCGACGAGCACCGGCTCCGAGATTGACAACAACCAGTTCGGTGGCGTCGCGCTCGGTCACGGCTCGGTCAGGCCGTTGATCGACCGAGCGGGCGACATCAAGCACGGCATCATCCCGTTCTCCCGCGAGAAGAATGGCTGGTGGGTAGTGAAGATCGACTGGTTCGCTTACCCGCGCTACCAAGGGCCGGTCTTCATCCGAGGCCGCCGCCTTGATGGAGCGGGGAAGGTCGCCTTCGGCGGCGAGACACCGGACGGCGCGCCGGAACTGTTCGATCCGCAGCTTCCGCCGGTGCCGACCGCCAACGGCACAGGCGGCTGGCGCGAGTGGCTGGGCGGAACCTGGCTCCGCTCCCTCGGCTGCTATGCCTGGCAGATCGACGGAACGAAGTTCAGCACCATCATCGTTTTCAAAGCCATCAGGTGGAAGTGACGACCTTCTAGCGGCGAGGCGGTTCGCGCTCGGGCGAGCGCCTGACTGAGGCGGGCAAGCCTGCTAGACCCTCGGGCACTTGCCAGGATCGTCGGCAGCGTCGGCTGTCAGGTGCCTGCCGGGTTCCAGGTGCCCGCGCCCTTGCCCGTCTCGTGCATCCTCGGAGTGGCGTCCGCCGGGAAGGGGGGCAGCGCCTGCTTCGGCTTCTTCGACCGAGGCCGAGCACCGCCACCGCCACCGCCCGAGGCGAAGCGCCCGGCAGGGTCACGAGTCCATGCCTTCGCGGTGTAGCTCGTGGACTCCTCGACCTCGACCCAGGCGGAGCGGTCAGCGGGCTTGAGGCCCGCCGCGAGCGGCACGCGGAAGTAGCTGCCAAGGTCGGACTGCACGAGGCAGGCCGACAAGTCCAGGGCCAGGTCTTTCACGTCGTAGGCGTCCGGCAGAGCTTGCTGGACGGCCTTGAGTGCATCGCCCAGGCCGTCCGATCCCGTCCAGCCGACCGGCGTGCCCACGGCCTTCGCCATCGGTGCGGTGACCGCCGAGAGGCTCGTCATCGTGTCGGCGTCGATTCCCAACACGGACATGGCCTCCAGCGTTTGCTCGACCGGCGTGCCCGGTTCGACGCCGAACGCTTCCAGCTTGCCGCTCCGGGCCGACGCCACGAAGCCGACGAATCGGTGAACGTTGAAGCTCGTCAGATTGCCGGACATCGGACGGTGCGATTTAGTTGAGGGTTTGCGACACCACCGGCGGGGGCTTCGCAGGTGCACTCACTGCTTACCCGTACGAAATAACGCTTGACCTTTCTAACTCCCGTACACGCTTGAACTCGTCAGGGCGGTCGGTTGTTTCGGTGTTGTGGAATCCGCACGGCTTCAACAAGCCCTCAACTAAATCGCATCATCCTTTCAACAGGCTCCTGGCCCGTAGGCATTGATAGTCCGAATGGCGTCCCCGAGTGCGACCGGGGCAAGTCTGACGGGAACCGGCTGGCCCACCGCCAAAGTCTTCGACCACAAATCTGTGTAGGTCACGCGGGCCGCGTTGCACGCCATCGTCGCGCGAGCCGCCGCCTCGATGGCCTCGGTGTAGACCTCGCGGGCACGCTCGTATTCTTCGATAGCGGGCGGCAAGTGCTCGGTGACGTACGCCACCTTCTCAGCGAGCTTGGCCTCAGCCAGGTCGGCCTCCTCTGCGGCAAGCGCGAGGATGCGGTCATCCTCTTCACGCTGCGCCTGCCGTGCTCGTGCTCCGGCGGTCGGATCGGGCGTGCCCCACTCCTGCGCCCGGCGTGCACGGGACGTAAGGCGGTCAGCGTGCGAGACGGCGGTCACTAGACCTTGCCCTCTTTGACCGCTACCTCGTGCTCGGCGGAGCCGAACTGTGGACTGGTCTTGTTGCCGAGTGCGTCGTAGGCGGTCTTGCGTCCTTCGTTCCAGGCGTCCTTCTGCGCTTGGGTCGCCGGGCCTGCGCCGTCCAGGAACTTGTTGTGCGCCACGTCTAACACCCCCGTCCCGGCGTGCTCGGCAGCCCGCCGAAGGAGTTTCCGTAGCGATTGACGACTGCCAGGAACGTGACCATCGCCGGATCGGTCAGCGTCCAGGTGCCGTCGCCGTTGTCCGTCGCGCCCGCCTCGATGTTTCGGAGCACGTCCGTCTGGAAGGCGTCCGTCGGATCAGGGGTGACGACGTTGCCGGAGATTTCAGTGCGGGCCATCAGTCCCTCCGATCCCTGTTCGCGCGAGCCTGATCGAGGGCCGCGACCTGGCGCTCGTGCTCGGCCTTGTTGCGCCGCGCGGCAGCCGCGACGTGCGGCTTCTCGCCCAGGGCCTTCACTGCGGCGGAGTCCACAACGGGTGCCCAAGTGCCGAGTCCGTTCTGCCGACCTCGGCGTGCCGTCGCGTCCTCGATGGCGTCTGCCACCGCCGGACTGCGGAGCATGTCGGCCTCGACACTGGACTCGGATGTGATCGGGCCGATGTTCGCGGCCTTGAGGATTTCCACGAGCTTCGCCTGCGGCACCGCCGCGACGATGGCCTTGCGTAGGGCCTCGTCAGACTCGCCGCGAGCCTGCGCCTTGGCAAGCTCGGAGGTCAGGGCCGCGTGCTGCGCCAGGAGTGCATCGTGCCGGGCCTTGAGCCGCTGGAAGCCGCTGGAGAACACCTGCTTGGCCTTCTCAGTCATAACCCCAGGATAGCGCCCTCGGTACTCGAATCGTCAATGGGATCGTGCCCGGAAATACGATCCTATTTTTATCTCCAGGATTCATGCGTTTTAGCGGGCACGTAAGTTCTCCATTTGCTCGGTACTAGCGGGAAGTTCTCGACCTCGGATTCGTTGCCGGGGCCGGGGCACGTCGCGATACCCGAACGAGTGATTCCCAAGTCTCGAACTCATCTGTACCCTGAGACAGAAGGATCGACCACCGGCCCGTCAGGAGTGGACACCGTGAAGGACGAACCAAAAAACCTAAAGCCTCCGTTCTGGAAGCGCTACCGCAAGCGGACGGACGACTGGGTAGTTGGCTTCACGCCGCCCTCAGCCATGCCTGCGGCCCCGACGATGCCGCACCCGCGCAGCTTGCCGCCGGGCCGCGCATGACCCGGCGATCCTGAAGGGGTAGGGTCTCTGCGGCCGTTCGGCCGTCGCGAACGCCCCGCAAACGGCCATATTCCGCGCAACCACCCCATCTACGCGGCCCCGATCGGCCCCGGTTGCTCGCGCCGGACCGCCCGGTTGCCCGGCTCGGGCGCCGGAGGCCCGGAGAGCGGCGGACACGCGGCGACGTGGGCAACGTGGCGGCTTGGCGGCTTGCTCGGGATGCGCTCGCGCTTGGCCCGGCGTGCTCAACGGCGGTGTAGTGACCATATGGCCGAGACGAAGCTGAAGGTCTCCGACGAGGTACTGCTCGAAGAGCATCGCGCCGGAGCCACCCACCGCCAGCTCGCGGTCGTGCACGGCATCGCGGTCTCGAACGTCGGGCGCCGGATTCGCCGCGCCGTCGCCGTCGAGCGGGAATCCGCCGCCGCCGCGCAGAAGGCGAAGGCCGTGCGGCGGAAGCGGCTCGCCGCCGCCAACCGCGCGGGGATGCCGAAGACGACGGAGATCCCGCTCGACTCCGTCGAGGAATCCCGGCGACTCGCAGCCCGGTACCCGCTCTCCGACCCGTTGCCACCGGAGACCGCGCCGAACGAGGTGGAGGGCCGTGGCCAGATCGAGCGCGCCACGGACGAGGGCTACGTCTTCGTGCTGCGCGGCTGGCCGAAGGCGCACAACTTCAACCTCTGCCTCGATCGTGAAGCGCTGGAGGCCGTGGCCGGGTCCTCCGAGCGCGCCCTGTGGTTCAAGCACGAGCTGCTCCGCACCGGCTGGCTGATTCCCGGCGAACCCGACGATCGCGAGCGCTACGGCTTCCGCACGGACCGGCTGATCCGTTGCCCCGACCAGGGCAGGAGGAGGATGTTCGCCATCAGGGGTCACGAAGACCTGCTCCAGCTCAAGCGGACGCTCCGGGGTCTCATCTACGACGCGCGCTACCCGGAGTGGCCCGGCTTCCCGGTGCCCACGGACGGCCGCGCCCGCCTCCGGGTGATCAGGCTGTGACCCCGACGCCGACCGAACCGGAGGCAATCCGCGTCTTGCGCGAGCTGCTCCAGTCCAAGAACGAGAACGTCCGCCTCCGCGCCGCCTCGGAGCTGCTGCGCTGGGAACGCGCCGAAGAGCCGCAGGACGTCCCCGGCGCCCAGAGCGCCCACGTCCATCTTCCTGACCTCCCCGACGACTGGGCGGACTAGATGCCGCACCCTGAGGGCCGTTCCCCGCATCAGCTCCGCCGCCGGAAGAAGACCATCACCGGGCACTTCGTCCCGGAGGAGAACACGCGCCCGCCCCAGGAGGCCGTTCTGCTCCACACCTACTTCCCCGAGAACGGCGACCCGCCCGTCACGCTCGGGCGGGAAGGCGTCGTCACCGGGAAGACGGGTCAGTACGCCGCGCTGGTCTGCTACTTCGACGCCGAGTCAGCCCGCGAAGCCCGCCAGCGCCTTGAGCGCGCCGCTACGACTTCCTGAGCCGGTCGCGAGCACGCTGGCCGCGCTGCTGGTGCGCGTGGTTCAGGTACTTCGCGCCTCGCCGCTTGCCCTCCAGCGATTCGCCGCAGCCGCACGCGCAGGCGCGAGGTGGCCGGGTCGGTCCCTCGCGCTCGAAGCAGTCGTCGCAGATGGCCTCGGAATAGGAGCCGTGGTCGATCATGCGGGTGGCCGTTCCGTCAGGGCAACGCGCGCACCCGTAGGGCAGCACCCCCCGCCGGGACACGTACGGCACGGGCAACGCAGGCTTCGGAGGTGGATCGGGAGGAGGAGTCGCCGGGCGCTGGGGATGCGGGTGGCGGCGCGGGTTCTGCAGGAACTCGCGAACTGCCCACTCGAAGAGCGACTCCGGCTTCATGCCCCGGATCATCGGTCGCAGGGCGCGTGACGTTTAGCCGAGTACTCGCGTATCCGTCACGCTGCCGTTTCGCGTCCCTGATCGCAGAGTACTCTTCGCCGCAGGGAGTGCAACCCCATTCAATAGACGCGGCCGGGGATCGACGGTCCAGGATCAGCGTCCTCGTCCATCTCCAGCAGGAGCGCCATTGCCCGCGCCAGGCCCGCGCGATACTCGGGACTAGCCTCCGGCGTGTCGATCTCCGGCGCGTCGATCGTCTCTATCTCCTCGCGCAGGACGTTGTAGGCGCGCTGGGTCGCCGTCAGACTCCCGGCGCTCATGCCGCCACCAGCCCTTCATCGAGCATGTCCTGCACCACCGCCGGGCGCGGGGTCAGGAACTCGATCTCCATCCGCTCAGCGACCGGCAAGTGCGTGCCCTTGCCGACCGGCTTCACCGTCGCACGCAACATCTGCTTGACGAAGTCGCGTCCGGCCGCGATGTCGCGCACGTCGTTGCCCTCGCCGACCAGCTTCCGCTGGACAGCGTTCGTGTCCAGCCCCAGCCACCCGCGCGATGCCTCCGCCTCTGCCAGGGCGGTCTCCGCCGCCGCCAGCGCGTGCTGCGCGACGGTGAGCGCCTTCCCGTAGGCCGAAGGCGTCAGCTCACCGGCCTCATGCATCCGCTCAACCTCCGCCAGCTCCGCCTGCGCTGCCTCGACCGCTTCCTCGAACACCGGCAGCGCCGCTGCGTCCATGTCCGCAATGTGCATCGGATTCAACGCCACGTGCCAGCCCAGCGCGTGCAGGAGCAGATACGACTCGGCAGCTTCGGCGCCGATGGAGATCTTCTTGCAGCCGTGCTTCACGCACTTGTAGCGGTGCCCGTCCTTGACCAGGCCGTACCCGCAGTGGCCGCAGCGCATGACCCCGCCGCCGAGGAGGGCGCCGACCCGCTTCTGCCCGTCGATCCGATACGAGTAGTCGCGGCGCCGGACCGTCAGCTTCCGATGCACCCGGTTAAACAGCACCCTGTCCACGATCGCCGGATGCGCGCCTTCCTTCAGGAAAGTGCCCGACCGTGCTTCGCCGGTGTAGACCCGGTTCGACAGCATCGCGGCCGTCGCGCCGTGCGACTTCATCCCCGCGATCTCCGTGACCTCCGTCCATGACGCGCCCTCGGCGAAGGCCTCGAACGCCGCCTTCACGCGCGGAGCGTCGGCGGTGGGCTGCAGCGGCCCGCGCATCGGTCGGCCCTCGCGGTCGAACTTCGGCGCTCCGGTCTCCGGGTCAAGGCGCTGGGTCCACTCGTAGCCGTGGGGCGGATTCGTTCCGCCGTGGACGCCGTGGTTTAGGACCGCGTTCCGGCGGGCTTCGTCGCCGCGTTCCTTCTTGTCGCGATACTCGTGCTCGGCGAAGACGGCCATGATCTTGTGCATCGTCGAGTCCTTCGTCGTGTCGAGGCCGGTATCGACCGCGAACACGTGCCAGCCCTGCTCCTCCGCCAGCTCCAGCAGGTTGCAGAAGTCCCGGGTTCGACGGGTCAGCCTGTCCTGGGTCGCGGCGACGATCCCCTGCGCCTTGCCCTCGGCCAGCAGCTTCAGCGCCGCTTGCATCCCCGGCCGGTCGAGCGTCCACGACGATTCGTCCAGATCGGGCTTCAAGAACTTGACCTCGTGGTCGTAGAGCGCCGCCCACTGCTTGATCTTCTCGCGCTGGATCTCCTCGGAGACTCCCGTTCCCGAGTCCTGCGAGCGTCTGACGTAGCCGAGCAACTTCATGTCTATCCTCCGTCTCCCGCCCGTGGCGCACCCACGGGCGGCTCTACGTCTCATCTTCGGCAAGAAGGGGAGTTCGTCAAGCCCCCGCCAGCCCACTGATATCCCTCTCCCACCGCGATGTTCGCGATCTCAGTCGCGGCCGCACGCGTATAGCCGAACGGGTCGACGTGCCCCGGGTCGTAGTACTCGTCCACGGCCTGGCAAGTCGTCTGGCCCTGGTCCGCCGGGTGCGAGTAGACCCAGCACTTCGACTTCGCTCCGTAGTAGCAGCCGCCCGGATCGCCCCAGGAAGGGACCCCCTGGGCCCGACGGCTGCTCGCTGCGGCGGTCGACGCAATCGCGAGGCAGAGCCCTACGAGGAACAGCACGCGAGCGAAATTGGCTCGCTTCCACCTATCACGTCCGGCCGACATCTAGCTCACCCCCAAGTCGTAGCGATCGACGAAGACGCCGGCGTCGGTCGAGCCCAGCTCGTAGAGGGAGGACCCGACCAGCCGGAAGCGCGAGAGCGGCATCGACTGGGCCCACTCGGCCGCGGGCAGCGCGAACTGGTCCGCCAACGCCCCCGAGGGGTCGATCACTGCCACCTCGTACTCATGAGCCGTGTCCGTGTAGACCGAGAACACGACCGCCAGCTTCCCACTCGGCAGTGTCTGTGCCAGCTGGATGTCGGCCACCGGCGTGGCGCTCGTGATCCGGTCCGTCGACAGCTGGTACGTGGCTCCGTTCGCCGCGTAGGTGCCGATCCGGATCTCGTTCCCCGTGCTGAGCACGACGACGTTGCCGTCCGCGGCGGGCGCACCGGGGAACGCTCGCGCCAGCTGCGTTGCCGTGTCGACGGGCGTCCGCCCGTCGTTCTGGAAGACGGGAGCCCACATGCTGGACGGGTATTCGGAGACGTAGGCGGAGCCGCCGGACAGCCGGACCTGCGCCGCCGCCGCATCTGCGACCACGGACGAGCCCAGGATGCCGCCCTGCAACGTGTAGGCACGCAGGAGCGGCTTCGGCTGTGACGCGTTCGCCATCTCCAGGACATAGGCGACGCCGGACGCATCGCTGATGCGCAGGTCTCCCCTGACGCCCACGAGCCCTGGAAGAGGAATCTGCGCCGGCGCGGCTCCGCCGGCGAACTCGAGCAGCCGGGAGTTCGCCTCGTCGAGCAGGTAGACGTCTCCGGCGTTGTCGACGTCGAAGGCCGCCCCGCCGGTCGGCATGTCGATCCCGTCCTCGAGGCCGACCTGTCCCGCTCCGCTTCCCCAGGCGGCGCTTGCCACGCGGGCGGTGGCCTGACGGGTCGCGCCGAAGGCGTGAGAGCCCAGATCGATCGTCGACCCGCTCATCGAGAAGCTGACCTGAGGCGCGCTGCTGCCGCCCTGCGGAACGACGATCGACCGCCCCGTCGTGTTGTCGCGGATGACGGCGTAGTAGGTGAACCACGGCGCGTTCCAGATGCTCGCCGGCACCGCCGCCACGTACCGGCCGACCTGCGCATTCGGATCGAGCTGCAGTGGCACGCTCGCTGACAGGTTCGCGTTCGAGCGGAAGTAGACCGTTCCACCCCCGTCGCACACGCCCGCTCCTTCGGCGTCGCCGTCGGGCGGCAGGCAGGAGATGTCGTAGCGAATCTCCTGCGGGTCGCCTGGTGCCCGAAGCTTGATCGGGAGGTACGTCGCCTTCAGGAACTGGCCCGCCGCGGCGATCCGGTGCTTGCTAGCGCCCGCGGTTCCGGTGAGCGCGAGGAGCGGAACCACGACTGCCAGTCCGGCGACGATGCTGACGGCGCTCCAGGCGACTGACCGCCTTGAAGGCCGAGAACAGAAGATGGCCACACGCGCCTCCTTTGTCGTTGTCTCGATAGAGAACAGTCCGAGACGGCGTGCGTCAATGGCGCCGGGCGAGAAGTTGCACTTTTGTCACAGACGGGTCACAGACACGGCACACCTGCGCGGCTACCAATGAAAGCCCAAGCGAAAGGAGCGTTATGCCTCAGGTTTTCCGTGCCTCACGTCCCAGGCTCTTCGCGCTGGCCGCGGCCCTCGCCGTTCTCGCAAGCGCAGGCGCGCTGGCGGCGCTGGCCGCATCCGGCTCTGCGGAAGGCTCCATGATCCAGGCCTGCAAGCTGAAGATCGGCGGCCTGCTGCGCGTGGTCTCCGACCCGTCGAAATGCACCAAGCGCGAGCTGCCCATCGCGTGGAACATCCAGGGCCCGATGGGAGCAGCCGGCCCGACCGGTTCCCCGGGGCCCAAGGGCGACGCCGGCCCCGTCGGCCCCCAGGGCGATCGAGGCCTGGCCGGCTCACAAGGCCCGGCAGGCCCGCAGGGAGCCCAGGGCCCCGCGGGCAGTCAGGGACCAGCCGGGCCGCAGGGCCAGGCCGGCGCCCAGGGTGCGCCTGGCCCGCAGGGGCCGGCCGGACCGAAGGGCGATCCCGGCTCCGGGCTCGTGACCTTCGAGAGCCTGAACGGCCTGCCCTGCACGGCGGGGACACCGGGCACGATCTCCATCTCCTACGACTCGGCCCGCCACGCGATCATCACCTGCGCCGCCTCGAACGGCCAGGCGATCGTCCGTATCAACGAGTTCATGACAGGCGTCACCGGGGCGGCCTCCAACGAGTTCGTCGAGATCGTCAATTCGGGCACCGCGCCCGCCGACCTCTCGGGCTGGAAGCTCGTCTACCGCTCTGCGACCGGTAGCACCGACACCGTCTTGGACACGGTCCCGAACGGCACGACGCTCGCCCCGGGAGCGTTCTACCTGTTCGGCGGCAACGGCTACACCGGCCCGCCCGCAGCCGACCAGTCGTTCGCGACGGGACTGGCTGCAGCGGCCGGTGGTCTCGGCCTGCGCGACGGAACCGGGACGCTGGTCGACTCGGTCGGCTACGGATCGACCGCGGCGAACGGCTTCGTCGAAGGGAGCCCCGCGCCCGCACCGCCCGCAACGGCCTCTCCGGGCTCGAGCGACGTCCGCCGGCCGGACGGCCACGACACGAACGACAACTCGGTCGACTTCACGGTCGTGACTCCGCCCACGCCTCGAGCGACGAACGGTTCATAGCCGAGCTAGATCCGCCGCTCCATGCCTTCGAATGCCAGCTCTGGCGGGGCCCCGCTGCCCCGCCAGAGCTCGTGCGCGCGGGCCTGGTGCGCGTCGAGCTCATCGTCCGAGTGGAGCGGGTCGTGGTGGAAGAGGAGCAACCGGCCGACGCCCGTCATCGCGCCGAACGAAAGGGCTTGCGAGACGCTCGAGTGTCCCCACCCGACGTGTTCGAGGTACTCCGCGTCCGTGTACTGCGCGTCGTGGATCAGGAGATCCACTCCCTGCGCCAGTCCGAAGCCGGAGACCCAGTCGCTCGTCAGGTTGTCGAGCTCGACGCCGACCGCCGGCTCGTGGTCCGGAAGGTATGCGATCGAGGCGCCATCGGCTTCGATCCGGTAGCCGAGCGTCGCTCCCGGATGCGAGATCGGCGCCGCTTCGAAGCGCGCGCCTCCGATCTCCCACGGCTCGTCCTCCACGTCGTGGAAGACGAAGGTCGCCGGCAGGTCGCGGAGCTCGACGGGGAAGAGCGGCGCCGACAGGTACCGCGCGAGCCGCTCGTCGAGGCTGCGAACGGTGGAGGCCGGGCCCCAGATGTGCATCTCGGTCTGCGGATCGAAGATCGGCGCGAAGAAGCCGATCCCCTCGATGTGGTCGAGGTGGAGGTGGGTCAGACAGAGGTGGATCGGCCCCGAGCGGTTGCCTGCCAGCCCGCGGCCGAGCACACGGATCCCCGTCCCCGCGTCGAGGATGACCCGGGTTCCGTCGTCGCACTCGACCTCCACGCAGGACGTGTTACCCCCGTAGCGCAGCGTCTCGGGACCCGGCGTCGCCAGCGAGCCACGACAACCCCAGATGCGAACGACCATCGGGCGGCTAGACGGTTGGCCCGGTCACGTGCCGGCCAATCGTCATTCAGGCGAGTTCCCAGAAGATGGCCATGATCCCGTGGAACTCGCCGTCCGGGCCGAACAAGGGCAGCGCCGTCGTCTCCACCGTGTGCCTCTCGCCGTCGAGACCCGTGACGCGCATCGTCCCGTGCGCGGGCCGGCGCTCGGCGAATGCGATGCCTCCGGGCATCTCCTCGCGGGCGAGCGGCTTGCCGTCGACCGTCTCCGGTGCCAGCATCCGCACCCAGTCGTTGATCGACGTCTCGCCACGCTCGGCGAAGCGGCCGCCCGCGATCTGCTCCGCCGGCTCGTTGAAGTAGACGAGGTCCCCGACCGCATCCGCGATGTAGATCGGCGTCGCCAGGTTCGTGGCCAGCTCCCGCGCCAGGATCAGCACGAGGCTCTTCTGCTTCCGCATGGTCATCGTTCGCGCGAAGCCTATGTCCTGTGGGCGCTTCAGCGCGACCTCGTCCGATTTTGTTAACCTAGTTAACGATATGCCCACGGCAACGGATGCGCACGACGCGGTGTCGGTTGCGAACCGGCTGAGGCCGGTCTTGCTCCGGATCAGCCGCGAGCTGCGACGCGAGGCGCATTCCTTCGGCGTCACCGGCGGCCAGGCGACGCTGCTCGCCGTCGTCAAGCGGCATGGACGCGTCGGGCTCGGCGAGCTCGCGACCAGCGAGGGCGTGTCGCCTGCGGCCATCTCCAAGCATGTCGACAGGCTCGAGGCGGCCGGGCTCGTGACCCGCGCTCCCGGCTCGAGCGGCGACCGGCGCCGGGTCGAGATCGAGTTGACGGCAGAGGGTGACCGGGTGCTGCGGCGTGTTCGCTCGCACCGCACGGCCTGGCTGGCCGCCCGCCTCGACCAGCTCGGGCCAGACGAGCTGGCCGCCGTCGACGCGGCAATCGAGCCGCTCGCGGCGCTGCTCGAGGATCGCTCGTGACCGGCGCTCTCCTCGCGCTCAACCGGCGCACCTTCGCCAGCCTGGCGCACCGCAACTACCGCCTCTACTTCGGCGGGCAGGTCGTCTCGGTGACGGGCACGTGGATGCAGAACATCGCCATGGCCTGGCTGATCCTCCAGCTGACCCACTCTCCCGTCGCGGTCGGCGCACTGGCGCTGTGCCAGTTCCTCCCGTTCACGGTCTTCGGGCTCTTCGCCGGCGTGGTCGTCGATCGCCTCGACCCCCGCCGGGTCGTGATCGCTACACAGGCTGCCTCGATGGTGCTCGCGGCCGCACTCGCCGTCCCGACGCTGCTCGGCCACGCGACGCCGTGGCTCATCTACCTGCTCGCCGGGCTGCGCGGAACGGTGCTCGTGCTCGACGCGCCGTCGCGGCAGGCGCTCACCTACCAGATGGTCGGGCCGGCGGAGCTACCGAACGCGGTCGCGCTCAACTCGAGCCTGTTCAACGGCGCCCGCGTCGTCGGCCCGGCGCTCGGCGGCGTCGTCGTTGCGCTCGCCGGGGCGGGGTTCTGCTTCGCGTTCAACGCGGTGAGCTTCCTGGCGGTGCTCGCCGGACTGCTCGCCATGCGGCCGGAGGAGCTGCTCCCGACCGGGCGGAAGGAGGAGCTGCCACGGCTCCTGGCGGGCACGCGCGAGGCGCTCGGCTACGTCCGACGCACGCCGCGGGCCGCCGTCGTGCTGGTGCTCGTCGCCGTCGTCAGCACGTTCGCCTTCAACTTCAACGTCCTGCTCCCGGTCCTCGCCAAGGAGACGCTGCACTCGGGCCCGGGCACGTTCGGCGTCGTCACGGGCTGCTTCGGAGCAGGAGCGCTGGTCGGTGCACTGCTCTCGGCGGCGCTCGGCCGCGCGAGCATGCGCACGCTGCTCGTCGGCATGACTGGCTTCGGACTCGCAGAGCTCTTGCTGGCGCCTCTTCGCTCGGTGCCTGCGACCGGCTCGCTGCTCTTCGCCGTCGGCCTCAGCTTCACAGTGTGGACGGCGAACGCCAACTCGACGCTGCAGCTCGAGGCTCCGGGCCATCTGCGCGGACGGGTCATCGGTCTCTACTACTACGCGTTCAACGGCGCCGGGCCCGTGGGAGGGCTCCTCGCCGGCTGGCTCGCCGCGACCGGCGGCACGGGGCTCGCGTTCGCCGTCGGCGGCGCGGTGACCCTGGGGGCAATCGCCTTCGTGGCGCTGCGGATGGTCGACCGGCCGGCCGTGCGGCTCGCCCACCTCCTCAACCTCAAGCTGTAAATCCGGCAGCCGCTCGCGCCTGCTTTACAGCCGGCTGCAGAACGCCTTTCAGAGGGCGAACACGCCCATGACCGTCGTCGACGACAGATGTGAGCGAATCGTCAACGACCACGGAGGTGGATCGATGCAAGGCAAGTACGGAGCTCTCACGGTGACGGCGGTCGCCGCTCTCGCTCTCGCAGGCGCTGCGTTCGGCGCCACCAAGGCGGTCATCGTCGGCACGCCGGGCAACGACACGCTCTGGGGCACGGCGAACGCAGACGTCATGTACGGCAAGGCCGGGAACGACGCTGTCCACGGCCGCGCCGGCAACGACGTCCTCTACGGCAACGCCGGCGACGACGCGCTCCACGGCGGAGACGGGAACGACGTGCTGTACGGAGGAAACGGAAACGACTCGATCTGGGGCGGGCTCGGCTCCGACATCGAATACGGCGGCCCGGGCGACGACGCGCTCCACTCGCTCGCCGACGACAACGCCGTGGACATCCTCGACTGCGGTGCCGGAAACGACACCGCGTACGTGAACTCGCGGAAGTACGCCGCTCACCTGATCAAGGTGCGCAACTGCGAGAAGATCGTGCTCGTGAGCCCCGACTCGCCGGACGTCTCGCAGGACACGGGCGACTAGGAGCCTCGTCTACTGAGGACGTGAAACGGGCCTGCCCGGCCGGCGGGCCCGTTTCGCTACCGTGCCCCCGGTGCGCCTCCGGCTCCTCGCCGCGCTGACCCTGCTCTTCCTCGCCGGGCCGGCCGGAGTCTTCGCAGCGACGATCAAGGGCACGAGCCGCGCTGACCGTCTCGTCGGCACGCAGAAGGCCGACACGATCGACGGAGCCGCCGGCAATGACACGATCCTCGGCCTGGGCGGCAACGACCTGCTGATCGGCGGGCCGGGCCGCGACAAGATCTTCGGCGGTCCGGGCAACGACTCGATCGTGGCCAACGGCGACGGAGCTCGCGACACGGTGTCCTGCGGAGCCGGGAAGGACATCGTCAATGCGGATGCCGGCGACTCGGTGGCGCGCGACTGCGAGGTGACGAGCCGCCAGCTCTCCACGGACACGATCTCGGGCGGCGGCGCACAGCATGCGACCGAGGTCGAGCCGGACAGCTTCGCCTTCGGCCAGACCATCGTGGCCGTCTTCCAGGTCGGCCGGATCGAAAGCGGCGGCGCGACGGCGATCGGCGAAGCGACATCCGTGGACGGAGGCCGCCACTGGCGTTCGGGCCTGCTGCCCGGCGTGACCTCGTTCTCGCCGCAGCCCGGAACGGACCCGCGCGCGAGCGATCCGACCGTCGCCTTCGACGCCGCCCACGGCGTCTGGCTCGCGAGCTCGCTCGGCATCGCCGCCGATACCTTCCAGGTCCTCATCAGCCGCTCCACGGACGGGATCTCGTGGAGCCCGCCGGTCACGGCGAGGCAAGCAGCGTCCGGAACGCTCGACAAGGAGTGGGTCGCGTGCGACAACTGGCCCTCGAGCCCGAACCGCGGCCGCTGTTACCTGTCCTACCTCGACGTCGGGAGCGGGCTCATCGTCACGCAGACGAGCAGCGACGGCGGGCTGACCTGGGGCGTGCCCGCAACGACCTCGATCCAGCCTCCGCAGGGCGTCGAGGCGAACGGCGCGCAGCCGCTGCCGCGGCCCGACGGCTCGCTCGTCGTCGTCTACGAGGTGAGCGGCGCGCAGGGACCGTCCTTCTCGGACGAGGTGCTCGCGGCGCGCTCCGTGGACGGCGGCGCCAGCTTCGAGCCGAGCGTCCAGGTCTCGAGCCTGTCGGTGTTCCCGACGGTCGGCCTACGCGCTCCGCCACTGCCGTCTGCGGACGTGGCGTCCGACGGAAGGCTCTTCGTCACCTGGCCCGACTGCCGGCTCGACCCGTCATGCGGCCGGGACAGGATCCTGCTGTCGACGTCCGCCGACGGGCAGGTGTGGTCGACACCGGCCCCGGTCGGGCCTGCGACCCCGGGCGCGAGCCAGCTCGTCCCGGGCCTCGCGGCCGATCCGGCGACGTCCGGGCCGGATCAGCGGCTCGCCGTCACCTACTACTCGCTGCCGGACGCGTGCGCGAACCGACCTGCCTGCCCGGGCGTCGACGTGTGGCTGACGACGTCCGGCGACGGCGGCACAAGCTGGGCGCAGCCGCAGCGGCTCGATGCTCAGTCGATGCGCCTCGACTGGTTGCCGGTCGCCGAAGGACGCTTCCTCGGCGACTACATCTCGACGTCGTTCGTCGACGGCCAGGCCGTGCCTGTCTACTCGCTGGCGGTGGCCCCGGTCGGCGGCGTGCTGCGCCAGGCGATCATGGCACTCGTGCCCTGAGCTTCGGGGCGCAGGCTCTTGCCTGGGGACGAATCGTCACAGTTTTGACACAGTTGCGGCACAGACACGTGCGGACTTCGTCGTTACGCTCATCGCGGGTGGCGGGTGGCCGTAATCCCCACCCAGGGTGGGGATATGCGCGCAAACCCGGCCTGGATGGCCGTGTCCGGAGCGCGCCGAGTCGCCTCGGGGCTCCGCGGGTGAGCGGGCTAGCCGATCGTCCAGGTGTCGTTGCCGTGCAGCAGGGACGTGAGATCCCCCTCGCCCCGCTGCTCGATCGACTGCGTGATCTGCTCGGTCATCAGGTCGTCGTAGACCGGCTGCTCGACGTCGCGGAAGACGCCGACCGGCGCCACCCCGACCTCCTGCAGCATCAGGCGGCTGAGCGCGAACGCCAGGCTCGGCTGCACCGCGTGCTCGTCGTGCACGAGCAGCTTGTCCTCGCCCACCTCGGCCACGTCGACGATCTCGACCGTCCCGTCACGCAGGCCACGGACGCCCCGCTCCCCGTCGGCGCCGAAGCGCACCGGCTCGCCGTGGCGCAGGTAGATCCGATTCGCCTCGTCGTCCCGGACGGCGTCGAACGCCCCGTCGTTGTAGATGTTGCAGTTCTGGAGGACCTCGACGAAGGCCGCACCACGGTGTGCCGCCGCGCGGCGCAAGACCTCGGTGAGGTGCTTCCGGTCGGTGTCGATCGCGCGCGCGACGAAGGTCGCCTCGGCCCCGATCGCGACGCCGAGCGGGTTGAACGGCTCGTCGATCGAGCCCATCGGCGTCGAGCCTGACCGCTGCCCTCGCGGGGACGTCGGCGAGTACTGCCCCTTCGTCAGCCCGTAGACCTGGTTGTTGAAGAGCAGCAGCTTCAGGTTGACGTTGCGGCGCAGTGCGTGGATCAGGTGGTTGCCGCCGATCGAGAGCATGTCGCCGTCGCCACCCACGACCCAGACGGACAGGTCAGGCCGAGACGTGGCCAGGCCGGTCGCGATCGCGGGCGCGCGACCGTGGATCGAGTGCATCCCGTACGTCTGCATGTAATACGGGAAGCGCGCGGCGCAGCCGATCCCGGAGACGAAGACGATCTTCTCGCGCGGGAAGCCGAGCTCCGGCATGAAGCTCTGGACGGAGGCGAGGATGGCGTAGTCGCCGCAGCCCGGGCACCAGCGCACCTCCTGGTCGGACTTGAAGTCCTTGGCCGTGAGCGCGAGGCCGCTCTTGCCGTTCGTCTTGCCGTTCGAGCCGTTCTCGGTCACAACATCGTCTCGATCGCGTCCGCGAGCTCGCTCGGGCGGAAGGGGACGCCGCGCACCCGGTTGTAGCCGACGGCGTCGACGAGGAACTCGGCCCGGATCAGCTTGAGCAGCTGGCCGAGGTTCATCTCCGGCACGAGCACGCGCTCGTAGCGCGAGAGCACCTCGCCGGTATTCCGCGGGAACGGGTTCAGGTAGTGGAGGTGGGCATGCGCGACCGAGCGTCCCTGCTTGCGGATGCGCCGGGCGGCCGCGGCGATCGGCCCGTAGGTGCCGCCCCAGCCGAGCACGAGCAGCCTCGCCTCGCCGCCGGGGTCGTCGACCTCCAGCTCCGGGATGTCCGCGGCGATCCCGGCGACCTTCTGAGCGCGCAGGCGGACCATCGCGTCGTGGTTGTCCGGGTCGTAGGAGACATTGCCGGTCACGTCCTCCTTCTCGAGCCCGCCGATGCGGTGCTCGAGGCCGGGTGTGCCGGGAATCGCCCACGGCCGCGCGAGCGTCACCGGATCGCGCAGGTAGGGCAGGAACTCGTCGCCGGAGTTCGGCCCGGTCGCGAACTCGACCGTCAGATCGGGCAGCGCGCTCGCGTCCGGGACGAGCCACGGCTCGGAGCCGTTCGCCAGGTACGCGTCCGAGAGCAGGTAGACGGGCGTCCGGTACTTGATCGCGATCCGTACCGCCTCGATCGCCATCTCGAAGCACCCGCCCGGCGTCGAGGCCGCGAGCACGGGCACGGGAGACTCGGAGTTGCGCCCATAGAGCACCATCAGCAGGTCGGCCTGCTCGGGCTTCGTCGGCATCCCGGTCGACGGGCCTGCCCGCTGGACGTCGATGACGACGAGCGGCAGCTCGAGCATCACGCCGAGGCCGACCGTCTCGCCCTTCAAGACGATGCCGGGCCCGGCCGAGGTGCAGACGCCGAGCGCGCCGCCGAACGCGGCGCCGAGCGCCGCGCCGGCCGCCGCGATCTCGTCCTCGGCCTGGAACGTCCTGATCCCGAACTGCTTGTAGCGGGCGAGCTCCTCGAGGATCGCCGAGGCCGGCGTGATCGGGTAGGCGCCGAGGTAGAGCGGCAGCTTGCTCTGGATGCTCGCCGCGACCAGCCCGAGCGAGAGCGCCTGGTTGCCGGTGATCTGGCGGTAGAGGCCGGGCGGCAGCTTCGCCGGCTTGACCTCGTACGAGACGACGAAGTCCTCGCTCGTCTCGCCGTAGTTGAAGCCGGCCTTGAAGGCACGCGAGTTCGCCTCGGCCAGCTCGGCCCGCTGGCCGAACTTCTCGTCGATGTAGGTGAGCGTCGTCTCGACCGGGCGGCCGTAGAGCCACGACATCAGGCCGAGCGCGAAGAAGTTCTTCGACCGTTCCGCCTCACGCGGAGTGATCCCCTCGATCCCCTTCAGCGCCTCGACGGTCATCGTCGTCAGCGGCAGCGCGTGGACGTTGTAGTCGTCGAGCGAGCCGTCCTCGAGCGGGTTCGAGGGGTAGGACGCCTTCTGGAGGTTCTTGTCGCTGAAGGCGTCGCGGTTGACGATCAGCGTGCCGCCCCCGCGCAGGTCCTTCAGGTTCGTCTTCAGCGCCGCGGGGTTCATCGCCACGAGCACGTCCGGCTGATCACCCGGCGTGAGGATGTCGTGGTCGGCGAAGTGGATCTGAAAGCCGGAGACGCCCGGCAGCGAGCCTGCGGGCGCGCGGATCTCGGCGGGGAAGTCCGGGAGCGTCGAGAGGTCGTTCCCGAACGCGGCCGTCTCGCTCGTGAAGCGGGTGCCCGTCAGCTGCATCCCGTCGCCGGAGTCGCCCGCGAAGCGGATCGTGACCTGCTCGACCTGCTGGATGCTCTTCGCCATGCTGTTCCGTTAGGTATAGCGCATGCACCGACGACCCCGACAGCCGGCGTGATCTTCTTCCTCGCGGTCCTGCTCGCGATCTTCTTCCTCGACTCGCCGTGGAACTGGATCGCGGTCGGCGCGGCGGCGATCTGGGAGATCCTGCAAGTCGGCGGTGCGATCTGGTGGTCGCAGCGCCGACGGGCGCAAACGGGTGCCGAGGCGCTCGCCGGGGTCGAGGCGAGAGTGGTCAGCCGCTGTGAGCCGTTCGGCAAGGTCGCCGTCCGGGGCGAAATCTGGAACGCCCGCTGCGAGGGCGGCGCGGAGGTCGGCGAGTTCGTCCGCGTGCGCGGCCTTCAGGGGCTGGTCCTGCTCGTCGAGCGCGAATAGCCCACGGTCAGCGCTCCCCCGGCGGCTCGCTGAGGCGTTCCTCGGGCGCCGCTGGCGGTGCGGGGCCGGAGGTCACAGTATGAGCAATACGGGGCCGGAGAGCACCGTGCCGCCAGCGGGGTCAGGCGGCGGCGGAGCCGGGCTTCGCCCGGCGGGAGCGGCCGCAGGCGAGGGACGTCGTCAGCGAGCCGGCCAGCCACCACAGGCAGTAACCCAGCCAGGGGATGCCGTAGGCGTCGGTCTGCACGGCGATGAGCAGGATCGCGGCCAGCGCGGCGGCGACCCCGGCAGCGGCGTCGCGAACAGCCCCCGGAGGCTCCCGCCACGCGCGGCCGACGAGGCCGGCGAGCAGCGCCAGGTTCCAGGCGACGAAGACGAGCATGCCGAGAAGGCCGGTCTCGACGCCGATCTCGGTGTAGTTGGACTCGCCGGCTTTCAGCTGCACTCCGAAGCGCTGCGCCGTCGCGCCCGCGTTGCCGAGCCCGTAGCCCTGCGGGTGGTGGACGACCGTGCTCAGCCCGTCGCGGAGGTTCGTGAGGTGGCTTCTCCAGGACGGCTCGTTGAAGCTGAACAGCTGGGTCTTCGCGCCGGGATGCTTCTTCGCGTTCTCCTCCTGTTGCTTGATCTCGGACGGGAGGAAATGCGTCGTGGGAGCCAGATGCGTGTACGTGCGGTCGAATCCGATCCCGACCCCGATGACGACGACGGCGAGCGCAACCGGCCAGAGCTCCCCCCGCGCGACGGCGAGGACGATCAGGCCGGCGACGAGCCCCGTGAGGGCGGAGCGCGAGATCGTGAACACGAGCCCCGCGAACGCGAGCGCGGCCAGCGGGAGCGCGAGGCGGCGGAGCGGCGCGACGAGGAGCGAGACGACGAGCATGTAGCCAGCCGCGAGGGGGCTGACGAAGGTCGAGATCAAGCGGCGGTAGAGGTGGTTGTGGCCGGTGTTGAAGGCGAAGTTCTCGGGCATCCCGCCAGGCCCGTGGTAGTCGAAGCCGAGCTGCTTATCGAAGTAGCCGACCGCGCCCGAGCGGTGCCACCACCCCACGCTCACCGTGTACTCCTCGATCAGCCCGAAGCCCGCGACCGCGGCAGCCGCGCCGAGCATCGTCCAGGCGATCGAGCGGACCCGTTCCGCGGTGATGCCGAGCGCCCGGCCGAGCAGGAACGCGACCACGGGGACGAGGTCGTGCCGGATCGCGTGCATGATCGCGCTTCCACCGGCCTGGCCGCCGAGCGCGCTCTGCGGGATGACGGCGTAGACCAGAACGAGCGCGGCGAAGGCGAGCGCGAGCAGGTCGATCGGGCCGGGCCGGAACGGCAGGCGCCTTGCCCGTAGGCCGTCGAGGGCGACGCGGGCGACGGCCACCGCGAGCAGGATGTCCTTCCACGCCGAGATCAGCTCGAGCGAGCTCCCGCGCACGCCGACTCCCCAGAGCAGCGACATGACGATGTTGTGCGCGGCCAGGCCGACCAGGAAGAGGTAGAGCGCCGCGATCGGCCGCCGCCAGACGGCGAGCGCCGCCGCCCCGGTCAGGACGACGAAGACGACGAGGGCGAGCGCCGTGGCCACCTACGTCCGCTCCAGCCGGAGAAAGACCTCGCGCGCGTAGCGATACGGCGAGGACGGGCTCTCGTCGCGCGCGGCCACGCGCAGGCCGGCGGCCGAGAGCGCCCGGACCAGCTCCGGCTCGGTCAGCCGGAAGCCGCGGTACTCGGGCCGCGTTGCGACCTCGCGGCGGAAAGGCGCGAACACGGGGACGGCGATCCCGCGGCCGAGGCGCCACGCGCGAGCCCGCAGCCCGGGCCCGAGCACGGGCAGCTGCACGAAGGCGCGGCCGCCCGGCGCGAGCACACGCGCGAACTCGCGCAGGTACGACACGACGAGCTCGCGGCCAGGCAGGTGCTGCAGGACGAGGTAGCAGACCACGACGTCCGCGATACCATCCTCCACGGTCTCCAGCCGGCTTCCGGAGACGAGGCGGAGCTCGACGTTCCCCGCTGTCACGCTTCGGCGGGCGAGGTCGAGCATGGCCGGCGAGACGTCGACCGCGATCACCCGGTCGAACCGCTCGGCGAGCAAGCCGGTCATCCGGCCCGGGCCGCAGCCGACCTCGACGCACGTGCCTCCGCGCCGATCGTCGCCGAGCCGGGAGAAGAGCGAGTCGAGCTCCGGCCTCGCCGTGGCCGGGTCGCCGACGTAGTGCTCGACGCGGTCCGAGGCCGCGGCGGCGTCCCAGGTCGTCCGCATACCCTCGCCCACGCCGCCAGAGCGTAACGAGGCCGTCCGAAGGAAATCTTTAGGTTGTCGCAATGATTCATGCCGTCATCCGCCCACGAGGCCCCTATTTGCTCGCTCTGACGGCACGGCACGCGAGCGACGCGACGCGGCTGTTTCGCGACGGTGTGCTCGAAGCGAGGCTGCCGGCGGCCGGCGGCACGGAGCGGGCAGCCGCGCGGCAGCTCCCCGACGGCTCGCTGCGCCTTGCCGCCGAGAGCGAGGAATCGCTGCAGGCACTCCGCTTCGTGCTCGCGATCGACGCCGACCACAGCGAGTTCCTGCGGCGCTTCCGGAGCGACTCGATGCTCGGCCCGGCGACCCGCGGTCTGGCCGGCCTGCGCCAGCTCCGCCTGCCGACCGTCGCGGGCGCCCTCGTCCGCGCGCTGTGCGGACAGCTGATCGAAGCGAAGCGGGCGCGCGCGATCGAGCGCCGGATCGTCCGGGCGGTGATGCCGGAGCACGGTGGGCTCCACGCTCCGCCGACCGCGGCCGCCCTCGCGGCGCTCGCCCCCGCCGAGCTGCGCCGGCTCGGGCTGCACGCTCGCCGGGGTGCGACGCTCGTCCGTGTGTGCGGCTCGCTCGAGCTCGAGCGCCTGCGGGATCTCCCGGCGCCGGTCGTGGCGGCGCGCCTCGGCCGCGAGCGCGGCCTCGGTCCCTGGTCGGTCGGCGTCGTCGCGCTCGAGGGTCTCGGCCGCTACGACATCGGGCTGGTCGGCGATCTCGGCCTGATCAAGCTGCTGTCGGCGATTCGCGGCCGCCGGGTCGAGGGGTGGGAGACCGAGGAGCTCCTGGCACCGTACGGCGAATGGGCCGGGCTCGCGGGCGTGTACATGCTCGCCGGCTGGTCGCGCGGCCTCCTGCCGATCGCACCGCTCGCTCGGCACGCGGCCTAGACTCCACGGCGTGAACGGCCGCGTCGCCATCCTCGGCTGCGGGAAGATCGGCGAGTCCCTGCTCGCCGGCCTGCTCAGCTCCGGCTCGACCGACCTGATCGCGACCGGACGACGCGCCGAGCGCGTGGCGGAGCTGAAGGAGCGGCACGGAGTCGAGGCGACCCTGTCGAACGCCGAGGCGGTCGCGGGCGCCGGCGTCGTCGTGCTGGCGGTGAAGCCGCAGGACTTCGACGAGCTGCTGGAGAGCATTCGCGGTGCCGTCACGAAGGAGCAGACGGTGCTGTCGGTGGCCGCAGCGATCCCGACCGCATTCATCGAGCGGCGGCTCGGGCCGGAGGTGCCGGTCGTCCGCGCGATGCCGAACGCGCCCGCGACGGTGCACGAGGGCATCACCGGCCTCTGCGCCGGATCCCACGCCTCGGAGCAGAGCGTTGCGATCGCCGAGGAGGTGCTCCTGCACCTCGGCCCGGTCGTGCGCGTCCCGGAGGAGTACATGGACGCCGTCACCGCGGTGTCGGGCTCCGGGCCTGCGTACTTCGCGCTGCTCGCCGAGGCGATGATCGAGGCCGGCATCCTGCTCGGCCTGTCGCGCGAGATCTCGACGCAGCTCGTCGTCCAGACGATGCTCGGGACGGCCGTGCTCCTGCGGGACGAGAAGATGCACCCGGTCGAGCTGCGCGAGGCGGTGACCTCGCCCGGCGGCACGACCATCCGCGCGATCCACGAGCTCGAGCAAGCCGGCGTGCGGGCTGCGTTCCTGAACGCGATCCAGGCGGCGATGGAACGCTCGCGAGAGCTCGCCGCAGGCCACAACTAGCGCGGCGGCAGGAGCGGCGAGTCGAGCTCCGCTTCCAGCCCGCGCGGCTCGGCGAGCTTCTGCAGCACGACGACGGTGTCCGCGGCAGGGATGTCCTCGAGGTACGCCTCACGGGCCTCGAACGACCGGAGCACAGCCGCGACGGACGTGCGGTACAGGTCCTGGTCGGCCGCGGCGATCGCGAACAGGGCCTCCGCCACGTCTGCGGGAAAGTCGACCCGGCCGCGCAGAGACCCGGCGAGCCCGAGCGCCTCGTGGTCGCGCCCGAGCACCAGCAGGGCGAGACAGGCCGCGTACCGCCCGATCGGCGAATCCGACCCCGCCGCATCCTCGGCGAGCGCCCAACGAGCGTCCTCCTCGGCCGCGAGCCCGTCGCCGGCGAGGAGCCGCGCCTTGACGACGCCGATCGGACGTCCCCAGCTCCCGGGCGGCGCGCCGGGGAAGCTCTCGCGGTACCGCTGGGCCGCGAGCTCCAGCCAGTCGCCGGCCTCGCCGTGCCGGCCGTCCATCAGCAGAGCCAGCCCGGCACCGGCGGCCGCGTTCCCCATCCGCGTCAGCTGCCGCTGCCGCTCGTCAGCGTCGGCCAGCCCGGGCAGCCGGCTCACGCCGTCCTCGTACCGCCCGCGCTCACGCTCGAAATGCGCTGCCCAGTCCGGTGCCATTGCTTCCTCCGGGGCCCTCGGCTTTCCGCACACCTTTTGGCTTCCCCCCGGGGGCCTTTGGCCCCTTTGCCCCCGTTTTTGACGATAGCGACGAATTCGTCGCGCGTGTGAAACGCAGGTGTGCCAAATGTGTGACAGCGGGCGTCGATGCTCGCCGTCGCGGGTAGCCTGCAGCCTGCATGGCACGGGACGACTGGCGGATCCGGATCGAGCTCGACGACGAGCGCGCCGGCGGCTTCCTCGAGCGCCTCGGCCTCGACCTCGGCTCACGCGCCCGCGAGCTTGCGAAGGAGCTCGAGGAGGAACGGCTGCCCGTCTCGCGAGACGGCGAGACGATCTTCGTCTATGCGCCGTCGCGGCTCCAGGCCCGGAAGGCTCAGGAGGTGATCGAGGCCGAGCTGGAGGAGGCCGGCCTCGCGCCGATCGTCGTTCGGATCGAGCACTGGCTGGCCCCCGAGGAGCGTTGGGACGACGAGCCCAAGCAGGAGACGTGGGAGGAGGAGGTGCGCGAGCACGGCTACGCACCCTGGGAAGTCCGCGTCGAGTGCGCATCGCATGGTGACGCGGACGATCTCGCCGACCGGCTGGAGCAGGAAGGTGTCGACGTCGTGCGGCGCTGGCGCTACCTGGTCGTGGGTGCAGCCTCGCGCGAGGAAGCCGAGCAGCTCGCCGAACGGCTGCACGGTGAGGTCGAGCCCGGCGGCGAGCTCGTCTGGGAGGCCATGCCGCGGAATCCGTTCTCGATCTTCGGCGGCATCGGCGGGTGATTCGCAGCACGGATTGACGGCGTCCGCCGCTCGATTCGTTATGCTTTGTGAGCGCCGCCTGCAGAGCCTCGCGGGCGCACCTTCTCGAAAGTTGCAGCACCGGCGCGTGCTGCGCGCATGCAGAAGATCATCGACCAGCCGACGAAACCCCCGCTCGGGGCGGACGGCCTGGAGGCCTCGGCGCTCCGGGCCTCGACCTGGGCCGGCGAGCCGTTCCTGCACGAGGACGAGGACCCTGCGGTCGTCCTCGCTCCGGGCACGGCGCGGCGGCGCGCCCTCGACGAGGCGATCGCGGAGATCGAGGCGGGCAAGGCCCAGCCGACGCCGGACTGGAGGGTGCGTTTTGCGCTCATGCTCGGGCTCGAGCGGATCCTCAGCGAGAAGCCGCCGCACCTCGCCTCCGGTACGGAGCTCCGCCGCCACCAGATCGACGCGCTGGCCGGGATGCTGACCGAGCTGATCGCGGCCAACCAGCCGGCCCCCGACAACGGCAACGGCCACGCCGAGCCGACGGCCGACGAGGACGAAGACGAGGACGACGAGCTGGACGACGAGCTCGAGGAGATCGAGGACGCGGCACCGCCCGATCCGGGTGCCGTTCGCCGCTACCGCTTCCGCCATCCGACCGCCTCGGGCAAGACGATCGCCGCCGCAGGCTTCGTCGAGGCTGCCCGCTCGATCGGCGTCCTGATCCTCACGCACCGCCGCCTGCTCGTGAGCCAGTTCACGCGCGAGCTGACCGACGAGGGCTACGGCGCGCGGCTCACGCCCGAGATCGTCGACGCGAAGCCGCTGCCGAGCACGAGCCCGATCACGATCCAGACCTACGCCTGGTTCGCGCGCCACGTCGGCGACCTCCGCCGCGACGCGTACCAGCTCGTGATCTGCGACGAGGCGCACACCGCCCTCGGCGAGAAGACGAGCGCCGCGATCCGCAGCTTCCCGGAGCCGCTCTACATCGGCATGACCGCGACCGAGCAGCTGATCGCGAAGCAGGTCGCGGACGTGTTCCCGGCCTCGGTCGACGACCTGCCGCTGCAGGACGCGGCCCGGCGGGGCCTGATCGCCTCGCTCCGCTGCCTGCGTGTGCCGCCCGTGGCGGCGATCAACTCCGTGCCGATCGTCGGCGGCGACTTCGACCAGCAGGAGCTGGCCAAGGTCCTGGACCACCAGGCCCTGAACCAGGCCGCCGCGAGCCTCTACCGCGATCGCTTCGGCGACACGCCCGGCATCGTCTACGCGGCCGGCGTCGACCACGCCTACAACCTCGCTCAGGAGTTCCGCGCCGTCGGCCTCAAGGCCGTGGCCGTATCGGGGCGGACGCCCCCCGTGCAGCTCGCCGAGACGCTCGCGGCCTACGAGCGCGGCGAGATCAACGTCCTGATCAACGCCATGCTGCTCGCCGAGGGCTGGAACTCGCCGCGCGCGACCGTGATCATGCACCTCGCCCCGACGGCGAGCCGCCGTGTCTACCAGCAGCGGATCGGCCGGATCATGCGCATCCACCCGCGCAAGGAGGCCGGGATCGTCGTCGACTTCATCAACAAGGGCGCGACCCACTCGGAACGCGTCGTGACGCTGCACTCGCTGCTCGACGCCGACTTCTACCGCGAGGGCGCGCGCGTGATCCCGACGCCACGGCGACGGATGCAGCGCCGGGCGCGCCGCAGGCTGACGCCGGCACCGTGGCTCGTCCCGGTCACACCCGACGTCAAGCGGCGGCTCGGCGTGATCGCACGCGAGTGGCAGCGGATCGACCCGCGCTACCTCGACGAGGACGAGCAGCGCTACTGGGCCACGTTCGCCGGCCGCAACCTCCGCTTCGAGGAGCGTGACGGCTTCGTCCAGAAGTTCACCGACGGACGCGCGAGCAAGGGCGCGCTCGAGCAGTTCCTGTTCACGTGCGCGGCCGAGAACCCGAACCGGCGGCTGCGGATGATGGCGCTCGCCGACCGCGTGTCGATGCGCGTCGACCGGGCGAGCTTCGACGACCTGGTCACGCTGGTCACGCAGGCGCCGACGTGGGAGAAGGACCGCCAGCCGGGTGTCCGCACGTTGCTGCAGGCGATCGGATCCGGCAAGCCCGACGCGCCCGAGCAGATCCTCGCCCGCTGGACGTGGCGGCTCGCGCGCGCCGCCCGCAAGGCGCTCGACCGCAAGGCGAGCGGCGAGTATCCCGAGGCGAAGCGCCTGCTCGGCGCGCTCGCCAACTCGCGCGGCCACCGGCACGAGGAGAACGCGGCCAAGCTCGTCGTCGCGGTTCGCGAGCTCCCCCTCCCCGTCGGGGCTGCCCTGCTCGCCTCGGCAGACGGCTACACGCCGCGGGCGACGAAGCTGCTCGAGGGGGCCCGCGAGGACATCGGGACGGTGGAGGAGATCGCAACCGCGCTCGCCGAGGATCTGCCCGAGCCCAAGCCGCCGCGCCGGTCGCGGCGGAGGCGAAGGCGCAAGAAGCGCGGCGGCGGTGAAGCTACGGCCCAGCCGGCCGCCGGGGCCGAGGCACAGCCCGAAGCCGCCGAGCCGACAAATAATGCGTCTGTAACAACCGGGCAGGCAGACTCGACCGAATAACGGTCGAATGATCCTCGTAGCAATCCTGCTCGCGTTCGTCGCCGGGCTGATCACGGCGATCTCGCCGTGCGTGCTCCCGGTTCTCCCGATCGTGCTCGGGGGCGGCATGAGCGAGAACAGGCGTCGCCCCTACGCGATCATCGCCGGCCTCGCAACGTGCTTCCTCGTCTCGATCCTGTTCGCCACCTGGGTGCTGAGCGCGCTCGGGCTGCCGCAAGATCTGCTGCGCAACGTCTCGATCGGCCTGCTGTTCCTGCTGGCGGCGACGCTGCTCGTTCCGCAGCTCGGCGTGATCATCGAGCGACCGCTCAGCCGCCTGTCACGCCGGCCGTCGGGCGACCTCGGCGGCGGCTTCCTGCTCGGATGCGCCCTCGGGTTCGTGTTCGTTCCGTGCGCCGGGCCGGCACTCGCCTTCGTGACGAGCTCCGCCGCGGCCCACGACTTCGGGGGCAAGACGATCAGCGTCGCAATCGCCTACACGCTCGGGGCATCACTCGTCCTGCTCGGAATCGCGGCCGGCGGGCAGCGCCTCGCGCGTCGCTTGCGCGCCCGGATCGATCAGCTGCGGGTTGCGTTCGGCGTCGTCCTCGTCGCAGCGGCGCTCGGGCTCGTGTTCGATCTCGACACGAGGCTCCAGACCTGGTTCCCCAACTACACCAGCGCCCTGCAGGACCAGACGGAGAAGAGCAGCGCCGGAACCAACGCCTACGCGCGGACGAAGAACGTCACGAAGCGCAAGCCCGTCGTCCACAAGAAGCGGACGCTGAGCGGCCTGAAGGACTACGGCCCCGCCCCGAGCTTCACGGGCATCCAGCAGTGGCTGAACACGCCGGGCGGAAAGCCGCTCACGGTCCAGAAGCTGCGCGGCAAGGTCGTGCTCGTCGACTTCTGGACGTACTCGTGCATCAACTGCCTGCGCACGCTGCCGTATCTGAAGACCTGGTACCGCACGTACGCAAAGGACGGGTTCGTCATCGTCGGCGTGCACACGCCCGAGTTCGCGTTCGAGCACGAGGTCTCGAACGTGCGACAGGCGACCCACGAGTACGGCGTGCGCTACCCCGTCGCGATCGACAACCAGTACGGAACCTGGAACGCCTACGGCAACCAGTACTGGCCGGCCGAGTACCTGATCGACGCGAACGGACACGTCCGTGAGGCGCACTTCGGCGAGGGCAACTACTCGAAGACCGAGGACTCGATCCGGTCGCTCCTCGCCGAGCGCGACGCATCGCTGCCGAGGGCGGTCCACCTCGCCGACCACACACCGGACTACGCGCTCACCCCCGAGTCCTACCTCGGGTCGGACCGGATCGCGAGCTACGCCGGCTCGACGCTGAAGCCCGGCCACATGGCGAAGTACACGCTGCCGTTCGTCCTCGACCAGAGCCAGCTCGCCTACGGCGGCTACTGGAACGTCGGGCCACAGCGCATCGTCGCGGGCAAGAACGCCGTGCTGGCGCTCCACTTCATCGCCCGCCGGGTGCACCTCGTGCTGGGCGGGACCGGCTACGTCGACGTGTTCCTGGACGGCAAACTGCTGCGGCGCGTGCACGTCACGCAGGATCGGCTGTACACCCTGCTCGACCAGGGTCACGACGGCGACGGACGGCTCGACCTGCACTTCACACCCGGCCTCTCCGCCTACGCCTTTACCTTCGGCTAATAGCACGGGGGAAACGGCCGGTTTCCCCCGTGAGCCCCCTTCCCCTTGTGGTCGGGTTTCCGGAGGACAGAGCTACGCCCGGGCTGAGCCCGGGCTTCGCGGAATCTGTCGGCGCCTCGCAGGCGTCGGCTCAGGAACACACCAACCCGGCGGGAGCGCACTTCACCTTCGGCTCAGGCTGAATAGAGTTCGCCCTGATGACCGAGCGCGGAGACCTCCTCGATCTGACGACGGCGACGAAGCGGAACGCCCTGACCGTGGAGGAGCGGGATGAGTTCCTCCTGCGGAAGCTCGTCGGAAGGCTCGCGACCCACGGCGAGGACGGTTGGCCGCACCTGACGCCGATCTGGTACTTCTGGGAGGACGGCCGCTTCCATCTCACGCTCGGGAACAGCCGGCGGCACCTCGCGAACATGCGCCGCGACCCGCACGTGACGATGTGCGTCGACGTCGATCCCCGGGTCGACGACCCGACGAAGCCACCGCGGGCCGTGGTGTGCTTCGGCACCGCGACGCTGGTCGAGGACGAGCCGACCGTTCGCGCGATCACGGAGAAGATGGAGATGCGCTACCTCGGCGCGATCCCGCCCCAGTTCGAGGAAGCGCTGTGGTTCGAGGGGCGAACGGCCGTCGTGATCGAGCCCGTCCGCTGGCTCGCCTGGGACCAGGGCAAACACGGGTGAAACAGCCGGTTTCCCCCGTGAGCCCCCACGTTACTTCGGGCCGGCGAGCTCCCGGTAGCGGAAGCACGACGTGACGTGGTCGTTGACCATGCCCGTCGCCTGCATGAACGCGTAGCAGATCGTCGGCCCGACGAAGCGGAAGCCGCGGCGCTTCAGGTCCTTGCTCATCGCTCGTGACTCGGCGGTCTCGGCCGGGATCTCCGCGAGCGAGGCGAAGCGCCCGACGATCGGCTCGCCGCCCACGAACTCCCAGAGATAGCCGGCGAGGCTGCCGCGCTCGGCCTGCACCTCCAGCACCCGGCGCGCGTTCTCGATCGCCGAGGCGACCTTCAGCCGATTGCGGACGATGCCCGCGTCACCGAGCAGCCGCTCGACGTCCCGTGGGCCGAACCGCGCGACGCGCTCGACCTCGAAGCCCGCGAACGCTCGCCGGTAGCCCTCGCGCTTGTGCAGGATCGTCGACCAGGAAAGGCCGGCCTGGGCGCCCTCGAGCACCAGCAACTCGAACAGGTGACGGTCGTCCCGCGAGGGCACGCCCCACTCCTCGTCGTGGTAGGCGAGGTAGAGCGGATCGTTCGCGGCGCTCGACCACGCGCAGCGCATGAGCGTAGGCTCGACGGAGCTCAAACGATGAGCGGAGGGGCCGGCTTGGCCGGCGCCGGGAGCGGGCATCGGCTCGCTACTGGTCGGTGGCGACGTCGGGAGGGGTGTCCTCTTCGTCGCGCTCGCGTAGGAAGCGCGTCAGCTCGGCGGCGAGCGAGTCGCCGGTCGGCAGGTCGTCCTCGTCGATCATCTCGGCGCGGCGCTCGAGCTCCTGGACGTACTCGGCCGTGTCCTCGTCGGTGGAGACGGCCTCGGTGACGCGCTGCGTGTAGGCGTCGACCGCCTGCTCGAGCTCGGCCGTGTCGATCCTGGCGTCGAGCAGGTCTCCGAGCCGCTCGCAGAGCGCGAGCGCAGCCCGTGGGCTCGGCGCCAGTGAGACGTAGTGGGGCACGGCCGCCCACAGGCTGACGGACGGGATCGACGCTTCGCGGAAGGCGTCGTGGAGCACGCCGACGATGCCGGTCGGCCCTTCGTAGCGCGAGGCCTGCAGCCCGAGCCGCTCGATCAGCTCGGCGTCGGTCGCGGTCCCGGTGACCGGGGCCGGACGCGTGTGCGGGACGTCCGCGAGCAGCGCTCCCAGCGTCACGACCATCTCCACGTTCTGCTCGCGCGCGAGATCGACGATCAGGCTGGTGAAGCGGCGCCACCGCAGGTTCGGCTCGACTCCGAGCAGGAGCATGGCGCTGCGGCCGAGCCCCTCGGGGTGGGCGTGGTAGAAGTCGTTGTCCGGCCAGTCGATCCGGCGCGTGAAGCCGTCGACGAGCGAGACCATCGGCCGCGTCGCCTGGAAGTCGTAGAACTCCTCCGGATCGATCGACGCGAACTGCTGCGCGTTCCAGGTCTTCGCCAGGTATCCGCCGGCGAGCGACGCCCCCTGCGCACCGTCGTTCCAGCCCCGGAAGGCGGCGATCAGGACCGGGCGCTCGAGCTCGGGGCGATGCTCGATTGTGAGCTCGCCGGGCATCGTCCCAGTCTACGCGGCGGGCTTGGCCGCGGGCGCGAACCAGCTGAGCGGCCGACGGAAGAGCGCCGCAAGCGCCACGATCCCGATCCAGACGGCACCGGCGACCGAGACGTGGATCAGTACGAGCCACCACGGCAGGTGCGTGCGGTACTGCGTCTCGCCGATCGCCATCTGGACGAGCAGGAGGCCGAGCACGCCGGCCGAGACGAGGAAGAGGCGCGGCGAGCGAGCGCGGCGGGCGGCGAGGTAGCCGAGCGCGAACACGAAGCACACGCCGAAGACGGCGGTCGCCCCGGCGTGCACGTAGATCGCGCTGCCGAGGTGCCAGAGCCGGCGGACCTTCGACGAGTCGCCCGGATGCGGGCCGGACGCAGTCGCGATCGTGCCGCTGACGAGCAGGGCGAGCGCGGCGACCGCGGCGAGCTGGACGATGCGCTGCAACTCGACCGGCACGAGCGGCTCCGTCCCTCCGTGGCGAAGCTCGAGCGCGGCCAGCAGGACGACGACGGCGCCCGCGAGCACGACGGCCGAGAGGAGGAAGTGCGAGATCACGAGGTACGGGTTGAGATGGAAGCGGACGGTGAGGTAGCCGAGCGGCGCCTGGGCGAGCGCGCCGAGGAAGACGGCGAGCGCGAGCCGGCGCATGGGGCGCGGCAGCGCGCGGACGCGGAAGGCGCCGAGCGCGGCGACGAGCGCGAGTGCGATCGTGACTCCGCCGACGAGCCTGTTCCCGAACTCGATGTACGAGTGGTAGCCCTTCTCCGGGAACGGTTGCCCGGCCTGGCAGCCCGGCCAGTTGTCGCAGCCGAGCCCTGAGCCCGTCAGCCGGACCGTGGCGCCGGTGATCAGGATCAGATAGAGGCTGGCGGCCGATCCGAGCGCCAGCCAGACGAACGCCCGCGGGCTGACGACGATCGAGCGCAGCCGGGCGACGCGGCCGGAGGCGACGCTGAGCTCAGGCGAGGACAACGCCCTCCCCTTCCTCGACAGCGCCGATCCGGGCCAGGTGCAGCCCGGCCGCGTCGAAGGCCGCCTGCAGCGTCGCGGCCCGCTCCGGCGAGACGGCGGCGAGCAGCCCGCCCGAGGTCTGCGGGTCGAACGCGAGCGCGACGAGCTCGTCCCCGACGCCCGCGACGGTCGCGCGGTCGCCCACGAACTCGCGGTTCCGACGATCGCCGCCGGTGCGCTCGCCGGCCCGCGCCACGTCGAGGGCGCCGTCGAGCGCGACGAGCCGGTCGGCCTCGATCCTGATCCTCACGCCGCTCCGCGACGCGGTCTCGTGCGCGTGGCCGAGCAGGCCGAAGCCCGTCACGTCGGTGACCGCGCTCGGCGCGAACGGACGCACCGCGTCGGCCGCCGACCGGTTCAGCATCCGCATCCACGCGACGGCGCCGTCACGCTCCCCGTCACCGACGAGCCCGCGCTTGTGACCGTGGAGGACGAGGCCCGTGCCGAGCGGCTTGGTCAGAAAGAGCGCGTCGCCGGGACGCGCCGTCGACTTCTGCCAGACCGCGTCGGGGCGCACGGTGCCGACGACGGCGAGGCCGTACTTCGGCTCGTCGTCCCGGATCGTGTGCCCGCCGGCGAGGATCGCGCCCGCCGAGCGCACGGTCTCGTCGGCCGCGCCGATGATCGCTGCCAGCATCGAGACGGGCAGCTCCTCCGGGAAGGCGGCGATGGAGAGCGCGAGCAGTGGCACGCCGCCCATGGCGAAGACGTCGTTGAGAGCGTTCGCCGCCGCGATCGCGCCGAAGTCCGCCGGATCGTCGACCACGGGCGGGAAGAAGTCGACCGTGAACACGAGCGCCCGCTCGTCGTCGAGCCGGTACACCGCGGCGTCGTCGGCCGGGTTCAGCCCGACGAGCAGGTTCTCGGCGTCCGCCGGCACGAGCCCGGCGAGCAACTCCTCGAGCCGCCCCGCCGCATACTTCGCGGCACAGCCGCCGGCGACCGCGAGGCTGGTCAACGACACCGTCTCGGTGCTCGTCTCCACGCGCTGAACGTTAGCGGCGAAGCCGCCGCGGCTCACGCGGGATCACGACAGGTACTGCCGGACCGCGGCCGCGAGCTCGCCCGTCGACACCGAGCCCTCGAAGCGCGCCTTGATCCGCCCGTCGGCGCCGACGAGGAACGTCCAGGGCTCGGTCGGGAGATGCCACTGCTTCACCCACTTGTTGACCGGCAGCCCGGGGTTGTTGTCCGTGTAGATCTCCACGTGGATGAAGCGGATACCGCTGCCGGCGAACTGCTTGCGGACGGCGTCGACGACGTCGACGACCGGCCCGCAGGTACGGCTCGTGCAGAACTTCGGCGTCGCGAAGACGAGCACGAACGGCTTGTGGGCGGCGATCGAGCCGGCGACCGAGTAGCGCAGCAGCGCGGTGTCGGGCGGCGTCCTCGTGGTCAGCTCCTTCAGGTTGCCGTGGGTGCTGGCGATCGTCGGCGTCTGCGACGCGATCGCCTGCGAGCCCACCGCCGGTGCCTGAGGGTGCTCCCGGACCTGGATGTGCAGCTCGGCCTGCATCGGCTTCGGCCCGGTCGACTCCGCGACGACGGTGTAGGTCCCCGGTCGGGGCACGATGAAATGGGCCACGTAGAGCCGCGTGATGTCGCCCGCAGCCGCGTCCGACCCGGGCACGCCCACCGGCTCGAGCGTGGCAGTCGTCTGCGCGAAGGGCCGCGCGTCGTCCGAGGCGGCGACCCACACACGCGCGCGCGCCCGGTTGACAGGCGCGCCCTGGTTGTCGATCAGCAGGAACGAGACGCGGACAGGTCCGGCAGCGTAGTCGTTCGTCCCCGGGACGGCGGTGATGTTGGCGCCCGGACGGGCCAGGATCGCGGCGATCGACCCGCCGGGAGGAGGTTTCGGAGCCGAGTGCCGGGCCGAGCCCCCGCAGCCTCCGACGAGCAGAGCTCCTGACGCGACAACGGCCGCCGCAACGAGGCCTCGAGCGCGCACACATCGAGTGTAGCCATGCCGCTCGAACCGCCGGCTCGAGGATGGGACGGGCGAGAGCGACGTCGGGTTACCGGGTTCTCGGCCGCTCTCGCCCCGGGTACCTGCCGCCTTTACGGCCCGTCGAACATGCCGAACGGCCGCACGAATGCGAGCTGCCCGGCGACGAGCACGACGGTGGTGAGGATGAACAGAATCCTCGCCTTGCTCATCGCAACTCCTCCTTTTCGGCCCCGTCGGGGCGTGGCTAGAAGCGAACGTCCTGCAGCGCCTCGGCTGCGCGCCGGTACAGCCGTGCTGCATCGCGATCGTCGTCTCGCCGGTGGGCGAGGTCGCCGAGCGCGATCCAGGCGGATGCCCGGTGGCTGGCCGAAGCCAACTGCTCGAAGCTCCTATCGGCGGCGCGGAGGATGTCTTGAGCCTCGTCCAGGCGATCCTGCTCCATCAAGGAGCGACCAAGCGCCAACTGGGCGGTGCCGATCTCGGACAGATAGTCGACGCGGTCGCCGAGCAGCTCGAGCGCCTTGCGAGCCTCGGCCTCGGCCTCCTCGAAACGACCGGTCTCCAGATGGACCTCGGCAAGCGAGCAGACCACGGTCGCGGCCTCGACGTCGCTCCCCTCATCGAGGAGCACGCGGAACGCGTCCTTCAGGTACCCCACCGCTTCTTCGGGCTTGCCGAGCATGTGAGTGAGCCCGCCCAGGTTGTTGAGGAGACGGCCGACGGTCGCCCGGTTCCCGATCTCCTCGTAGCACGCTCTGGCCCGCTCCGCGTACGAGCGCGCGAGGCCGAGGTGCCCCTCCCGCTCGGCGACGAGCGACGCCTGGAAGAAGACGTTCGCCGTCGTGACGGGATGCTGGAGCGACTCGGCGAGCTCCAGCGCCTGGCCGACGTTCTCCCGGGCGGCGAGGTAGTCACGCTGCCGGCGATAGCACCGNNCGCTCGACGTCGCTGAAGCGCGGGCCCTCGGCGATCCCTCGCGCCTCGAGCAGCAGCTCGATGGCGGTCTGGAGCTCGCCGAGCTCCATCTCGGCCCAGGCCTGGCCGGCCAAAGCCCGCACGGTCAGATCGGGTGCGCCGATCGCCCTCGTCGGCTCGAGTGCGGATCCGAGCTCCCGGGCCGCCTCGTCGAAGCGACGCTGCTCGACGAGCGCCTCTCCCCGCGCGAGGACAGCCTCCCAGCGGTAGCGATCGACCGAGGAGACCCCGGTCGAGAGGAAGGCGGGATCGGCGCCGAGCCGCTCGGCGAGCCAGACGAGGGTGTCGGTCGTCGGACGGGTCTTGCCACGCTCGATCTGGCTGACGTACTCCTTCGAGAACCGCCCGGCAGCGAGCTCCGTCTGGGACAGGCGCGCAGCGATCCGGAGCCGCCGGACCCGATCGCCCAGCTCGGCGGTGTCAGGAGCCGGATCGGCGGCGACGACGTCTCTGGGCTGCGTCAATGACGCAGCTACGTCGTCGGATCCTCCCAGCTCCTCGAACTCCATCGCGCCGCCTTCTCTCGGAAGTGAAGCGACTGTAGCGCAACTTGCTTCACAGTGCTACTTGACTTTTCTGGACAGGCCCAGTACAGTCGCCGCACCTTGCAGGGTGCAAGCCCGAAGCGGGGGGCGCATCGGCAATCGCGCGGGGCTGAGAGGCTCGACTGGGCCGCAGGGTCGAGTCTCGGAGGCATCGCCGCGGTGTCGATGAGCAGGTAGTTCAAGTGAGACCCCCGGGTGGCCGCAGCCGGGGGTCTCTTTGTGTCACGGGGAAACAGCCGGTTTCCCCGTGGCCCCCCTTCCCCTTGGGGTCGTGTGTCCCGCGGCTCGGGCTACGCCCGGGCCAAGCCCGGGCTTCGCGGCAACTCGTCGCGTGTGGCGCTCCGAGAACAGGAAGACGTCTAGCTCGTGCCGAGCAAGGACTTGCGGCGGACGCTCAGGATCGCCGCGAAGTCGTGCGGAGTGAGCAGGCCGCCGAGGCAGTCCTGGACCGAGCGGAGCAGGCCGATGCCGATCCCGATCCAGGCTTCCGCGTCCGGGTCGCGGTCGGCCGGCATGGCCCCCTCCGCCTGGGCGCGCCGGTACAGGTCCGCGACGAACCGGTGCACCTCGCGCATGTGCTTCCGCACGAAGCGGCGGATCTCGGCGTCCTCGCCGGCCTCGCTGAGCGCCTGGATCCACAGCTGGTTCGGGTGGACACCCTCGTCGCGGAGTGCGAGGCCGGCCTTCGGCACAGCGAACAGCCACTCGCGCGGGTCAGGCTCGGCCGCGACGATCTCCTCGACCTTCGCCCGCAGCTGTCTCCACATCTCGTCGAGGCAGGCGAAGTAGAGGTCGCGCTTGCACCCGAAGTGGCGGTAGAGGATCGGCTCGCTGACGCCGGCGGCCCGCGCGATGTCGGCAGTGGTCGCCCCGTCGTAGCTCCCCTCGCCGAACACGCGCAGGGCGGCGTCCACCACCGCCGCGCGGCGCTCGACGGCGGGGAGTCGAGAACGCGCGGGGATCGCGCTCATGCTGCGACCGCCGCCTCGGCCGGCTCCACCTGCCGCACCTTGCGCACGGTCACGACGGCCACGAGCGCGCCGGCGGCGGCGATCCCGCAGGCGACGTAGAGCGCATGGTGGTAGCCGCCGACGAACTGTCCCGCGAAGAGCGGGCTGTGCTGCCCGACGTGCACCTCGCTCGCGACGACGGCGCCCATGATCGCGATGCCCAGGGAACCGCCGATCTGTCGCATCGAGTTCAGGACGGCTGAGCCGACGCCCGCCTTGTCGACCTTCACCGCACTCATCGCCGCGGCGGTCACCGGCGTCATGGTCAGGCCCATGCCGGTGCCGCCGACGAGCAGCCCCGGCAGGATGTTCCAGAAGTCGGACTGCTGGTCGAGCTGCGCGAACAGGACGAGCGAGATCGAGACCAGCGAGAGGCCCCCGCCGATCAGCCAGCGAGCGCCGATGCGGTCGGTGAGCGCCCCGGCTCGAGGAGCGATGAAGATGATCAGGACCGTCATCGGGAGGAAGATCGCCCCGGTCTGGATCGCCGAGTAGCCGAGGACGTTCTGGATGAAGAGCGAGTTGTAGAAGAAGATCCCGAACATCGCGAGCGTGACGAGGAGCATCGCCACGTTCGCGCCGGCGAAGGTGGGGTTCCGGAACAGCGAGACGTCGAGCATCGGGAGGCGCTGGCGCAGCTCGAGCACGACGAAGACCGCGAGCGCGACGACCGCGAAGCCGAAGAGCCCGAGGATCCGCCCTGACGCCCACCCGTAGCTGTTGCCCTCGATCAGCGCGTAGGTGAGCGCGAAGAGGCCGACCGCCGAGGTGAGCAGGCCGGGGAGGTCGAGCCGCTGCTCGCTCGAGGTGTCACGGCTTTCGTCGATGGCCCAGAAGGCCGTCGCGACGGCAACGATCCCAACCGGAACGTTGATGAAGAAGATCCAGCTCCAGTTGACCTTCTCGGTCAGCACGCCCCCGACGAGCGGCCCGATCGCGAGCGCCATCGCAGACGTGCCCGCCCAGATGCCGATCGCCGTCCCGCGCTGACGCGGCGGGAAGGTGGCGGTGATGATGCCGAGCGTCGCAGGGTTCATGATCGCCGCGCCCAGCCCCTGCACGACGCGAGCGCCGATCAGGAAGCCCGCGCTCGGCGCCAGCCCGCAGGCGAGCGACGAGCCCGTGAAGATCACGAGCCCGATCACGAACAGCAGGCGGCGTCCGAAGAGGTCGGCGAGCTTGCCGCCGGTGAGCATGAAGGTCGCGAACGAGAGCGCGTAGCCGACCACCACCCACTCGAGCTCGCCCGAGCCGATGTGGAGCGCCCTCTGCATCGAGGGCAGCGCCACGTTCACGACCGTGTTGTCGAGCATGATCATGAACAGGCCGAACGAGACGGCGAACAGCGTCCACCATTTGCGGTTCTGGGGCGCCAGGGCGACAGCCAGCAGACGAGCTTTCACGGGATTCAGCCTCCTTGTTAGCTCGCGCTAAGTTAGCAGCTACTAGCTTGGTGGCGCGGAGCTAGGCTCCCGCCGTGACCGAGGTCGTCTGGACTCCGAGCGACGACGTGCTCGAGCGCGCGAACGTCGTCCGCCTCATGCGCCGGCACGGCATCGCCGGCTATCGCGAGCTCGTGCAACGGTCGATCGACGACCCCGAGTGGTTCTGGCCGGCGGCGATCGAGGACATGGGGCTCGAGTTCTTCGAGCCCTGGGAGCGGGTCATGGACACCTCGCGCGGCCCGGAGTGGGCGACGTGGTTCACCGGCGGGAAGCTCAACATCGCGTGGAACTGCGTCCACCGCTGGGCGGCCGGGCCGCTGGCCGGGGCCGAAGCGGCGGTCGGGCTCGGCGAGGACGGCTCGCGGCGCTCGCTCACGTTCGCCGAGCTCTCCCACGAGGTGGTCAAGCTCGCCGAGGCGTTGCTCCGCCTGGGCGTCGAGCCCGGAGACCGGGTGGCGATCTACCTGCCGATGTCGCCCGAGGTCGCCGTCGCCTCCCACGCCTGCGCGCACATCGGTGCGGTGCAGGTGCCGATCTTCTCGGGCTTCGCGGCGCCCGCGGTCTCCCAGCGGCTGCAGGATTCCGAGGCGAAGGTGGCGATCACGGCCACGGTGTCGAGCCGGCGCGGCCGCGAGATGCCGATGCTGGCGATCCTCGAGGAGGCGCGCCACGAGGCGCCGGCGCTCGAGCACGTGATCGTGGCGCCATGGGATGCGCTGACCGCCGACTGCCCGGGCCTGACCGAGGCGCTCGCCGTCGACTCCGAGCATCCGTACCTGCTCACCTACACGTCCGGCACGACCGGGAAGCCGAAGGGGGTCGTGCACGTCCACGGCGGGTTCCTCGTCTCGATCGCCCGCGAGGCCAGCTACCAGGCGGACGCGAGGCCCGGCGACGTCATCCACTTCGCCACCGACATGGGCTGGATCATGGGCCCGTGGACGGTGGTCGGCGGCGGCGCGATGGGCGCGACGATCATCTTCGCCGAGGGCGCGCCCGACTGGCCGCACGACCGGCTGTGGCGGCTGATCGAGCAGGAGGAGGTCACGATCCTCGGCTGCTCGCCGACGCTGATCCGGGCGCTGATCCCGCACGGAGACCCCGAGGCCGACCTCTCCTCGCTCCGGCTGGTGCTGACGACGGGCGAGCCCTGGAACCCCGATCCGTACATGTGGCTCCACGAGCGGGTCGGCGGCCGGCGTTGCCCGATCATCAACGCGTCCGGCGGCACCGAGATCGGCGCCTGCTTCCTGTCGCCGTCCGTGGCGATGCCGATCAAAGCCTGCTCGCTCGGCTTCGCCGCCCTCGGCATGGCCATGGACGTCGTGGACGACGACGGCCGCTCGCTCGCCGGCACCGGCGAGGTGGGCGAGCTCGTCTGCCGGAAGCCGTTCCCCGGGATGACGCGCGGCTTCTGGCGCGATCCCGCGCGGTTCCTCGACACCTACTGGCGCCGCTTTCCCGGGATCTGGACGCACGGCGACTGGGCGTCGGTCGACGCGGACGGCTACTGGTTCCTGCACGGCCGCTCCGACGACACGCTGAACATCGCCGGCAAGCGGATCGGCCCCGCCGAGATCGAGTCGGCGGTCGTGGCGCACCCGGCCGTGTCCGAGGCGGCCGCCGTCGGGATCCCGCACGAGGTGAAGGGCGAGGTGGCGTGGGTCTTCTGCGTGCTCGTGCCGGGCACGTCGACGGACGGGCTCGGCGACGAGCTCCGCGCCCTCGTGGCAGCCGACCTGGGCAAGGCGTTCGCTCCGGAGCGCGTCCTGTTCGTGTCCGCGCTGCCCAAGACGCGCTCGGCGAAGATCGTCCGCCGTGCCGTCCGCGCGACCGCGCTCGGCAAGGACCCTGGCGACATGTCCTCGGTCGAGAACCCGGAAGTGCTCGAGGAGATCACGGTCAGCGTCTCCGGCTCGACCTAGTTTTCGCCTGATAGGCTAAAACCATGAGACTGGCGCTCGCGCAGATCGACTCGGTCGTCGGCGACCTCGACGGCAATCGGGAGCGCATCCTGGCCCGACTCGAGGAGGCACGGCAGGCGGGCGCCGAGCTCGTCCTCTTCCCCGAGCTCGCCGTCACCGGCTACCCACCCGAGGACCTGCTGCTCAGGCCCGGCTTCATCCAGGCGGCCGAGCGCACGCTGGGCGAGATCGCGCGGGCGACCGAGGGCATCGTCGCGCTCGTCGGCACTCCCCTTTTCGACGGTGACCTCTTCAACGCCTGCGCGGTCTGCGCCGGCGGCGAGGTGAAGGCGATCTACCGGAAGCGCTTCCTGCCCAACTACGGCGTCTTCGACGAGGATCGCTACTTCGCGCCGGGGCGAGACCTGGTGCTGCTCGAGCTCGGCGAGACGCTCGTCGGCGTCACGATCTGCGAGGACATGTGGCAGCCCGGCCCGCCCGCGACCGACCTGGCGCTCGCCGGCGCCCAGCTCCTCGTCAACGTCTCGGCGTCCCCGTTCCACGTCGGCAAGGACCGCGAACGCGAGGAGATGTTCGCCGCCCGGGCGCGCGATAACTCGGCGTTCGTCGCGCTCTGCAACATGGTCGGCGGCCAGGACGAGCTCGTCTTCGACGGGCACTCGGTCGTCCTCGACGACGAGGGCGAGGTGATCGCGCGCGCGCCCGGCTTCGTGGAGGCGCTGCTCGTCGTCGACGTCGACCCGACCGCGGCGATCGGGCGCCGGCTTCGCGACGTGCGCCGCCGGGCGCTGGCACGCGAGCTGGAGGAGGTGCCGGCCCCGACCGTCGTCCCCCTCGAGACCTCGCCGTCGCCGTCCGCTCCCCCTGCCCCTGGCGGCATCGCGCCGCTCGTCGACGACCTCGAGCAGATGCGGCTCGCGCTCGAGCTCGGCCTGCGCGCCTACGTGGACAAGAACGGATTCCGCGAGGTGGCGATCGGGCTCTCCGGCGGGATCGACTCGGCACTGACGGCCGCGCTCGCCGCCGAGGCGCTCGCACCCGGGCGCGTCCACTGCGTCTCAATGCCGTCGCAGTTCTCCTCCGACGGGACGCGGGCCGACGCTCGGCTGCTCGCGGAGTCGATCGGCGCCGACTTCCGCGAGATCGCGATCGACCCGGTCGTGGCCCAGTTCGAAGCGGCGCTCGAGCCGTCGTTCGCGGGCGTGCCGCGCGACCTGACGGAGGAGAACGTCCAGGCCCGCGCGCGCGGCACGCTGCTGATGGCGCTGTCGAACAAGTTCGGGTGGCTCGTGCTCGCGACCGGCAACAAGTCCGAGCTCTCGGTCGGGTACGCGACGCTTTACGGAGACATGGCCGGTGGGTTCGCGCTGCTCAAGGACATGTACAAGACCGACGTGTGGCGCCTCGCGCGCCGTCTGAACGAGCGGGCCGAGCGGGAGCTGATCCCCGCCTCGATCATCGAGCGCGCGCCGAGCGCAGAGCTGCGACCCGACCAGCTCGACGAGGACTCGCTGCCGGCGTACGCCGCGCTCGATCCTGTCCTCGAGGCGTACGTGGAGCACGACCGCTCGCGCGAAGAGCTGCTCGCCGACGGCTTCGACCCCGACGCGGTCGAGCGAGCGATCGCACTGATCGACCGGGCCGAGTACAAGCGGCGCCAGGCACCGCCCGGCGTCAAGCTCCGCCCGAAGGCGTTCGGACGTGATCGGCGCACGCCGATCACGAACCGCTGGCGCGACTGACGCTCGCCCCACATGCCACGCCTCGCCCGGCCACGGCTCGCCCGGCCGGCTGTGGATGAGAAGTTGCACTTTTGTCACAGATTCGACACAGATGCGTGCGGACTTCCGCAGTACGCTCACCGCGGGTGGCGGGTGGTCTTCTCCCCACCCTGGGTGGGGATGTGGTCCGATTTCAGCGCCACGGCTCGACCGCTGCGCTGCGCGAGCAGCTCGCGCAGCTCGAGGAACCAGCGCAGGCGCTCCTCGTAGGGCACGGCCGCGTTGGCGGGCGACGTCGACGGGAGCACGAACAGCGCGGTGTCGCCGAGCCGCCGCTCCTGCAGGCCGTGCTCGGGCCGCTCGCCGAACGCGCCCCGGTAGGCCTCCTTGCCGACGAACGCGATTGCGAGCGGGCGCAGCTCGCCGGCGATGCGTTCGAGCCTCGCGGCGGCGCCCACGAAGTCATGCTTGCGCAGATCGGACGAGCCGGGGGTCGTCCGCAGGGCCGCGTTCGTCAGCCCGAAGCCGTAGCTCGGCAACTTCCCCTGCTCGGCCGGCGTGAGCTGTCTCGGCGTGAAGCCCGCGTCGTGCAGCAGACGCCAGAAGTCGTTGCGCGGGTTGGCGAAGTGCGCGGCGGCGGCTGCCGAGACCCGGCCCGGATTGATGCCGCAGAAGACGGCCCGCAGCCCCGGGGCGAGCACGTCCGGAACGGCGGACGCCGCCTGATCCGGGTCAGCGACGGCGTGCGGCCCGCGTCGGGGCACAGACCCAAGCCCTTCGCGACCGTGGCCGCCGGCGCAGCGGGACGGCAACCGCGCGGCGGCGCCAGCGTGCGCAGGTCCTCCCGCCGGCCAAGTCAGGCGGCTTCGGCGTCGAGCGGGCCTATGAGGTCGCGGGCTCCGAGCCGGTCGTCGAACGCGTCGCGGAGCTCCTCGCCTGTCACCGACGGCCACGGCTGTGGCCGCGGCTCGCGCGAGATGATCGTGACGGTCGGCTCCCTCTGGCCGTAGAGGCGGGTATAGCAATCGGTTTCGGTGAGCGGCCGGAGCCGTTCCATGACGGCAAGGTAATCCCCGGACCGGATGGCATAGGCTTGGCCGGCGATGAGCGAGCCCCCCGCGAAGGTCCTCGACTACTCGATCGAGCTCGATCGCCGCTACCGGGTCGCAGCCGATGGGGGGGACGCGCAGCAGCTGCCGCGCGACTTCGCGCCCGAGCACCTCACTCTCGCAGGTCTCGCGCGCTGCACGCTCGCCAGCCTCGCCTACCACGCCGACCGCGCGGGAATCTCGGTCGCCATGTCGTCGGCGGGGGCAACCGGCCGGGTGACCAAGCGGTCGACCGACGGCCGCTATGCCTTCGTCGACCTGGAGTGCCGCCTCGACGTCGAGCTCGCGCCACCGCCCGACGGCGAGACGCAACGGACGCTGCTCGCGAAAGCCGAGCGGGACTGCTTCGTTGCTGCCTCGTTCGTCGCACCGACCCGGTATCTCTGGCGAGTCAACGGCGTGGAGACCGGATGAGCACGACGCCGCCGTTCGATCTCGACGCGGCCAGGGGGCGGTTCACCGCGCTCCAGCGCGACCTCGTCTTCTTCGACGGGCCCGGGGGCACCCAGGTGCCCGACTCGGTGATCGAGGCGATCGCCGGCTACCTGCGCGAGTCGAACGCGAACGTCAGCGGGCCTTACGAGACGAGCCGGCGCACGGAGGTGCTGTTCGAGCAGGCGCGCGCGACGGCGGCGCGGTTCCTCGGCTGCTCGACCGAGGAGATCGTCTTCGGGCCGAACATGACGACGCTGAACTTCGCGCTCTCGCGCACCGTCGGCCGCGAGCTCGAGCCGGGCGACGAGATCCTCGTCACGCGGCTCGACCACGATGCCAACGTCTCGCCCTGGCTCGAGCTGGCGCACGACCGGAACCTCGTCGTCCGCTTCGTCGACATCCACGAGGACTGCAGCCTGGACATGGGCGATCTCGAGGGGCAGCTCTCCGACCGTACGCGCATCGTCGCCTTTCCGCTTGCGTCGAACGCGGTCGGCACGACGACCGACGCCCCGCAGATCGCCGCTCTCGCCCACGAGGCAGGAGCCCTTGCCTGGGCGGACGCGGTTCACTACGCGCCACACGGGCCGATCGACGTCGCGGCGCTCGGGCTCGACGTGCTCGTCTGCTCGCCGTACAAGTTCTTCGGCCCACACCTCGGGGTCGCATACGTCAAACGGCAGGTTGCCGAGACGTGGCGTCCCTACAAAGTGCGGCCCCAGTCGGAGGAGCCGTTCGGGCATCGCTTCGAGACCGGGACGCAAGCGTACGAGCTGCTCGCCGGCATGGTCGCCGCCGTCGACTACGTCGACTCGATCGGGTGGGAGGCGATCGTCGGCTGGGAGGCGACGCTCGGCGAGAGATTCCTGGCGGGGCTACCGCCCGGCTGCCGGCTGCACGGGCTACCGACGATGGAGGGCCGGGTTCCGACCTTCGCGTTCACGGTCGACGGCCTGCCGTCCGGCGAGGTGGCGGGACGGCTCGGCGAGCGCGGCTTCGCGGTCTGGCACGGCAACTACTACGCGCTCGAGATCATGAAACGGCTCGGGCTCGAGGACGGCGGCGCCGTCCGCGTCGGCCTCGTCCACTACAACACGCTCGACGAGGTCGACCGGCTCCTGGAGGAGCTGACCCGGCTCGAGTAGGCGTGGCTAGGCGCCGCCCGGATCGAGGCCGGCGGCTCGGATCGCAGCCACGGCCAGGGCCTCGTCCTCGGCGCCCGGCAGTCCGCTCACGCCCACCGCGCCGACGCGGCGGCCTTCCTCGAATGCCGCGACGCCGCCCTTGAAGAACGAGAACCGCGGGTCGAAGCTCGCCAGCTCGGCGGGGTCGTCGCGCACCTTCTCGGCGAGGGCGCTCGTCGTCTCCGCGTCGCTGCGCGCAGCCGTGTAGGCCTTCCGCTCGGCGTTCAGCCGCGTGTCCGGCGGAGCCCCGTCCATCGTCACCGCCGCCACGATCTCGCCGTGGTCGTCGGCCACGTAGACGGAGACCGGCGCGCCGGCCGCGTCCACGACGTGGCTGACGATCGCGAGCCCCTGCTCGAGCCTCATGCGTACACCTCCCGTGCCCGCGCCCAGCGCGGGTCGTCTCGACGGATCGGGTCCGGGTCGATGCCGCGCGCCTCCGCGAGATCGACCGTCAGCAGCTGGAAGGGCACGACGTCCACGACCGGATGCCGTGTGGGGACGAGCGTCACCGGCGCCCCGAGCGCGTCGAGCGCCGCGGCCGCGTCTCGTGCCCGCTCCGCCGCGCGTCCCTCGCCCTCGAGCACGAATGCGCGCACGTGCTCGTCGACCGCAGCGAGGTGCCCGTGGAGGAGCTGCTCGGTCTGCCAGGCCTCGGCCGCGACATGCGCTCCCTCGCGGAGCTTGAGGACAGCCTCCTGCGCGGTCGGCCAGTCGCGGCCGGCGCCGGCCACGAGCCAGCGCTCGTGCTCGGACACGGGGAAGCGCGGGCCCGCCAGTACCCCGGTTACAGCGGCAGGAAGCCACGAAACGTCCTCTCCGCGCAGCGCCGCGAGCGCCGCCACGGCGGCGGTGTAGCTCGCCGTGTGGCACCAGCTGTCCTCGAGCTCGGGCGCGCACACGACGACCTCGTCGGCGCGCTCCGCCAGCGGGCTCTCCGGGGCGCCCGTGACGAGCCAGACGGATCGCTTGCCCAGCGGCGAGGGGCGGCCGGCGCCTGCAGCGGCCCAGGCACGGGCCGCCTCGAGCGTCAGCGGCGTCCCGCCCTCGTGGCTGACGCAGACGAGCACGTCCGCCTCCCGGTCCGGCTGCAGCACGAGCTCGAGCGCCTGCACGGCGTCGCCGCCCGTCTGCGCGGCGTGGAACGACGTCCCGCAGCCCGTGTAGAGGACGCGCCCGGCGGGCAGCCGTCGATCGGTCGGCACCCGCGCGAGCCAGTCCGGCTGCGCCGCGATCGCCCGTCGGGTCTTCTCGCCGTGAGCCACGAGCCTGTCTATACCATCGACCGGGTGCCGACGTTCGAACGACACACGCTCGGAAACGGCCTGCGGGTGCTGACGGCGTCGATGCCGCAGGTCCAGTCGGTCTCCTGCTTCGTCATGCTCGCAGCCGGCTCGCGCTACGAGACCCGCGCGACGAGCGGCATCGCGCACTTCTCCGAGCACATGTTCTTCAAGGGCACCGAGCGCCGCCCGACCGCCCGCGACATCTCGGCCGAGATCGACGCGATCGGCGGCGAGTTCAACGCCTTCACGGGCAAGGAGTACACGGCCTACTACGTCAGGTGCGCGACCGAGTACCGCGACGTCGCGCTGGACGTCCTCGTCGACATGCTCCGCCACGCGAAGTTCGACCCCGAGGAGATCGAACGCGAGAAGGGGGTCATCCTCGAGGAGATGAACATGTACGTCGACACGCCGCGCGACTACATCTCGCTCGTATACGACGAGCTGATCTACGGCGACCAGCCGATCGGCTGGAGCATCCTCGGCACGAAGGAGACGATCCAGGCGGCGACGCGCGACACGTTCCGCGACTACGTCGGCCACTGGTACACGCCCGAGCGCATCGTCGTCGGCCTGGCCGGGAACCTCGGCGAGAACGCGGTCGCGAAGGTCGAGGAGCTGCTCGGCGATCTCCCCGCGTCGCCGACGGGCGCGCCCGAGCAGGCGCGGTTCACGGAGAACGGGCGGGTGCGCGTGCACGAGAAGGTGTCCGACCAGGCGCACCTCTCCATCGGCGTGGCCGGCTATCCGATCCAGCATCCGGACCGCTACGTGCTCGAGATCCTCCGCACCGTGCTCGGCGGAGGCATGTCCTCGCGCCTGTTCACCGAGGTCCGGGAGCGGCGGGGCCTCGCCTACTACGTCTTCGCGGCCAACCAGGGCTACACGGACTCGGGCACGCTCTACACGCAGGCGGGAGTCGACCTGAAGCGCGTCGAGGAGGCCGCGACGACGATCCTGGCCGAGCTACGCAAGATCGCGGCCGAGCCGGTGCCCCCGGACGAGCTCGAGAAGGCGCGCTCCTACGCCAAGGGTCGCTTCGTCCTGTCGCTGGAGAGCCCGCAGGGCACGAACATGTTCGGGCTGCGGCGCGAGGTGCTCGAGGGCGAGGCCACGGAGCCGTCCCAGGTGCTGGCGGAGCTCGACAAGGTCACGGCCGAGGACGTGCTGCGCGTCGGGCAGGACATCATGCGCGAGGAGGCCTTTCGCCTGGCGCTGATCGGCCCGTTCGACGACGCCGAGCCCTTCCAGAAGCTGCTTTCCTAGGGGCTACAACGCAGGCCGGAACCCCGGAGGGGCTCCGACTTGCAGACTCTTCTGGCGTCCCTGGTCGGCGAGCCGTCGATCGACACCTTGTCGGCTTCGCCCGTCAGAGTGCCGTCGACCCGGACGCGAGGAGCGAGTCTTCCATCCTTGTCGGACGGATTCAAGGGGGACTTGAACGTCGGCGCCCACTTCGGCTCCGGGCGCCGGAGTCCTCTACTCGTCCGGGCCGCCGGCCGTCGAGCGCTCGCGGATCTCCTCGACCACCGTCGGATCGGCGAGCGTCGTCGTGTCGCCGAGCGGGCGGTTCTCGGCGACGTCCCTGAGCAGCCGCCGCATGATCTTGCCGCTGCGCGTCTTCGGCAGCTCCGGCGTGAACAGGACGTTGGCGGGCTTGGCGATCGGCCCGATCACCTCCGCGACGTGGTTCCTGAGCTCCTCGAGCATCTCGACCGAGCCTTCGTGCCCGCCCTTGAGCGTCACGAAGGCGACGATCGCCTGGCCGGTGAGCGCGTCGTTGCGGCCGCAGACCGCCGCCTCGGCCACGGCCGGGTGGTCGACGAGCGCGCTCTCGACCTCGATCGTCGAGATCCGGTGGCCGGAGACGTTCATCACGTCGTCCACCCGGCCGAGCAGCCAGAAGTCGCCGTCCTCGTCGATCCGGGCGCCGTCGCCGGCGAAGTAGATGCCCGGGTAGCGCGACCAGTAGGTCTGCTGGAACCGCTCCGGGTCGCCGTAGATGCCGCGCGTCATCGCGGGCCAGGGCCGGCGCAGGACGAGATACCCGCCGCCGCCCGGGCCGACCTCGTTCCCGGACTCGTCGTAGACCGCCGCGTCCACGCCGGGGAAGGGCTGCGTCCCCGAGCCGGGCTTCAGGGTCGTCACCCCCGGAAGCGGCGTGATCATGATCATGCCCGTCTCGGTCTGCCACCACGTGTCGACGATGGGGCAGCGGCCGCCGCCGATGTGCTCGTGGTACCAGACCCAGGCCTCGGGGTTGATCGGTTCGCCCACGGAGCCGAGCAGCCGCAGCGAGGAGAGCCGGTGCTTGCCGGCATGCTCCGGCCCCCACTTCATGTGTGCGCGGATCGCCGTCGGCGCCGCGTAGAGGATCGACACGCCGTAGCGCTCGACGATCGCCCACCAGCGCTCCTTGTCCGGGAAGTCGGGCGTCCCCTCGTAGATCACGCTCGTCGTCGCGTTCGCCAGCGGGCCGTAGACGATGTAGGAGTGGCCGGTGATCCAGCCGATGTCGGCCGCGCACCAGTAGACGTCGCGGTCGGCCTTGAGGTCGAAGATGTAGTCGTGCGTCGTTGCGACGGCGACGAGGTAGCCGGCGGTCGTGTGGACGATCCCCTTCGGCTTCGCGGTCGTCCCGCTCGTGTACATGAGGAAGAGCAGGTCCTCCGCGTCCATCGGCTCGCACGGGCAGGACTCCGGATCGTCGGCGACGTCCAGCTCGTCGAGCCAGCGGTCGCGACCGTCCGTCATCGGCACCTCGCCGCCCGTGCGCCGCACGACCAGGCAGGCGCGCACCCCCGCGGCGACGGCCATCGCCTCGTCGGCCGTCCGTTTCAGCGGCACCGTCGTCCCGCGCCGCCAGGCCTCGTCCTGCGTGACCAGCACCTCGCAGCCCATGTCGTTCATCCGGCTCGACAGCGAGTCGGCCGAGAAGCCGCCGAACACGACCGTGTGTGGCGCGCCGAGCCGCGTGCAGGCGAGCATCGCCACCGGCAGGTCGGGGACCATGCCCATGTAGATCGCGACCGGCGTGCCTTTACGGACGCCGAGCTCCCTGAGCGCGTTCGCGAACCGGACGACACGGCGCTGCAGGTCGGCATAGGTGATCGTCTCCGCGTCGCCGGGCTCGCCCTCCCAGTGGTACGCGACGCGGCTGCCGAGCCCCGCCTCGACGTGCCGGTCGACGCAGTTGAAGCAGACGTTCAGCTTCCCGCCCACATACCACTTCGCGTACGGCGCCTCCCATTCGTACAGCGTGTGCCAGGGCTCCAGCCAGTCCAGCCGGCCGGCCTCGGTGCGCCAGAGCTCGTCGAAGTCGCGCCCGTAGATGTCGGCGCGCGCGTTCGCCTGCGCGGCGAACTCGGGAGGCGGCGGGTAGCGGCGCTCCTCCGTCTGGAGCGTGTCGATCTGGTTCAAGGCGTGAGGTCGTACGGGTAATCCGTGAGGTTCTCGGCGCCGTTCTCCGTCACGAGCACCAGGTCCTCGAGCCGGCATCCGCCGAAGCCGGGCCGGTACAGGCCGGGCTCGACGGTGACCACGTCCCCGGCGACGAGCGGATCGCGGCTCGCGGCCCCCATCCCCGGCTCCTCGTGCACCTCGAGCCCGACACCGTGCCCGAGGCCGTGGATGAAGCCCTCCTCGAGCATCTCGCCCGGCTGCTTCGTGAAGTAGGTCTTGTAGCCGTGCTCCTGGAACAGCTCGCACGTGCCGACGAAGAGGTCGCGCCCCGGGACGCCGGCCTTGATCGCGCCGATCGCGTCGTCGAGCGCCTGCCGGCAGAGACGCTGGTACTCGACGATCTCCGGCGGGGGCTCGCCGACGACGAACGTCCGGGTCATGTCCGCAAAGCAGGCCGTCTCCCGGTCTCGCGGCCACAGGTCGATGACGATCGGCTCGCCGGCCGAGATCTGGCCCGAGCCCATGTCGTGCCCGACGGCGCTCTGCGCGCCGTGCGAGACGATGAACTCGTCCGCGAGCATGTCGTGCTCGGTGAAGACCTCGCCGATCCGTCGCTTGAGCCGCTCGGACGTGAGCGGACGCCCCTCGAGCTCGAGCCCGGCGCCGTTCGGCGTCGCATCGCGGAGCAGCTCGCGGACGGCGTCCATCGCCGCCTCGCACGCCCGCTGCGCGCGGCGCATCCCGTCGAGCTCGACCCCGGTCTTGACGCGACGGCGGTTCGCGAACAGCTCGCGCTCCGGCGTCAGCTCGATGCCCTCGGCACGCAGGTGGTCGGCCAGCTCCACCGGGAAATAGCGCGGGACGACGGCGCTCGTGATCCCGAGCGCACGGCAGGCATTCAGGACGAGCGGCTTGTACATCTCCTCGCGGTGCATCCCGGACCCGATCAGGTCGTCCCAACCGACCTCTTCGTACGGATGGACGTCGATGCCCTCGAACTCGCGGATACGGGCGACCTCGAGCGACCCGACGTACACGACGCGCGAGCCGTCGCGCTCGGCGTAGAGGAACGGGTCGGGAACCGTGAGCGGGACTTCGTGGCGGAGCTCCGGCGAGCGGACGGTATCGCCGTAGATGAGGATGTCGGTCATGGCCTGATCCTAGTCGCTCGGGTGAGGTCGTTCGTTCCCCCGCGGCCCGGTCCGTCCGCGGGCGCGGCGGCTAGAGTGAGAAGCGATGCACGCTGCGGTCGAACGCGGGCTCGAGGTCAGCTCGCTCTGGGACGCCGAGCTCCGCAAGGAGCTCCCCGTGGGCGTCGAGGTCTTCGACGCCCACACCCATCTCGGCGACGACATCGACGGCATGAAGGGCCGGTCCGAGGAGCTGCTCGGCATCATGGACCGCTACGACGTGTCCCGGGCGTTCATGTTCTGCATGGACGAGCCTGACCGCCACCCGAGCTTCAGCGCTGCGAACGACCGCACGCTCGCCGCCGCCGAGCGCTCGCAGGGGCGCCTGATCCCGTTCGTCCGGCTCGACCTGGCCGAGAGCCCGATCGAGGAGGCGAGACGCTGCCTCGAGCGCGGGGCGCGCGGCATCAAGCTGCACCCGCGAGCGCAACGCTTCCTGCTCGACGACAAGCGCCTCGCACCGGTGTTCGAGATCGCCTCCGAGTACCGCGTGCCGATCCTGATCCACGGCGGGCGCGGCCTGCCGCCGATCGCGGACGACCTCGGCCGGCTCGTGGAGGCGTACCCCGAGACGCAGCTCGTGATCGCCCACGCCGGCATCGCCGACCTCGCGAGGCTGGCCGACAACTTCGCCGGCAAGGCGGGCGTCTTCTTCGACACGTCGGTCTGGAGCCCGGTCGACCTGCTCGACTTCTACCGCCAGATCTCGCCGGAACAGGTCGTCTACGCCTCGGATTATCCCTACGGACAGCAGCCGAGCTCGCTGCTCATCGCCCTGCGGACCGCCCGCGCAGCCGGGTTCGGCGACGCGGAGGTACGCGCGATGCTCGCCGGGAGCGCGAACCGGATCGCAGACGGTGAGCCGCCGCTGGAGCCGACCGCGCCGCGCGGCAGCGACGTGCTCTCGCAGCCGATGGTGTTCGCGCGCATCCACGGCTACCTGTCGATGGCGACGTCGCTGCTCTGGCTCCGCCAGCCCGACACCTTCGGCGTCCTCGGTCTCGCACTCAACGCCTGCGAGGAGCGCAGCGGCCAGGCGGAGGAGCTCGAGCGGATGCGCGAGATGCTGGTCGCCGCGCGCGATCTCTGGCAGAGCCTGCCGGACATCGACGATGAGACCGAACGGCTGCGCGCCGGGCGGCTCACGTTCAAGCTGCTCCATCTCGCCGACATCGTGGCGGTCACCGGCGGGCTCGGCATCGCGCCGGACGGAAACGGACGGCCGGGCCCGCCTCGCGTCCGCGCGGCGAGCTAGACATGGCGCGCGTCCTCGGGCTCGGGATCGCCGTCGTGCTCGCCGCGGCGCTGGCCGGCTGCGGCGGCAGCTCGACGAAGAGCTCGACACCGCCTCCGCCTCCGCCGCCGTCGAGCACCGGGGCAAGCGGCTGCCCCCAGGTCTCCGCGCCGTTGTCGCGAAGCGAGAGCCGGAAGCGGCCCGCGAAGCCGCTCGACGCGTCGAAGACGTGGATTGCGGCCGTGGACACGAGCTGTGGCTCGTTCACGATCAAGCTGGACGTGAAGGACTCGCCGCACACGACCGCGTCCTTCGTCTCGCTCGCCCGCTCCGGCTTCTACGACGACACGACCTTCCATCGCATCGTGCCCGGCTTCGTGATCCAGGGCGGCGATCCGACCGCGACCGGAACCGGTGGGCCGGGCTACTCCGTCGTGGACAAGCCGCCGGCGAAGACGTCCTACGCCCTGGGCGTGGTGGCGATGGCGAAGACGTCAACCGAGCCCTCGGGCGCCTCGGGAAGCCAGTTCTTCGTCGTCACCGGGGACGCGTCGTTCCTGACGCCGGACTACGCGCTGCTCGGCAAGGTCGTCGACGGCATGGCCGTTGTGGACAAGATCGGCCGGCTCGGCGACCCCTCCGACCCGAACGGGACGCCGACTCAGGTCGTGGTCGTCCGCAAGATCACGATCTCGAGCTCGTGATCGGCGCGGTCGTGCTCGCGGCCGGCGCCGCGACACGCTTCGGCTCGCCGAAGCAGCGACTGCTGCTCGAGGAGGTGGTCGAGCGAGTTCGGGCGAGCGGGATCGAGGACATGGTCGTCGTTGCCGGCGCCTTCGAGCTGGAGACAAGCGAACCGGTGGTGCTCTGCCCCGACTGGGAGCTCGGGCCGGGCGCGTCGCTCCGCTGCGGTCTCGCAGCGCTGCCTGACGGGACCGAGGCGGCGATCATCGTGCTCGCGGACGGGCCCGATCTGGCGCCGGCAGCGATCCAGCGGGTCGTCGAGGCCTGGCGGGCGCACGGCGACGACGTGCTCGCCGCGAGCTACGGCGGTGAGCGCAGCCATCCGGTGCTGCTGGCGAGCGCAGCCTGGGACTCGGTTCCGGACGAGGGTGCGCGAGCGCTCGCCCCGCTGCTCGTCCCGTGCGACGACCTCGGCCCACCGGGGGACGTCGACTATCCGGACGATCTCCCCGAGCGGCTCCGCGACTAGGTCAGAGCGGCGTTCTGAGCGACGCCAGCTTCAGCTTCAGCTCGGGCGGCATCTGCTCGGCACAGCACTTGCGGACGAACTGGCGCAGGCTCTCCTCGAACCGGTAGCGCTTGGCGCAGTAGGAACAGCCGGCCAGGTGCTGCTCGGCCTGCAGCCGCTCGTCGTCGCTGAGCGCGCGGTCGAGGTACGGCTGCATCGCCTCCTCGCACTTCTCGCACGGATCGATCTCGTAGCCGGCCATCACGTGCCTCCCGTCGCCCGATCTGCGAGCTCTCGTTTCAGGATACGCCTTCCACGATGCAGGCGGGACATGACGGTGCCGATCGGGATGTCGAGGATGTTGGCCGCGTCCTGGTACGTGAAGTCGCCTATGTCCACGAGCACCACCACGTCCCTGAAGTCGTGGGGAACGGCGGACAGAGCTCCGACGATGTCGTCCTGGGAGAGCCGCTCGACGACGCGCTCCTCGTCGGCGTTGCCGTCCCGGGAGGCCTGCTCGAGCCGGTTGTACAGGAAGTAGTCACTTTCCTCGAGGGGCTGCTCGTCCGGCGCGCGCTGCTTGCGACGGCCCCGGTCGATGTTGAGATTCGTGAGGATCCGCAAGAGCCAGGCACGCAGGTTCGTGCCCGGAGTGAACGAGCGCCAGCTTCGGAACGCCCGCGCGTAGGTCTCCTGGACGAGGTCCTCCGCCTCCTCGCGCGTCGACACGAGCCGCCGCGCCACGCGGTAGACCTGGTCCGAGAGCTGGAGCGCCTCCTCCTCGAAGCGGACGCGATTTCGTGCTTCCGACGCGACTCGCCGTGCGCCGGTTTCCTCGTCCGTCCCGCTCATGGCGGCGCCACCCTAGCAGCGTGCCCGTCACGGAGGCTGAAACGGCCTGGCCCTGCGGGCTATTCCGCGTCGGGCCCGGCTTGCAGCTCGTGAAAGCCCCCGCGGGCCATGGCTTCGAGCAGCGTCTCGCGGGTCGTCCGGCCCTCGTCCCAGGCCAGCGTCACCTGTCCCATCAGGTTCGCGTTCGCCGACTCGAGGCCCTCGTGGCCGGTGAGAACGGTGGCGAGCCGGCTGACGCAGCGCTCGCAGCGGATCCCACTCACCTGGATCGTCTCGGTCGTCACGGCGGCCATGCTAGTAGGCCGAGAAGCTCACTTGCCGCGGATGCCGTGGACCGGCCGGCCGGCGGCTTCCCAGGCGTAGTACGAGGCGCTCGGCCCGAAGGCGGGGGCATACTCGACGACCCGGGGATTCCGCCCCACCTTCTTGGCCCGCTCGGCGTGCCGCAACAGGTTGGGGTCGTCACGCTCCTCCCAGACGAGGATCAGGTGCGCGGCCGTCATGTACTCGGCCACGAACGCACATCCGGCCGCCGGGCACGGAAACGGGTCGGTGGACACGCACTGCCACCCGGCGTGATCCTCGCCGCCGTCCGCAACCCAGATCTGCTCCTCAGTGCCCGGATTCTCGAGCAGAAGTCGCCCGGGCCCGATCTGCTGCTCGCCCATCTGGGACAGGCTAGCGTCGTCGACGCGCCGTCAGTCGCCGCGAAGCCGGGCTCTGCCCCGGCGTAGCTCAGTCCGCCCGAAACGCGACCCCGAGAAGAAGGAGGCCCACGGGGGAAACATGGTTTCCCCCGTGACAAGGACGGCTTACCCGGAAGGAGAGGAAGGCTGCCGCCCGAGCTTCACGTTGACGTCCATCAGCTTCCAGCTGCTCGAGCCGGTGGAGCTGCGGTAGATCGTCAGCGTCATCGTGTCCCCGGGCTTCCTGGCCGCGACCAGGTCGCGGAGCGTGGCGAGCGAAGAGACCGGGGCGCCGTCGATCTTGACGATGATGTCGCCGCCGAGCGTGTAGGACTCGCCGGACACCGTCACCTGGGTCGTCCCGCCCCGGAGACCCGCCTTCTCCGCGCCGCTGCCCGGCTCGACCTTCTCGACCAGCATCCCGCCCACCGTCGGGAGATGCAGGATGCGCGCCAGGACGGGCGTGATCGTCTGCGGCTCGACGCCGAGGAAGGGATGCTCGGCGTGGCCGGTCTTCAGCAGCTGTCCGACGACGGTCTCGACGGTGTTCGACGGGATCGCGAAGCCGATGCCGGCGTTGTTCTGCTCGGCCGTGCTCGCGGTGTCGATCTGGGCGTTGACGCCGATGACCTGCCCGCTGGTCGAGATCAGCGGCCCGCCCGAGTTGCCGTGGTTGATCGCGGCGTCCGTCTGGATGATGTGGTCGATCGTGTACTGGTTGGGCGAGGTGATCTGGCGCTGCAGGGCGCTGACGATCCCGGCCGTCACCGAGCGCGTGAGCCCGAAGGGGTTGCCGATGGCGATCACCTGGTCTCCGACCTGGACCCGGTCGGAGTCGCCGAGCACGAGCGGCGTCAGCGCTCGCGAGCTGGCGTTGACGCGCAGGACGGCGAGATCGGTGGTTGGATCCTTGCCGACGACCTGAGCCTTGAAGCTCTCGTTGTTCGAGAAGCTGACCCTCACCGACGTCGCGCCTGCGATCACGTGGTAGTTCGTGACGATGTGCCCGGCCTTGTCGATCACGAAGCCCGAGCCGAGCGCCTTCTCCGTCTGCACGGTCGGGCCGAAGGGGTTGAAGAACGGATCGGCGGGCGTGACGACCCGGCTCGTGGCGGTGATCTGGACGACGCCGGGGGCGACCTCCCTGTAGATCTGCCCGATCGTCAGAAGACGGCTCGGGTTCGCGAAGGTGTCGCTGACGCTGCTCGCCGGCACCGACACGTCGCGGACGGTCTCGATCGTCTTGGCGGTGCCGAGCCCGCCGACGCCGAAGGCGACCCCGAGGGCGACGCCGGCTCCGACCGCCCCGGCGCCCGCGAGCGCAGCAGCGCCGGGAAGGAGAGCTCGCAGGGTCACGCGCCCGTTATAGCCTCGCCTCGTTTGGAGGCAGTTGCGGCCCGCTTAAGCGTCGTTGGGTCTGTGTTAAGCGGTGGTTGCGACGTGGCTGCGACAGACGTCCAGGGCCGCGGCCAGCCCGCCCGCCATCTCGTCCAGCTCGGCGCGCGTGATCACGAGCGACGGCGAGATCTGCAGGGCGCCGCCGAGCAGGACGCGGGTGATCACGCCGTGCTCGCGGGCGAGCAGCGAGGCGCGCTCGGCCAGTGCGGGATCTGCCAGCTGCACGGCGGCCATCGCGCCGGTGCCGGCGCGGATCTCGGCGACGAGCGGATGGCCGGCGAGCGGCGCGAGCGCCTCCTCGATCTCCCGCTCCAGCTCCCCGCCGCGCGCGATCAGCCCGTCGCGCTCGAGGATGTCCAGGTTGGCGTGCGACGCCGCGCACACGGCCGCGTGCCCCGAGTACGTGTAGCCGTGCCTGAAGATGACGCCGCCGCCCGGCCGCCAGAACGGCTCGGCGACGCGGCCGGAGGCGATCACGCCCCCGAGCGGCAGATAGCCCGACGTCGAGCCCTTGGCGAAGGTGATCAGGTCCGGCTCGAGCTGGAACCGCTCGCTCGCGAACCAGTGGCCGCAGCGGCCGAAGCTCGTGATCACCTCGTCGGCGACGAGCAGGCAGCCCGCGTCGCTGCAGATCGAGCGAACCTCGGCGAGATAGCCGGGCGGCGGCGCGAGCACCCCGCCGGCGCCCACGACCGGCTCGCAGAAGAACGCCGCCACACGGTCGGCGCCCACGGCTCCGATCGCGTCCCTAAGCGCGTCGGCGGAGTCCCAGGGCACGTGCACGACGTCGGGGACGGGCGGCTCGATGCCTTCCCGGAACACGTCGGCTCCGGCCAGGCTCGTCCCGAAGCCCGCAACGCCGTGGTAGGCGCGCTGGCGCGAGATGAGCACCGTCCGCTCTGGCTCGCCCGTGAGGCTGAAGTACCGGCGCGCGAGCTTGGCCGCGGACTCGATCGACTCGGCGCCGCCGCTCGTGAAGAACACGCGCGCGTCGTCGAGCGGGGAGAGTGCGGCGAGCCGCTCGGCCAGGTCGACGGCCGGGCGCGTGGCGAGGTTCCCGTAGGCCGAGTAGGCGGGGATCTTCCGGATCTGCGCGGCAGCCGCGTCGGCGATCTCGTCGCGACCGTAGCCGACGTTGCAGTACCAGAGGGCCGCCGTCGCGTCGATGTAGCTCCGTCCCTGCTCGTCCCAGAGGCAGGCTCCCTCGCCCCGCTCGATCACGAGCTCGCCGGTCTCCTCCATGAGCCCCATGTCCGCGAACGGGTGCCAGAAACGCGTCACGCAGCTGATGCTAAACGCTCCGGCCGCCGCTCCTTGCAACAGACTGTTGCAAGCCATGGGACCCGAGGTGCCGGCGATCGCGGTCGAGGAGGCCACGCGCGCGTGCGCGGCGGTCGACGCCGAGCTCGAGCTGCTGCTCTCCGACCTCGCCACCTGGGTCGACGCGGACACGCCCGGAGGGGACATCCACGCGCTCGACCGGCTGGCGCGGCTGCTTGCGTCGGTAAGCGAGCGCTACGGGCTCGAGCCGGAGCTCGTCCCGTCGCCGGCGGGCCTGTACCTCCATGCGACGCTGCGTGGGCCGGGGCGCGGACGGGTTGCGCTGCTCTGCCACCACGACACCGTCTTCCCGCTCGGAACGGCGGCGATGCGGCCCTTCCGGCGAGACGACAGGCGCTGCTACGGGCCGGGTGTCGCCGACATGAAGGGCGGAATCGCGGTGGCCGTCCATACAGCGCGCGCTCTCGCGACCGGGCCGCGCCCGTTCGAGCTCGTCGAGGTCGTGTCGGTTCCGGACGAGGAGTCGCGGCCGGGCCCACCGACGACGATCGAGCGCCTCGAGTCCTTCGATGCCGTGCTCTGCCTCGAGTGCGGGCGCCCGAGCGGCGAGATCGTGTCCGCGCGCAAGGGCGCAGCGTGGTTGCGCGTGCACGCCGAGGGACGCGCCGCGCATGCGGGCGAGGCGCCGCGGGCGGGCCGCAACGTGGCACTCGCGCTCGCCCGGGAGGCGCTGCGCCTGGCCGAGCTGGACGCAGCCAGAGAGGGCATGACGCTGCAGATCACGGCGCTCGAGGCCGGCGAAGGGCTGAACACGGTGCCGAGCCGCGGCCTCCTGGCCGCAGACGTGCGAGCCGCCACACAGGGCGACCTCGACTGGGTGACCGCGCGGATCCGCGACTTTCCGGCCTACGACGGGATCACGCTGCGCTACGAGGATCTCGGCGGCCCGCCGCCGCTCGAGCGGACACCGGCGGTCGGCCGGCTCGCCGGGACGGCGGTCGCGCTCGGCGCTGCGCTCGGGCACGAGCTCGGCGAGGCGGTCGCCGGCGGCGTCTCGGACGGCTCGTGGACCGCGAGTCGCGGCATCCCCACCCTTGACGGCCTCGGGCCGGTGGGAGGCGACGACCACTCCCCAGCGGAGTACGTCGAGACGGCGAGCTTCGCGACGCGCTGCGGCGTCGTCGCCGGCCTCGTGGCCGCGATCGGCGCCGGACTGCTCGATTAGTGCTCGTGCGCGTGCGCGCTCTCGGCGGGCGTGCCGAGATTCGCCAGCCGCTGCCAGACGGCCCGGGGGTCGTGAAGAGCCGCCGCCACGAGCGCGAGGATGTAGATGCCGACGGCGACCGCGATGATCATCGAACTCGGCGGCAGCGACGGGAACACGTAGCTGAGGGTGAGGCCGACCCAGACCGAGCCCGTGGCGAGAACAGCCGACAGGGCGAGACCACGGTAGGGATGCGTCGAGAGCAGGTGCGCCGCGCCGGCCGGGGCGGCGAGGAGGCCGAGCAACAGCAGCGCGCCGACCGCCTGCGTCGCCTGCGCGGCGACGAGGCCGAGAAGAGCGAGGAAGGCGAGACCGAGAGCCCTGACCGGCACGCCCTGGGCGGCCGCGACGGCCCCGTCCAGTGTGGCGAAGAGCAGCGGCCGCGCGATCGCGAGCAGCAGCGCGGCGACCACGACAGCGAGGATCACCGATCGCCTCACGTCCGTGCCGCTGAGCCCGAAGATCGAGCCGAACAGGACGCGCACGCCGGCGGTGCCGTTGCCGGCGCTCTTCTGCGTCGTGAAGATCGACAGGAAGAGGACACCGAGCCCGAGCGTCCACGCGAACAGCGTGCCGATCGTGACGTCGTCGGCTCGGGCGCGATCGCCGAGCAGGCCCATGAGGACGCCGCCCAGGATCGTCGCGACGAAGACCCCTGCGAGGACGTCGTAGCCGAGGACGGCCGCGGCCAGGGCGCCGGTGAACGCCACATGGCTCAGGGCGTCACCGGCGAACACCTGCGCCCTGAGGACGACGAAGTAGCCGACGAGGCCGCAGGCGAGGCCGACGAAGGTCCCCGCGATCAACGCGTTGCGCATGAACTCGTGCGCGAACATCAGGAGGTCGCGCCCGCCAGCCGTGCCGTCGCCCGGGGCCGATCGAGGATCCCGCGCCCGAGCCGCACGAGCACGTAGATCCCGAAGGCGAGCGAGGTGACGTAGAAGCCGACCGGGTAGATCGAGAAGTAGGCGAGCGCGAGCCCGAGCCAGGTGACGGCGAGGGCGATCGCCACCGAGAGGGCGATGCCGAGACCGGGCCGCGCCGTCAGCTGATGAGCGGTGGCCGCCGGGGTGACGAGCAGCGAGAACACCAGCAGCGCGCCGGTGATCTGGCTCGTCTCCGCGACCGACAAGCCGAGGACGAGCAGGAAGCCGAAGCCGAGCAGCTGCACCGGAACACCGGCGGCGCGGGCGACGTCTGCGTCGACGGAGGCGAAGAACAGGGGCCGGCCGGCGACGCAGACGAGCACGAGCGTCACGGCGGCGACGACGAGCAGGACCGTCACCTGGTCGCTCGTGATACCGAGGAAGGTGCCGAAGAGGAGCGAGTCGAGCCCGTTCAGGATGCCCTGGTAGAGGCTGACGAACAGGAACCCGAGCGCGAGCGCGAGCGCCTGCAGCGACCCGATTGCGGCCGATTCCCCGCTGAGGCTGCGCCGCGAGCCGGCGATGCCCGCCAGCGCGAGCGCGCCCAGGCCGCAGAAGCCGAAGTAGCCGACCGCGAGCGGCAGCCCGGCCAGGCTGGCGGCCGCGGCGCCCGGGAAGGCGATCACCGACAACGTATGGCCGGCGAAGGTCTGACGGCGCAGGACCATGAACCAACCGGTGACGCCGGCCATGACCGCCACGATCGTGCCCGCCTCCAGCGCGTTGACCATGAACGGGTACGAGAAGAGCTGCTGGACGTCGGAGACGACGTTCCAGGACACCCCCTGGAAGATCGAGAGCTCAACCATGGGCGTGCCGGTCGCCGTGCACGAACGGCGCCTCCGGTTGCCCGACGACGACGAGCCTGCCGTCGGATGCGCGCAGCACCTCGATCGGGGCTCCGTAGAGGCGGCTGAGCGTCCCGCTCGAGATCACCTCTTCGGGACGACCCTCCACGGCCTTCCCGCCGGCGAGATAGACGACGCGGTCGAGGTAGCCGAGGATCGGGTTGATGTCGTGCGCGACCAGCATGACGGCCACCTGCTCCTGACGGCAGATCCGGCGGACGAGAGCGGCGACGGCCGCCTGGTTGGGCAGGTCGAGACTGTCGAGCGGCTCGTCCAGCAGCAGCAGCTGCGGTCTCCTGACGAGCGCCTGGGCGATCAGCAGCCGCTGCTGCTCGCCGCCGGAGAGTTGCCCGATCGGCTCCTCCGCGTAGCCGGCGGCACCGACGAGCTCGATGACCTCCCGGACGCGTTCGGTCTCCCTCGCTCGGCTCGGGAGGCCCGGGATCGGGACGCCCCAGCGAGCGCCGTCCAGCCCGAGGTGGACGATGTCGAGCCCGCGGATGCGCGTGCCGGCGTCGAAGTTCCGGCGCTGGGGCAGGTACCCGATCGCACCGCTGGCCTGACCGGCCGGCCGGCCCAGCACGCTCACCGATCCGGCCGCGAGTGGCAGCAGGCCCAGCACCGCCTTGATCAGCGTCGACTTGCCGGCTCCGTTCGGCCCCAGCACCGCGACGAACTCGCCCTTCGCCACCGTGAGCGAGACGTCGCTCCAGATCGTTCGGCCGCCGAGGCGCACGGCAGCGTCCTCGAAGCGGACGGCCGCCGCCTTCGCCGTCACCGGCCGGTTGCTCTGTGGAGCGCGGCTGCGAGCGCCTGAAGCTGCTGCGACTGCCACTTCTGGAAGGTGGCCGAGGCGGGGGTCAGTGTCTCCGTGATCGTCGTCACGGGGATGCCCTTCTTGCGCGCGGCATCGGTGAGCCGCTTGACGTCGGGCGTGCTGTTCTGGCTGTTGAAGACCCACACCTTGATCTGCCCGTGCGCGACCTGGCCGTCGATCGTCGTGATGTCGGCCGCGGTCGGCTCGGTGCCCTCGCTGATCGCCTTCAGGAACGATGCAGGCGTCAGCAGCCGCAGGCCGAGCGCCTTGGCGAGCGGCGCGAAGATGCTTTCGGAGGCGCCGACCGGAACGCCGGTGTACTTGCGCCTGATGGTGGCGATCAGCCCCTTGTACTGCGCCAGTCCGCGGTTCTCGAAGGTTGCTCCCTGCTGCCTGAAGTAGCCGGCGTCCTTCGGGTCGAGCTTCACGTAGTCGCGGACGATCTCGGCGATGACCTGCTGGACGTTGGCCGGCGAGTACCAGCGGTGCGGGTTCCCGCCCGGCTTGACCCCGACGAGGTCGCCCACACTCAGCACGACGCGCCCATGAACGGGATTGGCGTCGATCAGCTTCTGCGCCCACGGGTCGTAGCCGATCCCGTTCACGATCACCATCCGGGCCCCGGCGATCGAGCGCGCGTCGGCGGCGGTCGGCTCGTAGTCGTGCGGGTCGGTGGCGGGGCTCGTGATCACGCTCGTCACCTGCACGCGGTTGCCGCCGAGCTGCGCGGCGATGCTGCCCCAGAAGTTCTCCGCCGCCACGACCTGGATGCCGCCGCTTCGGGTCGCGGCGCCGACGGTCGCGATCGCGGTCGCGGCCCAGACCGCCGTGGCGGCGAGGAGGATAGTCACGAGCCTACACATGTCGAACACTATAACTAACGAGAGTTATTCTCGCTATCAGTCTCGCTCGGGATGGCTATCATCGACTGCGATGAGCACCTGGGCGGACGCGACGCTCGCGGCGATGCAGACGAAGCGGCACAGGAGCGGCGGCGCCCGCCGCGCCGTCGTCGAGCTGCTCGGACGTCAGGACTGCTGCCTGACGGCACAGGGCATCTTCGACGGGCTCCGCGCCGAGGGCCGTCGCGTCGGGATCGCCAGCGTCTATCGCATCCTCGAGCAGCTGGTGAGGGACGGCTTCGTCCAGCGGATCGACGTCGGCGATGGGATCTCGCGTTACGAGCCCGCTCACCCCGGCGGCGAGCACCATCACCACCTGGTCTGCGACGGGTGCGGCCGGGTCGTGGCGTTCGAGGACCAGCCGCTCGAGCAGGCGCTGGAAGGGCTCTCGACCCGGCTCGGCCACGAGGTGGCCGCGCACGATGTCGTCCTCCGCGGCGAGTGCTCTGACTGCCTTAGAGCTGCATCCTGATCAGCGACACATGCGACGCGCTGCGACCCTGCCGCGAAGCCCGGGCCTTGCCCGGGCGTAGCTCGCACCGCTGGATCCGCACCCACAAGGGGAAGGGGGGTCACGGGGGAAACCGGCCGTTTCCCCCGTGCTAACCGCCGGCGGCCTCTGCCTTGTGGAGGCCGCGCAGCGCCCAGAGGCCGAAGAACGCGACGAGCGCGAAGGCGGCGCCGAACGCCACGCCCGCATATGCCGCCTCCCCCGAGACGAAGCTCCGGCCCGCCTCGAGGAAGTACGTCACCGGGTTGCCGCGCGCGACCGCGTGGATCCACCCGGACAGCAGCGAGAGCGGCACGTAGACGGGCGCGAAGAACAGCGCCAGGAAGACCGGCATCTGCATCGCGGGCCCGGCCTGAATCGTGCGGAACCGCATCGCGATCCCGGCCGACCAGAGCAGCGCCGCCGAGTTCACGATCAGCGCCAGCCCGTAGAGGCCGATCAGCTCCACCCCGCCGCCGCCCACGCCCATCCCGACGGCGAAGCCGGCCACCGTCAGCAACACGGCGACGACCAACCAGCGGATCACGGCGGCCACGGCGTAGCCGACGACGAGCGCGCTGCGATGCGGAGCGGCCAGCATCAGGCGGCGGGCGAAACCGTATTCGAAGTCCCGCGCGATCCCGAAGCCAGTGAAGACGCCGCCGAACGCGGCCGACTGGAGCATCACGAACACGAACTGGAAGGACGTGTAGCCCTCCGGGAAGTGGAACCCGGGCAGGTGCGAGAGCTGCGAGAGGCCGCCCGCGAACGCGAGGAAGAAGAAGAACGGGAACGCGAGCGTCGGGATGACGAGGTTCGGGGTCGTCAGCGCGTTGTGCACCGTCCGCCAGGCCACTCCGAGCACCACGGAGCGATAGGAGCGGAAGCCGTCGGAGGTCACGTCCGTGCCATCCTCTGCCCGAGCGCCCACGTGGAGAGCACGACCGAGATGGAGCCGATCGCGAGCGCGACGGCGAAGGCGAGGGCGAGCGCCTGCCCGTCCCAGCCGGTGATGATCAGGCTGCGCACGCCCTCGATCAGGTACGAGACCGGGTTGATCGTCGCGGCGATCTTGAACCAGTGCACCGCGATCAGGTTCCGCGGCGTGTTCATCGACGAGATGAACAGGAAGACGAACAGGAACGGGAACGTCGCCTGGATCGCCTCGCCGGAGCCGGTGCGCAGCGCCAGGAAGGCGCCGAGCATGCCGAACGAGGCCGCGATCAGGCTGGCGAGAGCGAGGATCACGAATGCGCCGCCGACACCCGCCGAGAACCGCACGCCGACCGCGAGCGCGAAGCAGAGGTAGAAGATCGACTGGATCAGGCCCAGCACCATCACGCCCGCCATGTGGCCGACGAGGAGCGCGCTGCCCCTCATCGGCGTCAGCGCCAGACGGTTCAGGAACCCGGTCTGGATGTCGCGCGCCAGGTCGGTGCCGGCGTTCATCGTCGAGAACAGCGCCCCCTGGATGAAGGGCACCGCGATCGCGAACGCGAGGAAGGAGTGCGTCGGGAAGCCGTGCAGCAGCGTCGAGGGCCGCAGCCCGGCGGCGTTCACCGTCACGAGCAGGGTCGGGAAGATGAGCGGCGGGATCACGTACGCCGGCTGGCGCAGCGTTCGGACGATGCTGCGCCGCGCCAGGTTCCCGATCTGCGTCCAAGTGTCGCTCACGGCACGAGCTCGGTCTGCTGCTCCTGCTCGGCCCCTTCGAGCGTGCGCCCGGTCTGGGCCAGGAACACGTCGTCGAGGCTCGGCGCATGGAGCTGCAGGTGCTCGACGTGCAGGCCCTCCGCGTCGAGTGCGCGCACCACGTCGGCGAGCCCGAACTCGTCTCCCGAGAGCAGCACCGCGACGCCGTGCGGCGAGGCCTGCGTGAGCTCGCCGAACTGCGCCAGCACCGCTGAGACCCTGTCGCGCTGCTCGTGGTCGGCGGGCACGACGTCGACCGTCGGCCGGCCGATCGACGCCTTCAGCTCGGCGGGCGAGCCCTCGGCGACGATCTTTCCCTGGTCGATGATCCCGACCCGGTCGCAGAGGACGTCGGCCTCCTCGAGGTACTGGGTCGTCAGGAAGACCGTGACGCCGTCCTCCTTCGCGAGCCGTGCGACCTCCTGCCAGAGCGCGCTCCGCGACTGCACGTCGAGGCCGGTCGTCGGCTCGTCCAGGAACAGCATCCGCGGCCGGTGTACGAGCGCCAGCGCCAGGTCGAGCCGGCGCTTCATCCCGCCGGAGTACGTCCGCACCTTGCGGTCGGCGGCGCCCGTGAGACCGACCCGCTCGAGCAGCTCGTCGCTGCGGGGCTTCCGCTCCTCGCGGGGCAGCGCGTGCAACGCCGTCTGCAGGCGCAGGTGCTCGCGGCCGGTCAGGATCGGGTCGAGCGCAGCCTCCTGCAGCGCGGCGCCGATCGCCTTCCGCACCTTCGGGCCCTCGTGGACGACGTCGAACCCGGCTACCGTGGCACGGCCGGCGGTCGGCGGCAGCAGCGTCGTGAGCATGTGGACGGTCGTCGACTTGCCGGCGCCGTTCGGGCCGAGGAAGCCGTAGATCTCGCCCTCGGCGACGTGCAGGTCGATGCCCGCGACTGCCAGCACGCCGCCCTTGAACTCGCGCACGAGCCCGGCGGCCTCGATGCCCTTCGACGGCATCGCCCGAGCCTACCGGCTCGGCTGACGCTCGCTGCGGTACGCCTGGGCCTGGGCGACGAGCTCCTGGAAGAGCCGCAGGTCCTCGCCCTCCTCGGGGTGCCAGAGGACGCCGACCGTGAAGCGCCGCGACGGGTCCTCGATCGCCTCGACCGTGTCGTCGTCGGCGCGGGCGGCCTCCCGCAGGCCCGTGCCGAGGCGGCCGTACCCCTGGTGGTGGTGGGACTTGACGCTCGTGTGGTCGCCGACGATCTCGTGCAGGCGCGTGCCGGAAGCGATCTCGACCCCGTGCTCGGAGAACGTGCCTGGAACCTCCCGGTGACCCTCGTGACCGACGCGCTCCGGGACGTGCTGCTCGAGGTCGCCGCCGAGCGCCACGTTCAGGACCTGCGAGCCGCGGCAGACGGCCAGCACGGGCATGTCCCGCTCGAGCGCCGCCGTGAGCAGCGCGAGCTCGGCGCGGTCGCGCTGCGGCCGGGTTCCGTGCGTGGCCGGATGGGTCTCGGCGCCGTATTGCTCGGGGTCGACGTCCGCCCCACCCGAGAAGACGAGCCCGTCCAGGCGGTCGAGCGTCTCCTCGACCCCGCCCTCTCCCGGCGGCACGAGCAGGGCACGACCGCCCGCGAGCTCGACCGAGCGCACGTAGGAGAGCGGGATCAGCGCCGCGGGCAGCGTCCAGACGCCCCAGGACGCCTCCTCGGCGTACGCTGTGATCCCGATGATCGGCCGCATGCTCCTGCGATTCTCGCCGATCGCCTTCGTGCTCGTCGCCGCCGCGTGCGGAGGCGGGAGCGGGACGAAGACCACCCCCGCCACGGAGCCCGCGACGACGACGCTGCGTGTCTACTTCCTCCGCAACGGCGAGGTGCAGCCCGTGGCGCGCACGGTGCCGAAGACGAAAGCTGTTGCAGCAGCCGCGTTGCGCGAGCTGGTCAAGGGCCCGACGACGCAGGAGCAACGCGACCTCCACCTGTCGACCGGAATTTCCAACGGCGGCTTCCATGACCTCGCCGTCGAGCACGGCGCTGCCCTCTTGCTGTTTCCGACAGGCCACTTCTCGCACGCGGGCCTGGCTCAGCTGATCTACACACTCACACAGTTCTCGAACGTGCACGAAGTGAAGTTCGGGACGCAACTCGTCCGCTTCAC